>CAJXNY010000017.1 GCA_913057435.1 uncultured Oceanospirillaceae bacterium | reverse complement strand
ATCAAACGCTGAACTTGCGAGGTGGTTATTATCGTCATCTACGCGCTAAAAGCAAGAAGAAAAACAACAAGTTACCAACCTTTTCTCAACCTGCTGAGCGGGCCGTTAAAGGCTGCTCTCTCAAGCGAGGATGCGCATTCTACGCATCTGAGCGTGGGGGTCAACAGGGTTTGGGAAATAAATGACAGAAAGATGGAAATACTGCCCTGCCCGCCAGAAACAACAAAGACGCTCCAGAGAGCGCCTTTGTCTATATGGCCATGCAGTATTTACTTGTTCCGCTGTTTGTGAGCGCGCTTTTTCAGATCTTTAATATGATCCCGGAAGCGTTCTTTCTTCGCCAGCTGACGGGTTGTCAGCTTATTCTCACGACCTTCAAACGGGTTATCACCACTACGGAATTCAAACCGTACCGGCGTTCCCTTGATGCCCAGCACCTTGATGAACTTATTTTCAAGGTAACGCTTATAAGAGTTTGGCAGCGAATTAGTCTGGTTACCATGCACCACAATCAACGGTGGGTTGGAACCACCCTGGTGAGCATAGCGCAACTTAATACGGCGGCTATTGACCATCGGTGGCTGATGGTCCGCTACCATATCCTCCAGCAAACGGGTCAGGCGGTTAGTCGGCCATTTAGCCATCGCACTGTCATAAGCCTCATGCACTGACGGGTACAGATCACCGACGCCACTGCCATGCAATGCTGATATGTAATGGAACCGAGCAAACTCTGCAAACTCCATCCGACGCTCAATTTCACGACGAATCTCGTCTTTTTCATCCCCGGTCATGCCATCCCATTTATTGAAGGCAACCACCAGCGCCCGCCCTGCATCCATGACAAAGCTAAGCATATGCAGGTCCTGCTCGGTCACACCGTCATGGGCATCAATAACAAGAATGACAACATTCGCATCTTTAATCGCCTGCAGCGCTTTAACAATGGAGAATTTTTCCACTGCTTCAGTAATATTCTTACGACGACGAATACCGGCAGTGTCAATCAGAGTGTATTCCTGATCATCACGTTCAAATGGAATGTAGATGCTGTCACGGGTTGTCCCCGCTTCGTCAAAAACCACCACTCGCTCTTCGCCAAGCATACGGTTTACCAGCGTTGATTTACCAACGTTAGGGCGACCAACGATAGCGATGCGGATACCACCCTCTTCATCTTCGGGCTCTTCCTCATACACTTCCTCGCCTTCAGGAATATATGCATCCCCCAGCGCTTCCATCAGCACCGTTTCAATAAGGTGACGTACACCACGGCCATGAGCCGCAGCAATTGGCAGCGGTTCACTTAAACCCAGCTCGTAGAAATCAGCCATCGCAACATCCGGGTCAACCCCATCAATCTTGTTGACCACCAGGTGACAACCTTTACCTGTGCGACGCAAGTGATCAGAAATCATCTCATCAGCAGGGTTCAGACCTGCACGGCCATCTACCAGAAACAGAACAATATCAGCTTCATCAATCGCCAGCAGCGACTGCTTCGCCATCTCGTGGTCGATACCTTCCTCATCACCGGTGATACCACCGGTATCAATCAGAATGTAATCGTGATTACCCATACGACCGTCACCGTATTTACGGTCCCGCGTCAGGCCTGGTAAATCGGCTACCAGTGCATCACGACTTCTGGTCAGACGGTTAAAGAGTGTGGATTTGCCGACATTTGGTCGACCAACAAGAGCTATTACCGGAAGCATTTATTCACCCTGGAGAGGCCTGCTTTTAAAACGAAAACGGCGGCTATTCACTTGCGTAAATAGCCGCCCGAAACTTTCAGCTACTGCTTAGTTCAGTGTCAGCGCTTCTAGCTGACCATCATTGCTGAGCAAGTAGATTATATCATCGACGGCCAGCATATCGCCCGATACGCCTGAACTATCAAATTTATACCGAGCAACGAAGTGACCATCCAGCTGCGACATAGCATGCAGGTAGCCTTCAAAGTCAGCGACCAGTACTTCAGACGCCGTCGCAACTGGCGCACTGATAGCACGGTTGCTCAATGCAGGCTGGCGCCAGACACTCGCACTGGAGTTACGATCCACCGCCTGCACTGCATCATCGCTATCGCTGACATAGATATTGCCATACCCTTCAGCCAGGCTGTGGAACGTTGAAATTTCTTCTGCCCAGAGGATCTGCGCACTGAATGGATCAATGGCCGCCAACCGCCCCTGGTAGCTTGGCACATACAGGATACGATCATGCAGCAAGGCTCGCCCATCAATATCCACCATACGCTCAAGCTCAGAACGCCCTTTAGCCAGCGCAACACGACGGGACCAGATTTCATTGCCTGTCGCATTATCCAGCGCGACCAGCTTGCCACTTGCAAAACCAACAAAAGTGGCGTTACCAATCACAATCGGGCTACTGGTACCACGCAAGGTCAGATTCGGTATCCGTGCATCATAAGTCCAGCGATGCTCACCGGTAAGTCTGTCCAGCGCACTGGCCGTGCCATTAATGGCCTGCACAACCACCAGATCTTCATTGATCTGAGGCTGTGACACCACTTCAGCACGCACATCGGTACGCCATAGCTCTTTCCCAGTTTCGCTATCCAGCGCGACCACAAAGCCGTCGATCGTTGCGACAACAGCCACGCCATAACCTGCACCGGTACCGCCGCTGATGCGTGTATCCAGATCTGCCTGCCATAACCGTTCACCAGTATTACGGTCAAACGCAAACACCTCGCCTTCGGCATCCACAGCGAAGATCCGTTCACCTTCAACCGCCGGAGACAGGTTCAGATAGGCACTACCTGACCCGGCACCTGCAGAGGCTGACCACAGGCGCTCAATTTTTTTCTCGGCTTCAAACTCAACCAGTGGGTTCGGCTTAACTTCATCATCACTTCCAAACCAGCTACAGCCGGAAAGTGCCAAAGAAGCCGCCAGAACCAGCGGTAACTGCCAGCGCTTAGTCATTACTTATCCTCGACTGCCAGATCATCCAGCTTCATACGCAGTAACGGGCGCTGTTCAGTCCCTTCACTGGCCGCCACAGCGTAAGCTTCACGCGCTTTGTCACGGTCGCCCTGCTGAAGATAAAGATCGCCTTTCACTTCGGCAATCTGGACAGCAAACTCAGCACTATTGAGTCCAGTAACCAGTACAAGCCCCTGGTCAACCTTATCTTGAGCGGCCAGAACCCGCGCCTTACGAAGCGTTGCCAGTACCTTCTGTGAAGCGTCAGGTTTATGGGTCAACACCCAGTCCAGCTCGCCCAGTGCCGTATCCAGTTCACCTTTATCCACAGCGACGCGCGCCAGCAGCAGCGCAGCAAAACGAGCGTAAGCTTCACCTTCAAAATCAGCTTTCAGCTGATTCCCCAGGTGACGAGCCGTTGTCAGGGCAGCATCCCCGCCCTGGCCACCGGCCACATTCACCACCGCATCAACGAGGTTCTGATAGAGTGCTGAGCCATTTTCAGCATTACGCTGCTGGTTCTGCTGCCAGGCTTTCCAGCCCATAACAATCGCCAGCGCCATTGCTATCCCCAACAACAGGGATTTGCCGTTTTCTTTCCACCACTCGGATAGTGCCTGGACCTGTTCTTCTTCGGTACGCATCTCTGACACGTTGTACTCCTGTAATCCTGCTTCCGTCAGGCGTTCCAGACGGCATTAATCTCACGGCTCAAATCAGCCTGGGCTATATCAAAGCGTGGCTCTTCACCACACCACAACGCACCTGCCAGCTGATTGTCATCAGTTGCTTTGACCAGCAAAACAATCGGCGCGCCAGTCTGGCGGGCTTTAGCACTGATATTTTTCAACCCTGCACAATGCACCCGCACCCGTAAACCTGGCAGCTCGTCACGCAGTTGCTCAGCCAGCGCAATCACCTGGCCCTGCAAACCTTTATGCTCTGCAGCCAGATAAACATCAAATGACTGACGTACAGATGATGGCACGACATCCAGCGTCTCGAGCAATAAAATCAGGCGTTCGATACCCATGGCAAAGCCGACTGCTGGCGTTGGACGACCACCAAGCTGCTTCACCAGGCCATCGTAACGACCGCCGGCACATACCGTACCCTGAGCCCCCAGTTTATCGGTTACCCACTCAAATACCGTTTTGCAGTAATAATCCAGACCACGTACCAGACGAGGGTTCAGCTCATAGCGGATGCCCGCAGCATCGAGCATCGCACACAGTTCACTGAAGTGCTCACGGGATTCATCATCCAGGTAATCACTCAGTACCGGCGCCTGATCAAGTAACGCCTGTGTATTCTCGTCTTTGCTATCCAGAATACGCAGTGGATTGGACTCCAGTCGACGTACGCTGTCTTCATCCAGCTGATCTTTACGCGCGTCAAGATACTCAACCAGCGCCGCACGGTAGTCAGCCCGCGCCTCGTTGGAACCCAGAGAATTAAGCTGCAACGTTACCGCATCCAGAATGCCCAGTTCTTTCCACAGGCGAGCGCTTAGCATGATGACTTCGGCATCAATATCCGCCGACGCCATACCAAAGGTCTCAACACCAATCTGATGGAACTGACGATAGCGGCCTTTCTGTGGTTTTTCGTAACGGAACATAGGTCCGGTGTACCACAGACGCTGGGTCTGGTTGTAGAGCAGGCCATGCTCCTCACCGGCCCTTACACAACTGGCAGTGCCTTCTGGACGCAAGGTCAGACTCTCGTCATTGCGGTCCTTGAAGGTATACATTTCTTTTTCAACGATATCGGTTACTTCGCCAATTGAGCGCTTAAACAGGTCTGTCTGCTCAACCAACGGCATGCGGATCTCACTATAACCGTATGCAGCAACGACATCTTTAACTGTGGTTTCAAGGTACTGCCAGACTGGTGTTGCTTCCGGCAGGATATCGTTCATTCCACGAATGGCTTTAATCTTGGCCAACGTTATTACCCTGGTATCTGGTTACTCGAGCGGCAGTGTCAGCCGCGCGACATTGTTCTTGCTGAAGGGGCCAAGATCTACATCTTCGCCATTAAACTTGAAAGTGGATACGCCATTGGAGGCACCCAGCAATACGCTGAAAGGTGCATCACCCGTCACATCAACGCCGTCGCCACGACGACGAACGTTATTGAACAGTGATTTTCCATCGCGATCTTTTACTGTCACCCAGCATTCGCCACCAAACGTCATCGTCAGATGAGACAGGGCTGCAGCACGGTCCTGCTTGCTTGCCGCTTCAGCAGCAACAGCTTCGTGATCAACCACAGACCCTGCTGTAGCATCCGCCTGAGCTGTTGATGAAGCAGCCTGCGCACCTGACTGACCTGTCGATACAACCGCCTCAGGGTTGGAATCTACAACAACATCAGACGACTCTGTGGGTGCGCTGTCATCCAGTGGCGGAATCACCAGGGTATCGCCCTGGCTGGTTTCTACGCTGATCACATTGTCCACTTCATTAAGCAGGCTCATGGGGTCAATCACCGAATTCTGTGTATTCCACCACCAGATGGATGCCGCGATTACAACCGCACCTAGCAACCAGCTAAAGGTTTTAACCACCGGGTGGCCAACCTTGACCTGCTGGCGAACTTTAGTGACCGAACGCACTGAACGGGTCTTCTGGCTCTGGCCATAAAGTGCATCCAGATAGCCTATAAACACATCCGCATCCACATCCACGAGTGCAGAATATGAGCGAATATAACCGCGGGCAAACACAATGCTCGGCAGTTTTTCCAGCTCACCATTCTCCAGCGCATGAATATAGCTGCCAGGGAGATGCAAGGTGGAAGAGATCTTTTCGACGGTTACACCTTTAGCGAGGCGTGCAGCTTGCAGCCGTTCCCCGGGAAAGCGCTGAACCTCGGGCTGGTCCGCAATCGACTCTGTGCTCAACGGGCTGTCTCCTTTAATGCAGGTAAACACTGGAAAGATCAGGCAGGCACTGAGCAGTGACTATCTGATAGATACCATCGAGTGTATGAATGCATATCGCCACTCTCAGCACACGCTGGTATACGAGTATCATTTCTACCACAGCCAGCGTCGAAAATGTACTGACCCAGGCCGGACAATGGTAACTGTATAAGACTAACAACCCGGTTCAAGACCGGGTTGCAGGTAAAACAATACGCTTATTCGGCGGCACTGGCACCCGGCGTCACATCTTGCAGGGCAATATACTTCGCGCTACGACGGGTACGATCTTCCACTTGGCCGACTAGCTGGCCACACGCCGCATCCACATCATCGCCGCGGGTACGACGTACCGTTGTCAGTACCCCACCACGTACCATAATCTGCTTAAACGTATCAATCGCTTCATCCGATGGTCGTTCATAGCCCGAATTAGGGAAGGGGTTAAACGGTATCAGATTAAGTTTTGATGGTAACTTGCGCAGCAACTTAACCAGCTGGCGCGCATGTTCAGGCTGATCATTCACACCGGCCATCAATGTATACTCAATGGTGATCACACGCTTATCACTAAGCTTGCTCAGGTAACGGTTACAGGCATCAATCAGCTCGCTAATCGGGTAACGCTGATTGACTGGCACCAGCTGATTACGCAATTCATCATTGGGGGCATGCAATGATACCGCCAGCGAGACATCGGTCTCTTCACCCAGTTTATCAATCGCTGGCACCACACCCGCCGTTGACAGTGTTACCCGTCGTTTAGACAGACCGTAGGCATTATCTTCCATCATCAACTTGATCGCATCGACCACGTTGTTGAAGTTCATCAGCGGCTCGCCCATACCCATCAATACAACGTTGCTGACACGACGGTCGCCTGACGGGTCAAATGGCCCGTAAGACTTAATCGCAATCCGTAACTGACCAATAATTTCTGCCGCTGTCAGATTGCGGTTAAACCCTTGTTTCCCGGTTGAACAGAAGCTGCAATCCAGCGAGCAGCCAACCTGAGAAGAAACACAGAGAGTCCGACGATCACCATCAGGAATCAGCACCATCTCCACACTGGAGCCACCTTCCGTTTTGATGACCCATTTACGGGTGCCATCTTTGGAGGTTTTCTGCATGATCACTTCAGGTTCACGAATCTCTGCTGCATCCGTGAGCTTCTGGCGTAGAACCTTACTGATATTAGTCATATCATCAAAGTTATCGACGCCGAACTGATGAATCCATTTCAGTACCTGAGTCGAACGAAATCGCTTCTCGCCGATAGTCTCAAAAAAGTCACCCAGTTTTTCCGGGGACATGCCAAGCAGGTTGGTTTTGGTGGTGGATTCACTCATGGATGTCTGTATACCTGTGGATGTTAGAAAGGGCTGCCTGAATCAGCAGCCCGAACGGATCGATTATGCGCCGAAGAAGTAAGCGATTTCACGCTCAGCAGAGGCAGCAGAATCAGAACCGTGTACAGCGTTTGCATCGATAGACTCAGCAAAGTCACTACGGATAGTGCCTTCAGCCGCTTCTTTAGGGTTAGTTGCACCCATCAGATCACGGTTAGTCGCGATTGCATTTTCACCTTCCAGCGCCTGCACAACAACAGGACCAGAAGTCATGAATGCAACCAAGTCAGCGAAGAAAGGACGCTCTTTGTGCTCAGTATAGAAACCTTCAGCATCAGCCTGGGACAGCTGCTTCATCTCCATTTTAACGATTTTCAGGCCAGCGTTTTCAAAGCGCGTAGCGATCTGACCGATTACGTTTTTAGCAACTGCGTCTGGTTTGATGATAGACAGCGTACGTTCGATTGCCATGATCTTTAGATCCTCAAATAGTGGGCTTATACGAAAAATTTAATCGCGGGATTATACGTGATGGCGACCGTATAAAACAGCTATTCACAGGGCGATAAAAAGCCCGGCAGGCCGGGCTTGGTATCAATAACGTCCGGGACAAGCTTCAGTCCCGCTCTTCAATCCAGGTCATCTGGATCGCTTCCAGCACTTTTTCGCCACAGCGCTCGGGGTCGTCATCAAAATCAGGTAGCGCCATCACCTTCTCCCGCAGATCGGGAAAAGATATCGTGAGCGGATCAACATCCGGGTGATTGTCCGCCAGCTCAATCGCAATATCCTGCACATCAATCCACTTCAGCGTCATCATCAACTCCTCAATGTCGCTCAGATACCTGATTAAGAGTGTAGCGTGGAACTTCGACCACCAGATCTTCGTCCCCCACCACTGACTGACAGCTCAGTCGTGACTCAGGCTCAAGACCCCAGGCCTTATCCAGCATATCGTCTTCCAGCTCATCAGACTCTTCCATCGAAGCAAAGCCTTCACGGACGATAATGTGACAGGTGGTACACGCACAGGACTTCTCACAGGCGTGCTCAATCTCAATGCCATTTTTTAGCGCAGCATCACAGACAGTCATACCTGACTCCGCCTCAATTACCTTGCCATCCGGGCACAACTCTTCATGGGGCAGAAAGATAATCTGCGGCATCAGCCTTTCTCCTCGATATCATCAACACTCTGGCCACGCAACGCCTTACGGATACTGTGATCCATTCGACGGGCGGCAAATTCATCACTGACTTTCGCCAGATGCTGTACACCTTTTTCAACGGTACGGGCATCACCGTTATTGCGCAGCTCAGCCAGCTGCTGCATCTCACGGACAAGCACCTGTCGTTCATCATCACTGAGTAACGCCTGACCATCTGTGGCCAGCGCCTGCTCCAGCGAATGCAGTAACCGGTCCGCTTCAACCTGTTTTTCACGCAGGGCACGAGCGTCCATATCATCCTGGGCACTACCGTAGGAGTCTTTCAGCATCTGGGCAATTTCACCATCGCTCAGACCGTAGGAAGGCTTAACCTGAATACGACTCTCAACACCGGTGGATAACTCTTTGGCTTCAACACTCAGCAGACCATCAGCATCCACCTGGAAAGCAACTCGAATCTTGGCAGCACCCGCCGCCAGCGGTGGAATACCACGCAGTACAAAGCGCGCCAGTGAGCGGCAATCATCGACCAGCTCACGCTCGCCCTGCAGCACATGAATAACCATCGCTGTCTGACCATCCTGATAGGTGGTGAATTCCTGCGCCCGGGCAACGGGGATTGAAGTATTGCGGTGGATAACTTTTTCCACCAGGCCGCCCATCGTTTCCAGCCCCAGCGACAGCGGGATCACATCCAGCAACAGCATATCGCTATCCGGCTTATTCCCCGCCAGCACATCCGCCTGCATCGCTGCACCAATAGCAACCACCCGGTCCGGATCAATATCTATATGTGGCGCACGACCAAACAGCTCAGCCACTCGCTCGCGAACAATCGGCATGCGGGTCGAGCCGCCCACCATGACGATTTCCTGCACCTCGTCCATGCTGATGTCTGCATCTTTCAGGGTGCGGCGGGTCACCCGCAGGGTGCGGCTAACCAGTTTTTCCGTCAGCTGTGCAAACAGCTCACGCGATACCTGCAGCGATAACTGCTGACCGGCAACATCCAGTGTAATTTCACTGGTCGACGCCATGGTAAGCGCTTCTTTCGCTGCCCGCGCCTGATCAAGCAGGTAACGGGACGCAGAGGCATCCACCTGTTCCAGGGACAACTGCTCACGGAACCACTGGGCCAGCGCCATATCAAAATCATCACCGCCCAGCGCACTGTCACCGCCAGTAGCCAGCACCTCGAACACACCTTTATTGAGGCGAAGCACTGAAATATCGAACGTGCCGCCACCCAGATCATAAACGGCAATAACACCGTCAGTGCCGTCATCCAGACCATAGGCCACAGCCGCAGCGGTTGGCTCACTCAGCAGGCGCAGGACCTTGATATTAGCCAGCGTAGCCGCATCTTTAGTGGCCTGACGCTGCGCATCATCAAAATACGCCGGCACAGTGATCACCGCACCGCTAAGCTCACCACCCAGCGAAGCTTCAGCACGCTCAGCCAGTACCTTGAGAATGTCTGCCGATACCTGCACCGGGCTCTTCTCGCCTGCGTCAGTGACGATAAACGGCATGCCCGCCTCATCACCGGAAAAGCGATACGGCAGCTCATCAGTCAACGACTTAACATCCGCAACACCGCGGCCCATCAGGCGCTTAACTGACACCACAGTGTTATGCGGATCGCTGGATGCCTGCACGCGCGCCACCTCACCCACCAACGGTTCAACACTCGCCTGGTAGCGCACAACGGATGGCAATGTATGCGCCCCGTCGATGTCTGGCAGCGTCTGCGCAGTGCCGCTTTTCACAGTAGCAACCAGTGAATTGGTCGTACCAAGATCGATCCCTACCGCCAGCTTGCGCTGATGAGGTGCCGGACTCTGCCCCGGCTCAGCAATCTGCAATAACGCCATAGTGGTAATCTGAAACCCGTCAATACATCCAGCCCGCCTGCACGATGCAGTCAGGCATTAAACTCAGTCAAGCAGCTCATCTTCCAGCGCTTCAATCTCCAGCACCAGTTTTTCAAGGAACTGCATTTTTCGAACCGTGCCCGCAGCACTGTCAAATTCGCTGGCAATATACTGCGCCTCAAACTGCTGGCGCTGACCACGCAATTCAGCACTCACCTCTTCAGACAGCGAGCCCAGCGCAGACTCAGGGTCTACGGCGCTACCCGCCTCTTCCAGCTCTTCACGCAACATCATCTGTCGCATAAGGAACGTCGGCTCCATGGTAACGCTGGTTTCGCTGAGGGTATCCCAACCCTGCAAATACAGCAGATACTGGGCACGCTTGAGTGGTGATTTGAGAGTGGTCTGCGCTTCATTGAGAAAGGCAGTATATTGCTCAGACAGCCGACGCTCACGCTCCGACAGGTGCGCGAAACGGTCCGGGTGAAGGACTTTCTGTAACTCACGGTAGCGGGCAGACAACTGCACCCCATCCACCTGAAAGCTGACCGGCAATGCCAGCAGCTCAAAGTAATTCTGTTTGATATCGATCATAAGACTCTGATCGCAGGTTAAATATTGAAGCTCTCACCGCAGCCGCATTCATTGCGAACATTCGGGTTATTGAACTTGAAGCCTTCGTTAAGACCTTCCTTAACGAAATCCAGTTCGGTGCCATTGAGGTACACCAGGCTTTTAGGGTCAATTACGATCTTAACGCCGCGATCTTCAAAAACCTCGTCTTCCGCCTCAGCCTCATCCACAAATTCCAGCACATAGGCCATACCGGAACAACCCGAGGTGCGCACACCCAGACGAACAGAATCGCCTTTGCCACGGTTTTCAAGGAATTTGCCGATATGATCAGCTGCTGCGTCGGTCATTGTAATGGCCATAGCACTTCAATCCTGCATAACACTACCGATAGGTAGCCTTGATACTGTAAAGCCGGATCACTCCCATAAGGAAGTGCCCGGCCCGAATAAAAAGACGGGCGAATTACTTCTGCTTGTCTTTATAGTCGGTGATCGCTGCTTTAATCGCGTCTTCAGCGAGCACTGAACAGTGAATTTTCACTGGAGGTAACGCCAGCTCTTCGGCGATTTCAGAGTTTTTCAACTCAGCCGCCTGATCCAGCGTCATCCCTTTCACCCATTCAGTAACCAGAGAGCTGGACGCAATTGCAGAGCCACAGCCATAGGTTTTGAATTTGGCATCTTCAATAACACCCTCTTCGCTTACCTTGATCTGTAGACGCATAACGTCACCACAGGCAGGCGCACCTACCATGCCGGTACCAACAGATGCATCCTGCGCATCCATTTTGCCAACATTACGTGGATTTTCGTAGTGGTCGATAACTTTTTCGCTGTAAGCCATAACTAAATCTCCTCGAATACTCGGCTGCCGCTTAGTGGTGAACCCACTCAACTTTACTCAGATCTACACCGTCCTGAAACATATCCCACAATGGGGATAGCTCACGCAGCTTGCCTACCGCTTCACGGACCTGTTTAACGGCGTAATCCACTTCCTCTTCGGTCGTAAAACGACCAACAGAAAAACGGATCGAACTATGCGCCATCTCGTCATTCAGGCCCAGCGCACGCAATACGTACGAAGGCTCCAGACTGGCAGAGGTGCAGGCCGAACCAGAAGATACAGCCAGATCTTTCAGTGACATCAACAGAGACTCACCTTCAACAAAGGCAAAACTGATGTTCATGTTACCAGGCACACGCTGCTCAGCGCTGCCATTAATGTAAACTTCATCCATATCACTGACACCCGCCCACAAACGGTCACGCAGCGCAACAGTATGAGCAGTTTCAGCGATCATCTCTTCCTTGGCGATACGGGCAGCTTCACCCATGCCAACCAGCTGGTGCGTTGCCAGCGTGCCGGAACGCATACCACGCTCGTGACCACCACCGTGCATCTGAGCTTCCAGACGAACACGAGGCTTACGACAAACGTACAGCGCGCCAACACCTTTAGGGCCATACATTTTATGGCCAGACAGCGACATCAGATCGACCTTGGTATTTTTCAGGTCGATCTCAACCTTACCGGCACTCTGCGCCGCATCAACATGAAACAGCGTGCCATTAGCACGGGTCAGCTCGCCGATTGCAGCGATATCAGTGATAACACCAATCTCGTTGTTCACATGCATCAGAGAGACCAGAATGGTATCTTCACGCAGCGCATCTGCAACCATCTGTGGCTCAATCAGGCCCTCAGAGGTCGGATCCAGATAGGTTACTTCATACCCTTCGCGTTCCAGCTGGCGACAGGTATCCAGCACGGCTTTGTGCTCGATTTTGGAGGTAATGATGTGCTTGCCCTTCTTGTGGTAGAAGTGAGCAACACCTTTAATCGCCAGGTTGTCAGACTCTGTCGCGCCGGAGGTCCAGACAATTTCGCGTGGGTCAGCGTTTAGCAGGTCTGCCACCTGGCGACGTGCATCTTCAACCGCCTCTTCTGCTTTCCAGCCAAACAGGTGAGAGCGGGACGCAGGGTTACCGAAGTTACCCTCTTTTGTCAGGCACTCAATCATCTTCTCAGCAACACGCGGGTCAACCGGCGTTGTTGCGGAATAATCCAGGTAAATTGGTGTATTCATTGTCGATCTCCGACCCTCACATCAAACCGCAGCTTTGGCTGCAGGCTGTCCTGACGAACTCACGATCAGCTGTTCTGACTGATTCTGCTCCTGACGCAACGCAACCTCACGTACATCTTTACGCGCCACAAGATCAGCCAGACTGATACCACTTAAAAAATTATGGATCTGATCACTTAGATCACACCACAGATGATGCGTCAGACAGGTTTCACCGCCCTGACAATCACCCTTACGATTACAACCGGTGGCATCCACGGATTCATTCACCGCATCGATAACCTCAGCAACAGGAATCGCGCCTTTCTCACGATTCAGCTGATAGCCGCCACCTGGACCACGCACACTGCGTACCAGTTCGTTGCGGCGCAACTTGGCAAACAGTTGCTCCAGGTAAGAAAGCGAGATCCCCTGGCGTTCAGAAATGTCCGCCAGACTGATCGGCCCCTTGCCTTCATGCAATGCCAGATCCAGCATAGCCGTTACTGCATAACGGCCTTTTGTTGTTAGTCGCATAAAACCTGCTCCTCGTCTAACTGCGAGTTATGTCGCGGCATTATGCTTTTCTTGACCATTACAGTCAAGTATATAACCAACCTTTTTAGTCGGGATTAAACCCAACCCCGAAAGATGTCTAAGTTTAACATCTTTTAGCGTGCAACACCGGCAACGGATCAGTGCCCGTCATCTATTTTCTTTTCGATTGTACTCAGAATGCCGCGCAAAACGTTCACTTCAACTTTGTCCGGAACGGCACGCATAAACAGACGCCGCAGACGCGGCATCAACTGACGTGGATTTTCCGGATCAAGGAACTCCGTATCCACCAGAACTTTTTCAAGGTGCTCAAACAGCAACTCTAATTCGTGATGGCTGGCCAGGTCTATATCCCACTCCGTCCCCCACTGCGGACGCTCAGCTGACTCCGCCAACCCCAGTGCCGCCATCCGCAGTTCATAGGTAACGACCTGCACAGCGGCAGCAATGTTCAGCGAGCTGAAGGCCTCATTGGTAGGAATATTGACATGGTGATGACACAGCTGCAGCTCTTCATTGGTCAGGCCACGATCTTCACGCCCAAATACAATCGCAATTTTCTGACTACCCGATAACGGCGCAGTAATCGCTGCCAGCTCACGCGGGTTGATTAGCGGCCAGGGAATATGCCGTTCACGGGCGCTCGTACCAACAACTAACTGGCAATCTGCCAGCGCCTCAGCCAGACTGCTAAAAACGCCAGCATTATCCAGCAGGTCGGTAGCGCCTGAAG
Organism: uncultured Oceanospirillaceae bacterium; assembly: GCA_913057435.1. Lineage (GTDB taxonomy): Bacteria > Pseudomonadota > Gammaproteobacteria > Pseudomonadales > Balneatricaceae > Marinobacterium_C. Next base: position 79,186 of record CAJXNY010000017.1, on the reverse strand, counting down.
CACGCGCCACCGCATCGCCATCTGGGAACACCTTTGGCTCAACCAGACGCAAGTCTGTCAGGCCCATGTTTTTCATTGCTCGCGCCACGCCACCGATATTACCCGGGTGAGTGGTGTTAACCAGAATGATGGTGATATTTTCCAGCATTAGCCCGCTATCCACTTTTTTGAGGGGACATATTGTAGCAAAGCTATTGCCATCTGTTCAGCAGTCTATTAGCTCGGCTATAATAGGCCCCTTGCCCTTAACCTCTTTTGAGACCATCACAACATGCAACCGATGTTGAATATCGCCCTGCGAGCTGCCCGTATCGCAGGTGAGCAGGTAGCTCGCGCTGTAGAGCGCCTGGACCTGATCAAATCTGAACAATCCGATGTCACCGACTTTGTACGCGACACCGCCAGCCGAGCCGAACTGACAGTAGTACATACTATTCAGAAAGCGTATCCACACCATCGCGTTGTGGGCGTCTACACTGGCGAACACGCTCCAACAGCCGCTGGCGAAGGCGACGAGGTCACCTGGAACGTCAATCCTATTGATAACGCCAGCAACTTCTCTAAAGGCCTGCCAAACTTTGCCCTGTGCATTGCTGGCTACCAGCGCGACCGCCTGGAACACGCTATCGTCCTGAACCCGATGACAGCTGAAGAATTCACGGCTAGTCGTGGTTACGGTGCCCACCTGAACGGCAAACGTCTGCGTGTTGGCAGCAACCGTACTATTGAAGGTAGCGCAATCGGCTCCGGTTTCTTTAACCGCGGCAGCGATAAAGGCCACCTGAATGCCTACCTTGAGATGTTCAAAAGCATCAACATGGCGAACGCAAGCATCAATAATGCAGGCTCCGCAGCACTGAACCTGGCCAACCTGGCCGCTGGTCGCGCAGACGGCTTCTTCCAGCTCGGCCTGTCCGAACCTGAATTTGAAGCAGCACTGCTACTGGTACAGGAAGCAGGCGGCCTGGTTGCCGACCTTAACGGCGGCAGTAACTACCGCAACCTGGGACACCTGATTGCGGCCAACCCTAAAATGCTAAAAGCACTGCTGCAGAATTTACGCCCAGCCGTAACACCTGAACTGAGCTAAGCAAAAGGCCACGCAACCCCAACCGGGGTTGCTAAGCCGACGCAGACACAAAAAAAACCCGGCTATTTACATAGCCGGGTTTTTTTATGCTTCTGAAACAGATCAGGCGTCGTATGGATTACGCAGCACGATGGTTTCAACGCGATCCGGACCGGTAGAAATGATATCCACCGGCGCTTCACACAATACTTCCAAACGCTTGATGTACGCCCGTGCCGCAGCTGGCAGCGCGTCAACAGTCTGCGCACCTACCGTGGACTCAGTCCAGCCTGGCATCTCTTCGTAGACAGGCGTTACTACTTCGTAGTCTTCACTGCCGTTCAGAGAGGTTACAGTATTGCCATCAGCATCCTGATAACCGATACAGATCTTGATCGTTTCCAAGCCATCCAGTACGTCCAGCTTGGTCAGACAGATACCAGAAATGGAGTTGATCTGGATCGCATGCTTAAGCGCAACCGCATCAAACCAGCCACAACGACGGGCACGACCAGTCGTAGAACCGAACTCGTGACCACGCTCAGCCAAGCGCACGCCCACCTCACAATCCAGCTCAGTCGGGAATGGGCCACTGCCAACACGGGTGGTGTAAGCCTTGGTGATACCCAGTACGTAATCCAGGTACAGCGGGCCAAAACCACTACCGGTAGAGACACCACCAGCGGTTGTGTTGGATGACGTTACATACGGGTATGTACCGTGATCGATATCCAGCAGAGAACCCTGAGCACCTTCAAACATGATGTGCTCACCAGATTTACGCAGATCATGCAGCATCGCGGTAACATCCGTCACCATCGGACGCAGCTGCTCACCCATGGCCAGCGTATCCGCCAGCACCGTATCGTAATCAACCGGTTCAGCGTTGTAGTAGTTCTGCAGCATGAAGTTATGGTATTCCAGAACTTCTTTTAACTTCTGCGCGAACAACTCCGCATCCATCAGATCTGCCAGACGCAGACCACGACGCGCAACCTTGTCTTCATATGCCGGACCAATACCACGACCAGTAGTACCAATTTTGGCATTACCGCGCGCAACTTCACGCGCCTGATCAAGAGCGACATGACATGGCAGGATCAGTGGGCAAGCCGGGCTCAGACGCAAACGTTCGCGCACTGGCACATTGGCGTCTTCCAGCCCTTTGATCTCTTTCAGCAGTGCTTCGGGTGACAGCACTACGCCGTTACCGATGAGACACATTACGTTTTCACGCAGGATACCAGACGGAATCAGGTGAAGAACTGTCTTCTCACCATCGATAACCAGCGTGTGACCGGCGTTGTGACCGCCTTGAAAGCGAGCCACCGCTGCTGCCTGATCGGTCAGCAGGTCGACGATCTTGCCTTTACCTTCGTCACCCCACTGGGTTCCCAAAACGACGACGTTTCTACCCATTGTTGCCTTCTAGAGATAATTGAGTTAGTTAACCGGGTTTATCGCTGAGCGACAACCCACTGCCCATCACGCTGCAGTAACTGTTGGCTGCAGCCATCTTCTGACGCTGCACCTGGCAGCGTCTGAACAACCCGCTGACCCTGCATACGCAGGTCACGAATCGCCTGTAAAAGAGTTGCATCATCACCGGCTGGTGCCAGGACAACTGCATCAGTCTGTACTGTTTCTTGTGACAGCTCAGATAGAATTTTCAGATCGCAACTGAACCCTGTTGCAGCACGGGCACGACCAAAATCACGCCCGATGTCATCATAACGACCACCTTTGGCGATCGCCTGACCGTGGGTTGGCACATAAGCTGCGAACACTACGCCCGTATGATAGTTATAACCACGCAACTCACTCAAATCAAAATACAGATCCAGCTGTGGATAGCGGCTCTGCAGCTGCTCAGCCAGCTGCTGCAGATACAGCACAGCCTGCGATACAGACGCTGGCGCACCGGACAATACCTGACGGGCAGATTCCAGCATCTCAACACCACCAGTCAGGCGCGGCAACCGGCCCAGCCAATGACGCACCTGCTCATCTGTGATTTGCGCGACAAACAGATCCAGCTCCGGTAGCGCTTTACGCGCCAGGATATCGCGGTATTCATCCTGCTGAGCATCACTCAGACCCGCAACCTGCATCAGGCCACGGAAGATATCCACATGCCCCAGATCCAGACTCAGCTCTGTATTTGCTTTCACCACCGCCAGGGTTTCCAGCATCAGCGAGATTACTTCAATCTCGCTTTCGATACCGGCATGGCCATAGAGCTCAGCACCAATTTGCATTGGGTTACGCGAGGCCAGCGGCTCAGCAGAACGGGTATGCAACACGGAACCACAGTAGCTCAGGCGGTTGGCACCCTGAGTATCCATGCGATGGGCATCAATACGAGCGACCTGAGGCGTAATATCAGCGCGAACGCCCAGCGTATGACCGGTCAGCTGATCGGTCAGCTTGAATGTGTTCAGATCGAGATCACGACCAACACCCGTCAGCAATGAGTCAAGGTGCTCCATCAATGGCGGCATCACCAGATCGTAGCCCCAGTGATGATACAGATCCAGCACGCGACGACGGAGCGTCTCGATATGATAAGCATCAGGTGCCAGAACTTCTTTTACACCATCGGGTAATAGCCAGCGATCAGCCAGAGCCATGCGTTTCCCTCGTTTCTCGATCAGCGAATCCAGTACAACAGCAATACACCAAGCAACATGGAGACCAGTCCCATCATGCGTAGCGCATGGTTACTGACCTGCGACAACTGTTCAACCAGCTGTCGCCAGCGCAGTGGATAGAGGAACGGAATCACGCCCTCAAAAATCAACATCAACGCCAGCCCTGCCGCTAACGCCTGCCAGAATTGTTCACTCATGGCCGCGCGCCTCCGGGTATTGCCACACAAAAAAACCGGGTCAAGGCCCGGTTTGCGGTATTCTAACACGACTACGGGTGATTACAGCCCCCGTAGCCGCACTTTTTTTAGCCAACTAACCACCGCTGTTGACAGGCTTTCCCAGGTACTTGAAAAAGTCGCTATCAGGCTTAAGCAGCATGACATTACCACCCTGACCGAAGGCATTACGGTATGCCTGCAAGCTACGGTGGAATGAGTAGAACTCGGGATCCTGGCTATAAGCGTCAGCATAGATCCGGGCCGCATTCGCATCCCCTTCACCACGTGACAGCTCAGATTCACGATATGCCTCAGCCTCGATAACCGTCTTCTGACGGTCTGCATCAGCACGGATACCTTCGGCCAGCTCCTTACCACGGGAGCGAAGCTCACGGGCCAGACGCTCACGCTCAGTACGCATACGCTCATACACCGAGTTGGATACCTCAGCTGGCAGGTCAATACGCTTGATACGCACATCTACCACCTCAACACCCAGCTCCGACTGCGTCAGAGCGCTAAGCTTGGCAATAACATCCGCCATCACTTCTTCACGCTGCCCAGAGACAACTTCGGTCAGCGTACGCTCACCAAACTGGTTACGCAGCTCGCCTTCAACCCGGGTAGACAGCAGCTCCGCGGCACGGAACTCATCACCCGAGGTCGCGGTATAGAACTTCTGTACTTCCGCTACTCGCCATTTCACATAGGAGTCAACGATCAGACGCTTCTTCTCCAGTGTCAGGTAAGCCTGCGGCCGCGTATCCAGCGTCACCACTCGTGAATCGAACTTGCGAACTACGTTGATCAGTGGAAATTTGAAGTGCAGACCAGGCTCCACATCAGCATTCACAATCTCACCAAACTTCAGCAATACCGCACGCTCAGTTTCTTTAACTATGTATAAGGACTTGGACCCGATCAGCACCAGAACCAGCGCAGCAATCAGCCCATAGAGAGATCTCGGTTTCATTGTCGACCCTCCCGACGGTTAATAACCTGACGCTGACGCGTGATCTGATCAATAACCTGATTGGTTACCTGGCGCAGACTTTCGTCGTCCAGGCGTACCGGGCTATTGCTACCCGATGGCGACAGGGATCGACCCTGTTCAGATTGATTCACCAGCTTATCCAGTGGCAGATACATCATGTTATTGCCACCCTCAACATCAACCAGTACTTTTGGATTGCCGGTCATAACCTTTTCCATGGCATCCAGGTACAGACGTTCACGGGTTACGACAGGTGCTTTTTCATACTCGTTCAACAGTGCGCTGAAACGCTGAGATTCACCTTCTGCTCGTGCCACAACTTCCTCGCGGTAAGCGTTGGCTTCTTCGAGAATACGCTGAGCCACACCACGGGCCTCAGGCACCACCGAGTTAGCATAGGATTCAGCTTCGTTTTTCACCCGCTGCTCGTCTTCTCGTGCCTTGATCACATCATCGAACGCATCCTGCACCTGACTCGGCGCCTGAGCGTTTTTGATATTAACCTTGATGATCGACAGGCCAGTCACATAATCATTCATCAGATTTTGCAGGTCAGACTGCATCTGGATCGCCAGTGCCTCACGACCTTCGGTCAGAATGGAGTGCATTTCAGAAGTACCCACCACTGAACGCAATGCCGACTCAGATGCCTGGGTCAGACTGTTTTCTGGATCCCTTACGTTCAGCTGATAAGCCTTAGGGTCAAGAATTTTGTACTGTACCGTTACTTCGACATCAACGATGTTCTCGTCTTCTGTCAGCATCAGCGCACTGTGATCATGGGTCCGTAAGCGGGTCACATTGACCTTGCTTACATCATCAATCATCGGTGGATTCCACTGCAGGCCGGGGTTAACGACCTCGTAGAATTTACCCAGACGCAGCACTACACCACGTTCCTGCTGGTCGACGGTATAAAATCCCATCCCCCCCCAGAATAATGCAGCCAGCACCAGTACCAGCCAGAAGAAACCTGAACCACCAGCTGAGCCGGAACCATCGCCGCCTCCACCGTGACCCGGCCCCTGCTTTTTACCAGAGCCCCCAAAGATGTCATTCATCTTGTCCTGTAGCTTACGCAGCGCTTCGTCCAGATCCGGCGGTCCCTGATCATCGCCACGTTTGCCACCACGATTTTTCCCGTTACGCCAGGGATCGTGGTTATCGCCATTGCCGCCAGGCTCATTCCAAGCCATAGAATTCTCCGTACAAAAGCTTGAGTGAATGCAAAAAATTGTAGGTAGTACCAACATCAGGCGCAAGCATCAATCGCACCCCCGGCCTAATCAGTTGACCTCAACTGATATAAATCGTTTCGGATCTATCCCTAATCGGCTCAAAATTTGCAGCATGTGCTTACGCTGCAAACGGACATCCAGCTGGATCTGTCCTTGTTCATCAACCTGCTCAGAAACCACCGCATTGCGCGCATACAGCTGCGCCCTTAGCTGGCCTTCCTGAGGCTGTAAACAGATCTGCTGCTGATAAACATCATCAGCCAGTCGCTCACTAATCGCCTGCGCCAGTAATTCAAGGCCTTCGCCCGTTACCGCCGACACCCAGACACGTACCGGTTCACCATCGCTATTACGGTCAATACGTGCTGGCTGACCACCGTACAGATCGAGCTTGTTATACACCTGTAACATTGGCACCTCGATGGCACCAATCTCGTGTAACACCTCTTCCACCTGCTCAACATTGTTTTGCCGCTCTTCATCATGGCAGTCAATGACATGCAACAGCAAGGTAGCATCGATGGTTTCCTGCAACGTCGCTCGAAAAGCTTCCACCAGTTTATGTGGCAGATGACGAATAAAGCCAACGGTATCCGCCAGAATCGCAGGCCCCACATCAGCCACGTCAATCCGCCGCAGAGTTGGATCCAGCGTTGCAAATAACTGATCAGCGACATACACAGAAGAATGGGTAATCGCATTAAACAGGGTTGATTTCCCCGCGTTGGTATAGCCCACCAGCGACAGAGTCGGTATTTCTGCGCGCTGACGCGCACGACGACTCTGGTCACGCTGACGGCGGACACGTTCCAGCCGGGCATGAATACTCTTGATGCGTGCACGTAACAGACGACGGTCAGTCTCAAGCTGAGTCTCACCAGGCCCACGCAAACCGATACCACCTTTCTGTCGTTCAAGGTGGGTCCAGCCGCGTACAAGACGGGTCGACATATGCTCAAGCTGCGCCAGCTCGACCTGTAATTTACCTTCATGGGTCCGGGCGCGCTGGGCAAAAATATCCAGAATCAGACCGGTACGATCGAGCACGCGACATTGAATCTCACGCTCGATATTACGTTCCTGACCCGGTGCCAGCGCATGGTTGAAGATAACAACTTCGGCTTCGTGCAGCTGCACCAGTTGATTTAGCTCATCGAGCTTACCGGTGCCCAGAAAAAACTTGGGGCTGGGCTGGTTGCGAGACCCGGTCAGAAACGCGACCGGGTCAGCACCAGCTGATAAGGCAAGCTCTTCGAGCTCTCGGGGACTTTCCTGATCAGCAGCGTCAGAAAATTCGATATGAACGAGTATGGCGCACTCGCCAGACTCCGGGCGCTCAAAGAACAATGAAGACCTCAGCTAGCAGGCTTTTCGTCAGCCTGTGGCAATTTTACCGGACGTGCCGGTACCACAGTTGAGATAGCGTGTTTGTAAACCATCTGGCTTACGGTGTTTTTCAGCAGAATAACGAACTGATCGAAAGACTCGATCTGCCCCTGCAGCTTGATACCGTTAACCAGAAAGATAGAAACTGGAATGCGCTCTTTGCGCAAAACGTTGAGATAAGGGTCTTGTAAAGACTGCCCTTTAGACATTTGCAAACTCCTTCCTGAAAAATATGATTATTCGTTATAATTTTAGTGCCTGCAGAATACAGACGAGTACAAATGTGGGCCCAGAGGCGGCACCGTTAAACACCCGTTACACTGCAGAACAATACGCCATTATATAATGGCTGAGTCTATTAATTTCAAGGCGTTGTCACGCAAATTTCGGTCATGAGTATCCAGCCAGTGCAGATCAGGCCAACTGCGCAGCCAGGTTATCTGACGTTTTGCCAGCTGACGGGTGGCAATAATACCTTTTTCCACCATCGTATCGTGATCCCAGCCACCCTGCAGATACTCCCATACCTGGCGATAACCCACACACCGTACGGACGGCATCTCCACCGTCAGATCCCCCCGTGCATGGAGCGCTTCAACCTCAGCAACAAAGCCCTGCTCCAGCATTATTTGATAACGCTGAGCAATTCGGCGGTGTAATTCTGCCCGATCCTGTGGCATTACTGCCATAGAGACCACCGGAAACGGTAATTCCTGCGCTTCCTGCTCTGCCCAATGGTCCGTTAACGTACGGCCACTAATTTCATACACTTCAAGTGCCCGCTGCAAACGCTGCGAGTCATTCGGGCTGAGCCGCTGAGCGGATACCGGATCAAACTCTGCCAACCGGGCATGCAACGCTGGCCAGCCTTTTTCACCCGCCTCCTGTAACAGGCGCGCGCGCACTTGCGGGTCAGCCTCTGGCAAGTTAGCCAGGCCCTTTTGCAAAGCATGGAAATACAGCATGGTACCGCCGGTTAGCAACGGAATTTTACCCGCGCTATGAATCTCGGCGATTTCAGCCAGTGCATCCTGACGAAACTCAGCTGCTGAATAAACTTCAGCAGGATCACGCAGGTTAATCAACCGATGCGGATAAGACGACAGTTCATCCGCTGTCGGTTTGGCTGTGCCGATATTCATATCGCGATAGATCATCGCCGAATCAACGCTGACAATCTCCGCACCCAGGGTATCGTGCAGATCCATCGCCAATTGCGTTTTACCTGAGGCCGTTGGCCCCATCAAAAAAATTACCGGTAGCGTCACCGCTTACTGCCCTCGCATAAACAACTTATCTAGCTCAGCCATCGTCAGCTGGGTCCAGGTCGGTCGACCATGGTTACACTGACCGCTTCGCTCCGTCTGCTCCATATCTCGTAACAGACCATTCATTTCAGGCAGTGTCAGCTGCCGGTTAGCCCGTACCGCACCATGACACGCCATCGTGCCCAGCAGCTCGTTAATGCTTCGTTCAATCCGGCTGCTACTGCCAACCATCAACATATCGCCCAGTACGTCACGAATCAGCTGCTCTACATTGGCTTTGGCCAGTGCCACCGGCACCTGACGCACCACCAGGGTTTCCTCACCCAGGCGCTGCAGCTTGAAGCCAAGTTTTTCAAATACCGCTGACTGCTCTTCAGCGCAATCAGCCTCGCGACTGCTGACGGCCATTGAGGCAGGCACCAGTAGCGGCTGCGATCTGACCACATCGGTTTCATAAGCGGCTTTCATGCGCTCATAAACAATGCGTTCATGCGCTGCATGCATATCGACAACCACCATCCCGGTTGCATTTTGCGCCAGGACATAAATACCGTGTACCTGGCCCACAGCGTACCCCAGCGGCGGCAACGCTTCACTGCCCTGAGGCAACGCCTGAGCAGCGCCAGCAGGTCCGGCAACGGACTCATGTAACACACCATACGCACTGACCTGCTCCCGCACCCTCGAGGGTGATACGCCACTACGCTGAAAACCAGCGCCTGCATAACCTGCACCACCACCGTTAAACTCCCCACCACTCGCGGGTGAAACATCAGCACTGACCGGCGCTGAGGGCGGTGCAGGGTTCAGGCTCATCGGCGTCTGCTCAAAGTGGGTACTGGCATCCGCCACCTGACCCGGCGCGGATGCCAATACCTGGCTGTTATACCCCGGTGCCGTTGTATCATCCGGCCGCACGTCGGCAATCACTCGATGCAGGGTACGAAACACAAAATCATGCACCAGTCGGCTTTCGCGAAAGCGCACTTCATGCTTGGTCGGGTGAACGTTGACATCGACCAGCGCCGGGTCCAGCTCCAGATACAACACATAGGCAGGATGGCGACCATGGTAAAGCACATCCTGGTACGCCTGGCGTACCGCGTGGTTAACCACTTTATCGCGGATAATTCGGCCGTTAACAAAGAAATATTGCAGATCCGACTGGCTGCGTGAGAACGTCGGCATTCCCATCCAGCCACTGAGCCGCAAGCCCGATGCCTCAGCGGCCACATCCACCTTGAGAGACTGATCGATAAAGGCCGACCCACAGACCCCGGCGATACGCCGCTCCCGGTCCATCGGATTATCACCACTGCGTAACTGGTGAATCACCCGACCGTTATGGCTGAGGGTAAAACTGACATCAAACCGACTAAGCGCCAATCGCTTGACCACCTCTTCCAGGTGGCGGAATTCAGTTTTCTCCGTTTTCATGAACTTGCGTCGGGCCGGGGTATTAAAAAACAGATCCCGCACTTCAACAGTTGTCCCCTGCGGATGAGCAGCAGGTGAAACTGTAGCTTCCATGTCCCGGCCTTCGGTTTGCACCTGCCAGCCCGCGTCAGATTCCTGCCGCCTTGAAGTAAGCGTCAACCGTGAGACTGAGCTGACAGAGGCCAGCGCCTCCCCCCGAAAACCCAGACTGACCACCGCTTCCAGATCTTCCAGCACCTGAATTTTGGATGTCGCATGGCGACTGAGCGCCAGTGGCAGATCATCTTTTTCGATACCATAACCATTATCACGCAGCCGGATCAGTTTGACCCCGCCCTGCTCGATTTCAATATCGATTTTGCTGGCGCCCGCATCCAGACTGTTTTCCAGCAGTTCTTTGACCACCGAGGCTGGGCGCTCAACCACCTCACCGGCGGCAATCTGGTTCGCCAGCCTCGGCGATAACAGGTGAATACGCTTCATAACTTCACTCAATCAGCTGGCAGGAATACGTAAAACCTGCCCAATACGGATACTGTTGCTCGCCAGACGGTTCGCCGCTTTCAGAGCCGACAACGAAACACCATGACGACTGGCAATACGGGACAGACTGTCACCCGAGACAACTTTATATCGGACCACTGGTGGTGGCGCAGGCCGGGCTTTCACTCTAAGTCTTTGCCCTACTTTGACCGTATTACTGCGCAACTTATTCATCGATTTCAGCTGAGACAACGTCATACCATGACGGCTGGCAATACGAGACAGACTATCACCACGCACTACCTTATAACGGCTTGTAGGCTGCGAAACAGGGCGTCGAACCTTTGCTGAGCCACTAGCGACCGTCAGCCACTGACCTTTACGCACCGTGTTGCTGGTCAGATTATTCATGGCCTTAAGCCGTGCCACGCTCATTCCATGGCGGCTGGCAATCCGCGACAGACTGTCACCAGAGACAACCTTGTAACGGCTGGAGCCCGCTGCTACAGGCTTCGACGCCACCACAGGCAGCACCACTTGTGATCTGCCTTTGCCTCCGCGCTTTTTCCAGGCAACCCAGCTATGTGCGGGCGGCTTATTGTAAAAATGCGCTTTGATACCACGGAAAATCGCGTCAGCCATTTTGCGCTGATAACTGGCCGTTTTCAGCTTCCGCGCTTCATCCGGGTTGGAGATAAAACCGGTTTCCACCAGGATCGACGGAATATCCGGCGACTTGAGTACGACAAAACCCGCCTGTTCCACATGCTTTTTATGCATTTTGGCAAAGCGGGCAATATTACGATGGATATTACTGCCAACATCACGGCTATCTGCACGACTGGCGGTCATCGACATATCCAGCAGCACACTTTTTAGTACTTTATTCTTATCATCCAGCGATACACTGCCAACACCACCGATCAGATCGGTTGCGTTCTCTCGCCTCGCCAGCCAGCGGCCCATCTCACTACTGGCCCCCCTGGGAGAAAGTACCCAGACAGAGGCACCCTTGGCACGCGGGTTTTTAAAGGCATCCGCATGAATAGACACAAACATATCTGCATTCTTTTTACGCGCCAGTCGGGTACGCCCTCGCAAGCTGATGTAGTAATCCCCACTGCGCGTCATAACACCTTTGAAGCCAGGTTCTTTATCCAGCAAAGTCTTCAGCCGCCTGGCGATCGCCAGCACCACATCTTTTTCACGTACCCGACCAGGCCCCAGCGCCCCTGGATCATCCCCGCCATGACCAGCATCAATACTGACAATAATATTACGCTGCTGATTAACCGCTGCAGATTTCACCGGCGGGCTGGCTTTCTGCGATTTTCGATAGAGATCCACCACCAGTCGGTGGCCATACTGATCATTGGGCTTGAGCTCAAAACTGCGAGGCCGGATCGACTCTTTCAAATCCAGCACAATACGTAAGGTGCTACCTTTTTTAGCACTGCGCATCGCACTGATCGGGCTTTTCGCCAGGCTGACCCGGCTCAATTGAGTTTTCAACTGACTCCGGGGTATATCCAGTACCAGCCGGTCAGGGCCTTGCAGGGTAAACAGTTTATGCGTCACAGGCCCACTGAGGTCAAACACCAGCCGTGCGTGATCCGGTGCCAGCCACATTCGCACATTCTTGACGGACGCTGCCTGCACCAAAGCAGGAAGCAGCATCAATAACATCCAGATTGTCAGCCTTTTAAGCCAGGCAGGTGCAAACCACGCAATTCCCATTCCCAGTATTCAACCCTGTCCTGTCAATTCAATTCGCTGCGCGAGATGCTCAGCCATCTGAACACCTCGCGCCGTTTTTGCCTGCCATTGCAGGCAGCGTCCTTCATCTTTCAATGAAATCGATAATTCCAGATCCGGGGCAGGTAAAGCCCCCTTCCCCCGTGCTGGCCATTCAATCAGACAGAGCGCTGCCGGATCAAAGTAGTCACGGATACCAAGGTATTCCAGCTCTTCGGGGTCAGCCAGACGGTAAAGATCAAAGTGATAGACCATCCCTTTGTCCGTGTCATAGGGCTCGACCAGTGTATAAGTCGGGCTCTTAACCCTGCCTTGATGACCAAAGGCCGCCAGTACACCGCGAGCCATAGTGGTTTTACCCATCCCCAGGTCGCCCAGTAAAAACACCACGCCACCGGTGGCGCAGCTTTCACCCAGCGCAAGGCCAACCTCTACCATTGCCGGTTCACCATGGGCCTCACAGCCAAATACCGGGTATTGTTCACTCATTCATCTAATCCGTTCAACAACATCGGAAGTTCTGCCAGCAAATCAGTTGCCAGCAAGCCTCGTTCGCCCTGACGGGCAGCACAGCGATCCGCAGCCGTCGCGTGCAGGTAAACACCTAAGCGCGCCGCATCACTCTGGCTTAACCCCTGCGCCAGCAGCGCACCAATAATACCGGAAAGCAAATCACCCATCCCGCCCGTGGCCATGCCCGGGTTACCGGCACTACACAGATACTGCGCTTCGCCGTCATCCATCAGAGTGCCTGGGCCTTTGAGGATGACCACCCCGCCATAGCGCTGCTGCAAATGATTCACAGCCGCAAACCGGTCAGCTTGCAGTGTTGCCACCGACTCGTCAAGCAAACGGCCCGCTTCACCCGGATGTGGTGTCAGAATCCAGTGATCCTTCCTTAACCCCTGCAAAGCTGGCGTCGTACACAACATATTCAGCGCATCGGCATCCAGCACCACAGGGATCGAGGTCTTCAGCACCTGCTGTAAGAGCTGGTCGCCCCAGGCGCGCTGCCCCAGACCCGGCCCAACCACGACCACATCAGTATTTTCCAGTAACGGCAACAGACCCTGGCCACTGCGCACCGGCTTGACCATCACTTCAGGGCAGCGCACCAGTGATGCGGTCACATGTTCCGCCTGGGTCGCCAGAGTAACCAGTCCGGCACCACAACGTGCTGCCGCCTGTGCAGCGATTAACGCCGCACCGCCCATGCCGGTATCACCGCCCACCACCAGCACCCGACCGTGGCTCCCTTTATGGGCATCACGGGCACGGGGCCGCAGACGCTCGCGCAAGTCATCGGGGCCGGTACGAAACAGACTGACAGGCACCTGGTCATACACGGCCTCAGCCACTCGCAGACTGTCAAATTTAAGCTCGCCAACATGGCCGCCGGCCTGGTGAGTCAGCAAACCACGTTTAAGGCCAATAAAGCTGACCGTCAAATCCGCGATCACCGCCTCACCCAGCACCGCACCGGTATCCGCACACAAGCCAGACGGAATATCAACCGCCAGCACCGGTAGCGCGCAGCGGTTTACCCGACGGATTGCCTGCTGGTAAAGCCCCCGCACCGGTCCAGTCAACCCGGCCCCCAGCATGGCATCCACCAGTAATTCACCACTGAAGCGCACATCGGGCTGCCATGGCAGCGTATCAACCCCTTCATCACACAGCAGCTGCCAGGCCTCCAGCGCTTCGCCCTGCAGCCCGGCAGCATAGTTATCCCCCAGCGTCAGCACCTGCACACTCATCCCCTGCTGCACCGCCAGCACCGCCATCACCAGCCCATCACCACCGTTGTTACCCCCACCGCACAGCAGGGTCAACTTTTTCAGCTGTGGCCAGCGAGCCTGCAGGGTGCTAAAGGCACTCTGCGCCGCCCGCTGCATCAGCCGAAAACCGGGAACACCTTCGCTGACCGCGGTTCGATCCAGACACTGGGTCTGTTCTGCCGTGTATAATGCGCTCGGCAAGTATGCGTTGTGTTGTCTCATGGACTACAGCCTCTCAGGGGTTTCAGCCAGTATAATGGATCGCATCAACAACATAAAAAGCCACCTCCGTCAGCCCTGATCAATAGCCAGATATCAACCTAATGACCAATACAGCCTCACTGGAACAACTGCGCGACGAATTGAAAGCCAAATCCATAGAGATGGGCTTCGCTCAGTGCGGCATCACCCTTCCCGATATGCAGATGGAAAAGGAACGTTTGCAGCAGTGGCTAAACGAAGGCTACCAGGGAGAAATGAGTTATCTGGAAAATCATTTTGAAAAACGGCTGAACCCTGCTGAACTGGTCCCCGGCACCCAGCGTATTATCTGTGTGCGGATGGATTACCTGCCCCCGGGTACAGCCCCCGCCGAGACCCTGGCTGACGATGGTAAAGCCTATCTGGCTCGCTACACCCTGGGCCGGGATTACCATAAAGTTATGCGCAAGCGGTTAACACAGTTAGGGAAGTGGCTGGAGGAACGTATAGGTGAACTGGGTTACCGGGCTTTTGTCGATAGCGCCCCGGTAATGGAGCGACCACTGGCCCGCGAAGCCGGACTGGGCTGGATCGGCAAACACAGCCTGCTACTCAACCGACAAGCCGGCTCGCTGTTCTTTCTCGGCGAGCTGTTTGTCGATCTGCCACTGCCGATCGACCCACCTTATACCGAAGAACACTGCGGCCAGTGCACTGCCTGCCTGGACATTTGCCCGACCCGCGCCTTTGTCGGCCCCTATATACTGGATGCCCGACGCTGTATTTCCTACCTGACCATAGAGTTAAACGGCAGTATTCCGCTGGAGTTGCGGCCATTGATGGGCAATCGAATTTTTGGCTGTGACGACTGTCAGCTTATCTGCCCCTGGAACCGCTTCAGCACCACCACCCAGGAGCCGGACTACCAGCCAAGGCAAAAACTGGACAACAGTACCCTGGTGTCACTGTTTAGCTGGGATGAAGCAACCTTTTTAAGCAAGACCGAAGGCTCCGCGATCCGCCGCACTGGCCATATTGGCTGGCTGCGTAATATTGCCGTTGCACTAGGAAACAGCAGAGGGGGCGCGGAGATTGACGCAGCATTACGTACCCGGCTGAGCCACCCCTCCGAAATTGTCCAGGAGCATGCCAGCTGGGCGCTTGAGCAACTGGCTCAACGTAATGGCGAAGCCGCACAACCGCTACCTATCATGGACCCACGTCAGCAGAAGCGGATACAGCGTTACTAAAGCGCGACGGGTTCAGAATTTAAAAAAGTGCTCGCGGTAGTATTTCAGCTCTTCGATGGATTCACGGATATCATCCAGCGCCAGATGCGCACCCTGTTTTTTCAGGCCATTGGCCATATCCGGTGCCCAGCGCTTTGCCAGCTCTTTTACCGTGCTCACATCAATATTTCGGTAGTGGCAGTAAGCTTCCAGCTTTGGCATATATTTCACCAGGAAACGACGATCCTGGTGCACACTATTCCCACATAACGGCGACGCACCCTGCTCAACCCACGGCGCTAAAAACTCCATTGTTTTCGCCTCAGCTTCCAGTGCCGATATTTTGCTGTCTTTAACCCGCTGCGTAAGGCCTGATGCACCATGATGCGTGGTGCACCACTCATCCATGCCATCCAGCAGTTCATCCGTCGCAAAAATAGCCATAGCAGGCCCTTCAGCCAGCACATTCAGGTGCGCATCGGTCACGATTGTAGCGATCTCGATGATCTGATCCCGTTCCGGGTTAAGCCCGGTCATTTCAAGATCAACCCAGATCAGGTTCTGTTTTTGCGCCATGCGCGAATCTCCCCATTATTTTGAGCGTATTTTCACGATCATAGAAAACACACCCGTATTCAGTATGATGTGTAATAGAATAACTCAGCTTTGACCTGGGCCACTAATGTTGAGCAGGTTAATTAAACTGCGAGATTCAGTTTTAAACTCAAGCTTCGGGTCAACAAGTCGATAACAGGCGCTAGTGAGGTAAATAGCACCCCTATGGCAAAACGAAAAGTGAACCGCCGCCAGGCCTGGCGTATAGATAAAATACAGCAGGAGCGCACAGAGCGTGCTTCAAAGCGTGATGAAAAGCTTGATGCAGCGCTGGAAGGCGGCGATCTGGGGCCCGAACAACAGGGCCTGATCATCTCTCACTTTGGCCGTCAGGTAGACGTTGAAGCACTTGAGGGTGAGCGTAGCGGTGAAATCATCCGTTGCCATATGCGTACCCACCTGGGGCAGCTGGTTACCGGTGACAGGGTCATCTGGCGCGCGGGCAAAGAGCATGGCGTTGTCGTCGCAGCCCTGCCCCGTAAAGGGGCGCTGATGCGGCCCAACAACCACGGCGAGCTAAAGCCAGTGGCTGCCAATATCGACTTTATTGTCATTACCATTGCGGTTGAACCGGAACCCTTTGCCAACCTGGTCGACCGCTACCTCGTGGCCGCTGAGCTGAGTGACATTGAGCCCATTCTGCTGATAAATAAAGCAGATCTGCTAACTGACGATAACCGCCAGCAGCTGGATAACCTGACCCAGTCCTACCGTGATATTGGTTATCAGGTACTACATGCATCAGCTTCCAGCAAAGCAGGGCTGGAAGAGCTGACCCAAACACTGAATAATCGCATCAGTGTATTTGTTGGCCAGTCCGGTGTTGGTAAATCTTCACTGATCAATGCCCTGCTACCTGGCGTTGATCTGAAGACCGGCGCACTGTCGGAACAGACGCGTAAAGGCAAACACACAACCACGACTGCCCGGCTGTTTCACTTCCCCAGCGGTGGCGATCTGATTGATTCCCCAGGAATTCGGGAATTTGCTCTCTGGCATATAGAGCCTGAGGATCTGATGAGTGGATTTACTGAATTCAGCGATTTTGCCGGCACCTGTCGTTTCCGTGACTGTAACCACCAGAAAGAACCCGGTTGTATCTTTAAAGATGCCGTCGCTGAAGGCAAAATAAGTGAAGCCCGCTGGGCCAGTTACTGGCATATACTGTCAGCGCTAGAAGAACAGACAAAAACGATCAGATCCTGACGAGCCCGACATCCGCCAGGAACTTAACTTGCCCGGAGAAGCAAGTAAACCTTATGAACGCAGCAGTAGACACCCCACAGGGGATCGACACCTGGGTGGCTTTTCTAAAAGACAAGCCACTCTCAGTTCGCAACAGTATCCAGATGAAACTGCGCAAGAAATTGCGCAGCGACGCTACCACGCTTGCAGAACTGAGCAAGCTGATCCGGCTCGACCCCGTTCTGGCTCTGGCCATTGTCCGTAAGGCTGCGGCGCTGCATCATCTCAAAGGATCTGAAGTTACCGGGCTGGATCACGCTGTACACAGTCTGGGCATGGATAATATTACCGAGGCGGTGCACAGTGTTCCCGCGTTAAAACTGAACCCAACCAGTGTGGCGCAGAAGATGTATTTTCGCGCCATCGCGAATAGCCACCACGCGGCAGCCCAGGCGTTTTACCTGAGCCATAAGCGCAACGCGCTATTTGCCGAAGAAACCTACCTGGCCGCGTTGTTCTACGGTATAGGTCACTGGGCACTGTGGTTACACGCACCTCTGCATATGAGCAAGATCCAGGTCAAGATGCGCGAAGAAGGCATCGACAATGTACTGGCCGAAACCGATGTACTGGGTTGTACTATCCAGGAACTGTCCCGCGCCCTCATTGATACCTGGCAACTCTCTCCGCTGGCCTCAGAAAGTCTGGATCACGAAAAATCCCCCAGTCGTGAGCAGTTGATTAATCTCAACTTGCGCGCAACGGATGACGCACGGCTGAGTCAGGAAGAAACCCGTGCCACAAACCACCTGGTACAGCAGAAATTCTTCCCGGTAAAAATTGCCAATTGGCTCGCATTTACCGTACCGCTTAGCTGGAATCACCCAAAAAGCATTCGCGTTGTCGAGGTCTTTAATGATTTCCTCAAAGCGGAACTGGATCACACCGCCGCTGAACTACATCAGAACTGTGTCACCTCTTCACGCCAGTATCATGTACCAGGCACCCTGACACCCGCTGCAGAAATGCTGCTATTACCTTCAAGTATTCAGTCCCATTACAAGCTATCACCACGGGAAGCCAAGCAATATCTGAAAACAGCCCTCGAGCCTATTCAGCCACGTGAACAGACCAGCGCAGAGCTGTCAGCCCCCGTTGTAAGCAAAACCACTCTGCAACCACCCGCAGCACAGAACACCACAACAGAAACGCCTGCACCTGCGCAGATTACTCAGGCAGAGCCACCCGCTCCAGCGTTTAGCGATCAGAATATTTACGCCAATACCGCACAACGCTTCCTCAAGGGCCATGCTGCTTATACCGAGCCACGCCATATACTCCAGGCCCTGATCCAGGGCCTGCATCGCGGCCTGGGCATGAAGCGGGTGATCTTCCACCGTGTTCAGCCCTCCAAACGCACCATGCAGGTCGGCACATCGCTAGGTATGAATCCGGATTTTCCACTGGAAGACCTGCACTTTGAGCTGAACGTACCCAGCCTGTTCAAACGACTGACAGAGAAAACCAGCTGTATCTGGATCACTCAGCCAAATCGTGCCGAGATGCTGCGCATGCTGCCTGAGGCCTACCACCCTCTGATCCCTGCCGACGGCACTATGTTGATGTCTATCTTGCTAGATAACAAAGCGGTTGGCCTGATACATATCGACAGCCCGGCCAATGATGCCATTCTGGCAAGCTTCCACCACGAACGCTTCCGCTACCTGTGCTCAGCGGCAACGCTGTCACTGAAACGGATGACCGGTAAAAGCTGACCTGCAGCAACCAGGCACAACAACATAACAGGCTCCCGCAACGGAGCCTGTTTACGTTTGTCGCCACCCCAACGGCAGGTTATGATGCGAGGTTCCATCATCGTTAAATCAGGGGCCCGGCATGCCACTCCCGCTTGTCATTGAACCATCCCAGCTGGCAGCAGAACTGGACAATCCAGCCTTGCTGATTCTGGATCTGAGCAGCGAAGACAACTACCAGCTCGGTCACGTACCCGGCGCTATTCGCCTGGACCCTGCCCGCCTGCTTTGCGGCCAGCAACCGATACCAAACAAACTCCCGAATAGCAGCCAGTTAAGTGAGTTATTCAGCGAACTGGGCCTTAGCAAAGGACGCCAGGTTGTCGTTTATGATGACCAGAACGGCGCGCTGGCCGGGCGGATGATCTGGACACTGCATTGTGTCGGCCATACCGATTGCTCATTCCTCAATGGTTTACTGAACAGCTGGAAAGCAGCTTCTCTGCCACTGGAAACGATCAATAACACTGCGCAGTCTGGCACTTTTGAGGCGCACATCAATCCTGCGTTACTGGCCGATATCGCCTTTATCAACAGTCAGCAGAACAACCCTGATAGCTGTATCTGGGATGCGCGCTCCAAAGCCGAATACGATGGCGAAAAAATTATAAACGCCCAGAAAGGTGGCCATATCCCCGGCGCCTGCTGGTTTGAATGGACCGATGCGCTGGACCCGGACAACAACCTTCGTATTAAATCTCGCAACAGCCTGCTCGCCCTGCTGGCAGCACAAGGGATTACTCCGGACAAAAGCATTATCACTCACTGCCAGACCCACCGCCGATCCGGCCTGACCTACCTGGTCGCCCGGCACCTTGGGTTCACTCAGGTACGCTGTTACGACGGCTCCTGGTTTGAATGGGGCAACCACCCTGACACGCCGGTTGAACACTGAACTGGCCCTCTTTCTGTTTATGGACCTGACACATTGAAAGACACACTGTTTATCGCACTGCAACACCTGCTGCCACAACATGCTCTATCCCGCCTGGTTGGCCTGCTGGCCGACTGTCGCGCCAGCTGGGTAAAAAACACCTTTATCAAGGTCTTTGCCCGCAAGTACCAGATCAATATGCAGGAAGCACTGGAAAGCGAGCCAACCGCCTACCCAACCTTCAATGCTTTTTTTACCCGCGCCCTCAAACCTGGCGTGCGCACGGTTGATGATGCACCTGAGGCCATTGTCAGCCCAGCGGATGGTGCCTTCAGCCAGCTAGGCCCGATTAATAACGAGCGCATATTCCAGGCTAAAGGCCGTGGTTACGGCCTGACCACCCTGCTTGGCGGTGATCTGGACCTGGCACAGCAGTTTAAAAATGGCAGCTTTGCCACCATCTACCTGTCACCTAGAGATTACCATCGCGTTCATATGCCCTGTGATGGCGTGCTGCGCCAGACCATCTATGTCCCCGGTGATCTGTACTCCGTTAACCAGACTACGGCAGAAAACGTCGATCAGTTGTTTGCTCGCAACGAGCGTCTGGTGGCCATTTTTGATACCGAACACGGCCCTATGGCCATGATTCTGGTTGGCGCAATGATTGTTGCGGGTATCGAGACCGTCTGGGGTGGCCAGATTGCACCACCACCGACAACGCCACAGCACCAACAGTTCCACAACCAGCAAAGCAGCATCAAGCTGGCCAAAGGTGAAGAGATGGGCCGCTTTAAACTGGGCTCAACTGTGGTATTACTGTTTGGCCAGGATGCCATTCAGTGGCAACAGGAACATCAGGCAGGGGGCTCTATCCAGCTGGGTCAGCGCCTTGCCACCGTTACAGGCACCGATGCCTGACAGGAGATCGATTTATGAATAACTGGTTGCAAGCACTTGAAAATGCAGGCGCGATACTACACGGCGAACACCGTCTCAGTACCAGCGCGACCCAGAATAAAACCCTGATCACCCCGCTAATCCATCAGCAGGTTATCAGCGTGATCGGCCCTGATAGCCAAAAGTTCCTGCAAGGCCAGCTGACCTGCGATATCGCAGAACTGGACCAGCGAGGCAGCGGCCTGGGAGCCCATTGCACCATCAAGGGCGCCATGCTGGCCCTCTATCGCCTGATGGCGGTTGAAGGTGGCTACTGGCTGCGCCTGAGCGCCGAACTTCGCGAGCAGGCTCAGACGAACCTGAATAAATACATCATCTTCTCCAAGGCCGAAACCACAGACCTGAGCGAACAGGTTGTCGGCCTGGGCCTCAGCGGCCTGGGTGCTACCACTCTGGTTGAACGGCTGATGGATCGCGCGCCCAGCGAGGTTAACGGCACGCTGCGCAGCGGCCAGCGACTGGTTGTCAAACTGCCGGGGAAACGCTATGAGCTCTGGTTGCCGGTATCGGAAGCCATTGAGTTACTGCCCAACCTGCTCGACAGTGCCGCGATGGGCAGCACTGAACAATGGGAGCTGCAGGAGATTCAGGCTGGCATTCCTGATCTGCGCGCCGCCAGCGCAGACCACTACATCCCGCAGATGACCAACCTGCAGGCGCTGGAGGGGGTTTCCTTCAGTAAAGGCTGCTACACCGGCCAGGAGATTGTTACCCGGCTGCAACATCGCGGCAAACTAAATAAGTGCATGTTCCGCGCACTGGTCAGCAGCGACCAGCTGCCGGCGATTGGCAGCTATTTGCACAGCTCACAACGGGAAAAAGTAGGGCAGGTCCTGCTGGCAGCACCGGTAAATGACAGTCAGTTCGAATTACTCGCCGTTATCACCAAGGAACAGGCCGACAACCACTCACTGATGCTCAATAGCCAGAACGGCCCAACCCTGGAGCTGCTGCCGCTACCCTATGAGCTGGACCCTGAAATGTTCGAACGTAAACGCTAACACCACAAGGACAGGTCATTATGGAAACCATCAATCAGCTGCCCCAGCATCACGACGCCCGCTACACCCAGCTGTTTATGCAACAGCCCGCACTGCACGAGCAACTGGGGCTGGAACGCAGCTATGGTTTCCTGCTGGCCGCCAGCAGCGCGCCCAGCCTGGTTATGCCAGACGAGTGGCTGAACGCCGTCTGGATCAGTCCACCTGAACAGGGCCTCAATGCCGAGCAACGCGAAGCACTGGTTGCTCTGTATAACCACTGGCACTGGCAGAACAAACAGCCAACGCTGAACCTGCCAGCGTGGCAACATAACCCCGATTCACTGAGCGCTTTCTGCCAGGGCTACCTGGCCGGTCACGACTGGCTGCACAATCTGTGGCAGGAAGCACTGGCACGCTTTGCCAGCCCTCAGGATGAACGTACTCTCAGTGGCACCTTGCTGCTCTGTATGCGCCTGTGCGCCGACGACAGCACACCCACCCCTCTGGATGACAGAATCAGCCGGGAAGACGCGCAGAACCTGCTTTCAACCCGACTGCACGCAACCGCCCAGCTCGGCCATCGACTGTTTGATGCCTTCCAGCAACAGAGTCAACAGGCCAGAAACCCACAGCGCAATACCGGACGTAATGATCCCTGTCCCTGCGGCAGTGGTCAGAAATTCAAAAAGTGCTGCACCAGCCAGATCCGACACACTGAGCCTTAACCTGCGGCAACACCATAACCAGACCTTATACCTGCGCTGGCAACCGCCAGTTGATCGGCGTTTTACCCACCTGCTCCAGATACTGATTTGTCTGACTGAAAGGTCGACTGCCAAAAAAGCCTCGATAAGCCGATAGCGGTGATGGATGCGGCGCATGCAACACCTGATGGCGATCACGATCAATCACCGCTCCTTTCTTCTGGGCGTAGCTGCCCCACAACAGGAAAACCACCTGTTCGCAGTGCTCATTGACTGCCGCGATCACCGCATCGGTAAACTGTTCCCAGCCCCGCCCTTTATGCGCATTAGCCTTACTGTCTTCCACCGTCAGCACGGCATTGAGCAGTAAAATACCCTGGGTCGCCCAGCTCTCCAGATAACCATGACCAGCAGGTGCAATACCCAGATCGGTTTCCAGTTCTTTATACATATTTACCAGCGAAGGCGGCGTTTTAACCCCCGGCATCACCGAAAAGCACAAACCATGGGCCTGACCCGGCTGGTGATAAGGGTCCTGCCCCAGAATCACCACCTTCACCTGATCCAGAGGTGTGGCCTCCAGCGCATGAAACCAGTGACTCGAATGGGGGTAAATCACTTTCCCCACATCTTTCTCTGCCCGTAAGAACTGCCGCAGCTGCTGCATATAAGGTGCATCAAACTCAGTTTTCAGCGCAGGCTGCCAGCTCGGCGCGTTATCCAGTACCATTACTATTCCTCAGATTAACCTTGCCGCTTATGCTGAATCGCCTGCCAGGCTTCACGATTAAGCAGACAGCGATACCAGAGTGAATAATACCGGACTTTACCCGGTGCATGGGCAATCAGCCCGGACGCCAGAATCACCACACAATATACCCAGGCCTGAGGCGTCGACCACCAGAAATGGGCACAGGCCAGCAACAGCAGCTTGAGCACAATCACCTGACCACGCAGCTGCAGCAACCAGATACCATCTACGTAGATCTCTTTGGCCACCATCAAGCCACCACTGACCGTCGCCAGTACCAGCCAGCCAGACCACTGCGCCAGTGGCAACCCGTACAGGTAGCCACCCGCCAGCCCGGCAATCCCCAGCAGGTGCAGACTGCGCAGCACAATACTGAGCCAGCGACGGCCCGGTATATCACGTTTATTTTCAGCAACCAGCCAGCTCATCTATACGCCTCACTACACAAACCCCTTATCCGAAGCACCACCTGCCCGCCCGGTTTATCGCTATCAGGTATCAGCAAACGCCAACTGACAGGTACAAAAAAGCCGCGACAGGCGCGGCTTTTTACCAGCGATCTCCGTTCAGGCTTACACCCGTGGGCGCATTGCCGGGAACAGGATAACGTCACGGATAGAATCACAATCAGCAAAGAACATCACCAGGCGGTCGATACCAATACCTTCACCGGCAGTCGGTGGCAGGCCGTATTCCAGCGCGTTGATGTAGTCATCATCGTAGTGCATGGCTTCATCATCACCGGCATCTTTATCTGCCACCTGAGCGCGGAAACGCTCAGCCTGGTCTTCAGAGTCATTCAACTCGGAGAAACCGTTGGCAACTTCACGACCACCGATAAAGAACTCAAAGCGGTCAGTGATGAACGGATCATTATCATTACGACGTGCCAGCGGCGAAACTTCAGCCGGGTACTCAGTAATAAACGTCGGCTGTGACAGGCGATCTTCAACTGTTTTCTCGAAGATCTCGATCTGCACCTTACCCAGGCCATAGCTGTCTTTCAGCGGGATACCCAGCTTTTCAGCAACAGCACGGGCAGAATCCATGTTGTCGATATCCGATGCGCTCAGATCCGGGTTGTACTGCAGGATAGAGTCAAACACGCTGATACGGGTAAACGGTGCTGCCAGATCATACTCTTCACCCTGGTAGGTCAGCGTCGTATTACCCAGCACATCGGTTGCCAGTTTACGCAGCATCTCTTCAGTCAGGTCCATCAGATCATTAAAATCTGCGTAGGCCTGGTAGAATTCCAGCATGGTGAACTCAGGGTTATGACGCGTCGACAGACCTTCATTACGGAAGTTACGGTTGATCTCAAATACACGCTCAACACCGCCCACAACCAGACGTTTGAGGTACAGCTCCGGCGCGATACGCAGGTACATATCACGGTCCAGCGCATTATGATGAGTGACAAATGGGCGGGCAGAAGCGCCACCCGGAATCACCTGCAGCATCGGTGTTTCCGCTTCAATAAAGCGACGCTCTTCCAGGAAACGGCGGATACCGGAAACCACTTTAGAGCGAATCTCGAACACTCGACGGGATTCTTCATTGGTGATCAGATCAACATAACGCTGACGGTAACGCATCTCGGTGTCCTGTAAGCCTTTATGCTTGTCAGGCAGTGGGCGCAGGCTCTTGGTCAGCAGCTGGTATTCACCCAGATCGACATACAGATCACCTTTACCCGATTTATGCAGCTCGCCAGTTACACCCACGATATCGCCCAGATCCAGGCTTTTCGCAAACGGCCGGGCCGCTTTGTTTACATACAGCTGGATACGACCACTCATATCCTGCAGCACCATAAACGCACCACGGTTCAGCATGACACGGCCAGCAATGCTTACCTTGATGCCTGCTTCAGCCAGCTCTTCTTTGCTCTTATCGCCGTGCGCATCCTGCAGATCCTGCGCATAGCTGTCACGGCGGAAGCCGTTCGGGAAAGCATTGCCCGCTTCACGCAGTGCAGCCAGTTTTTCACGGCGCTCGGCGATCAGACGGTTTTCATCTTGTGGCTGAGTATTGTCAGACATCGTGGTGTTAAACCTTTCTATTCAGATGTTTCAGTAACAAATTAGGGGTGGACGGTCTGTAATTACAGACCGGCTTTCAGGCTGGCTTCGATAAACAGATCCAAGTCGCCATCCAGCACTTTATCGCAATTGCTGGACTGAACATTGGTACGCAGATCCTTGATCCGCTGGTCATCCAGCACGTAAGAACGGATCTGACTGCCCCAGCCGATATCAGCTTTGTTATCTTCCTGTTCCTGCGCCGCTTCGGAGCGCTTGAGCATCTCCATCTCGTACAGTTTTGCACGCAGCTGCTTCATACAGGTGTCTTTGTTCTGGTGCTGGGAGCGCTGGCTCTGGCTCTGTACCACGATACCGGACGGGCCATGGGTGATACGCACCGCAGATTCCGTACGGTTTACGTGCTGACCACCCGCGCCAGAGGCACGGTACACATCGACACGCAGATCTGCCGGGTTGATATCGATATCAACGTTATCGTCAATCTCGGGGGACGCAAACACCGAGGAGAAAGACGTATGGCGACGACCGCCGGAATCAAACGGAGATTTACGTACCAGCCGATGTACACCAGTTTCGGTGCGCAGCCAGCCAAAGGCGTATTCACCTTCAAAGCGGATAGTCGCAGATTTGATACCGGCCACATCACCAGCAGACACTTCCAGCAACTCGGTTTTAAAGCCACGGGACTCGCCCCAGCGCAGGTACATACGCAGCATCATATTGGCCCAGTCCTGCGCCTCAGTACCACCGGAACCGGCCTGAATATCCAGGAAGGCATTGTTACCATCGGCTTCGCCAGAAAACATACGGCGGAATTCCAGCTTGCCCAGCTGAGACTGCATGCTGTCGACTTCCTGCTGAACGTCTTCAACCGTCTCTTCGTCGTCCTCTTCGACTGCCATATCCAGCAGATCACGGGTATCTTCAACACCACGGGACAGATCATCGATGGTCTTCACCACCACTTCCAGTGAGGCGCGCTCTTTACCCAGTTTCTGGGCATACTCCGGGTCATTCCAGACAGCCGGGTCTTCAAGCTCACGGGTGACCTCTTCCAGGCGTTCTTTCTTGCCATCGTAATCAAGATAACCGCGCAGGGTTTCGGTACGCTCACGAATATCGTTGAGACCGTTAATAATCGGATTGACTTCCATCGTATCGATCACACACTCACAGGTTGGAAAAGGCGCATAGTCTACCGGAATCTGGCGATTGTTTAAATCATCACCGACGGGGAAACACAGCATTATCAACACCTGACAGCATCAGTCAGGTGCATACAACAGTGTAGCCAGAAAGAGGGGGAGGCTGTGCAGAGCGGCGTGTTTTACTCGGCCAGGGAAAATTCTTCGCGCAGCTGGAATACCCAGCGCTGCACACGCTCATCGGTTTCACCGTGCTGACCGTCTTCATCAATGGCCAGCCCGACAAACTGTGTTTCATCAGGGGTTAGCGCTTTTGACGCTTCAAAACTGAACCCCTCGACTGAGGTATAACCATGCAGCGTCGCCCCGCGGCTGAGTAACAGATCATGCAACAGTCCCATCGCATCCAGGAACCATTCGCCGTAGCCCAGCTGATCACCCAGACCAAACAGGGCAACCTGCTTACCGGTCAGGTCCATCGCCTCCAGTTCAGGCCAGAGCTCCAGCCAGCCTTCCTGCAATTCACCAAAGTCCCAGGTGGGAATCCCCATGATCAACTGCTCGTACTCTACCGCCGGTGCGACGCCATCAACCGCAATATCATGCATGGCCACCAGCTGGTGACCCAGACCGTCAGCCAGCATTTGAGCAACGTCTTCTGTATTGCCAGTAGTGGAGCCAAAGAAAAGACCAATAGGAGCATTCATGGGTAACAGGGAATCCTTTGTTGATCATACTTTTAAACTGTACAGGTACGACAGTTAAACCAACGTAGCGCGGTATCTTACCCGATCTACAGTCTGATTTCCGCAGTGCAGCAGCCATTAGCACCTGCAGGTGCCAGCACTGGGTTCAGTATAGAGACTCGCAGCCGCCCTCTGGCAAGCTCTGCTCAAAGCTGAGCGTCACCATTTTCATCCCGTGCCGCAAAGGCATCAAAGGTATCCTGAGTCAGCTGTTCAATCTCATGCCGGGCTTCAGCCAGTGCTTTGAGATTACTCTTGCTGGCATCACGCAGGCTGACTTCCAGCTCGCTGGCATAAGCACTTTGCAGCGCCATCAGATCCTGTGGGGTTTTACAGTGTTGCAGCTCCCGCGTCTGTTGCATGGTCGCTTCAATACAGGAACGGGTACATGCCATCTGCTGACGGGTCAGCTCTTCCAGCATACGGGCCTGAATATTAATCAGATCTTTAAAGGGGCCCATCGATTGATTCAGTGTCTTCGTCATATCCTGGAACATGCCACATCCTCTCCATTCAGAATCCGGTAGGTGATACCCGCTATTACCCAGCCTGCCCAGGTTCCATAGCCAGCACTCACGGCAACTTCACTCCCTGGCGTAAAAAGACACAAATTCAGTGCCCTGTCAGCAGGTCACATCACGCGGCGAGTCCGTTAAAATAACCACATAAATCAGTTTAACGGAAGCACTGACGGCGAACAGCGGCCAGATTATTGCCCCCGCTCAGCCGATTAACAATCATTGACCGCATCAGAGGACACGCCATGCGTATTCTGCACACCATGCTACGGGTAACCAGCCTGCAGGCATCTATTGAGTTTTACACTGACGTATTGGGCATGCAGCTGCTGCGCAGCAAAGATTACCCGGAAGGCCGCTTTACCCTGTGTTTTCTGGGCTATGGTGATGAAAACGCCAACACAGTGCTGGAGCTGACCCACAACTGGGATACAGACAGCTATGAACACGGTAATGCCTATGGCCATATCGCGATTGAGGTCGACGATGTTTATGCCGCCTGTGATGTGATCAAGGCTAAAGGCGGAAAAATCGTTCGAGATGCAGGACCCATGAAGCACAGCACCACCGTGCTGGCATTTGTGAAAGACCCGGATGGCTACATGATTGAGTTACTGGGGACCAAACGCGAGGATTAAGAGGTTGCTACCGGTGGCTCACGCCACCGGTATTACGGCCAGATTAAAGCAATAGTCAGTGGGCTGAGACCTGATCGCCGCCCAGATACGTCCGCGCAACATCCGGCCAGCTGTGGTTACGTAAAACGCCGATCAGCTCCTGATTAACCGACTCCCTCAGTGCGCTGCCCGTTGGCATTCCCCAGCCATGGGGCTCCAGCCGCAACGTTGCCGGGTCGATCTGTATCCGCCCCTTAAAGCGGGGCTGATTGACCAGCCAGGTCATCTGCACCCAGTCGCCAATCACTACATCAGCCTCTCCACTGGCCAGATCATCCAGTACCTCACCCCAGCTATCCTGGCGCAGCCAGGTCAGTGGCTCTTTTTCGCTCTGCTCCAGAGTCTCATTCAGATAACGCTCAGCGGTTGAACCTTTCAAAGTGCTGATCTGATGTTGAGTGAGATTATCAGCGGTAATCGAAAAGTGCTGCTGGGTGCTGCTCATAAATACCGCCGTAATCATCCCGCCCAGACTTGATGAAAATACCGAGCCCACCATCAACACCAGCACAAACAGTAATTGCACCCGAACATTACTGAAACTGAAAATATCCTTGCGCATCCCCAGTGTATTCAGCCCGGACATCAGCAGCAGGTGCAGGTGGAAAGAAAACCGCCCATCCATATCGTCTTTAGCCAGGGGGGTATAGTGCTCCATATGGCGATACGAGATGAACGCCAACACCAGAGTGATCAGTACAAAAAATAGTATGACTGATATAAACCCCGATGAAGTGGCAATTTTGCCAATCGTGTGTAGCACTCGCTCAAAGTTGAAGCTGACAGCTTCGGGCCGGGTCGCGATCACCAGAGAAGAAGAAAAATACTGGTGACTGAAATCAAAAGCCTGTTCACGGCTACGGGAGATTGTTAACGGTGATATTGCAATATCAATACTGCCAACTTTCAACGCCGCCAGCGTGCTGTTTAAATCCAGACAGATATAGCGATAATCCAGTTTCAGCGTTTTGGCTACATTTTCCCACAGATCAATCGATAACCCCTCCAGCCCTCGAATACTGTGTTCAAATATATAGGGCGGTGCCGAACGTACGGCGACAGACAGCACCCCGGCCGGTACCTCGTTACGTGGCGTACAGCCAGCCAGCGGCGCCTGTGCATGAGCAATTTTTATACCTGCAGATAGCCATAACAGGCTCGATAGCACGACCCATCCCCACCACTTCACTGTCTTATTCTCCTCAATCCTGTTTACCCTGCCGCGGGCCTTATTACTAGCCACACCGAACCACAGATCATACGCTCAAAATTATCAGCACAGTTTATATCTCCGGGCCCTGACATTACCAGGTCGTCATAACAGCCAGTTCGTTGAAAAACGGGACGGGAAAAAGCCATACTATTTCCGCCAGTTATGAGCCAGGCTTTGCCTACGCTAAGATTAAAACGATTCAACCACTTTTCAGATTAAAGTAACATGATCGCTCATACATCAGCAGCTACCTTTACCCGGTAGGCGCTGAAAATACCATATTTGTTATCTACCTTCTGGGAGCTTCAGCGTGCATTATCAACGGGCAATAATCCGCCTGACAGGATGGCTGATATTTCTGCTGATTAGCACCAGTACAGCCTGGGCAGAAAGCTCTCGACTGGGGCTGATCCAGCAGCGCGGCAAACTGATCGTCGGCGTTAAAGCCGATTATCCACCCTGGGGCATGATGAATACCTCAGGCAGGCTTATCGGTATTGAGCCCGATCTGGCGCGTAACCTGGCCCACCAGCTTGGCGTAAAACTGCAACTGGTGGCCGTCACCTCCAGTAACCGCCTGCAAAAGGTTGAAAGCGGGGCTGTCGACCTGCTGCTGGCCACCCTCAGTGATACCCCGGCCCGACGCCAGCTGTCTGGACTGCTGGAGCCCAACTATTATAGTAGCGGGGTAAATATACTGCTGCCACGCCAGTCAGCCATTACCAGCTGGGACTCGCTGCGCGGGCGTCAAATTTGTCTCAGCAACGGCGCATTTTTCAATCGCACGCTGATTCAACGTCACCTGATTAATCCGGTGATATTCAAAGGTACCCGCGATACTCTGCTGGCCCTTGAGGCAGGCCGATGTGAAGGCTGGGTCTATGATGATGTAGCCTTACAACGGCTGAAACAGGATGATCCGCGCTGGCAAAACTACCATCTGCCCCTCTCTCCGATCATGGTACAACCCTGGGCCGCCGCAGTTAGTCGGGCAGAACGCAACAGCAGCTGGGGATTACTGGTCAGCGATATTATGATCGACTGGCACCGCAGCGGCGAGCTCAGCAATATTGTCGCCGCATGGGGCCTGTCCACCGATGGCTACCTGCTGCAACAACAACAGCTCTGGAATCAGCCCCTGACTCGGGCCGGTTACCTCTGCAGCCGTCAGGCCGACGGCACCTTCCCACTGGCCTGCATTGACCGGAAACTGGCGCTGGCGACAAACCATACCGACCTGCAGGCCCGGTTCGGCGTGATGCTACGTAACCTGGGCCTGGACTTCCCACCCCTTTACGACGAATTCAGCCTCAGCTCCTTACTGGAAGGGCTCGCCCTGACCCTGGGCATCAGCCTGACAGCCATGCTGGGGGGGCTGATATTTGGCACCCTGATCGGTACTCTGCATGGCCGTGGCAACCGACTGACCCGCATCGTGCTCAATATGATCAATGCCACCTTACGAATGACGCCGCCGATTCTCAGCCTTTACCTGATCTTTTTTGGTATCGGCAGCTGGGCTGCCCTGCAGCTGGGCGTCACGTTTAATGCACTGATCATCGCCTGCATCGTATTTTCACTCTATGCCGGTGCCAGTAATGCGGTAATTTTCAGCGTTGCATTACAGACCGTCACACAAACACAGCCGGATGCCTCTCTGCGCCAGCTGCTGCCGGAGACCCTCGACCGGGCCTGGAGCGGGTTGATGGCCAATTCAGTCAATATCGTCAAAGCCGTAGGTATCGCCAGCACCATTGCGGTGCCTGAAATCATCTCAGCGGCCAACAGTATTATCTCCGAACACGGTACCACCAGCGTGGTTATGAACTTCCTGGTGCTGTTCTATTTTGGCCTGATCACATTGATGCTCTGGCTACTTAAACATACGAAAGGATGGGTACGTCGATGGGCGCACAAGAGCAATTAGGCACTCTGCTGCTGTGGACGCCATTTCTGGCCGAAGGCTTTCTAATCAATCTGCTGATTTCATTCGCCCCCATGCTGCTCGGCACGTTACTGGGCTGGGGGCTGGGCAGCCTGCGCGCCAGTCAGCATACCCGGGCAGGCTATATAGCAAGCAGTGTCACCAGCCTGTTCCGAAATATCCCCAGCTTTGTCTTTCTGTTTTATATCGCTTTTCTCACCCCGATGGAGTTCAGCTGGCAAGGAGAGGTCTACAGCTTCCCAATCTGGCTGAAGGCAACACTGGCCCTGACCGTACCAGTAATCGGCTTTGCCTCCGACCAGATTACAAC
The DNA here is from genome assembly GCA_913057435.1 of uncultured Oceanospirillaceae bacterium. Classification (GTDB taxonomy): domain Bacteria; phylum Pseudomonadota; class Gammaproteobacteria; order Pseudomonadales; family Balneatricaceae; genus Marinobacterium_C. The sequence continues at coordinate 46,991 of CAJXNY010000017.1, read as the reverse complement.
CCTGCTCAGCGAACTACGCGAGAAAAAAGACAACTGCTGGGGAATGTTCAGTATCGCCTGGACGCAATACCTGCTGGTTGTGGTGATGGCCTCCGCAACCGCCTCCGTGATCGGAGTCGATGAGATCGTCAGCCGGGCAAACACCGTGATCGCCGCCGTGCGTGATCCGTCGCTGATGCTCTGGGTCTATGGTTATGTTGCGCTCTGGTTCCTGCTGACTGGCAGCCTGATCTCAGCGCTGGCGCGGGTCATCGAGCTCCGCTACCAGCGCAGCGCGCAGGGATAAAAAAACCTCGCCGGTCAGGGCGAGGTTTCTGTCAGCATGTAACCGGGTGAATCAGACTTTAAATCGACTCACCATCGATTGCAGATCCCCGGATAGCTGCGCCAGCTCTTCACTGGCCTGAGCCATACCTTCAGCCCCTTCTGCGGAGCCATTTGAGGCCTCATGGATATTCACCAGCGAACGGTTAATCTCTTCTGAAACGCTGGTCTGCTCTTCCGATGCACTGGCAATCTGGGCGTTCATATCGGTAATACTGCCAACCGCATTCGCAATCGTCTGCAACGCATCACCCGCTTCCTGAGCCTTAGCACCTGCATTCTGTGCCCGATTCTGCCCGGTCTCCATGGCAGTTACAGCATTACGGGTACCTTCCTGCAAGCGCTCAATGGCTTCCTGAATTTCCTGAGTCGAAGTCTGGGTACGTTGCGCCAGGGTACGCACTTCATCCGCCACCACGGCAAAACCACGGCCCTGCTCACCAGCGCGCGCGGCCTCAATGGCTGCATTCAATGCCAACAGGTTAGTCTGCTCAGCGATACCTTTAATAACATCAACCACCGAGCCGATGCTTTCACTGTCCGTTTCCAGGGTACGAATACGACCCGAAACATGCTCTACATCCACCACCAGATCATTGGTTGCGGTCACCGCTTCACTGACAATCATATTGCCCTTCTGTGCTTCGGTCTGTGTCTCACGCGCTTCGGCATCAGCACTTTCGGCATTACGCGCAACTTCCTGCGCCGTAGACACCATCTCATTCATCGCCGCAGCAACTTGCTCAATCTCTGCACGCTGTGCATTGATGCTATCGTTTGCTTTCAGACTGACATTGGTCATCTGCGAAGCGGAATCAGCCAGCTGGCCGGTCGCACCCGAAATCTGCCCAATAAGATGGCGCATCTGCTCCACCATGGCATTGAAGCTCACAGCGATACTGGATAATTCACTAGGCCCGGTCACTTCAAGACTGACGGTCAAGTCTGAGTCCGTGGCGATCCGCTCCATGGTTTTGCGCATCTGATCCAGCGGACCACGGACTGACTGATAAACAGCCACCGACAACAAACCCAGCACAGCGATAATAGCGATGGTGGCGATCAGCAGGATAAGCTGTTCCTGCTCATAAGCGTCATTAATCGCCTGACGCTCCTCACCGGCAACCCGCAACTGCAGATGCACCAACTCGTTAATCTTTTCACTGATGGGGTCGACAGCGCTATACAATGGGCCATCAAATTCATTCAGTGCACCAGCCACAGACTGCCCCGATACAGAAATCGCCTGAAGTGCCTGTGAAGCTCTGTCTATTTCGCGATTGGCATCTGAAAACAGGCGGCTGGCTTCGTTGGCCAATCGACGCTCTTCATCCGTCAATTCGGTCGCCATAAACTTCGACCAGCCCGTCTTAACCTGCTCCCGCGCTTTGCGAATACTCTGCTGTGCTTCGCTCGCGGACACCATACCGGCGTTGGCCTTATTCACCGCATCCACTACCAATATTGCATAGTCATCAGCGATCATCTTCAGATCTTCCAGCGGCACCACCCGGTCATAGTAAATTCGGTCAACACCGGCATTAATCTGTTTGAGCTGTGACAAGGCAGTCGATACTACGATCAGTACGCCAATAATTGGCAGTACAGAGGTCAGTATCAGCTTGAAGCGAATAGAAAGGTTCTGCATAAAAACTCCAGTCAGGCCAGGTCCAAATCCATCCAGAGGAATGAACTGTCCAATCCATATGGAGCAGCGTAAAGATAAGGAAGGCGTATATTTTGCAAGCGCATCATCAAACGGCGTCGAACCAGCATACTCAATTGTGTCTGCTGTGTTTAGCACAAAGACCACCGAGCGCCTGTTATCGGCCGTTCAGGGTCAAAATTTATACCTTTTACTCAATAAAAATTAGAAATAACTAATTAACAGGCATACAATCCCCCGGATCAAAACGGGGGTAACAGAGACAGCAATTATTGACTGGGCACCAGCTTTTTTTTCAACTGTACGTTTTTTCCTCAACCCAGCCTCGGTATAATTGCGCCATCTATTCTACTCGCACTGAATAACGGGTAACTGAGTAAATGAGTAAAAAGATTGTTTTTGCAACAGCAGGCCTGCTGCTGAGTCTTCATACAGGTACCGTACTGGCAGCCGGAGAACTGGGTAAAGGTACGCGTGCATTCGACAGCCAGAACTACAGCGCAGCACTGAACGAGCTGCAGCCGCTGGCAAAAGACGGTAACCCGGACGCCCTGAACATGGTTGGCCAAATGTATGAAAATGGCTGGGGCATCACTAAAGATGAAGAAAAAGCTCGCCAGTATTACGACCGGGGTGCCGCACAGGGTCACCTGGCCAGCGTAAACAGCCTGCGTAAACTAGAAAATCTGGATTACCTGATTGAGCTGAAAACCGTTAAAAGCCAGGCAATGGGCGGCTCCGCCAGCGCTCAGAACCGTCTCGGTGAAATGTACGAGTTCGGCCAAGGCGTCAATCGCAGCGCCAGCGATGCGTTCAAATGGTACAAAACGGCAGCTGAGCAGGGCCTGGTTGCTGCACAGCACAACCTGGCACGTAGCTACAACTTCGGCACTGGTGTTGCGCAAAATTTTAAAACAGCAGAGCGCTGGTACCTGAAAGCCGCTGAACAGGGCCACACCCAGGCAATGTTTTTCCTGGGTACCCTGTACTCCAACAACCATGGTAGCGATGCCAGTACGGATACCAATGTCATCGCCTACGCCTGGATGCACAACGCTGCACTGCTGGGTAACAATACTGCCAGTGCCATTGAGCGCCGACTGAAGATGAAGCTCTCCGAAGCGGAGCAGAAAGCTGCTGACCAGCTGGCCAGCAAGCTCGAAGCACACTACGTAACGCCGTATAAAAAGTGATCTGAGCATCTGCCAGATCAACCAGAGGGTGCTTTCGAGCACCCTTTTTTGGGTCAGGACAGTAGCACTGCAACCCGTGTTGACGGTACTATCGCCCTCTGTTTTGCTGCCAGCGCCGACTGCACAGCCCCGCTAAAAAGAACCGAGGATCTCCGTGCGCCAGTTTCCTGAAAGCTTTGATGAGATAAAACCAGCCGGCCCATTACGACGCCTGGGTGCGCTGCTCTATGACTTTATGCTGACCGCCGCACTGTGGATGGTCGTCGGCGCAATTGCCGTCGGCCTGAATGGCGGTGAAGCAACCGACCCATCCCGGCCCGCGCTACTGCAATCCATTTTATTTATTATCACGTTTATGTTTTTTGCGTTTTTCTGGACCCGCAATGGCCAGACACTAGGCCTGCTGGCATGGCGGCTGCGCGTTCAGACACCTGAAGGACTGGCGCTGAGCTGGTGGCAAGCACTGTTACGCTTCATGGCAGCTGGGCTGTCAATCGCCGCGCTAGGGCTGGGCTACCTGTGGATGTTTGTCGACCGGGATGGCCTGAGCCTGCATGATCGCCTGTCCGGCACCTGCGTGGTTGAATTGCCAAAACAGAAACGGAAGAAAAAGTCTGCGAAATGAACGCCTGGCGGGTTGCGCTCAACCCGCCCGCTTCAATAACCAGCCCCCGGCCACGGCACAAACACCAATCGGCAATAACACTGCAATCACCGGGTGGAAACCGAACACAGTACTGGCTGGGCCAAGGATATCCTGGGCCAGCTTGAACACGATGCCAACGACAATCCCCGCCACCAGCCGCTGCCCCACTGTGACACTGCGCAGTGGACCAAAGATAAACGACACCGCGACCAGCACCAAAGCCAGAATTCCTAATGGCATCAATGCCTTGTTCCACAGTGCTAACTCATAGTTATCGGCCCGTAAGCCCTGCCGTGACAGGTATTCAGTATACCGCCACAACCCCTCAATCGAGAGATCCAGTGGTTCTACCACCACTGCACTAAGTAGCTGTGGCGTCAATTCCACCTGCCAGCGCTCGCTGTCCAGTACAGCAACGTTTGTCTGTTGCTCTATAAACCGAGTCTCATTCACCCCACGTAGCTGCCAATGGTTCCCCATATACTGCCCTTCATGGGCAAATGAGGCCCGCTGCAGATGGTTATTCTCATCAAACTGGTAACGGGTTATACCAAATACCTGGCCGTCCTTCATCACCGAGTTGATATGGATAAATTCGTTACCATCCCGGTGCCATACCCCCCGCACCGCCAGCGCCTGGTTGCCAGATAACTGGAAAGAACGGAAGCTCTCTGCTTTCTGCTCTGACACCGGTACGACGTACTCACCCAGCGCCATTGCCACCACCACCAGCAGGAGCACCGGCTTCATCACACCGGCAATAATACGCCCCACAGAGACTCCAGCGGCCCGCATTACCGTCAGCTCCGCACTGGATGCCAGACTTCCCAGGCCCAACAGACAACCAACAAGCGCACTCATTGGCAGAAATTCGTATAACCGCCGGGGCACAGTCAGGCCAACATACTGCATCGCATCAACCAGCCTGTAGCGCTCATTAACATCACCCAGCTGATCTACCAGCGCAAATAATGCATCCAGTCCACCAATCACCAGCAAGACAGCCAATGTTGCACCCAATACATGTTGAGCAAGATAACGGTCTAGTAATTTCATTTTCCTGCCCCCCCTGATCGTAAGCTAAATACAGGCAGACGATTAAACTGACGCGCCCAAAAACTGCCAAGCACAATCAGGTTCGCCGCCAGCAGCAAGAACCCCAGATGCACCAGCCACAACAGTTCGACGCCAGCCTTACCATCTTCGATGTTACTGCGAGCCCCGCTTAACAGAGTAATATACAGCAGGTAGATCAGAATCGACGGAACCAGCCTGGCATAGCGCCCCTGTCGCGGGTTGACCCGTGCCATCGGTACAGCCAGTAACGTCAAAACCAGCGCCAGAACAGGAATTGTCAGCCGCCAGTGCAACTGCGCCTTACTGGTAGGGTCATCCCGTAACAGCAGTGCCTGAGTAGGTAAGCTTTCAGTATCTGTCGTCTGAACAACCAGCTCATCCGTCTCAATCTTCACCCCATACTGCTGATAGCGGGTCTCAGTATAGTCAGCCTGGCCTGGCTGACCTTCATAGCGGCTGCCCTGATCCAGCACCAGGAAGTGACTGCCGTCCTTTTGCCGGATACGTTGCCCCGCATCGGCCAGGACCACTTCCAGCTGGCCTGTCGAGCTGCGCTGAGCAAAGAAAACCCGATCCATCTGGCCGCTATCATCAATACTTTGCACATAACTGACCCCACTATTATCCATCGGCTGAAAACGCCCGGGGGTTACCATCTCAATCTGCGAACGGGCCGAAGCCTGTTCCAGCAGATGCGCCATCTGCTGGCTGCCCAACGGTGTCAGGTAGAGGCTGCAGGAGGCGACCAGCAACGCGACCAGCAGCGCCGGCCCCGTTGCATAACTGATCAGTCGCTGCTGGCTGATACCACTGGCATAGAGTACAGCCATCTCACTTTCCAGATACAACCGGCCATAGCCGAGCAATATCCCCAGGAACAGCCCCAGCGGCAGAATCAGCTCGAGAAACCCAGGCAGCCGTAACGCCATAATTTGCAACACCAGCTCGGGTGACAACTCACCCGTAGCAGCCTTGGCCATGTATTTAACGAAACGCCCACTCATAATGATCACCATCAGTACCGAACTGACGGCCAGCATATTGAGCAAAATCTCTTTGGAGAGGTAACGGAAAATAATCAAAAGTAACGGCCTGCCAAGGACATAAAGGGCCTGACTGGTTTCCAGTCAGCACCACACAAAACAAAAGTCATAAAATGGTTTATAGTTCAAACCATTGTCACGGAGCCACCTGCATCGCTAGCACGTATACCATCACAGCTAAGTAGTAACGCTGTCTTGCAGTGGCATACCAGATAACACCTGACGCGGCATTATGCTGAAAAGTGCGTCCAAAGTCTTCCTATGGAGTCAGTATGGATTTTGAAATTTTCACCGGTTCTATTGCTACTGCCACTACCGATTGCGCTATTATCGGCATCGGTGCTAACAATCAGCTTACACCGTCGGCCACGACGCTGGACAGCGTATCAGACGGCTATATCAGCAGTATTCTCGCTGACGGAGATATTCAGGGGAAAGCAGGTGAAACACTCCTCCTACATCGTGTACCTGGCATCAGCGCTCGGCGGGTATTGCTGATCGGCCTCGGTGAACAGAAGGATCGCCACGACCGAAACCACCGCAAAGTCATCAAAGCAGCGATGGCAGTGCTGAAAAGCAACCGCCTGAGCAGTGCACTTTTTGCCTTCGATGGCCAGGCCAGCAATGACCCGGATATCTACCGCCAGGTACGTCACCTGACGGAATGGGCTGGCGCCGAGCTGTACCAGTACGATGAAACCAAAAGCAAAAAAGCAGACCCCGTGCAGCTGAACCAGCTGTCTATCTGCGTTAATGAAGACCAGGCAGATATCGCTGAATTCGCACTGCAAGACGGTGTTGCCATCAGCAACGGTGTCAGCACCGCTCGTGAACTGGGCAACCTGCCGGGTAATATCTGTACCCCGACCTATCTGGCAGAGCAGGCGACCGCTCTGGCGTCTGAACACGACAGCGTGGAAACCACCATTCTCGACGAAGTCGAGATGGCAGAACTGGGCATGCACTGCCTGCTCTCTGTGGGTCACGGTTCTGAACAACCCTCCAAACTGATCGTCATGCATTACCGTGGCGGTAAAGATGACGAACAGCCCCATGTTCTGGTCGGTAAAGGCATCACCTTCGACACCGGCGGCATCAGCCTCAAGCCCGGCGGTGGCATGGATGAAATGAAATTCGACATGTGTGGCGCGGCCAGCGTGATCGGCGCCATGAACTCCCTGGCGGAGATGGGCCTGCCGATCAACGTTGTCGGCGTTGTTGCCGCTGCTGAAAACATGCCCAGTGGCAACGCCACCAAACCCGGTGATATCGTCACCACGCTGTCGGGCCAGACCGTTGAAATCCTCAACACCGACGCCGAAGGCCGTCTGGTGCTCTGTGATGCCCTCAGCTACGTGGAGCGCTTCAACCCCGCCAGCGTACTGGATGTCGCGACTCTGACTGGAGCCTGCATTATCGCGCTGGGTACCCATGCCACAGCCGTGCTGTCCAACGACGACGCGCTGGCGCAGCAGGTACTGGAAGCGGGTAACCAGGCGGCTGATAAAGCCTGGCAGTTGCCAATCTGGGATGAATACCAGGAACAGCTGGACAGTAATTTTGCTGACGTTGCTAATATCGGTGGTCGTCCAGCAGGCACCATTACCGCTGCCTGCTTCCTGTCCCGCTTTACCAAAGCCTACCGCTGGGCCCACCTGGATATCGCCGGAGTGGCCTGGAGCAGCAATGGCAAAGCTAAAGGTGCCTCCGGTCGCTGTGTACCGCTGCTGTGTCAGTACCTGATGAACCAGGCTGTGGAAGAGGAATAAAATGCCGCAGGCCGATTTCTATGTACTGCCCGCCGCGGATATCGCGGCGCGGCAGCGCTTTATCTGCCGACTGGCAGAAAAGATCGTCCCTGCTGGCAACCAGCTGCATGTGCATTGTGACAATGCCCAGCTGGCCCGCGAACTCGACCTGCTACTGTGGAGCTTCAAAGCCGAGAGCTTTATTCCCCATGCGCTGGCCGATAGCAACGACCCGGCACCGGTGATACTGGGCTGGGAGCTCAGCCAGATTGATCCCTCCCGGGTATTTGTCAACCTGACACTGGCTCTGCCAGAGCAGGTCATCGGTACCCAGAGGGTGGTAGAAATTGTGGTGCAGACCGACGAGGTACTGGCGGCAACCCGCCGTCATTTCAAGCAATACAAGGAAGCGGGCTACCATATCAATATGAATGATATGCGCCCGAAGCACTAAACGGCGCACGACCAGACCGTCTGCCGCAGGAGGAGCAACAAGCTCCTCCATCTACCCTGCCCACTACTATGGCGGTGATCACCTGGGCCCCAGCAGCTGCTGCTGATACAACTCGCTACGCCGATAATCTCCTGGGGTCATACCCGTCCATTTTTTGAACGAGCGGAAAAACGCCGACGGCTCATCAAATCCCATCAGCCGAGCCACTTCGTTAATCGTCAGCTGAGGTGAGTTCATATAAATCACTGCCGCTTCTTTACGGCACTCATCCTTAATCCGCTGAAATGACGTCGCCTCATCCTGCAACCGCCTTCGCAGTGTCGATACCGACATATTCAGCGCATGTGCCACCTCATCAGCACCGGGTAGTTCACGGCTAAAATCCTTACCAAACAGCGCAATCACCTGTGACTTCAGGCTGTGGTGATCATCCACCATGACCATCAACTGATAAGGCGCTGTATGCAGGAAGTCCCACAACGAGGCCTCATCCTGGAGTAGCGGGTATTCCAGAAAACGGGCTGGGAACACCAGCGCATTCTCTGCCTGGCCAAATTTTATATCGGCCTGAAACAGGGTTTTGTACAAGTCGGAATTTTCGGGAGTTCTCGCCGTGAAAGTAACCGATTTCAACTCCAGCCGCGTCCCCAGTAACCAGCAGATAAAGTGATGCCACATCGACAGGGTCGTGCGTACCTGATCAGGTTGCTCGCGCAAGATAGCGTTGCCATTCTGACCATCGGCAAAGCGGTCCAGCAGGGTAAAGGATAACCGGGCATAGCGCCCAGTCCTCAGTAACACGGGTTTATAGCGGGCCCCCCGACAGATTTCATGAAAATCACCGGCACGCTGAATAGCCCGCAACAGCGATGTGCAATGAATAATGCAGTGACACATCATGCGAAATGTTCCCAGCGGTACATTGCCACCACTGAGCATACCAAAAGATTCATCCTGGGCGATGTACATAACACGCTGGTACAGCTGGCCAAATTTTACAGCAGAAAACTCATTTCCCTGTTCAATCTCCTCGGCATCAATGCCGACCTGCTCCAGCAACATATCTACACTGAAGCCTTGCTGTTCCACCTGATCCAGCAGATAACGCACATAGCCGGTCGGTACTGTAATTATCCGTCCCATACGTCTTTTTGCTCATAGTTTGACGGTTTCAGGTCAACCGTTCGGTACAGATAAATGCTCAGTCATACCACCGCATTGACAGGCATTGGGCACCAATTGTTGAACGGCTTTTTTACAGTGTAGACAAGAATTGCAAGCTCCCGTAGACAAGTGCTGTTACCACGTCGTTACCAATGCCGAGTAACATTCAAGGTCAACAAGGATAAATCCGCCCAGCTGAACAGGAACAGCCCGGGCCTTCAGGCTTGTCCATAATCACCACAACGGCCGATTCCGCCTAACCGGAATTGACAGCTAAGGGAAGCAAGAATCATGAACGTGCTATTGGTTGAAGATGATCGCGACCTGGCCGCCTCCGTGGCCGACTATCTGGCTCTGGAAGGCATTGAATGTGACCACGCTTACAATGGCCTGGCTGGCCTGAATCTGGCCTGCGACAATAACTACGATGTGATCCTGCTGGATCTGATGCTGCCCCGTATGAGTGGCCTTAGCGTCTGCGAAACGTTAAGGGAACGGGGGGTGGACACCCCTATCCTGATGCTTACTGCTCGAGACACCCTGGCTGATAAAATTGCTGGCTTTCGCGCCGGCACAGACGACTACCTGGTCAAACCCTTCGCCATGGAAGAGTTGACCATTCGCGCCCTGGCACTGTCCCGACGGCGCAGCGGCCAGATTCAGAAACTGACCGTTGCCGACCTGAGCATGGATCTTAAACTGAAACAGGCCAACCGGGCTGGCCAGCCCCTGAACCTGACCCCAACCGGCTGGACGCTGCTGGAAACCCTGTTGCGAGCCAGCCCCAATGTGGTAAGCCGTGCAGCCCTGTGTGAGGCATTATGGGGTGACGCCCCACCAGATACTGATAGCCTGAAGGTGCACCTTTACAAACTGCGCCAGCAGGTCGACAAGCCGTTTGAGCACACACTGATTCAGACCGTCTCTGGCCATGGTTTCGCGTTACGGGGGCCTGATGATGAATAGCACAGCGCCCCCAGGGCAAAAACGCCCTCGCACCCTGCGTCGGGCACAACTGCAGATGACCGTTCTTATCACCTGCATCATTGCGTTAATCTACACCGTTGTTATTTTCCGTTCCTATGACGGCGGACTGGATGATGCGCTGAAACTGACTTTCGATATGGATGCCAAGGATTTTGAACGGCGCTATGCCCAGGACCCCGCTGCCCCTCTGCCCATAACCCCACAGCGACAGAGCTGGCTAAGCTGGGAGCAGGTTCCCGCCAACCTGCGGGCACATTTTACTGACCACCCTATTACCATCGGTAAGTTACATGAGGCGAAGGTAAACTTTTCCAACAAGCAGCTAACCTATGCCAACCTGGTGGCCCGCGAAGCCCACTTCATCATGATGTACCCCTACCAGCTGAACGACGGTAACGTGCTGTATATGTTTGCCGACTTTGAAGTTACCCTGTTCACGAAAGATGAAGTCAAACGTATTGATGACCGCCTCGACTTTACCGTGCCACTTGGCCTGGGTGTGTTAGCGTTTGTGCTGGTGCTGTCTTATCTGTTTACCCGACGTGTGAACCGGGCGACGAATCAGCTGTCGGTCTGGGCCGATCAGATGACACTGGACACGATGGATCAACATCCCCCTGACTTCCGCTATGCCGAGCTAAACCGTATCGCCAGCCAGCTGCAGAGTTCATTTCAGCGGATCAGTAAACTGGTAGAGCGCGAACATCATTTCCTGCGCAACGCCAGTCATGAATTACGTACCCCCATCGCCATTACCCGAGCCAACCTGGAACTGTTAAACAAGATCGGTATCGCCGATAATATTCAACGTCCGATGGCCCGCATTCAACGGGCTAACTACACCATGCAGCAACTGACAGAAACCCTGCTCTGGCTCAGCCGGGATATGGAAAGGCAGCCCCCGGTGCGCGCGCTGAAACTACAGGCTCAGTTAAATCAGCAATGTGAGGACCTCAGCTGGTTGCTCGATGGTAAAGCCGTCCATGTCGCCATGGATATCGGCAATGCAACGGAAACAATCTACGCTCCACCCGCTGCCCTGCAGATTGTTTTGCATAACCTGATCCGTAACGCTTTTCAGCACACCCAGGCGGGCAAGGTTACAATCCTGGCACAGGGTAACCAGCTAACCATCCGTAATCACGACGAGGCTCCCCTCGACAGCAACCACCCAGACAGCGTGGGGCTCGGAGTGCTGCTGGTCAAACAGATCTGTAAACGTCTGCACTGGCCGTTCGAGATGGTTATGCACAGTCACGGTGTCAGCGTCACCCTGCAGCTACCCGCCAGCAATAACCGCCCAGCTGTTTAACAGAGCCTGAAAAACAGGCAAAAGAAAAGGCTGCCCAGGGCAGCCTTTTCTTCACAACTCAACGGTAACTACCGAGAGTCTCAAGTTTTACTTCTTCGGTTCTTCGTTCATCAGTTTACGTATTTTGATAAACGCCCAGACCATTACAGCTGACATCGCAACAACGCCTGCCAGACTCGGCAACAGAACTTCAGCACTATAGAGATCAACACCAAACATAATCCACCTCAACACGTGATCTTTTATCTGCCAATGAGATTACCGCCGAACACATCAGGGCATATTGATGTAGCTCAAAAGAAACCGGTATCCAGCACCTTAATAGGTAACTAGTGGGGGTTTCATGAAAGAAAGCTCAAAAAATTTGCAAAAGCGGCTCAGCTGACCCATATGTAAATGATCGCCAAAGCACAGGAGCAGTCCCATGTCAGAAAAATTAATCCACACTTGGACCCCCGAACAGCTGGCCAGCATGAATGAACAGAGCTTCATCATCGAAATGCTTGATATGATTCATTTGTCACCCAGTGTCAGTAATGATGATGCGATCGTCGCAGCCATGAAGGCACGGCTGGCCTGGGTCGAGGCAGCACTGAAGTAACCTGACAACTCCTGTTTCTTCTGTCCTGTAACAGTACAGAGCCAGCACGGAGCAACCCGTGCTGGCTCATCCAGCTGTAACTAAAAAAACATTTATTATCAGCGACTGGACCAGCTATACGAAACCTCAGCCAGACGACCTCCCTCACTGTATTGCAGTGAATCGGCAAGCTCCCGTACCAGTGCAATACCACGCCCAGAGAGCGCCATCACCCGCTCTTCCAGTGGCAGTTCACAACGTGTCGCTTCCCAGCCATCAGCATCAAAACCTTCACCACTGTCGCGCACACTGACCGCCAGCCGGCCACCCACCTGAGACGGACCCACCAGAATGGGTTTAAACTCCAGTATAATCTGGACAAAGCCTTGCTCCAGGGAAGACAACTTCTGCTCCCGTTGCTCGAAATACTGACTGAAGCCATCCGGACATGATTTCAGGTCACCGGGAATCTGTAATACGCCGTGGTCCAGAGCATTCACATACAGTTCGGTCAAAATGGTAAAGACCACCTGCCAATGCTCACCCGCACCTTCCATCTCCTGCAGCTGGCTGAGCAGCATCGGCACCGGGTTGACCCGCCGTAGCGCATCACTCTTCAACTTAACTTCCCAGCTCCAGCCCCCTTCCGGCTGGTCAGACATCACCGGCAGCGTATCAGGCTGACCCGCATCGACCTCCGCATGGATCACCGTCGACACCGGGGCACGAATTCTGGCCGGTATTTCAATCAGCGATACATCATCATCCTGTTCCCGCCCATCCATGAAACTGCTCACTGCATACATCACTCGATCGGCCAGGTTACACACCGCCATGCCATCCCGAGCAGCATCGAGCAACCGGTCCTCACCAAACATCTCACCCGCCGGGTTACGTGCTTCAGGCAAACCATCACTGAACAGCAGCAACCGGTCATCCGGCATCACCGGCACCACCTGTGCGGCCATCGGTATAAAGTCATTGATAATGCCCAATGGCGGGTCAGCCGACTCAATCGCGCACTTCAGATCCCTGTTTTCAGCAGACATCACCAGCACGGCAGGCATGCCACAGTTCCACACATACACCTGACTGTTGGAAGACGATACTCTCACCATAATGGTGGCCAGAAACATTCCCGGCGGCAGCAACGCTTTAAGTTTGTTGTTAATCTGCTGCAAAATTTCATCGCCACTGTAACCTTTACGGGTCATCGCCCTGAAGGTTTCAGACAAGGGCAATGCACCGATCACCGATGTCAGCCCATGGCCGGTAAAATCCCCCAGCAGAATATTCAGATCCCCATCGGGCCGGTATGCCGTCAATTGCACATCACCACAAAATGTCGATGCTGGCCGTTTATAAATGCGCACCTGATCCAGCGCCGTGTTGCCGCCCTCCACGGCACCACTTAGCAGCTCCTCAGCAACTTCTTCTTCACGTTGCAGCAACCGATGTAAACCATGCATTTCATGGTACAACTTAGTAATTCGATTCATTGCAACCAATTTGGCTTTCAATACCCCCAGACTGGTAATTGGCCCATTAAGGAAATCATCCCCACCGGCCTCCACACAACGTTCATAAACGGTTTCATCCCGTGAGCGGGTGACAAACAACACAGGAACAAAGACATCTCCCGCCAGCAGCTTTATCTGCCGGGCCGCTTCAAAACCATCCAGTTGTGGCAAGAATACTTCAGTGATCACGAGCCAGGGACGAAATTCTTTGAACATCTCTAACGCCTGAATACCGTCTTCAGCTTCTATCGCCTCAAAGCCAAGCTCCGTTAGTAACGTAACCAGGTTGCTCCGATCAGCCTGATGGTAATCCACCACCAGGACCCGTGAGTGATGCAGTTTTTCATTGAATCCCGCCTCGACCATCATCATCTATTCCTCGATGGTGACAAAACGATTGAATTTGGCGATATCCAGAATTTTACGAATCGCTTCATTCGGGCGACGAATAACCAGCTCCCCCCCGAGGGCTTCGGCATGATCCTTCAGCAACAGAATCATCCCCAGCGCTGAGCTGTCCATATAATTTGCTTCTCGCAGATCGAGAGCAAAACTAACCCCACTGACCTGGACATCACGATAACTTTCCCGGAAATCCTGATGTAATGAGAAATCAAAACGGTCTGAAATTGTAATGGTGATATTACGGCCATCATTGGCTTTAGTACTGGAAATAGACATGTTCGTCCCTCATGCTGGCGGTTTAAAATAGTTCCACTTCGCCTTCGTCCATCGACTGCTGCGATACGGTTCGGCCCTCTTTACTACTTTCAGCCGCTTTACTCAGATTACGGCAACACTCAATTAACGACTGCAAACGTTCCGGTATCTGCTCATCTGTGCAGCCCCGCATATCAAGCAACTCGACGACTTCAGCAAAGGCTGTGATATTGGCGTGCATCGAGCGTAAAGCCTGTGACGAAATATCCTCAAACTGTAATGAGCGAACCGCATTGCCTACAGCCTGATCAATCTCACCACCGATACTGGATGCCTGTTGAATCCGGTGACCCAGGTACTCATTGATCTCTACCATATGCCCCAGCATCTGATTCACACGCTCTTTGGTCTGGATCGTTTCACTCATATCAGCAGATGCACTTTCACTCACGGCATCGCGTAACTGATAGATTGTTGTTTTAGTACTGTTGATTCGCTCACGAATCTCATTATTCAGATCCGCAGAGCTGACCGAGAGCGAGCGGACTTCATCTGCGACCACCGCAAAACCACGCCCGGCATCACCGGCCCTTGCCGCCTCAATACTGGCATTTAACGCCAGCAGATTAGTTTGACCAGCCAGACCCTCAACATTTTCAATCAGACTGAAAATCCCATCCAGCTCCACAATCATGTCGTCAATATTGTGCACGGTTGTCAGGCTCTGTTTAGACACCGTCACCATAATGTCAACGAACTGCTCCAGAACCGAACCTGTTTCACTGATGAAATCATTGATGCTCAGCCCGTCTTCACCCTCTTTGTTGTCATTATCCAGGGTACGAGACACGATGTCGGAAATCACCCCATGCTGCTGTTCGGACAACTGCCCCATAGCACTGAAACTGCTCCCCATGGTGACGACCGCATCCTTGATCAGCACATCAACCCGGTCGATCTCGTACTCAATCACTGCACTTTCCAGTACCAGTGTCTCTGATAGCGCATCAAAAGCGGGTGCAACCTGGGCAAACTCAACCCCAGCAGGACCTGAGTTCATTAGTCTCTCTCTTTTCGCCTGTTGCAGGCTCAACAACTGCCAGCTGGCAACCGCCACTGTCGCCAGTAACACCAGGTATATCAGTTCGACAGGCCCGGCAAACCACTGCAATAGCAGACCGGTGACTGCCAGCGCCAGAACCACGCTGTTCATTAATGTACTCATGAGAATCTCTCTCCCGTCTGATCAGGGCTCAGCGCTGGCAGCTGCGTAGCAAGTGTGTTGCAACCTGCTCCAGTGGCAGCACCTCTTTGGCTGCCCCCAGCTTGACTGCGCTACCAGGCATTCCCCACACCAGACTGCTGTGCTCATCCTGTGCAATTGTCATCGCACCCGCATCCCGCAACCGTTTCATCCCATTGGCACCATCATTTCCCATCCCCGTTAACAGTGCCGCAACAACATGACTGGGATCGAGCTGCAACAGGGAGTCATACATCACATCAACTGAGGGCTTATGACGGTTAACCTCCGGTCCACTATCATGCTGGCAAAAGTAACCATGCTTATCCTGAATAATTTTCAGGTGACGATCACCAGGGGCTATATACACATGGCCAGCCTGCAATCGCTGCTGGTCCTGCGCTTCACATACCTGTAACACACAAACCTTATCCAGCCGCCGGGCGAAACGATCACTGAATGACGCTGGGATATGCTGAGTCACAACAATCGGAGGCATCTGCTCCGGCAGGCTGACCAGCACATCACGTAACGCTTCAGTACCACCGGTTGAAGCACCCAGAGCGATAAGCCGATTTGATGCAATCGCACCTTTTACCTCTAGCCGCTCACTGCCACTGCGATTTAAGCGCCTGGCTTTTACCCGCTGTAGCTGTGCCCCGGAGCCCGCTGCAGTTTTGACCTTTTCAATAATCACATCGCGAAACCGATCAAGCCCGGTATTCTGATCGGTTTTCGGTTTGGCAATAAAATCTATAGCGCCAATTTCCAGCGCTTCCAGGGTGATATCCGCCCCCTGAGTGGTCAGCGTTGACAGCATCACCACCGGCATCGGCCGCAAGCGCATAAGGTTACGCAGGAAGGTAATGCCATCCATGCGAGGCATTTCAATATCAAGCGTCAACACATCCGGGTTCAGTTGCTTGATTTTGTCACGTGCGTCCAGAGGATCCACGGCCGTGCCGACAACCTCCAGCTGTGGATCACTTGCCAACAGCTCAGACACAACGCTGCGAATCAACGCCGAATCATCAATAACCAATACCCGAATACGTTCCATAGCCTGATCCCCTTATTCAGAACAGTTCGACGTCTGTTTCTTCCATCTGACTACCCAGCTGTCTCTGATATCCGGCCTCAGCCTCCAGCAACCGGTTCATGTGAGTATTTGGCATGCGCTTCACCAGCATCCGCCCCTCCTCCGGCATATACATCACCTTACGAGGCATATCCCCACCGAGGTCTTCACTGGATATACTGAGCCCTTCCACCTGTAGAAACTCACGGACGAACTCGACATTTCGCTGCCCAATTACTGACACCTGGCCAAGCATCTGCCCACCACCTGTCACCTTGACCTCCAGCCGTTCACGACGGGCGCCAAACTTGAGCAAATCATTAATCAGCTGCTCCATCGCAAATGCGCCGTAGCGCATTCCCGCAGATGCCGCCGAATTACCCGACGAAGCCTCTGGCAGGATGAAATGATTCATCCCCCCGACACCCGCCTGCACATCTCTCACACAGGCAGAAATACAGGAGCCAAGGGTTGTTACCAGCAACTCATCCTCCTTTGTTACGTAGTGCTCTCCTGGTTTCACTTTGACCGCAAAGCGGTTTTGACTGGTAATCCAGAAGCGATTGAATTCCTCAAACCCCGGCAGGGTTGGTTGTGGTGTACGCCCCATCTGTGCAGACATAGTTTCAGCTCACCCGTTGATAAATGGTTTTACCTATCAGGCGAAATCGCTTGGTCAGCCTGAATGGCGACTCAGAGTGCCCCACAAACAGATACCCACCGGGTTTAACAACATCTGCCATACGGTCCAGTAACCGGGCCTGAGTCTCGTTATCGAAATAGATCATCACATTGCGACAGAACACAAAATCCAGTGAGTCCGGAATGTTCCACCCCTGCATCAGATTCAACTGATGAAACTTCACAATTTTCTTCAATTCCGGCCGCACCATCGCCTGGCCAGACTGCTGCCCGGTACCTTTCAGAAACCAGCGTCGTTTAATGGAATCAGGTAACACCTTCACCCGTTCCAGGCTATAAACTCCACGCTGAGCTGTTTCCAGCACCTTGGAGTCAATATCCGTTGCATGAAGCTCAATATCCCAGCCTGATGTATCAACCTTAGACATTCCCCGCATAGCAATGGCGATACTGTAAGTTTCTTCACCAATCGAGCAGCCTGCAGACCATGCCTTGAGCTTGCGCTGGCCAGAACGCTCCAGTTCGGGTAACAGCTCCTGGGCAAGAAAATCAAAATGATGCTTCTCACGGAAAAATGCTGTCAGGTTGGTCGTCATTGAGTTAATAAAGTGCGAGAACTCATCACCATGCTGATCGAGATAGCTGAAATACTCACTAAAGCTGCTCAGTTTCAGTTCCCGTAACCGACGCACCAGGCGGTTATAGGCCATATCACGTTTATGATCAGCCAGAGTGATCCCGGCATAGTCATAAAGAATGCCACGCATCTTATTGAAATCAGCCTGAGTGAACGGTACATCCCGTTCCATTGATACCAGCTGTTCTGCCACGTTGAACGCCTCGCTATCTTGTCAGGAAGTACCCCTGTGCTCTGGTGAAAACAGAGCCTGAACACAAGGGCCTGTCTGGCAGGTCAGAATTGCCTGCCCTGCCAGCAACTCAGAACTCTTCCCATTCTTCTGCTTCGCTAGCGGCAGGCACCGCACGAGCGGGTGCCGCTGCAGATGCCATACGCTGGCTTGCAGGTGCCTTATGTACCGGCGCAGGTGCAGGTGCCGCCGATGCGTCCCCGGTATCGTTATCCACCCGGAAAAAGTTCACCAGAGACTGCAACTGACGAGCCTGGTCTTCCATCGACTCAGAGGCTGCTGCAACCTGCTCCACCAGTGCCGCATTCTGCTGAGTCCCTTCATCCATCTGCGTTACAGCCGTATTAACCTGATCAATTCCGGTTGCCTGTTCCTGACTGGCACTGGCAATCTCACCGATGATTGCAGACACGTTCTCCACTGCCGTCATAATTTCCTGCAGAGCCTTACCGGACTCATCAACATACCGCGCGCCTTCCTCAACCTTCTCAACGCTGTCGCTAATCAGCTCTTTGATCTCTTTCGCAGCACTGGCACTGCGCTGGGCCAGATTACGTACCTCCGATGCCACCACAGCAAAGCCTCGTCCCTGCTCTCCCGCTCTGGCCGCCTCAACCGCAGCGTTCAATGCGAGCAGGTTAGTCTGGAAAGCAATTTCATCAATCACCCCGATAATCTCGGCAATTTTGCCGGAGGACTGGCTGATCTCACCCATGGAGTTAACCACCTTGCCTGCAATTTCACCGCCGGTTTCGGCCAGAGAACGGGCGTTATCCGCTAACCGGTTAGCTTCCTGTGCATTTTCGGCATTTTTCTTAACCGTACTGGTCATCTCTTCCATGCTGGCAGCGGTTTCTTCCAGGCTTGCCGCCTGAGATTCGGTACGTTGACTAAGGGTGGTATTACCATGGGAGATTTCGGAAGCCCCGGTGGTAATTGATGCTCCGGCATGACGAATTTCTCCGGCCATCTGCTGTAACTTGAGCATCGAGGTATTGATCGCTTCATTCAGGTGGGAAAACTCACCGTGGTACTCACCGTTCATCTGACGGGTGAGGTCTCCTTCTGCCAGCCCGGTCAGCACCGGCCGCAGCGCCTTGATGGGTTCAACCACAGAGTCCAGCATCTGGTTAACGCCATTGGCGATATTGCGCATAAAGCCCTGGTACATTTCGGTGTCCAGACGGCTATCAAGCTGCCCCATACTGGCCTGATCAATCAGCTCTTCAATCTGCTTTTCAGCCAGCAACTGGTCGGTAACATCAGCCCATTCAACCACCGTGCCCAGACGAATTCCCTCTTCAGATGACACCGGGTTAGCTATCAGGTCAAACGAACGACTGCCAACGGCAATACGACCTCTGAATGTGCTCTTCAACGCGTTAATCATGCCCCGTTGATGTTCAGGTCTGGCATGGAAATCATCGATATTGCGGCCCATCAGATTATCCGCATCGAAGTCTGGCAACACGACCTGCAGATCAGACTGAGCATTACGCATCATCTGCGTAACTGCACCGTTCATATAAATGATACGTCCGTCCGGGTCCGCCATCATGACGTTGGAGACAACGTTATCCAGCGCCTGCTTGATACGTAGTGAGCGCGCGCCCTGTTCTTTCGCATCATTAACTTCAAAGCCAAGCTTGATCGCCAGCGACTTGACCGTCCGGTTCAGCTCGCCAATTTCACCGTTGTCTTCAACCGGTACATAACGGTGATAGTCTCCCTCTGCCAGAGCGCGCAACGTAGCCATCACACCCTGCAGCGGCTGGCTCACCTGGCGTCGCACCACAACCATGCCACCCACCAGCATGGTAATAAAACCAGCCAGCGCAGCTGCGGCCAGTCCAAGTTCACCGCCCCCCGAGAAAACAGAGGCCGCAGCAATCACGGCCATCAGGCCGATCGCTGTCAACGCCACCATCATCAGGCTTCGGTTCAGCGCCGTTTCACGAATCCGCCCTGGATTGGGCATTTTGATTTCATCACGGCCAAGCTTGTTATAGAGCGCTTCAGACTCTGCAATCTCAGCCTCCGACGGCTTGGTACGTACCGACATATACTCAACGATCTGGCCACTCTGCAGCACCGGGGTCACATTGGCTTTAACCCAGTAGTAATCACCATTTTTACAGCGATTCTTTACCAGTTTTGTCCATGGCCGCCCCAGTTTCAGGGTGTCCCACAAATCTTTAAACGCAGCTGCAGGCATATCAGGGTGGCGAACAACATTATGGTTTTTCCCCACAAGTTCTTCTTCAGAAAAACCACTGATATCAATAAAGGCAGGGTTCACGTATGTCACCGTCCCTTTGAGGTCCGTTTTGGTAACCAGCTCCTCGCCCTCCTGGAGCTTCACCTCATTGGTGGTAACCGGCATATTAACTTTCATCTGTTCGTCTCCTTACGCCCGGTAGCAGGCAGCATATGTGCTGGTATCAGCAGGATCAGTTGTCATTTTCTGTGGCACTATCCAGTGCCAGTTCCGGGGTACTTAGCAGAGCGTCCACGTCCAGTACCACCACCATTTTGTCCTCAACGGTAACCAGCCCCTGCACGAATTCAGGATCCATCACCCCGCCCACCTGTGGTGAAGGAAGAATGGCGTTATCAGGAATGTTGTAAGTTTCAGCCATAGCGTCCACCACCACCCCCATAATCCGCTCTTTACCCTCGGCACAGACTCTCAACACCACAACAACTGTCGTCGAGCTGTACGCCTGCTGCGGTAAGCCAAAACGTAAGCGCAAATCAATAATCGGGATAATTGCGCCCCGTAGATTGATCACACCGCACATGAACTCAGCACTGTTCGGTACCCGTGTCGCCCGGCACCAGCCACGAATTTCCTGAACCCAGAGGATATCCAGTGCATATTCTTCGCCCGCCAGCATAAAAGTGAGGTACTGCCGGCGTGGTAGCGCGGCCTCTTCTACACTGGGCAACGCCATTGCTGGGGTATCGAGTGCATCAACATTGCTCATATCTGAACCTCTTCAAGCAATTCACGCTGGCGATTGTGGTGGGTCAACACCTTGCGGCTATCGTTATCCAGCCCCATCTTCACCACCCCAGCGATATCAATAATCAATGCCACACTGCCATCACCCAGAATGGTGGCGCCTGACAACCCCTGCACCCGGCGGTAGTTACTTTCCAGACTTTTAATCACCACCTGTTGCTGGCCCAGAAGCTCATCCACCAGCAAACCGACTTTGGTGCCTCCGCCCTCGACAATCACTAACAGGCAACTGTCCAGTGAGGTCACTTTGCCGGGGAGTTGAAACAGTTTTTGCAGATGTATCAGCGGGATATATTCATCGCGGAAACGGTACAGACTCTCCTGTCCAGCCATCGGTTTCATAGCGCTGGCACTGACCTGCTGTGATTCAACAATGGAGACCAGTGGGATTACGCAGGTTTCCTCCTCACCGACCCGGATTAGCTGTCCATCAAGAATCGCCAGTGTCAGTGGCAAACTGATCGTGAAGGTAGACCCCACACCCGGTTCAGATGTAACGGATACATGACCACCCAGTGATTCGATATTCCGGCGCACCACATCCATTCCCACCCCTCGGCCAGACAGATCACTGACCTCATCAGCGGTGGAGAAACCCGGCATAAAGACCAGCTCATTAATTTCCCGCTCCGACAACAGGTTATCTGCGGGTACAAGGCCTTTATCGATCGCCTTTTCCAGAATCCGTTCGGTATTCAAGCCACGACCGTCATCGCTGATTTCAATAACAATATAGCCGCCCTGATGATAGGCATTGAGCTGCACAGTACCGCACTCATCTTTACCGGCTTCCCGCCGGTCAGCCGGAGTCTCCAGCCCATGGTCCAGCGAGTTGCGCACCAGGTGAACCATGGGGTCACCGATCTTCTCCATCACGGTTTTATCCAGTTCGGTCTGCTCGCCGGACAACTTCAGCTCAACCTGTTTACCCAGTTTGCCACTGATGTCATGCACCATGCGTGGGAAGCGGTTAAACACAAAACTGATTGGCATCATACGAATCCGCATCACCTCTTCCTGCAGATCGCGCGTATTTCGCTCCAGCTGGCTCAGGCCCGCATAGAGGCTTTCTGTCGCGGGATGTTCCATATCAGCAACCTGATGGCCCACCTGACTTAGCATCGACTGAGTAATCACCAGCTCACCTACCCGATTGATCAGCGCATCGACTTTGTCGATATCAACCCGGATCGAACTGGATTCAGCCGCCGCTTTTCGTTTCGGTACCACGGCCTCTTTGGTGGGTGTTGCGGCTACCACAGGCTCAATAGCCTGTGCCTGTGCTGAATCAGCGACTAGCGCAACGGAAGTAACGGCAACAACATCTGCAGCCGGTGGAGCAGCATCCGGGTTGTCCAGCGGTTCAAGGATCAGCTCACACTCATCTTCAACCCACTCAAAGACTTCCCTCACCTGAGCTTCCGTGCAGTCACCAATCAGCTCCAGCTGCCACTGTATATACAGCGTTTGTGGCACCAGCTCCTGTAGCTCAGGTAACTGATCTACTACCGCCAGCACCGTTAGCTCACCAAGATCCGCCAGCGCCTGAAACATCAGTAACGGTTCGTTACCCGTTTCCAGCATCTGTGGTTGCGGGATAAACTGGAGTGTCCAGCCCCTATTTACCGCATTTGCAGAGACAGCCTGGGGCTCACTCGGGACTTCTTCAGTGCTGTCATCCGAGGCATCCAGCGCTGCTTTTAAGCGCTCGGCTACTGTCTCGATCTGAGGGTCATCACAATCCACGCCATCACGGGCGGCTTCCAGCAAACTTCGAATACAGTCCACCGCCTCCAGTAACAGGTTAACCAGATCGCTTTCTACACTGCGTCGACCACTTCTCATTTCATCCAGCAGGGTTTCTGCGATGTGGGTAAACTCAGAGACAGCATTAAAACCAAACGTACCCGCGCCTCCTTTAATCGAGTGCGCCGCACGGAAAATGGCATTGATGGTTTCTTCGTCACAGCCATCCAGATCAAGCAGGCTGGATTCCATCAACTCCAGCCCTTCGAAGCTCTCTTCCAGGAATGTCGGGATAAATTGGGAAAGGTCAACGCTCATGGTAATTACCTGATCACGCGTTTAATGGTTGAAAGCAGCTTCTCTGGGTTAAACGGCTTAACCAGCCACCCCGTCGCTCCTGCCGTTTTACCTTTCTGTTTCATATCAGCTGAGCTTTCCGTGGTCAGCATCAACACCGGCGTAAATTTAAATGCCGGTAACTTGCGAAGTTCAGTACAAAAGGTGATTCCATCCATCACCGGCATATTTACATCCGACAGAACCAGATCGAACCGACCTCCCTTCGCTTTATTCAGCGCTTCCTGCCCATCCCCTGCTTCCACAATATCGAAGCCCGCCTGTTTTAATGTAAATGTGACCATATTGCGCAGAGACGCAGAATCATCCACAACCAGTATGCTAGCCATAGTATCCACCCTTACTAACGTATTGATTTATTGAGCGTCTATTGAGATGCCCAAAGCACTGCTTACACCCAGTAAGCGCGCTGACATAAGAAAAACATCTGAGGGGTCTTGCCACACCACCGGACGGTGCTGCTGGCAACAGGTAAGACAGAGCGCTGCAAGCAACTGCATCGCTGCAGTATCAATCCGCTCTACATGACTGGCAGAAATTATCAGTGAATCCTGCTCTGCCAATGCCGCCTGAAAACGAGCCTGTAAAGACTCAACTTCAATAATCGACATTTCTGCTGGTAACACCAGTGGGTTGCTCCCTGCCATGCGTCAACTCCTTTTGCTTAAGACAATGTTTGTTGCCCCTAAGTATTAGCAGGCGTTCCTGGATTGCGCCAAAAACTCACTCAGAAAAAATCTTACTTTCAGCTATTAAAGTTACCTATAGGATCAATCACTATCGGCCTGTAGACACTTCAAAAACCGCCTGTTGATAACCTGAGATGCATCGGGACCAGCATCCAGGGAATGCATCCCAACAATTGCTTATAGCAAAATAGAATAAGCGGATATCTATGAAAAAGTGTTTTGATACAATGAGTTGCGAAGATTTTGTGAGAAAAATACTTTTCTATTTAGAATAACCTAAAAAAACGATATAAATCATACGGTTACTGATAAAGGCCAATCACGCATAGATAGTAATACGTCAATAGTTGCTATAAGATGGTCAAAATTAGAACAACGGGGCCAGGGCGGGAAGGAGGCGATGCAGGAAAAGGAAGTAAAGCTGCTATTTAACGCGGGATTTTTTGACTCGTGCCAGGCAGCACCAGTTTCCATGGCGAGAGGCTGGACACTAAAATTTATTACCCGGCAAAATGATGTGATGACGCTGAATCTTCAGCGCTCAAACAAAGAGCGGGAATTCAAAAGTCTGGATGGTGCAGCCGCTGTCGCAAAACGCATTGGTTTTGAGTGGCTGAATGTTCAGATTGGCGAAATGACATGGAAAGAAAAGGTGTGAGCAAGCCACAGCTCACACCTTTTATTTTCAGATTATCGCGTAATCCAATTGTCTTCTAGATTAAATATTGAATACAAATTCAATTTAAATCCACACTCGAAAACTCAGGACTGCTCGATCCGGCCTTGCGCCAACTCATCTGCTGTGGCGTCCCGCACAAGTACCACGTCAATATCAAATGTCAGGGTATGCCCGGCGTAAGGGTGATTACCGTCGACCGCGACCTCTTTATCATTGAGGTCGGTAATCAATACCAGCTGCAAATTGCCTTCATCATCTTCCACCTGATAATGCATACCTACTTCCAGCTCAGCATCACCAAAGACAGCGCGATCAATCATCTGCTCCAGCCCCGGATCACGGCGACCATAACCTTCATCTGGGTGCAGAGTCACCTGGAACTGGTCACCGCTCTCTTTACCTTCCAGCGCCTTCTCCAGTCCCGGCATAATATTGCGATGACCATGCAGGTAAGGCAACGGCTCTGCTTCATGGGTGCTATCCAGCACTTCATTTTTTACATTCGACAGCGTGTAGTGGAAGGTTGCCACTTTATCTGCAGTTATCTTCATCATTCTCTCTCAGTTAAAACATTCACTGATCCAGCGCCCCAGCGCCTGAACCTCATCCAGTACCACTTCATGGGCCATTGGCCAGGTCTGCCAGTGCGGGCTCAAACCTAATTCAGTCAGCCGCTGGCGAGCCTGCTCCCCCAGACTCAGAGGAACAACATCATCCCCAGTACCATGGCCAATCCAGACGGGAAAAGACAGCTCGCGCTGTAAATGGGCTGCCGGATCGATCGCCAGATACGTCGACAACGCCGCCACACCTGCCAACGTCTGCGGATAGCTGAGGCCGGTTTCATAGGCCACTGCGCCGCCCTGGGAGAAGCCCACCAGTAAAATACGCGCAGGGCTGACCCCTGACTCAATCTGATCGCTGATTAGCTGATTGATACGAACGACCGATTCAAACAGAGTCTGCTCGTTTATCTCCCGACTGGCGCCCATCGCCAGGATGTCATACCAGGACCGCATCGGGTAACCGTTATTCACCGTCACCGGCTGTACCGGCGCCTGCGGAAAGATAAATCGCACCGCCAGCTCGTCGGGTAACCCCAGATGAGGGACAACGGGCACAAAATCATGACCATCTGCACCCAGTCCGTGCAGCCAGATCACCACCGCATCGGCAGGCTCAGCAGGTTCGAGTACCACTTGCTGATCATTTTCAATCAGCTTCATGGCTGCAGTCGTTCAATCTGCCAGCTGCCATCAACAAGGCTGTAGCGGAAACGGTCATGCAGGCGGTTAGCCCGGCCCTGCCAGAACTCAAATGCTGTCGGAATCAGCCGGTAGCCACCCCAGCGTTCTGGCCTTGGCAGATCTTCTGCCGGATATTGCTCTGTCAGTGCCTGCACCTGGCGTTCCAGCGCTTCGCGGCTATCCACCGGCTGGCTTTGATGGGAAGCGGCTGCACTGAGCCGGCTGCCAAACGGCCGCTCATTGAAGTATTGCTCACCCTGCGCCGGGCTCAGTTTTTCAACTCGCCCCTGCACGCGTACCTGACGCTCCAGCCCGTACCAATAGAACATCAGCTCAGCCTGTGGGTTTTCTGCCAGTTCACGGCCTTTCTGGCTTTCGTAATCGGTGTACCAGGCAAAGCCTTCCTCACCAAAGTGCTTAAGTAAAACAATACGCGCCGATGGCATACCCGAAGCACTGGCGGTGGCCAGGGTCATTGAGGTTGCATCATCCGGGGAGACTTCAGTGGCCTTTTCCAGCCAGTGAGCAAACTGCTGGACCGGGTCTTCATTCAGCATGTTGTGCTGCAGGGGATTTGCCAGATATTCCCGACGCAGCGCTGTGTAATCCTGACGGTTACTCATCGTGAATCTCGTTTATCAGTGATTAATTTTCGCCAGTTTACCACCGAAATGCTCAACAATCCGACCACCCTTCTTTGCCTTTATTAATCAAAACTATCGAAGCAAGATAGTTAATTAATTATCCATAAACCAGCTTCCTGTCTACTATGGAACCCATCAACCGCCGCAACAGATTCTGGAGATCAAGGACTATGTTCAACGATATGACTGGCCAGCCCGTACCTCAGGTTACCTTCCGCACCCGTGCTAATAACGACTGGCTGGATATCAGCAGCAACGACATTTTTGCCGATAAGACTGTCGTCCTGTTTGCGCTGCCAGGTGCTTTTACACCGACCTGCTCTTCCACCCACGTGCCGCGTTACAACGAGCTGGCCGCTGTGCTGAAAGAAAATGGGGTCGATGACATCGTCTGCCTGTCAGTTAACGACTGCTTTGTGATGCAGAGCTGGCAGGCCGACCAACACGCTGAAAACGTGCGCTTTATTCCCGACGGTAACGGTGAATTCAGTGACAAGATGGGCCTGCTGGTCGATAAAGCTGAACTGGGGTTTGGCAAGCGCAGCTGGCGCTACTCCATGCTGGTGCGCAACGGCGTTATTGAAAAGATGTTTATTGAGCCGGACCTGCCAGGCGACCCGTTTGAAGTGTCCGATGCCGATACCATGTTGAGCTACCTCAACCCGGCCGCCAAAGAACCTGAGTTTGTCACTCTGTTCAGTAAACCTGGCTGCCCACACTGCGCCCGTGCCAAAGCGCTGCTGCATGAAAAAGGCCTGCCCTTTGAGGTAATCGAGCAAAACGATGGCATCACCTCTCGCAGCCTGCGGGCGGTAACCGGCCGGGGCACATGGCCACAGGTATTTATCGGTGGCAAACACATTGGCAGCGCCGATGATCTGGCAGTTTTTCTGAACTAACGCCAGCAATCTGTTGTTAACGCTTCTTTGCCTTGCCAGCCGGCCATCCGGCTGGCTTTTTTATTATTCTCAACTTTCCACCCTGGAGAAAATCAGGCAGCATCGAAGCGCCCTTTCTAATGGACTGGAATTTCTGACATGCGTCTGTTCACCCTGCTTATCACCTGCCTGCTAATAAGCGCCTGTAGCACGCAATCGACCTCCTCATTCAAAGTCAGCAATCTGGCCAAATCCGATATTGATATGGTGGCTGACTTGCATCGCCAGCATTTAAAAGACTTCAGTCAGCAACTGATGCTCAAACTCTACAAACGCAACCCACGAGAATTGAAGAAACAACCCGGCGCTACGACTGCCGGGCGACTAGCGCAACTGTTCCCCGCCGTGCGCAAAGATGACAACCACTTACCTCTGCCTCGGGTGCGCTATGCCGAGCTGAATAATAAGGACAGCGTCGAAGCGACAGGGCTGGCATTTGAACCCGCCTTTAAGGGCGACCGGGTATTTGCACTGATGGTGGGCGTTACCGGAATGATCAATGCCAGCTACGACCACCGCCATAGCTTTTATCTGACCGACCAGCTCGATCAACAGAAACTGTACCGCAGCGCCCGTAACCTGGAAACCGTGGCCTGGCTGCTGCGCAGCCGTAAAGATAACAACGGCACCACGCTAATTCTCAGCAATGGTGCTAACGCAGAGGGGGTCGAAAATTTCAGCTTTGAGCGACTGTTTGGAAAAATGATCGCCAATCAGGACCTGCTGGCGCAAATCATCGCCGATGGTTCAAGCCGCACCCTGAACCGGGTAATCCATGGGGCGGCTTCGATGACACTGTTGCCAATCTAACCGGTTCAGGCCGGTTTGAAGTTTTCAATAAAGCGGTCGGATTCGCGGATCGACTTCTCCATATCCCGAATCAGCAGATCCACCTGCTGCTGTACCGAGCGCAGCTCACCTTTGAGCGCGCCAACAGCGCGAGCATTGAGGTTATGCTTGAGGTACAGCACATTGTCATTAAGCGTACTCAGAACCGGCTGCATCCGTTTTTCCGCCTGACGCATCGCCCGAATCAGCCCTTTATACCGGCGACGGGTTTCACCCAGTTGTTTGCTGCTCTGGCTGCGCAGGCGCTGGTTTTTGTACTGTGTCAGCTCCTCTTCCCACTCTTCGAACAGTGCTTCGGCGACACCTTCAACCTTATCAATCCGACCGGCCAGATTCTCTGCCGCCTCGGCACTGTCGTCATATTCATCCTGTAGCCGCTCATACAGGTTATCCAGCTCGCCGCCATCAAAATTCACCACCGAGCGAAACTGTTGCAGCGCATCCTTGAATTGTACCTGGGCATCTTCCTGAGCATCACGAGCAGCATCCACGCGATCAACCAGAATCTCCCGTTTATGTACACCTACCTGTTCCATCGCGGAATAGTACGCACTCTGACAGCCACTGAGCGCCAGTAGCGCGGCAGCTAAAATTAGTCCTTTACCCATCAACCCTGTCTCATTCCTGTATCGTCTGACCACTGCAATCGTGCAGCGGCGAATTGATCTGAATATCTGAAATTTTGTGGTTCTCATTCAGCATCAGCGTAATATCTGCTCTGTTCGGCATTTCATCCAGCATATGTCGGGTCAGCCGTTCATAATGCTGAATAAAGCGCTGAATCTGCTCGGCGTTCATAATACGTAAATGATCCGTAGGCTGCTGAGTATCGGAGAAATATTTCACCCGCTCTGCCATTTTCTGTTCCTGCAGCGAGCGCCACTCAAATACCGCATCCATACTCGGCACTTTCAACATCAATAAGGTATCGAGCATACTGTTGAGCTGACGATAGCTATGTTTAAGCTGATCATTCGCATGGGTGCGCCAGGCCCCATCCGGGTCTTCATCCCGTTCAAGCGTGTTTATCGGTGTCGCCAGCTCAGCATTCGACTGCGGCAGCGCCCCCACACACCAGCCCTCAAAAATAATAATATCCGCCGGGCCGATCCATTCCTGCCAGACAGCCGCCGGGCAGCGATCATCGATCGACTTATCAAACACCGGAATTTTGGTCACGGTATTTTCATCGCTATCACGCAGCGACTGCAGGATTTCAATCCCCAGCTCAATATCATGGGTGCCAGGCACGCCGCGGGTCGCCAGTAATGGGTGCACCTGTTCACCCAGCTGCTCCCGCTCATCGTGAGTTTTATATAAATCATCGATCGAGAAACCGACCACCCGCAGGCCAAAACCATCACAGAGGATCGACTCCAGCAGGTTAAACAGCGTGGACTTGCCAGCCCCCTGGGCACCATTAACACCCACCACCAGCGGCCCTGTCTGCTGCTGTTTACGGCAGACCAGCCAGGCCCCCAGCGGCACATAGATCTGCTCCAGCAGATCCACCAGCCCCAGATCAATTTTCAGTGACTCAAGGGTAGAGGCAAACGCCCGCTCCACCGCCTTAACCACGTCCCGGCGTTGCTGGTAGCGACAGCACAGCTGATCACTGGGCCACTGGGTTAACAGATTCATGTACGGTTTACTCCGTGAGTGGATTACGCTGGAACCAGCTCTGCAACCACTGAATGTGCGCCGGTTCCATTAAAGAAGGGGCATGGCCAATATCCGGTAACGACAACAGCTCCAGCCCCGGCGTCTGTGCCTCCATCTGCTGTACCGTCTCGGCCAGCAATACATCTGATTGCTGTCCCCAGATCAGTGCCCGTGGGCAACGAATCGCCTGCCAGAAGGGCCACAGATCAATATCCATATCCATTGCCGCCGCTTTTTCAGCCGCAACCGCCAGTGCCGGGTCATAGTGCAGCGCTAGCTGGCCATTGGGCAGCTGGCGCACCCCGTGTTGTGCCAGGTGCGTCCACTGGCTGTCAGTAATGTGGCGCAGGGCCGGGTAATGACGGCGTAAAAACTGCTCCACCTCAGCCTGATTGCTGAAGCGCTGCTCCCCCATATACTGGCTGATACGCTTTAGCGATGCCTTGGGCACCAGGCTGCCAATATCATTGAGCACCAGTCGCCTGATCGGTGACTCAGGAAACGCCGCCAGCGCCATGCCGATAATGCCGCCCATGGAGGTTCCCAGCCAGCTGACCTTATCCACATTCAGCCGGGCGATCAGCATCATCATATCCTGCACGTACTGGCCAATTTCATAAGGCGCTCCCTCGGGCAACCATTCGCTGGTGCCCCGGCCCACCACATCCGGGCAGATCACCCGGAAGTCCGAGGACAACGCCTGAGCCAGATCATCAAAGTCGCGGCTGTTACGGGCCAGCCCATGGACGCAGATTAATACCTGCGGGTTGTTAGGGTCTCCCCAGCTGCGATATTGCATTCGGTGAATGCCACGCGGGTTCAGACAAAGCACAGTTTCGGTCTGCATCATATCCTCCTGATCCATCAGTCATACACCGACCCAGCGCTGACATTCAAAGTCAGCCAGCCAGCGCCACAAAAACCCTACGTTACCATGCCGCAGCAGCGGCCCCAAACCTCTCCATCGCGCACCAATAACCACCGAGCAATGCAAAACCGTGCTACAACTGTGATACTTAAGACACTGCTGATTCACTCAATCACGGCGGGAAACACACAACACCCGCTGACAGGGGGTCGTTAACGCCATGGACGCCAATACCCGTCCCGAACCCACCCGGCTCAACCGGTTATTACGCATTGCGCTGCCACTACTGTTACTGGCCGCCGGTGTGCTGGTGTATAAAACGCTGCAGGCATCACGCCCTCAGCCCGTGACAGCAGTACCGGTGGAAAAGGTCTGGACGGTACATACCCAGCTGGCCCGCCCAGCCAGCCATCAGCCGGTGTTAACCCTCTATGGCCGGGTAGAATCCCCCCGCATGACCCGGCTGACGGCTGCCGTTACCGCCTTTGTGCAGCAGGTTTACTCTGATGAAGGCCAGCCCGTCAGCAAAGGCGCGTTGCTGGTGCAGCTCGACCCTCACGATGCCCAGCTGCTGGTACAACAACGCGAAGCAGACCTGGCTGCGATCAATGCCCAGATTAATACCGAGCAGGTGCGCCATCAGGCAGATCAGAACGCCCTGAAAATCGAAACCGAGTTACTGGCCCTGTCACGCCGGGCCGTCAAACGGTTTGAAAACCTGGCCCGGCGCAAGGTGGGCAGTGAAGAGCAACTCGACGATGCCCGGCGCAACTGGCAACAGCAGGCGCTGGCACTCAACAGCCGTCGTCAGGCGCTAAACGACCACCCCAATCGCCTCGCTCAGCTCAAGGCCACTCGCCAGCGCCGTCAGGCCGAACTGGACAGTGCCCAGCTCGACCTGCAGCGCACCCGAATCAGCGCACCCTTTGATGGCCGTATCGCCGCCCTGCAGGCCGTCCCGGGAGACCGGGTCCGCAGTGGCGATCCGCTGATCAGCCTCTACAATCCGGCCCGGCTGGAAATCCGTGCCCAGGTGCCGGATCGTTTTCTGGCCAGTATCCGCAACGCCCTGCATAACCCATCCCAGCTAGGGGCTACGGCCCGGCTCAGTGAGCGTGTCATCCGGCTGCGGCTCGACCGGCTGGCCAGTGAGGTCGATGGAGGCCGGGCCGGGGTTGATGCCCTGTTCACCGTCGATGAGCCACAACAGCTGGAACCCGGCAGGGCCCTGCCACTGCAATTACACCTGCCGGCACAACACAATGTTGTCGCCCTGCCGCCTCAGGCCTTATACGGGCTGGACCGGATCTACCGGGTCATTGACGGGCGGCTGGACGGGCTGCAGATTGAGCGCATCGGCAGCACCACCAGCAGCAACGGTGATACCCGGGTGCTGGTACGCAGCCTGCAACTGCAGCCCGACGACAGTATCGTTATCACCCAGCTGCCCAATGCGATCTCGGGCCTGAAAGTCAAAGAGGCCTGACAATGACGGGACTGATCAGCCTGTTCGCCCGTCACCGGGTCGCCGCTAACCTGATGATGTTACTGATTATTCTTGCCGGGCTATGGAGCGCTCAGCGCCTCAATACCCAGTTTTTCCCCACCTTCGAACTGGATGTCATCACCGTTCAGGTCAGCTGGTCGGGCGCTGCCGCCGAAGATATCGAGCGCTCGGTCATCCTGCCCGTCGAAGAAGAACTCAAAGCCCTGACCGATATTGACACCCTCTATGCCACCGCCAGGCAGGGGTCGGCCTCCTTTCGGCTGGAGTTAAAAGAAGACAGTGATGTGGACGTTGCCCTGGATGAGGTCAAACAGCTGATCGACAACGTGCGCAACGAACTGCCCGACGATGCCGAAACACCTCGGGTACAAAAAGTCATTCGTTATGAGTCCATTGCCAGCCTGCTGCTCAGCGCCGAAGGCGGCACCCTGCAGGAACTGCGCAACCTGGCCCGGCAGTTTGAGCGCGAACTATTGGCGTTGGGGATTAGCAAAATCACCTTCCAGGGTATGCCCCGTCAGGAGATCAATATTCAGGTGCCCTCCGCCCAGCTGCATGAGCTGGGCATGACGCTGAACCAGATCGCAGCCGTGGCGCGCAGTCGTAGTCAGGATATTCCAGCCGGGCTGGCCGCCCGTGACGAGGGTGCTCGGCAGATCCGCAGCCTGAGCCAGCAGCGTGATGTCGAAGGTTTCCGGCAGTTACCGCTGATCACCGAACAACAGGGGCGGCTGATACGACTGGGCGATATTGCCAGCATCAAATGGCAGGAAAAACAGGGCCAGAACTGGCTCAGCTATCAGGGTCAGCCCGCTATTCTGATCAAATTGCGCCGTACCGAAAACGACGACACCCTGCAGATGGCGGATATTCTCAACCGCTGGCTGGCAACCACCCGCACCGAGCTGCCGCCGGGGATATCCCTGCAGACCTTCGATGAACGCTGGCAACCAATCAAAGAGCGGATCAACCTGCTGCTGAAAAATGGCCTGGGCGGGCTGGTGCTGGTGGTCTGTATTCTGTTTCTGTTTCTCAATGCCCGCGTCGCCTTCTGGGTCACCATCGGCATCCCGGTATCGTTCCTCGCCACGCTGGCGGTGCTCTATAGCATTGGCGGCTCGATCAATATGATCAGCCTGTTTGGCATGATCATGGCGCTGGGGATTATTGTCGATGATGCCATTGTGGTGGGTGAAGACACCCTCACCCACCTGCAGATGGGCGAAGATGGCCTGACCTCCGCCATTGGCGGTGCCATGCGGATGCTGCCGCCGGTAACCGCCTCCTCGCTGACCACCATCGCCGCTTTTCTGCCACTGCTACTGATCAGCGGCACCATTGGTAATATCCTGATCGATATTCCGACGGTGGTGATCTGTGTGATCGCCGCCTCACTGGTCGAGTGCTTTCTTATCCTGCCCGGCCACCTGCACCACAGCCTGCATAAGGCCAGCGACCTACGTCCGAGTCGAGTGCGCCTCAGGCTTGATCAGCTGTTCAACCAGTTCCGTGATGGCCCCTTCCGTCGGCTGGTACAACGGGCGATCAGTTTTCGCAGCACCACCCTGGCCGCCGCCATCATGATGTTTATTATCGGCCTGGGGTTGCTGGCCGGTGGCCAGCTGAAATTCTCCTTCTTCCCCGCAGTTGAGCGTGAGTCGATGACCGCCAGTGTGCAGTTTGTCGCGGGCACCTCAGCCCAGCAGGTCAACCGGTTCCTGGCCCAGCTGGAGCAACAGCTCTACCTCAGTGAAACCGAACTGGGCGGGTCACTGGTCCGGCTCGCCTACCAGTCCCACCGCAGCGCCTCCTTTGCCCGTAACAGCGCCAGCAATAACGGCGATGAGCTGGGCACCCTCCATGTCGAACTGATGCCACTGGATAACCGCACCATCAGCAATGCTGAGCTGATTCGACACTGGCGGGAAAAACTCACCCTGCCACCGGGTATCGAACGTTTCGCTATCAGCCTGGCCGCTGCCGGACCACCGGACAAGCCGATTGATATCAAGCTGACCGGCAGTGATATCAATCAGCTCAAAGCCGCTTCACTGGCAGTACAGGCACTGTTGAAAGGTAAACCCGGCCTGAGCAATGTGGATGATGATCTGCCCTTCGGTAAATCACAGCTGATCTACCAGCTGACCCCTGCCGCCCGTGCCGCCGGGCTGACGCTGGAAAGCGCAGGGCGGCAGCTGCGAGCCGCCTTTGATGGCATCGAGATCCAGTCGTTCTATCTGCGTCAGGATGAAATCGAAGTACGACTGCAGCTGGCCGACCAGGAGCGCGACAGTTTCAGCGCACTGGAACAACTGCCAATGATGCTGGCCGATGGCAGTATTACCCCGCTCTCCAATGCTATCGAGTTCAGTGCCCAGCGCGGCGTCGATCTGCTGGCACGGGTCGATAGCCAGATGGCCGTCAGCATCACCGCCGACCTGGATGAAAGCCGGGCCAATGCCAACGAGATCGTCGCCGAGCTGCGGGCCGGGCCGTTGTTACAGATTCAGTCAGACTTTGGCGTCGCCCTGAGTTTTGAGGGCAAAGATCGCCGCCAGCGCGAAACTCTGAAAGATATGCGCACCGGCTTATTGCTGGCCGTCATACTGATTTTTATTATTCTGGCCTGGGTGTTTGCGTCATGGAGCTGGCCCATCGCCGTGATGCTGGCCATTCCGCTGGGGCTGACCGGCGCAATTTTTGGCCACCTGCTGCTGGGGCTGGACCTCACCGTGCTATCACTGTTCGGCCTGTTCGGCCTGTCGGGAATCGTCATCAACGACTCTATCGTGCTGATTACCTTCTATAAGAAACTGCGCAGCGAAGGGGTCAGCGCCGAGCTGGCAATTGTGGATGCCGCCTGCGCCCGTTTGCGGGCTGTACTGCTAACCTCACTCACCACCATCGCAGGCCTGACACCGATTCTGTTCGAGACCTCACAACAGGCTCAGTTTCTGATCCCCATGGCCGTTGCCATCGTCTTTGGCCTGGCCTGGGGCACGGTGTTAATCCTGTTAGTGATTCCAGCGGTACTGATGATGATTGAAAGCGCTCGCCACTGGCTATTGCCCCGACGCTATCAGGACGAATCCACTTCAACACGAAAGAGTAACTAGAATTTAGTTAGTGACTACTAAAAAACACGGACAAATTGATACAGATTACCAATGTCACCCGCGCAAAGTTGTTAGTATTCTTGACCGCATATCTCAGTTCAGGCAACCGGCAACCCCATGGCAGTACTCCCGCATCACCTTGGTCACTTCATTCGTGAAGTTTCACCGCTCACCGGCACCGCATTTATGCAGCGCCTGCTGTCGTTTATCAACGATAACTGTGATGCCCAGCTGACCCTGATTGGCGAGCCACTCCAGGCTGACACCTGGCCAACACTGCAAATTAACTATGCCCGACACCAGCAGCAGACGCTGCCAGCCTTCGCGCTTGACCTGAAGGACAGCCTGCTGGCCAGCGCCTGGCAGCATGAGAGTGATAGCCTGAACTGGCTGACCAACCTCAGCACCGACCAGCTGCCTGCAGCCCTGCAACGTTACAGTCTACATAGTTTTCTGACCATCAACCTGCACCCGGTTGCTGACCAGCCTTCGGGACTGCTGATTCTGTCCTTTGAGCAGTCGCCTTCAGCAGACCAGATTGAAGCACTGGAATTGCTGCTGCCCATTATCAGCAGCCGGCTGGCAGCCGAACTGGGCCGTATCAGCGCCGAGAACAGACTGCAGGACCACCTGATTCAGACTAATCTGCTGATCGACAGTCTGCCCAACGCTATTGTTTTTAAAGATGGCAGCGGTAACTGGCTGAGGATCAATCAGGCCGCCAGTGAGCTCTGGAACATTGACCAGAAAGACTTTGATCATGTACCCGAGCCAATGATTGCAGCGCGCTACCCACATACGGCGGAGCTGCTCGAGCAGTGCCACTTTTCCGATGAAATCACCTGGCGCCAGGGTGAGCTGAGCAGCTCTACCGAGTATCACCAGGGTCCCAGCAAGCTGCATACCTATGAAGTCCTGAAGCAGCCAATATATGGCCCTGGCGGCCAGCGTCATCGAATGATGGTTGTCGCCAACGATATAACTGTCCAGCTGGAAACCCAGAACGAATTACGACTGTCCGCTTCGGTGTTTGAAAACAGCGTGCAGGGTATCGTTATCACCGATGATAAAGGACGGATCGAACGACTTAATGGCGCAGCCGGGAAAATGATTGGCCGTCAACCGACACAGATGCTCAGCCGCTCTTCCGTTGCCCTGCTCAGCCATAAGCAGGCCAGTGATGCCATCAATCAGATTGCCCCGGCCCTGAACAGCCAGGGTGGCTGGCAGGGGGAACTGTGGTTGCGCCACAGCGATGGTCACGAATTTCCGGTCTGGATGGGTATCAGTGCCCTGCGTGATAACCAGGGCAATATTCGCCACTATATCGGCCAGTTCCACGATACAACCGATGAAAAAAGCACCGAAGACTATATTTACCGGCTCAGCCACTTCGATACTCTGACCGGACTGCCGAATCGAAATTCACTGTTGCAACACCTGGAACGGCTGGCTGAAAAGCAGCAAACCTTTGCCGTGCTACATCTGGATATCAACCGGCTAAAGCTGATTAACGACTCGCTGGGCCATCATATCGGTGATCTGCTGCTCAAGCAGGTCGCCGCCATGCTGACAGATACCGCCCGCCACGCCAATTACATCGCCCACCTGACCGGGGATGAGTTTGTGATCGTACTGACGCCTAACGAGATTTTCGGCGAAGGATTGGCTGGTGTGGTGCAAGATACCCTGGAGCATGTGCAGGACCGTTTCTACGCGCCGTTCAACATTGGCCCACACAGCATTAACACCAGCGCCAGCATCGGTATCGCCCAGTACCCTGATAATGGCAGCCAGGCCGAACGTCTGCTGCGTGCCGCCGATACCGCCGTCAGCCATGCCAAACAGGGCAACCAGAGTTTCGCGTACTACGATGCCAGTATGAACGTACAGCTGCTGCACCGGCTCAAGCTGGAGCACCAGCTGGCAGGTGCGCTGGAGCGCAACGAATTTGAAGTCTATTACCAGCCCCAGTACGACACGATCAATAAGCGCATCATCGGCTGTGAAGCTCTGCTACGCTGGCACAACCCAGAAATGGGGATGGTCTCCCCCAGTGAATTTATTCCGGTCGCTGAAGAAACCGGCCTGATCGTCCCCATCGGCAGCTGGGTTTTACGCCAGGCCTGCCAGGACATGGCGGACCTGATCGGCAGCGGGTTCCGGCTGAAACATATGGCCGTCAATCTCTCTGCCGCTCAGTTCCTCTCATCAGACCTGGTACCCATGGTCGCCGATATTTTAGAGCTGACTGGACTGAAAGCTTCAAGCCTGCAGCTGGAAATTACCGAGAGCATCGTCATCGATGACCTGCGCAACACCCTGATTATCCTGCAACAGCTGCGCGAACTGGGCACCACCCTGGCACTGGATGACTTTGGCACCGGCTATTCATCACTGAGTTACCTCAAGCAGCTGCCGATTGATAAACTCAAAATCGACCGCTCCTTTATCGAAAACATCGAAGACGACCTGGCCGATGCCGCCATTGCCGAAGCCATCATCAATATGGCCGCGGCACTCAAACTGGATGTCATCGCCGAAGGCGTCGAAACCGCTGAACAGATCGACGGCCTGCAGCAGATAAACTGCAATGAGATCCAGGGCTTCTATTTTGCCCATCCTATGCCAATGGAGGCCTTAATCGACTTCCTGCATAAACATGGCTGTAACCGTTTCCAACGCATCCCCATGGCTGCACTCTGAACCGACCACCGCCGAGATCTGCCTTAGCAGGCTGAAACCACTTCAGCCTGCACCAGCCGTAAACTGGCCGGGTCGAGCCAGCTAAACTCAAGCCCCAGTTCATACTGTTGCTGAGATAACCGCCGTTGATACACCGCCCTGGCGTCACAACGTACGGTTTCCCCCGCCAGGGAAAAGCACAACGACAGTTCCAGCGGAACGCCCATCTGCAGCGCATAGACCTTTGCCAGCGATGCATCACCCGCCACCAGCAAGCCGCCTTCACTCAGATTGATCACCATGCCCTGCGCCTGAGCACCAATACAGTTAATTAATTCAACGGGGATTTGCGCATCAGCACGGGGATATAAACGTCGTTCCTCAGACATACTACACCTTTGATTGAGGGGTACGCTTGCTACAGCTCAGCAGGCCAAGCTAGCAGGACAAAATATGGAATTAATTCTCATTAGCAGTTGACAGCCAGCAAGATGGTATTGATAATGATTATCAACACGGCAACTAACGTTTATGGAGGCCATCACCCGGATATTTGCTCATTCACGACCTCACCTCACCTCATTTATTTTCGGTAGCCTGTGGCTACCGTTTTTTTTGCCGCTCTATTATCAACCGCCAGCAGACAGAAGTGAAACAGACGCTCAAATTCATTGATCCCCTCAACCTTAAGTCGTATAGATGAACCACCGACCCGGGTTATTCCGACTCTGTTGATCAGGTATAATCGCCGACCAATAATAACGTGGCCAATCCCATCCGAGTGTCTGTCATGCAGTACTCTGACTGCCGGTATTCAGGGTGATAAGCCAGTCACCCAGATGCTGCTCAGCCTGGCCGATGGGCACCTGAAGAGAACCCCGATATGAACCACGAGCTGCAACGTCTGCAACCCTATCCGTTTGAAAAATTGACCGCATTGAAAAACGCTGTCACACCGCCTGCTGAGCTGCCTCACATCGCCCTGTCGATTGGTGAGCCCAAGCACCCGGCACCGGCATTCGTCGCCCAGTCGCTGATCGATAATATGGCCCGACTGGCCAATTATCCGACCACTAAAGGTCTGCCTGAGCTGCGCCAGACCATCAGCCAGTGGGCTGAGAAACGCTTCTCACTGACACCTGGCAGCCTGGATGCGGAAAACAACATTCTGCCCGTTAACGGTACCCGTGAAGCGATCTTTGCTTTCACTCAGGCAGCCGTGAACCGTACCGATGATGCGCTGGTACTGTCACCAAACCCGTTCTACCAGATTTACGAAGGCGCGGCTTACCTGGCCGGTGCCGAGCCGTATTACCTGAACTGCGCGGCAGAAAACAACTTCATCCCCGACTACGATGCCATCAGCGCCGATATCTGGCAGCGCTGCCAGTTGCTGTTTCTGTGCTCGCCTAGCAACCCGACCGGCAGTGTCACAGATCTGGCGACCCTGAAAAAACTGATCGCCCTGTCCGACCAGTACGATTTCATCATCGCCTCTGACGAGTGCTACTCCGAAATCTATCTGGATGAGGCGCAGCCACCGGTTGGCCTGCTGCAGGCCTGTGCTGAACTGGGCCGCGACGATTACAAAAACTGTATCGTCATGCACAGCCTGTCCAAGCGTTCCAACCTGCCGGGCCTGCGTTCAGGCTTTGTTGCCGGTGATGCGGCTCTGCTGGGCCCATTCCTGCAGTACCGCACCTACCACGGCTGCTCCATGCCGGTACAGACCCAGCTGGCCTCCATCGCCGCCTGGAACGACGAAGCCCACGTGCTGGATAACCGCGATCAATACCGGCAGAAATTCGATGCCGTGCTGGAGATCCTCTCCCCGGTCATGGACGTGAAAAAACCGGATGCCAGCTTCTATCTGTGGGCACCTACGCCGATCGCCGATGACGCCTTCGCCCAGGGCCTGTTTGAACAGCAGAACGTTACCGTACTGCCCGGCAGCTATTTGAGCCGGGAAAAAGACAGCACCGTACCCGGTGCCAACTACGTCCGTATGGCACTGGTTGCCACCGTTGATGAGTGTGTAGAAGCGGCTAAACGTATTCGCGCTTACGTTGAAAGCCTAAGCAGCTAAACCAGCATGCCCCATCTCACTCCAGGTGGGGCATATCTCCTTATTTTTCGATCACTTTCTCCTGGTTATCCACTCGGTTATTGCTGATCAGCCTGCGCCCCTCTGGTATGCTAACCGCCTCCAGAAATAGCAGGGGTTTCCTATGACCGAGCAGGCATCTGCAACGCCGGTGATGTATGGCATCAAAAACTGCGACACCATCAAAAAAGCCCGTAAGTGGCTGGACGCACATGGCGTTGCCTTCCAGTTTCATGATTACCGTGGCGATGGCCTGAGCGAAGCACAGCTGACTGGCTGGGTTAAAGAGCTGGGCTGGGAAGCGTTGCTAAATAAGCGCGGTACCACCTGGCGCAGCCTGCCCGATGAGGTTAAAAACAGCATTGATGAGGCATCGGCCATCAAGGTGATGCTGGAAAATCCCGCGTCGATTAAACGCCCCCTGCTGGACACCGGTTCACAGCGCCAGCTGGGCTTTAAAGCAGCTGAGTACGAAGCGCTGTTTTCGTAACCACGACTGACATAATTATTACGCTGTTGTCAGCGGCTGAACCACAGCCGAGACAGCTGCAGATTGACTGAATATTCGAGGAAGGTATTACATGGCTAATTTTGCACTGGGTCTGGGTGTTGGCACTAAATCATCTGCAGGTGAATGGCTGGAGGTGTATTACAACGCCCCGCTGACCAATGCCGCTGACGCCGTGGTTAACGCCGCAGCAGCGGTTGGCTACACTGGCGGTAACGCGGCAATCGAGCTGGACAATACCCAGCTGGCAGCTCTGGAAGCAGCCCTGCGTGAAGCCGGTGCTGATGATCAGGCTGAGGTCGCTGCCACTCTGCAGGGTACTGAGCAGCCACTGGTACTCTGTGTACTGGAAACCGACGCTGCACCGGCCACCACTGCTGAGGTTTACCTGAAGCTGGCACTGCTGTCCCACCGTCTGGTTCAGCCACACGGCCAGGACCTGACCGGCATGTTCGGCCTGCTGCCAAACGTTGCCTGGACCAGCGAAGGCGCGATCTCCATGGATGATCTGCCAAAACGTCAGCTGCAGGCCCGTGCTGCTGGTCGTGTACTGGACGTACAATCGGTAGATAAATTCCCGAAAATGACCAACTACGTTGTCCCAACAGGCATCCGCGTCGGCGCTGCGTCCCGTATCCGTCTGGGCGCACACGTAGGCGAAGGCACCACCGTGATGCACGAAGGCTTTATCAACTTCAATGCCGGTACGCTGGGCGTGTCCATGGTTGAAGGCCGTATCTCTGCCGGTGTAGTCGTCGGCAACGGCTCCGATATCGGTGGTGGCGCATCCACCATGGGGACACTGTCCGGTGGTAACAACGTGGTAATCTCCGTTGGCGAAAACTGCCTGCTGGGCGCGAATGCGGGTCTGGGTCTGCCACTGGGCGACCGCTGTACGCTGGAAGCAGGCCTGTATGTGACAGGCGGTTCCAAAGTAACCGTGCTGGACGACAAAAACCAGGAAGTGCAGGTGGTTAAAGCCGCTGAGCTGGCGGGCAAGCCGGATCTGCTGTTCCGTCGTAACTCCCAGAACGGCCGCATTGAGGTGAAAACCAATAAATCGGCGATCGAACTGAACGAAGAGCTGCACAAGCACAACTAAGCCCTGTGCCCTGCACCACCTGACGCCCGGCTCTGTGCCGGGCGTTCTTGCATCCGCTAATCGTTATATATTTAAACCGGAGTCCCCATGCCCCATACCACGCCCACCGTTGAACTGGCCCAGGCACTGATCCGCCGCCCTTCTGTCACCCCTGATGACGCAGGCTGCCAGGCTATGCTGATTGAGCGGCTGGAAAAGCTGGGCTTCGTCTGCGAAACCCTGCAGTTTGAAGAGGTAACTAACCTCTGGGCTCGCCGTGGCAACAGCAGCCCGCTGTTCTGTTTTGCTGGCCATACCGATGTGGTCCCAACCGGTCCCGAAGACAGCTGGAGCCAGCCGCCGTTCAGCGCCAACATCGAACAGGGTCTGATCTGGGGCCGTGGTGCAGCCGATATGAAAGGCTCTATCGCCGCTTTCGTCACTGCACTGGAACGTTTTATTGAGCATCATCAGGATCATAGCGGCTCCATCGCACTGCTGATCACCTCCGATGAAGAAGGCCCCTTCGTTAACGGCACCACCCGCGTCATCGACCACCTGGAGGCCCGTAACGAGAAGATCGACTACTGCATCGTAGGTGAGCCGACCAGCACCGCCAAAGTCGGTGATGTGATCAAGAATGGCCGTCGTGGCTCGATCAGTGGCAAGCTGACCGTGCGTGGTAAACAGGGCCATGTGGCCTACCCGCACCTGGTGCTGAACCCGATCCATAAAGCCGCTCCGGCACTGACAACCCTGTCCACTGAGGTCTGGGATGAAGGCAATGATTTCTTCCCCCCCACCAGCTTCCAGATCTCCAATATCCATGCTGGTACGGGAGCGAATAACGTGGTGCCGGGCCATGTGGAAATCGATTTCAACTTCCGCTTTTCCACTGAAGTTACTGCCGATGAACTGAAGCAGCGGGTCTGCGACATTCTTAACAGTCACGGTCTGGAATGGGATATCGACTGGGTACTGTCCGGCCATCCATTCCTGACCGCAGCCGGTTCTCTGGTGGAAGCCTGCCAGGGTGCGATCAAAGGGATCACCGGGCTGGACACCGAACTGTCCACCTCCGGCGGCACCTCGGACGGTCGCTTTATCGCCCCGACCGGTGCCCAGGTGGTCGAGCTGGGACCGATCAACGCCACCATTCATCAGATTGACGAACGGGTCAGCGTCAATGATCTCAACACCCTGTCCGATGTCTACCAGA
This sequence comes from uncultured Oceanospirillaceae bacterium, assembly GCA_913057435.1. Taxonomy (GTDB): domain Bacteria; phylum Pseudomonadota; class Gammaproteobacteria; order Pseudomonadales; family Balneatricaceae; genus Marinobacterium_C. The sequence continues at coordinate 3,861 of CAJXNY010000017.1, read as the reverse complement.
ACATCCTCGCCCGGTTGCTGACAGAATCATGAGTGAACAGACCCTTGCCTGCCCGGTCTGCCGGGCCACCCTGAATCAGAACGGCAGTAATCTTCGCTGTGACGCTGGCCACAGTTTCGACCGGGCCCGCCAGGGTTACTGGAACCTGTTGCTGGTGCAGAAAAAGCGCAGTAAAGACCCTGGCGACAACACTACGATGGTGCAGGCCCGGCGAGATTTTCTTGACCAGCACTATTACCAGCCGCTCTCCGATGCAGTGAACACTCTGGCAGTGGACAGCCTGAAAGATACCCACATGCCAAAGGTTATGGATATGGGCTGCGGTGAAGGTTACTACACTGACCGACTGCAGCAGGCCCTTGTGGATAACAATAGTTTTCCACAACTGAGCGCGCTGGATATTTCCAAGCACGCGGTCAAGGCCGCCTGTCGCCGCAATAAACAGATTCAGTGGATGGTCGCCTCCGGCGCGGATATGCCGTTACCAGCAAACTCCCAGGATCTGCTCTGCGTACTGTTCAGCCGCCTGATGCCAGAACCCTTTGCCCGAGTTATCAAACCTGGCGGCCAGCTGCTGATCGCCTGGCCCGGCGAACAGCACCTGATTGAGCTGCGCCAGCATATCTACGATGAGGTACGCGGTTCCCAATTCGACCCAATCGCTCAGCTGAGCGAGCAGTTCGAACTGACCTCACAGCAGCAGGTCAGCTATCCGTTTACCCTGCAGCGGCAGGCAGATATCCAGGCGCTGCTGGATATGACCCCGCATGGCCAGCGCCTGGCTGGTGACAAGCGCGCCCGGCTGGATGCGCTGGACAGCCTGCCACTGACACTGGATGTTAATCTGGCACTGCTACGTAAGAAACCAGACTGAGCGATGCTAACGCGGATAAAACAACGCCTGCTCAGCCAGGCGGATAACACCCAGCAGAATCTGAAACTGCTGCTCGGCGGTTTTGTCAGTTTCCTGCTGGGGGTTGCCCTGGTAGCCGGAAGTGATTTTCTGCTACCCCCTTCCTTCTTGCAGGAGCTACTGGCGCTGGCTGGCTTGATCATGATGGGCGGCGGCCTCATACTGGCCGCGCTGGGCTATATCAGCCTCAGCCTGCTAAGACTGTTTCGCTTTTTTAACAATGAGCCCGGTAATGACTGAACAACACCATCCTGATATCGAGATCTACATTAAAAGCCGTACGCTGGAAGAGATCGAAGCCTGGCTGGCCAGCCTGGGCTCACTGCAGAAAGTAACCAGCAAAGGGCTGACCCACGACTACCAGCTGACACTGGACGACCAGTGTATGCCGATCATGATGCATGAAAAAGTGGCCGGTAAAGCCTGGCTGAGCCTGTGGTTTAAAGAGAACCTGACGCCCTGGAATCAGGATCTGGATTGCGCCCGCGCCGCTTCAAAGGCAATGAACACGCAGATCCGCTGCGTCACCTCTGGCTGGAGTGACGGCGATGAACCAGATGAATACTGGAAGATCGAAAACGGCGACGAAGAGAAGATGATCTGGCGCAGCTGAGCAACGCCAGATAATAGGCAGCGGGTCAGGCCCGTTGCGCTGCCCACTGCTGATAGCCCACCGCCAGTATAATCAGCACCAGGCCAATATAGGTGGAGGGGTGAATCACCTCCCCCAGAATCTGGCTGATAAACACCAGCGACAGAAACGGCGACAGGAAAATCAGGTTACTGACTCGACTGGTATGGGTCGCTTTCTTCATCGCCCCCAGCCACAACATAAACGCCAGCCCCATCTCAAACACCCCCACATAAGCCGCTCCGACCAGGCCTTGCCAGGGCATCGCAAAACCATCGGTAAACGCCACCAGCAACAGCACCAGCGGCAGGCTGACCAGAAAGCTGATCAGCAAACCCAGTGTGGGCGGTGCCGTGCTGCGGGTGTTGAATATCCAGTACAGCGCCCATAACAGGGTACTGATCAGTGCCAGCGCTACTCCCAGTGGACTATCGAAATCCAGCGCCAGCAGATCACCACGCGTTGAGATAACCACCACACCCAGATACCCCAGCAACAGCGCTACGATGTCGGCCCGCTGTAAGGTCTGCCCCAGCAGCGGCACGGCCAATACCGATAACATCAGCCCCCAGGTGTAGTTCAGCGGCTGGGCCTGCTGAGCAGGCAGCAAGTCATAGGCCTGAAACAGGATCGCGTAATAGGCACAGGGGTTAATCAGCCCCAGTAATAGAAACAGCCCCGGCGTTTTACGAAAACAGCCGACCAGCTCGCCCCACTGACGCTGCAGGGTCACCGCCACCGATAGCACCACAATAGATACCACTGTGGCCCCGGCCAGCAGCTGAAACGGCGTCACATACTGCAAAGACAACTTGAACGCGGTTGCCACTGTCGACCAGCACAATACTGCCAGCCCACCGAGAAGCATCGCCTGGCGCTGATTTTTTTCTACCACAACATCGGTCACTCGACAGTCTCCCTGCAGACCTGAATAAAAGTGTGCCGCGAATGTAACAACGCCAGCAAGTCGCGTCCAGTCAACGGCTGGTATCGCGGCGTCAGTCTACCGAAGAGGGAACAGAATAGAGAAAGCAACAGAAGCGGTGGGCACAGCAGAATACACAGGCATAATCAGCGCATGAAACAGGCGTAAAAGCTAGGCGCCGACACTAATCTGCTGACGGGAGGTGGCAATCTCATCCAGCATCAGCTTACCGGCTGACATTAACGAGATTTTAGCAAAGTTATCCGCTGCACGACGACTTGAACGTGGCGTGACAGATTCCGTCGAGAGATGACTGACCAGGTAGGCATAGTCACCGGACAGATTGTCATTGATAGAATGGTTAAGACGGCTGACCACTTCTGGAGTATGCAGCTCATTGGGATCAACATACAGATCCACTTCCGGCTCCGGCAACTGAAAGTCACCACCGCTGCGCTGAACCTCTGGCCGATAGAACTCCTGGTTAGTCGAAATCAGGCTCATCAGCATAGAAAACTGCGCACCATTGCCGCCCTGAACCGCCTGGGTCAGGTTGCCGGTGTACGTTTCTATACGATCTGTTATGCGGTTCGTCTGCATCGCCTGTGATACCAGTGAGTAGCCATTCCCTGTATTAGCGGCCTCGGGGTAGAATCCTTTAGAACATTTTTCAGGACGTTGATCTATGAGCCGCTGGCGACCCCCTCAACCTCGAAGTTCCAATTATATCACAGCCGAAGGTTACCACCGGCTCAACGACGAGCTGAAATACCTGTGGAAGGTAAAACGCCCTGAGGTTACCCAGGCCGTTAAAGAAGCTGCCGCCCAGGGTGACCGCTCGGAAAACGCCGAATATATTTACGGTAAAAAACAGCTACGTGAAATTGATCGCCGGGTGCGTTACCTGTCCAAACGACTGGATCATATCAAAATGGTGGACCAGATCCCGGCTAACCAGAATACGGTCTTTTTCGGTGCCTGGGTTAGCCTGATCGACGAAGAGAACAACGAAAACCGCTACCGTATTGTTGGTCCGGATGAAATTAGCGATGCCGACGGTTATATCAGTATGGACTCACCGCTGGCCAAAGCCCTGCTGAAGAAGCAGCTCGGTGACGAAGTGATGCTGGAAAAGCCCAACGGCGATGAAATCTGGTATGAAATTAGCCAGGTGGAATACGTCCCTTACCGCCAGCTATAAACCTGGCACGGATCTGCCGGTTGTCAGAGGCGGCTTGCCATACTCTGGTGACACAGCAATACGCCAGACAGCAAAAATTCACAGCATGCTGTGTTTTTAATTTCAAATAGGGTAGGTTTATTACGGTATAAGAAGATGGTGGGTCGTATAGGATTCGAACCTATGACCAATTGGTTAAAAGCCAACTGCTC
>CAJXNY010000016.1 GCA_913057435.1 uncultured Oceanospirillaceae bacterium | reverse complement strand
TACGAGATCAGCCTCGGTCTCGTGGGCTCGGAGATGTGTATAAGAGACAGCACATAGGAGAAGCCTTCACGCCGTGAGCTGATCACGACCAGTGCATGCTGTTCCAGCAGTGCCGGAATATCATCACGGTGGCCCAGCAGGGTCACCCGGTCCTGCAGGCCCAGCTCGATAATTTGCTGTGTTAACGGTGCTTTCAGCGGGCCGTCACCGGCGATAGTGAGCTGGGCCGTCTGTTGCTGCCAGGCCTGTAGCAAAATATCAAAGCCTTTCTCTTCGACCAGTCGGCCGACGGCCAGTACAGCCGGGTTTTCCAGCGGTGCTGGCGTTGCCGGGCGCGTATCGATACCGTTGTAGATCACCTTGAATCTCTCTAGCCCCAGCCGCTCTCCAGCCTGCTGGCTGACACAGATACAGTGGTCCAGTTGATGATAAAAAGCGGCTTTCTTTTTCAGGCCGTGGACGGTGGCGATCTTTTTACCGGGTAGCCAGCGTTGCAGTGTGGCCAGTATCCGGGCGGCTTTACCACCCTGGGCATGGATAATGTCGGGCTGTTCACGCTGAATCAGCCGCCACAACTGCCATAGCATCAGCGGGTGACGGCGGCTACGGCTCAGGTCCAGCGGCTGGTAACACACCTTGCCGGTAAAGCGGCTGGCATACTTTTTATGGCCGACAGCCGTCAGCTGGCAGTGTCCGGCCAGGCCGCTGGCCAGTTCAACAAAGTGTTTCTCCAGCCCGCCTTCTTCGGCACCGCCCATCAGCATCAGGATTTTCATTGGTATCGGTTCCTTGGGCTCAGTTTCGACGACCGTTGCGCAGGCGCAAGCGGAAAGCCAGCCAGGTGTCTTTACCGGAGATTTTGATCCGGCTCAGTTCAAAGCGTTGCGATTGCAGGTCGGGGTCAATGCCTTCGATGGTGGTGACCGCCGTGTCAAAGCCAGCCTCTGTGGCCAGCTCGACATCTTCCTCAGCATAGATGCCAAACGGATAGGCGAAGCTGCTGAGCCGGGTGTTGAACTGCTGCTCCAGCGCCTGTTTGCTGTCGCGTATTTCCGCCAGTTTTTCCGCGCGTTCCAGTCGAGCAAGGTTGGCGTGGCTGACGGTGTGGCCGCCCAGCTCCCAGCGGCCACTGGCCAGCATCTGCTGTACCTGGTCATCGCTGAGTTTGGGCTCGCGCATCAGTTCGCCGCTGTCATGGTGGGCTTTTTTGCTGGTAGACCAGTCCCGGTCGTGGCGATCCTGTACCAGATAGAGGGTGGCGCGGGCCTGATATTTCGCCAGCACCGGATCAGCATTGAGCAGGTTGTCGGCAAAGCCATCATCGAAGGTCAGCGCCACGGTTTTGTCGGGCAGCTGGTCGGGCTGAGTCAGCTCGGACATCAGTGCGAAGTAGTAGCCGTTGTCTGCCAGCCATTTTACCTGGCGCTCAAACATCGCCGGTGGCACCCGCAGCTTATTAAAGCGGGCGCCGGGCTGGTGATCGCTGACCATATGGTACATCAGCACACGGGGCCGGTTGTTGGCCACTGGCTTGCGCCACCAGCCGTAGCGCTGGCTGAACAACACCAGCAGCAGGATACCGAGCGGCAGTAACCAGATCATGGACGTAGCTCCTGATACACCGCCAGCGTCTGGCTGAGCATGGTCTGCAGCAGAAAACGGTCATTTTCGGCGGGTTGCTGTGGCTGTTGTAACAGCTGATTGACGGTTTGCAGCAAGGCCTGGCTGTCTTTCAGTGGCACCCGGCCTGCGGGGAACAGTGCGGCCAGAATTTCGCTGACGCCGCCATGGTCATAACCCACCAGTGGTACGCCCAGGCTCAGCGCTTCCAGGCTGGTTCGGCCAAAGGACTCAGGTTTGGTCGACAGCGACAGCACCAGATCAGACACGGCATAGATCTCGCGAATATCACGGCGGTTACCGGTGAAGGTAATGTGCTGCTCCAGCCCCCGTTCGGCGACGGTGCGGTACAGCTCTTCGGCGTAGGCTTTACGTTTGGCATCTTCGCCGCCGACGATCAGGCCGTGCACCGGCTCACCCTGGCTGACCAGTGCGTCGATCAGGTCGATCAGATCATGGTGGCCTTTGAGCCGGGTTAGCCGACCCGGCAGGGTAATGACTTTTTTGCCCGCCAGCTGAGGGAAGTCGCTACGCCACTGTTGCAGCCACTGTGTGTCGGGTTGATAGCCACGGGGGAAACGCTCTGGCTCGATGCCTCGAAAGACCACCTGTACCCGCGCCATATCGGTGGCAGGGTAGTTTTCGGCGATATAGCGTTTCACGGTTTCAGACACCGCGATCACCCGTTCACCTTTGGCCATAATCGCGCTGTAACGAGAAACGGAGTACAGGCCATGAACCGTGGTCACCAGCCCGGGCCGGTCGGCGGCAGGCAAGCCCTGCCAGGCCAGATAGACTACCCAGCCGGGCAGGCGGGAGCGGACATGGATAATGTCGGGCTTCTGCTCATGCAGCCAGCGGCGCAACGCCCAGATATGGCGGAAGGTGAACAGGGACTTATGGCCCAGATCCCACTGGATATGTTCACTGCTATCGGCTTCCAGTTCTGCCACCATCTGGCCCCCGGCTGAGATCACCAGTGACTGATGACCAGCCTGTACCAGCGCACTGGCGACCTCCAGAGTACCGCGTTCAACACCGCCACCCTCCAGGTCAGGCAAAATCTGTACAACTTTCATTGGGGCTGTGCTCCGCTTGTCAGAACTGTGGATAACTATTTTGGCTGGCGCTCAGCTGGCGTTGCGGCCGGGCTGGCGACAGTGTAACGACTGCGCTGCTTCAGAGCACGGCCAGCCGTTGTTGCAGCTCACGGGCGCAGCGGCTGGCTTCGTCGAACAGCTGCTGTGGTGGGCTGAGCAGACTGCCGGGTTGCCAGTCGCGGTAGCGGGTCAGATCGGCGCTGTCGCAGAGCTGGGCCACGCCAGTGGCTATCCGGTTCTCCGCCAGCTGCGGCACGTCCAGCAGGCCGGTGGCGCATTCGGCGCTGAGTGCTTCATAGACCATGGACACGCTGTCCTGGCTGACCCAGCAGTGGGCAGCCGTGGGCAGTTGTTCTGCCAGCCAGCCTGGTGCGGTGTCTTCTACCGGCACCAGGGTCAGCCCGGGCTGCTGCTGGGCGGCCAGCAAAGGCAGGAAATCCGCCGGGGTGCGGCGTGAGGTGGTCAGGGTCCACTGCAGCCGGGCCGGGCTCTGGCGGCAGGCCTGCAGCACCTGGGCGACCATTTTACCGTTATCCCAGCCGAAGTGTTTCGACGGTCCGCCAATCAGCATCAGCCCCTGGTCGGGGTTTTTCTCGGCCGGTCGCATCCGGTTCAGTGCGCCACGGGTGGCGATGATATTACGGCGGTGGGCGGGTTTGTCGTGCTCAGGGATCAGACACAGGTCGAACAGACCGGTGGGCAGGCTGGGCTTCATCAACACCAGAGTGCGGGCATTAAAGGCCCGACCAGCGGCCAGTACGGTCAGATGGGTACGGTGACCGGCACCGATTACCAGCTGCGGTGGCTGTTCCACCTGCATGGGCCAGCGTTTGCTCAACAACGCCATTAGCGCCTGGCCTCTGGCCAGTGCTGGCAGGGTGATGATCTGGCAAGCCGGGTGCTGGCGTTGCAGGGCATCACATAACCCCAGGCTCTGATTCAGATGGCCGGGTTTGCCATCACTGATAAGCCAGATAATACTCATGTACGCGGTGCCTGCAGCGGGAAAGAATTGAGCCGACTATGATACTGCAAAGGACGTTGTGGCCCAATTTCTACGGCATGTTCACTATTTCGGCCAGCGGCAATTCCATTTTGCCCCAGGATGCTTACAATCGACTGACCTGAAAGGGTCTGCATACGGCTGTATATGGCTAACCGTGTGATGATCAGCAGGCCCGTTGCGGATTGGGTTTTGTCCGCCGTACCCACGAATACGTTTAATAACAATAGATTTTAGGAAGGTCAGTATGGCTGCGTTTGGTTCTCTCTTTATGCCAGAGATGGCAATTTCCTGGTTTGATGGTGATAGCTGGAGTGAGACGGAAATCGTCGCCAGCGACAGCATTCAGCTGCACCCTGGCGCTCATGTGCTGCATTATGCCAGCACCTGTTTTGAGGGCCTTAAAGCGTTCCGTCACCAGGACGGTTCGGTCAAGCTGTTCCGCATGGATCGCAATCTGGCGCGTTTTGCCCAGAGTTCCGCACTGCTGGCACTGCCAGAAGTGAACGTGGCGGCCACGGAAAAAATGATTCTGGACATTGTTGGCCGTTTCGCCAGCGAAGTGCCAGAACCACCGGGCTCCATGTATGTCCGCCCAACCCACTTTGGAACGGAAGCGGCGATTGGTAAAGCGGCAGCCCCGTCTACGACTTCCTGTCAGTACGTCCTGCTGTCACCGGTTGGCGATTACTTCGCCGGGGGTGATAAGGCGTTGCGTTTGCTGGTGGATGATAACGGTATGCGTTGTGCGCCGCATAACGGCATGATCAAAAGCGGCGGCAACTACGCCAGTGCCCTGCAGCCGATCATGAAAGCCCGCGCTGAATTTAATGCCGATCAGGTGCTGTTTGCGCCAGATGGTTTTGTTCAGGAAACCGGTGCGGCTAACTTCCTGCTGATCGACGGTGATGAGATCATCACCAAGGCGCTGGATGAAAGCTTCCTGCACGGTGTGACCCGTGACTCCATCCTGACCATCGCTCGCGACCTGGGCATGACGGTATCCGAGCGTGAACTGTCCGTGGATGAGCTGCTGGAACGCGCGGCCAAGCCGGGCTGTGAAGCAGCGCTGTCGGGCACCGCTGCGGTACTGGCACCGGTGGGTACACTGATATACCAGGGTAAGGAAGTGAAAGTCGGTAACGGTGATGTGGGTGAAACTACCGTGAAACTGCGCTCTACCCTGAATGATATTCAGTGGGGCAAAGCGGAAGACACCCGCGGCTGGCTGACCAGCATCTGATCTCTGGCAGATTAAAAAAGCCCGCTGGCCGAAAGGTTGGCGGGCTTTTTTGTGGTTTGCGGGCTGGTACTCTGAGTCGGACGCTCGCGGAGCGAGCTGCTATGGCGGTGGGTATCTGCATTCCCACGCGGAACGTGGGAATGAGAGATAGCTGACTTATGACTCCATCACTTTTTTCCAGATCGCTTCTACGGCCGTCCGGCTGTCGGTCATCTGGTCATGGCTGATCTTGCCGGACAGGCCCTGCAGGCTCTGGCGGTGGCCAGCGGCGCGGTAGGTTTTGTAGGCTTCGCGTAACTGTTCACACTCAGTTTCTGACAGCAGGCCGACGCTCTGAACGGTGTCAAGGATGCGGATGTTATCGGTCCAGCGCAGCATTTCGGGATGCTGTGGAGCCTGGGACAGGGTCAGATACTGCACCAGGAATTCAATGTCGACGATGCCGCCACGATCCTGTTTGAGGTTGAACACCGGGTTGTCGGCGTCCTGTTCATTGGCTTTGGTGCCCAGGTTTTCACGCATTTTCTCGCGCATCTCGACCACTTCACCGCGTAACGTCGGCAGATCCTGTGGCTGACTGAGCACTTCTTCGCGTACCGCTTCGTAGCGGGCTTGCAGCGCCGGGCTGCCCGCCACCACGCGGGCGCGGACCAGGGCCTGGTGTTCCCAGGTCCAGGCTTCATTGATCTGATAATCGCGGAAGGCGTTCAGGCTGCTGGTCAGCAGGCCGGAGTTGCCGGACGGGCGCAATCGCATATCGACTTCGTACAGCTGCCCGGACGGAGTAAAGGTGTTGAGGATATGGATGATGCGCTGGCCCAGCCGGGTGAAAAACATGCCGTTGGCGATCTGCTTGGCACCGTCAGTCAGGCCGCTGGCGCTGGCATCGTGAATAAACACCAGGTCCAGATCTGAGCCGTAGCTCAGCTCGATACCACCGACTTTACCGTAGCCCAGTACGATGAACTCGCTGTTGTCCGGGTTGCCGTACTTTTCTGTCATGTTGCGCCAGGCGATTTCCAGCACCGCTTCTAGCACGGTTTCGGCGGTCCAGGTCAGGTAGTCGCTGACTTGCATCAGCGGCATGGCTCCGGTGATCTCGGAGGCGGCGACTTTGAGCAGGTGGGCACTTTTGAAGTAGCGCAGGGCTTCCATCAGCTGTTCGGTGTCATCTTCCGGGATGCGCAGCAGCTGCTGGCGCAGTTCGGTTTGCAGCTGGCCTTTGTTCGGGGGTGAGTAGAGTGACTGGGGGTCGATCAGCTCATCGAGCAGAATCGGCTGTTTGGCCAGCTGGTCACCAAACCAGGGGCTGGTGGCGCAGAGGCGGACGAGCTGCTGACGGGCCAGCGGGTTTTCCGCCAGTAACACCAGATAGGCGGAACGGCGTAGCACGGCCTGCACCAGCTGCAGTACCCGGTTGAGGGTTTCGCTGGCGTTATCGACGTGGCTGATCTCAGCCAGCAGCTGCGGCAGCACGGCGCTGAGCCGGTCCTGGGCAATCTGCTGTAGCATCTGCACCGGTCGGCTGTTGCGCAGGCTTTTCAGCTCGGCCCAGCTGGCGGCAGGGTTGTCGTAGCCCTGGTCGGCCAGCAGGGTTGTGGCCTCGTCATCGTCCAGCTCATCCTGCCACAGTGGCAGCCACTCACGGTGACCGGTGTCATCGCTGTCTTCATTTTCGTCGGCCGGGGCGATCACATTGGCGAAGTGCTGGCGCACGGCGCTGCGGTGTTGCTCAAGTGTGGTACAGAAGGCCTGCCAGTCAGGGCTGCCCATGCTGAAGGCGAGGCGTTGCTGGTCTCGCTCATCAATGGGCAGGTCCTGGGTCTGTTTATCGGCAATCGCCTGGATGGCGTGTTCGGCGTTACGCAGATACGTGTAGGCCTCGACCAGCTCGGTGACGGCCTGCTCTGGCATACCGACAGCGTCGGGCAGCAGCGGCAGAATATTGAGCAGTTCGCGCTGCTGCAGGCGGCTGTCACGTCCGCCACGGATCAGCTGGAACGCCTGGGCGATAAATTCAACTTCGCGGATGCCACCGGAACCGAGTTTAACGTTGGCGTCACGGCCTTTGCGGCGTACTTCACGGTTGATCATTTCTTTCATGTCGCGCAGTGATTCGAATGCGCCAAAGTCGATGTATTTGCGATAAACGAAGGGCTTGAGCAGAGCCTGCAGTTCGGCCCCGGCGGCTTTGTCGCCCGCCACCACGCGGGCTTTGATCATGGCGTAGCGTTCCCACTCCCGGCCCTGATCCTGGTAATAGATCTCCATGGCGTTGAAGCTGATCGCCAGCGGGCCAGCGCTGCCGAAGGGACGCAGGCGCATATCGGTGCGAAAAACAAAGCCGTTGACGGTGATGTTATCCAGCGCCTGAATCAGTTTTTTACCCAGCCGGATAAAGAAGTCTTTGTTGTCGGTGCCACGTTTACCGTCAGTGTGGCCATGTTCGGGGTAGCTGAAGATCAGATCGATATCGGAGCTGAGATTGAGCTCGTTAGCACCGAGCTTACCCATCCCCAGTACCACCAGATATTGTGGTTTCTGGCTGCCATCGGGCTGTTCGGCCATCGGCTGGCCATAACGCTGCACCAGGCTGTTGTGCAGCCAGCTCAGGGTTTCGTCGATACAGTTGTCGGCCAGCCAGGACAGTTCGCGGGTGGTGCCGCGCATATCGGTGAGGCGGCACAGGTCACGCCAGATCAGCCTGATCTGCTCGCGCTGGCGGAATTCACGCAGCAGCCGGTGCAGGTCGTTCTCGGTGTCGGCTTTGCTCAGTTTGTGTTGCAGGCGCTGGCGGTAGCTGTCGGCGCTGTAGTCCTGGTAGAGATCGCCACTGGCGGCCAGTTCAGCCAGTAACCCCATGCGTAGCCCCAGCTGCTGGGTAACGTAGTCACTGCCAACGCAGACGCGGGTTAAATCTTCAGCGAAACGTGGGGGAAGAGTGAGTGTTGCCAGCTCGTCCAGCTGAGCGGAAAACTGCTGCCAGTTCTGCTCAAGCAGGGGCTGGAGGGACTCGGGAACCAGATCAGTACGCGCGGTAAACATGGCGGGGTCAATCTCCTGCGACATCCATGATGAATTCTGTCGTTGAGATTACCAGATGTTGCCGGTGGCTGCGCTGATCTGCGCCTGCTCTGGACAGGCGCAGGGCAGGCGCAGGGATGGGGTCAGGCGAGAATGGCCAGTTCTTCTATGTTATCGACAGTGGCGTTGTTCAGCTCTAATAGCTGGGACAGCAGTTCGATGGTCTGGCTGAGGTTCAGGGTGTCAGCTTCGCCGGGCTGGTTGCGCCAGCGGGCCAGGATGCTGGCACCTTCATCGACCTGAGCCTCGCTGAGGCTGTACTGATCACCCAGCAGGTTAAAGACCTCATTACGGTCAAACAGGTGCTGATTTTTTTGCATATCCTGCAGGGTCGCGCCCTCAAAGTAGATCTTCTCGCGGATTTCGATCCGTAGCTCAGCCAGCAGGGTGCGGTTGGGCTCCAGTGCACGGTTGATGATATGCAGATCATCGTTGCTTAAACGCAGATCTTTGTGTGTGCGGCGGCACGGGGCTACCCGGCGCAGCCTGGTAATTTTGTTGTTATTCATAGTCTGTCCCTGACTGACGGGTTGGTGAGGATCGCATTGCAGTGCGATCGCTGGTCTGCTGGGTTCAGCAAAAACCATGCCTCAGACAGGGGGAATCGGCCGTTATCGGCGAGGGTTTAGTCTTGTTTGCGGTTTTTTGTCATATTTTTTGCGATAGATCAATAGTGTTGCGTAGCGTGCTGGAGAAAGGCGACGGGCAGGTTGCAGCGGTTTGCCGCGGCCTGCCAGGCCGGGGCTTACTATGGTTCGGTTACGGCGGTAATGGATTGCAGGGGCTGGCCAGCGCGTTGCTGTTGTTGTGCGTTCCAGCGGGCTCGCCATGGACGCTTACTGAGCTTCTCACCGAGCAACAGGGCGATCAGGCTGGCTTCTTTGGTCTGGCTCAGGACTTCCAGCCGGGTGCGGGCCTTTTCGGCTTCCTGGCGGGTCCATTCGGCGGCGTGGGGGCCGAGCAGCTGACTGCAGCGACGCCAGCTGAGCAGCGTCTGCAGACGGTCGATCAGTTTATCGACCAGCTGGCCCAGTTCATCATCGGCGGCCAGCGGTGCGACATCAATAAAGTGCTCGCGCAGGGCGCGAATGTTGCGCAGTGAGTCCAGCGCGTGACCCCCGTGCTCCCATTTGTGACTGAATTGCCAGGCTTCCATATGGCGTGGCCAGCTTTGCAGTTCAAACTGCAGCAGCTCAACGTAAGCCTCTTCCAGACTGATATCGGCAGGTAAATGGGGCCGCTCCAGTCGCACCTGATACTGCTCCGGGGCGTACAGCCGATAGCCACGCTCGGCTTTGCTGATATCACAGATCTGTAGTGGAACGGCGCGTGCCAGTACCAGCGCCAGGTCAAACAGATCACTGGGTTGGCCCTGTTTTAATTCCAGCTCCAGTTCACTCAGTGGGTCGGTACGTTGCTGGCCGTCCAGTTCGACCCGGACCTGGCCACTGTCCAGCGCGATCTCGATCTCAATCGTTTCGCCCTGGCTATTCACACTGTGGTAGTTCCATAGCTGACGTTCAAAGTCAGTGCTGAAAGCGGGTTGTAGCGCCTCGGCGGAGGGGGGCCTGTCCAGTGCTGTGTGCCAGGCTGTTTCTGCCAGCAGGCTGAAATCCAGCACGGGCTGGCTCAGTTCCCACTCCCATTCGTTGCGCTGGTGCAGTCCGGCCTTGGACTGGCCGCGGGTTTTTAGCGTCTGAATATAGCGATTGCCGATCTGGCGGATACGCAATGCAATCCGGGCTGTCTGTAACGCCTGCTCGGCCGTATCGAAGTAGGTATTGCACAGCTGGTGGGTGCCTGCAGCCTGTATTTCTGCTTGCTGAAATAGAGGGTGTTGAAGCAGTGCGCCCACGTGGTGGGGGCTCAGCGCCAGTTTGAGTTCTATCTCCTTGGCCATGATTATTATCCCTGTTTGAATTTCGGTCTTATTTGCCTAGTGTACCGCAGCTTTTTACAAAAAAAGGTTGTATGTCAAAATAGTGACAAATAGGAGAATTTTTGGCTACAAACGCATGACTGCAATCCGTATACTGCGCCCAGATTTCAACCTGACGGGGTAACTCCTATGGTGACCAACAACCCTATCTTGCAGATGCTTTCGCGCTCGCCGTTCAAGCCAATGCAGGAACATATCGCAAAAGCACAGGAATGTGCGGTGGAACTGGTTCCATTCTTTGAAGCTGTGATGGCGGATGACTGGGAACAGGCGGAAGTGATTCAGCAGCGCATTGCGGTGCTGGAAGGTGAAGCCGATACGATGAAAAAGGATGTTCGCCAGAATCTGCCGAAGAGCATTTTCCTGCCGGTTGCACGTACTGACCTGCTGGAGCTGCTGCGGATGCAGGATAAGATTGCTAACCGTGCTAAGGACATTGCGGGCTTGATGCTAGGGCGCCAGATGTCGGTACCGGTACAGCTGCAACCCTTGATGATGGAGTATGTACGCACGGCGTTAAGCACCTCTGAACAGGCACTGAAAGCACTGAACGAGCTCGATGAGCTGGTCACCAGTGGTTTTGGTGGTCATGAAGTAGATATGGTGGAAGAGATGATTCACCAGCTCGATGACCGCGAACATAAGACCGATGAGCTGGAGCGTGGCGTACGTAATGCCCTGTTCCAGATAGAGAAAGATCTCTATCCAATTGATGTGATGTTTATGTATAACGTCATCAACTGGATTGGTGATCTGGCAGATCGTGCGCAACAGGTAGGTAGCCGCCTGCATCTGTTGCTGGCCCGTTAACATTAATTAAGGTTTAAAGCAGTTTTATGGAAATCATCGCGCAATACGGTGACATCATTGTTTTGATGGCATGCGTTTTCGGTTTCTTTATGGCCTGGGGCGTCGGCGCCAACGACGTTGCCAATGCCATGGGTACCTCTGTGGGCTCCAAAGCGCTAACCCTGAAGCAGGCGATCATTATCGCCATTATCTTCGAGTTTGCGGGTGCCTGGCTGGCCGGCGGTGCAGTTACCGCGACTATCCGTAAGGGGATAATTGATCCGGCGATTCTGTCGGGTACACCTGAATTACTGGTGTTCGGTATGCTGGCAGCACTGCTGGCAGCGGGCCTGTGGTTGCTGATCGCAACGTACTTTGGCTGGCCGGTATCGACCACTCACTCGATTGTTGGAGCCATTGTTGGCTTTGCTGCCGTGGGAATTTCAGTGGATGCGGTTAACTGGGATAAGGTAGCCAAGATTGTCGCGAGCTGGGTGGTCTCGCCCATCACGGCCGGGTTTATCTCGTTCTTCCTGTTCCGCAGTGTGCAGAAGCTGATTCTGGATACCGAAGACCCGTTTAAGAACGCCAAAAAGTATGTGCCAATGTACATCTTTATGGTGGGCTTTATCGTTGCCATGGTGACGTTCACCAAGGGTCTGAAGCATATTGGCCTGGACCTGAGCTGGGGTGAGAGTGCCGGTGTCTCGGTGATTGTTGGCTTTGTGGCGATGTTCATCGGTATTTATATGCAGAGGAATATTCAGCCCGATGCGGCGGCAGATCGCAGTTATCACTTTGCCAGCGTTGAGAAACTGTTTGGCATCCTGATGATGTTCACCGCCTGTGCCATGGCGTTTGCCCATGGTTCCAACGATGTGGCCAATGCAGTTGGCCCGCTGGCAGCGGTTGTCGGTGTGGTCGCGGCCGGTGGTGAAGTGGCGCAGAAATCGGTAATGCCAGTATGGATTCTGATCCTGGGTGGTGGCGGTATCGTTGCGGGCCTGATCATGTATGGTCATAAGGTCATTGCAACGGTGGGTAATAACATCACCGAGCTGACGCCAAGCCGTGGTTTTGCTGCGACATTGGCAGCTGCTGCAACGGTTGTTGTGGCCTCTGGTACAGGCTTGCCAATCTCCACTACACACACACTGGTGGGTGCGGTACTGGGTGTGGGTCTGGCTCGTGGTATGGGCGCACTGAACCTGCGCGTGGTCGGTACGATCTTTGTCTCCTGGGTGGTAACACTGCCTGCCGGTGCGGGTCTGGCGATCATGTTCTTCTTTATGTTCAAAGGGATGTTTGGTTGATCTGAACCGCCCTGAGAACACAAAAAACCCGCTCTGGCCCTGGCCGAGCGGGTTTTTTAGTGGCCAGAGCTTGAGCCGGGCTACCTGCAGGCGCGATACTGGGAGCCTGATTGATGGCTGTACGCCGGGAGACTGTTATGTCCAGACGCCCTCCAGAACTGGTCACCATGCTGGCGGAACTGATTGCCAGCCCATCCATGAGTTGCACCCAGCCTGACTGGGACCAGAGCAATCTGGCGGTTATCGAAAAGCTGGAAAGCTGGCTGACGGCGCTTGGCTTCAGTACTGAAGTGATGCCGGTGCCGGGTCGGCCGGGCAAGGCAAACCTGATTGCCACTCTGGGTAATGGCCCTGGTGGGCTGGTGTTAGCGGGTCATACCGATACGGTGCCCTGTAACCCTGAACTGTGGCAGTCGGACCCGTTCCGGATGACGGAGCGGGACAACCGCTTTTATGGCCTGGGCAGCTGCGATATGAAAGGCTTTTTTCCGCTGGTGATTGAGGCGGTACGCAACAGCCTGGATCGACCGTTTCAAGCGCCCCTGATTGTACTGGCTACGGCGGATGAAGAGACCTCAATGGCCGGTGCGCGAGCACTGGCAGAGACGGGGCGGCCTAAAGCACGGGCGGCGGTAATCGGTGAACCGACCAGTCTGCGACCGGTGTATATGCACAAGGGCATGATGATGGAGTCGGTACGGATTCGTGGTCAGGCCGGGCATTCGTCTAATCCGGCACTGGGGGCCAGTGCACTGGAAGCAATGCATGCGGTGATGGGCGAGCTGATTCAGTTCCGGGGTGAGCTGCAGCGCGATTATCAGCACAGTGATTTTGAGGTCAGTGTGCCGACCCTGAATCTGGGCTGCATCCATGGCGGTGATAACCCCAATCGGATCTGTGGCAGCTGTGAGCTGGAGTATGATCTGCGCCCATTACCAGGTATGTCGCTGGATAGCCTGCGTGAGAGTATTGTGACCCGGCTGCGACCCTTACAGGACCGCTTTGGCGTTACGCTGGAAACCGAGTCTCTGTTTCCGGGTATTCCGCCGTTTCAGAATACGCCAGACTCCGAGCTGGTGCGGCTGGCGGAACAACTGACCGGTCACCAGGCGGCTCCCGTCGCCTTCGGCACTGAAGCGCCGTTTCTGCAGCAGCTGGGCATGGATACCATTGTGATGGGGCCAGGCTCCATTGATCAGGCCCATCAGCCGGATGAGTTTCTGGCGCTGGATCAGATTCGCCCCTGTGTGGCGATTCTGCAGCAGCTGATTGGCCGTTACTGTTTTTAATACGCAAAACGACAAGAATTTACGGCTGGTTCGGGGTTATCCACAGCGCCCTGTGCCAGTACCGACTGACTGGAAAATCTGCGCGTGATCGACGATACCAAACACTACGTAAACTGGTTCCGCCACAGTTCACCCTATATCAACGCCCACCGGGGTAAAACCTTCGTGTTGATGCTCAGTGGTGACGCCATTGCGGACCCGAACTTCGCCAACATCGTGCATGATATCGCACTGCTGAACAGTCTGGGGGTGCGGCTGGTGCTGGTACATGGTTCCCGGCCTCAGATTGAAGCGCGGATGAAGGCACGCGGCCAGGATACTCGACTGCATCATCACCTGCGCATTACCGATGCCGATGCGATGACGGCGGTGATTGAAGCCGCCGCTTCCACCCGCACCCTGATTGAAGCCCGACTGTCGATGGGGCTGGCCAATACACCGATGCATGGCGCACGTATCCGGGTGGTGTCGGGCAACTATGTCACGGCGCGGCCGATGGGGGTGCATGAAGGGGTAGATCTGGCCCACACCGGGGAGGTGCGCCGCGTCGACCGCGAAGCGATCGCCCGCCAGCTCGATGCCGGTGATATTGTGCTGTTATCCCATCTGGGATATTCACCTACCGGCGAATTGTTCAATCTGATGGTGGAAGACGTTGCCACCGTGACAGCAACCAGCCTGAATGCGGATAAACTGGTGCTGTTCAGTGCTGATGCGGGGGTGGTTGATAGTCTGGGCGCAGTGCGTAGTGAGGTGCTGGCACGTAAAGCGGAACGGCTGGTGGCTCAGTATCGAGCCCGTCTGGAAGACGCTGAAGCACCGCACAGTGAAATATCCCGACTGCTGGGTACGGCGGTGCAGGCCTGTAACGATGGCGTCGAGCGCTGTCACCTGGTTAGCTACCGTGAAGATGGCGCACTGATCAGTGAGCTGTTTACCCGTGAGGGTACCGGCACCATGGTGCTGCGTGAGTCTTACGAGCAGGTCCGTGACGCCTCGATTGATGACGTGGGGGGGATTCTGGAACTGATTCGACCGCTGGAGCAGGCCGGAGTACTGGTACGTCGTTCCCGTGAACGGCTGGAAACCGAGATTGAGCGGTTCAGCGTGGTGGAGCGTGATGGCGCGATTATCGGTTGTGCGGCATTGTATCCGTTTGTGGAAGAGCAGATGGCTGAGCTGGCCTGTGTAGCGATCTCCAGTGAGTACCGGGGTGGCCAGCGTGGTGATGCCTTGCTGGAGGCACTGGAGGCCCGTGCGCGACGCCTGAGCCTGTCCAGGCTGTTTGTGCTGACGACCCGTACGGCGCACTGGTTCGTCGAGCGAGGCTTCGTTGAAATGCCAGTCACGGAGCTGCCGGAAGGTAAGCAGGCGCTGTATAACCTGCAGCGTAATTCCAAGGTGTTCGTCAAAGCGCTCTGACCCTCCCTTTGAGGCCATCACTGCACGAGTCCGGGTTGTGCAGTGATGATTGGCCTGTATCCTGCTTAAAATAAACTGAAGCTGCCTCGGTGGCAGTCTGTGCTATCTTATTGAAAGTTGTACAAAAAACGCTCGACTATCTGGCGGGCTCTATTTTTTATAAAAATATATAAAAAGACATTGATTAAAAATCTGTAACTGGTATTAATATTAGTAACAGAGCAAATGTTGGAGCAAGGAGTTGATATGATCATTAATATCACAAACCGTAAAAACAAAGTCTCCGAGGGTGTTAAAGAGCGCATCGAAAGCTGGCTCGAAGATCGCCAGGCCCGTTATGACATCATTACCAGTGCTCAGGTAACGCTGGATAAAACAGATCAGCATGACGAGGCAGAAGCCACTATTCATGCGGCAGGCAGAGATATCTTTGCCCGCGCCACTGGCCCGAATATGTATGCAGCACTGGGCGCGCTGGGCGACAAACTTGATCGCCAGTTAAGTAAAATTCGTGAAAAACAGCTGCATAAAAAAGGTGCCCATAAACTGTCTGAAAACCTGATAGTTAATGAAGCGTCAGATGATGACGAGCTTGACGAATATGAAGGTGTTATTGACCTCGACGGTATTGAGGATATTGAAGGTAAAGAGGCCGTCGCCTGAATTTAATTAAATACTTCGTTGTTGTGTTAGTGTTTAATATATTTAGCCCCGCTTAATAAGCGGGGCTTTTTATTGCCTGTAAAATAAGTTTAATAGCCTGTTGGTTAACAGGTTTTAGTTTATATAAAGGTATGTACCTACCCTGATTGGTTGTTTTACCCCTCATTTAAGTGCTCTATTGATGCGTATCAGCAAAGCGTATCAATACTTGGCTTCATCCATTAACATCTCCTACATTAAGCTCTTCTTATGTATTAAAGTCCTCAAGCGCGCCGACACTGGGGTTCGGACGTTGCCGGGTTTAGCGCAAAGGAAGAGTATTATGAGATGGTTTCAGCACCTGTCGATCAGGGTGAAAATTCTGGTCATTCCTGTTCTTGCCAGCCTCGGTTTTGCCGGGTATCTGGCATACAGCTATGCAGTACTGTCGGACAACAGTGCTCGCTTCTTTTACATTCGGGATATCTCTTTTCCTGTTATTGAGCAGATTGATCATGGGCTGGTCAGGCTCGAGCGCATTAAGGAAGTGCTTAATGCCGCAGTGGCCAGTGACGAAAGTGACCTGCTTGCCGATGCCGATCGCATGGCGGAGGAAACCCGTCAGTTGCTTCAGTACCTGCAGCAGCTGGTGCCGGATCAGCAATCTGATGTCCAGGTGTTACTTGAAGGCTTTCAATCCTACTACCAGCAAGCCCGCGCACTTTCGTTAGCGATGCTCGATGGCAGTGCTGATTTCGCCACGATTCAGCCTCGTATTGAACGGATGGGTGTGGCGCTGGTTAATGTTCAACAGGGAATGAAAAACTTTCGCCAGCGCAGCCACGATCACTTTTTACAAACGATAGAGCAAGCCAGCCGTTCAGCCACCGAGTCGGTACAGATGGGTGTTGCGGCCGGGCTGGGGTTACTGCTGGTACTAATGCTGGTGGCATTCAGTGTGGCCAGCCAGGTTAGTCGAAATTTGTGCCGGGTGATTGAATCACTCAGGGACATTGCCAGTGGTGAAGGTGATCTGAGCCAGCGATTACAGCAACCCAATGATCGAGAAATGGGTCAGCTGAGCCAGAACTTTAATAGCTTTGTGGACAAAATTGATCATCTGATTGGTTCCCTTAAAGGTTCCAGTGCGCAACTGATTCCGATTTCTCATGCGTTAAGTGAAAGTAATCAGGATGGGCTGCAGCATATTGAACAGCAGCAGCGGTTCAGTGCTGATGTGGTGTCTTCCATGGACAATATGGCGCAGTCGACGGATGAGGTTTTCCATGAAATAGGCGAAATATGCCAGGCGGTTGAATCGGGTAACCAGGCCGTCAGTTGTGGTCAGCGGGAAATTAATATTACCGCCGACAGCATTCTTGAATTGTCCGAAGAGATGAACGAAGCCATTAAAACCATCAATCAGTTGAAGTCTGACAGTGACACGGTGGGCGAAATCATTGATGTGATTAATGCCATTGCTGAGCAGACCAATTTGCTGGCTCTGAATGCTGCAATCGAAGCGGCACGCGCGGGTGAGGCGGGGCGTGGCTTTGCGGTGGTGGCTGATGAGGTGCGCGAGCTGGCGAATAAAACCCGTTTTTCAACCCAGCGGGTGGAAGAGATGATTGATCATATTCAGGCCAGTACCAATGCCGTTGTCACCGTGATGGAGCGAGGTCGCACCAATGTGCAGAATTCGGTTAACCAGGTGCAGGGTGCACAGGTTCAGCTGGGTCAGCTATGCGATGTCATCGAACGGATCAATACGGTATTGGGGCGGGTATCTTCCGCGACTGAGGTGCAGCAACAGCGTATCAGTACGGTGAAATCACTGAGTAGCAATATGGCACAGATCAGCAGCGAAACGGCGGCGATTGCCAGTGCCAGTGTTGATACAGGCAATCAGCTGTTACAGGTCGGACAACAGATGGACCGCCTTGTCGGTGTGTTCCGGGTGAGTGCAGAACATCAGAAATAACCTGTTCAGCTACTCCTGGCCGGTATCTCGGGTCCAGGGCTGTGCATAACAGAAAAGGAGTTGTGAATAATGAGGATGCAAGGGAAGCGCCTGCCAGTGGCATTGTTGCTGGGGCTTTGTTGTGGTGCCGCCCAGGCTGAGTTCAGTCTGAATGGCTTTGGTACCCTGGGGGTCGCCGAGGTTCATGGTGATGAACGGCGTTATGGGCTGAGCGGTGAATATGTCGATGAGCTAAGAACAGAGCCGGTGTCTCGTGCCGGCTTACAAGGCATGTACCAGTTTAATGACAGCTTCAGTGCGACCGGCCAGTTGCTGGTCAGGGGAGAACGTAGCCGTTATGACACCGATGTGGAGTGGGCCTACCTGAGTTATCAGGCGTCAGATTCATTAGAGCTGCGGGCAGGGCGATTACGCCTGCCAGCTTTCTTATTGTCTGAATCGCTGGATGTTGGTTATACCTACCCCTGGATTCGGCCACCGGCTGAAGTGTATAGCCAGATGCCGATCTCGCGTTACATTGGCGGTGATCTGCTCTATAACACAGCGGCAGGTGACTACGATATGACTTTTCAGCTGATGCTGGGTCAGACTGACAGTGATGTCTTTATGGGCGGCGCAAAAACGGAGATGCAGGCCCGTGATATGTGGGGGGCCAGCGTAACGCTACAGTATGATTATGGCCGGATTCGACTGGGCCATGTGGCGGCCAATATCGATGTTGATACTAACTTCCAGACGATTGCGGAGATGCCGCCGGGAAATTTTGTGGCAGGTAATGCACGGGATGACTTTGGCCTGGTGCTGGAAGGGCTGGATGGGTCTTTTACCTCGCTGGGTTACAGCTATGAACGTGAGAACTGGGTCAGCTATGGTGAAGTTGCTGTGCGTAAAGTGGACGGGCTGAATTTTCCTGACACGCGCTCTGCTTTCTTGACGCTGGGGTATCGGGTTGATAACTGGCTGCCGCATCTGACCTGGGGCTGGAGTGAAGTGACCGATGATGCGCAGGTGAATGGTGTGAGCATCAAAGAGGGTGAGCAGACCAGCTGGACGCTTGGGGTACGTTACGATGTGCAGCCAGGGCTGGCGGTTAAAGCGGAGTATCAGGTGATTGATGCGGATGGCCCGAACGGTTATTCGAGTCTGTTTGAAACGGCAGGTTTTCCGCGTAATGTCGATGCTGAAATTGTCAGCTTTGCGGTCGACTTTGTATTCTGAGGAGAGCCGGTCATGAACACAATGATAAAACTACCCCTGTTACTGGCGCTGATATTTAGTCCCTTATCACAGGCTGAACTGGTGGTGATTGCCAACCCGTCTGCCGGTGTTGATAGTCTGGATCAGAGTGCAGTTAAGCAGCTATTCCTGGGTAAAACGCGAAAATTAGCGGGGCAGAAAGTGAAACTGCTGGACCAGGTGTCGGGCTCTGCTGACCGTGAGCAGTTTTATGCGCAGGTGACCGGGAAAAGCTCGGCTCAGCTTAAGTCTTACTGGTCCCGGCTGATTTTTACCGGTAAGGGAAAACCGCCAGAAGTCGTTGGTGACGGCGCAGCAGTGAAAGGCCGTGTGGCAACCTCTGCCAGTGCTGTTGGCTATGTTGATGCCGCTCAGGTGGATGGCTCGGTCAAAGTACTGTTCAGGTTACCCTGACCGGGTGAGCGGCAGGCTGAGCTGAAACAGTGCGCCTCCCTCAGGCGCATCGGCTACGTTCAGTCCGCCGCCATAACTGCTGATGATATCAACGGCGACGGCCAGGCCGATGCCCTGACCTTGCACCGACGTATCGGCGCGTTCGCCCCGCTGCAGAATGCGCTGGCGTTGTTCCGGTGAAACCCCGGCGCCGTCATCCGCAATCTCGATCTGTAGCCACTGGGCATGGTTTTCTGCGCTGACCCGCACCTGGCTATGACCATATTTGAAAGCATTTTCCAGCAGATTTCCCAGTAACTCCATCAGATCGCGTTCATCGGCGGCATAGCTGAGCAGTGGCTCGATGATCAATTCAGTTTCAACCGCTTTGTCCCGATAGACCTTCTGCAAAGCTCCCATAATTCGCTCAAACAGCGGTCGCAAGGCGATGCCAGCGTTGAGTGGCGTTTTGTTACTGGTTTTGACGGCACGGGACAGCTGGTACTGGACGATCTGATTCATCCGCAGCACCTGCTCATCAATGGTGTGCTGGTATTGTGCGGCAGATAATCCTTCCTCACCGGCTCCCCGAATCACTGCCAGCGGTGTTTTCAGGCTGTGTGCCAGATCCCCCAGGGTATTGCGATAACGCTCGCGCTGTTGCAGTTCGCTGGTCAGCAGATGGTTGAGGTTATCAGTAATCGCTTGCACCTCTGTGGGGTAATTCCCTGCCAGCTGTTTGCGCTCCCCTGCTTCAAGCTGTTGCAGATCACTGGCCAGCGTGCTGAGTGGGCGCAGGCCCCAGCTCATGATCAGCCATTGAATCAGCCAGGCGAGCATTGTGACGGCCAGCAGCCAGAAGGTCAGCTGACTGCGATACGCCGCCACCGCCTGACGGGTAGGAAGGTCGCTTTCCAGTACGGTAAACATCAGCTGATATTCCTGCTCCAGGGTTTCCCAGATCACGGGGAAGCGAATCCGGTACACCTGATGATCCGCAATGTGATCAAACATTGGCTGGCCGGGTGTGGGCATATCGACAGGGGGCGGTTTTATAATATCGGCCAGCAGCGCACTGGAGGGTGAGCGCCAGACAAGTTTACCGTCAGACTGATGGAGGGCAGCATAGAGCCCGGACCCTTGCTGACCATAGCGTGGCTCGGTGAGTACCGGTGGCAGAGCAACGCCGCTGGCATTGACCTCGGCGGCCCCGAGCAGCAGATAAACCTGCAGCTGCATACGTTCACGCACCGAGGCTTCGAGGCTGGTGTGGTAGGACTGCAGCAGTGCCCACCAGGCCAGCAGCATAATCAGCGGCAACAGCAGTGCTGAAGCCACCAGCAGACGGTTGCGCAGTGAATGGGGTAAACGCAGGGTGGGCAGACGCATCAGTCGGAATCAGCTACCTGCGGGTGGTTCAATGCGGTAACCCAGGCCACGTACCGTAGTGATTGGGCTCAGGCTGCCGTCGGGGTCCAGTTTGCCTCGCAGGCGGCGGACAAATACTTCCAGTACATTACTGTCACGGTCATAATCCTGGTGGTACAGGTGCTCGGTCAGCTCGGTTTTGGAGATGGTTTTACCGGCATTTAATGCCAGATATTCAAAGGTCCGGTATTCGTAACTGGTCAGCTTGATCATCACGCCGTTGCGGTGCACGGTACGGGCACTGGTATCCAGCACAATCGGGCCGATTTCGATCACCGGTGATGCATGGCCAGCCGCACGCCGCAGCAAGGCGTTGAGGCGGGCGGCCAGCTCTTCCATATGGAACGGCTTGACCAGGTAGTCATCGGCACCGGCTTCCAGTCCCTCGACTTTATCCTGCCAGTCACCACGGGCGGTCAGAATCAGTACCGGGAATGGAATATCATGGGTGCGCCACTGGCGGATAACTTCAACGCCAGACAGTTTGGGCAGCCCCAGGTCAACAATGGCCAGGTCATAGGGGAATTCCAGCCCCAGATAACGGGCTTCTTCCCCATCAGCAGCTTCTTCTACGGTATAACCGCGACCGGTAAGAGCGTTTGTCAGTTGGCGACGCAGGTCGGCGTCGTCTTCTACAACCAGTATTTTCATATCAGATTACTTCCTTTGTCGGCGCAGGGGCTGGCCGCTGGCGGCATCGAGCATCACTTCTTTGACTCGACCATCCGGGCGCACCATGCGAATACGGTAGGCACTGCGGCCCTGCAGGCGAACGGGATCAGCTTTGATGACTTTGCCACCAAATTGTTGCTGTGCCTTGCCCACCGCTTCCTGCAGGCTGAGTGCGCGTTCGGCCAGAGTCATCCAGCCGGGGTTACCTGCGGGTTGCTCGGCCTGTGCCGGTAGTGCTGTGATCAGTAACGCCAGTATAACACTGGCGCTTGTCTGCTTTATTAAGAGCTGTATAGCCATCCGCGAAGACCTTACTTATCGCTTAGCTTAGTAGTCAGGCCGAACATTAACCTGCACTTTAATCCGTTTACCAGGGTGGTTTTGCGTCTGGGTATGATATGTCCGTCCCTGGTAGCGGTAAGTCACTCGATAACCGGTGATGTCGTCATAATACTCTACATCCTGGCTGACGCGACAGCGGCGTTGGGTCTCATAATGATGACCTCCACTATCGCGTTGACCGATATCATGACCGACCGATGCGCCGAGAGCAGCGCCGATGGCGGTTTTAATCCGCCGGTTCTTGCTGTTGCTGTTGTGGCCCAGTGCATTGCCCACCGTCCCCCCGACCACTGCACCAAGAATTTCATCGGTATAGGAGCTGTTGCGACTGGCATGCTGGACTCGGACATCTTCACGCCAGCAGGATTCGCGCGGGGTGCGTCGGCTGATCTGCTGATAGATCGGTTCCACATGGGTCACACGGGCGTAGACACGTTCATTGCGATAATGATCGCGGTGGCCATGGTTATGGTGGTGTTTGTGCTTATGGTGGTGTTTGTGGCGGTGACGGTGGCCGTCACCATCAGCCATGGCTAACGCCGGGGTCAGCAACAGTGCTAACGAGAGTATAAACGCAGGGGTTTTCATCGTCGTCTCCTCACCACCCCCATGGTGGCTTCTCTGTCTATACCTTGCAGAGTAAGCGGAGCTAACTTAACTGGCTGTGAACTTTTACGGCGTGGAATATGAACGGGTAATAGCCCACTGTACGCGGGCTGCTATCTGACACTCCGGGCTGGCTACTGATCGCTCTCGCGGGCCCGTATCTGGCGTAACGACAGGATCACAAAACGCACATTATAGGCTGCACCAATGGCAACGGCCGCGCCAGCGCTGACAATAAACAGCTGGCCCAGAGCCGGGCTGACCAGCCACTGTCCCAGCCACAGGCTGACAATGCTGATTAACGCAATCGGCACTCCGCTGAACATAAAACGACGCATCCATTTATCGGCACGAATCTGTTTACGGTCAATCTGAGACATAGCGACTACCTGTAACGGGAAACCCCCGAGTCTGGCGTAAACGGGCAGCGCTGGCAATTCACCCTTGGCAGGCGGGGCCGGTTCACGGTTTTTTCCGCACTGGGCGGCATCTGGTACACTGCTGCTTTCGTACATAGTGTGATGTCGCGCGACGGGTCTGGCAGATGATAACCGGTCGACGCTGATTGCGAACACCTGATACCGATGGCCGGCATGGGTGATTCCGAGAACATGGCATCGCGTTATGAATAACCAATAATAGCGTCAACCCGAAGACCGAGGGATCCGTTCATGCCTCAATATCGCTCCAAAACATCTACCGCTGGTCGTAATATGGCAGGTGCTCGTGCCCTGTGGCGTGCAACCGGGATGAAGGATGAAGACTTCCATAAACCGATTATTGCGATCGCCAATTCCTTTACCCAGTTTGTACCGGGTCATGTCCACCTCAAGGATATGGGCCAGCTGGTGGCACGCGAAATCGAAAAAACCGGCGGTGTTGCGAAAGAGTTCAACACGATTGCGGTCGATGACGGAATCGCCATGGGTCACGATGGCATGCTGTACTCGCTGCCATCCCGCGACATTATCGCTGACTCGGTTGAGTATATGGTGAATGCCCATTGCGCCGATGCGCTGGTCTGCATCTCCAACTGTGACAAAATCACCCCGGGAATGCTGATGGCGGCGATGCGCCTCAATATTCCGGTGATCTTCGTTTCCGGTGGACCGATGGAAGCGGGTAAAACCAAGCTGTCTGAGCACAAGCTGGATCTGGTCGACGCGATGGTGCTGGCCGCTGATCCGACGGCCTCGGATGAGCTGGTGGATGAAGTTGAGCGCTCCGCCTGCCCTACCTGTGGCTCTTGCTCCGGTATGTTTACCGCTAACTCTATGAACTGTCTGGCCGAAGCGCTGGGCCTGGCACTGCCGGGTAATGGTACGGTTGTGGCGACCCATGCGGACCGTAAGCAGCTGTTCCTGCGCGCCGGTCAGACCATCGTTGAGATGGCGAAGAAGTATTACGAGCAGGACAATGAAGGCGTTCTGCCACGCTCCATCGGCTTCAAGGCCTTTGAGAATGCGATCACTCTGGATATCGCCATGGGCGGTTCCACCAATACCATTCTGCATCTGCTGGCGATTGCGCAGGAAGCCGAGATCGACTTCACCCTGAAAGATATCGACCGGATGTCCAAAGTGGTGCCGCAGCTGTGTAAAGTGGCACCTAACACGCCGAAATATCATGTCGAAGATGTGCACCGTGCGGGCGGCATCATGGCGATTCTGGGTGAGCTGGACCGGGCAGGCAAACTGCACACGGATGTGCCAACGGTACACACTGATACCATGAAAGATGCACTGGACCAGTGGGACATCATGCGTAACCCGTCACCGGCGGTGATGGAGTTCTATCGAGCAGGCCCTGCCGGTATCCCGACTCAGGTCGCGTTTAGCCAGGCAACACGCTGGCCAACGCTGGATGGTGACCGTGAAAACGGCTGTATCCGTTCACTGGAACATGCCTTCTCGCTGGAAGGTGGCCTGGCGGTACTGTACGGCAACATCGCGCTGGATGGCTGTGTAGTGAAATCTGCCGGAGTGGATGAGTCCATTCTGGTCTTTGAAGGCCCGGCCCATGTCACTGAGTCACAGGATGAAGCGGTTGCTAACATCCTTGATGACAAGGTGAAAGAAGGCGATGTGGTTATCGTACGTTACGAAGGCCCGAAAGGTGGCCCGGGTATGCAGGAAATGCTGTACCCGACGTCTTACATTAAGTCCAAAGGGCTGGGTAAAGCCTGTGCTCTGCTGACCGATGGTCGTTTCTCGGGGGGTACCTCCGGTCTGTCGATCGGCCACGCCTCTCCTGAAGCTGCGGCCGGTGGTGCGATTGGTCTGGTGCGTAATGGCGACCGTATCCGTATAGATATCCCGAACCGGACGATTGATGTACTGCTGTCTGATGACGAGCTGGCGACGCGCCGTGCCGAGCAGGACGCACTGGGCTGGAAGCCTGTTGAAGCGCGTCCACGTAAGGTATCCGGGGCGCTGAAAGCCTACGCTAAACTGGTAACCTCAGCCGATACCGGTGCGGTGCGAGATCTGTCCCAGCTGGATTGATCAGGGCTGCTGTTAACTGACTGAAAAAACGACCCTGCGGGGTCGTTTCTGGTTTCTATGGCCTGCGATTTATCGGCGTGGTGAATAACCATTAAGTTTTTATGACAATTGGTGATAAGGCGGAGCTTTTTCCCCTGAGTATTGCCTATAGTGTTATGAGGAAGACGGAACGGTTCTAATTCAAGCAGTTAGCGAACTGCTCCCTCACCAGCGTGGCTCACACACGGAGGGACTGCCATGTATTTAACATCCCCACCTACAGTACTTTTTATCTGCCGCGATAATGCGGTTTGCTCACAACTGGCCGCCGCCTGGCTCTACCGCCTCAGTGGTGGAGAGATACAGGCGCAGACTGCGGGCATCGAACCCGGCCCGGTTCCCCATTTTGTGCAACAGCGGGTTTCACAGCTCAAACGACGTCCTGTCGCCCTGAAGCCTGTAGCGCTCAAGCAGGTTTGCGGAAAAACGTACGACCATATAATCACTCTGACGGACAAGCGCGAAGCGCCCCTGCCTGTACACCCCTATGATGAAGACGGTGTCGTCTGGGATTTTGCGCTGCCGACATCGGCGGAAGCGTTGCGTCAGCTGGAATATGAATTGATGGACCGGCTTTTGCTTTGGCTTGAAGTGGTCCGGGTACGGGCGGCGTAGCGGTGTAAAACGAACAGGCACAGCATAATAGTATTAACGCTGTGCCCGTCGCATTCAGCAGGCTGGGCAGAGTGGCTGTTCGATCTGCCATCCGGATATATTGGAAGGATAATTCAGCAGGCGTTGTTGCAGTCGACAGTATTGGTCGATAGTCGTGCTGAATTGATACCAGAATCGCAGCTCGGCAGGCTCGGTTAACTCGGGCAGGAGCTGGTTTGGAGTAGTTAGCGTACTCTGGCAGCGATCTAAAAACAGGGTCAGTGCCCGTATGCATTTTTTGCCAGGGTTTATATGCCGTTCATACGCTTCCAGTAACAGGCCAAAATATTCGGAACTCAGCTCCTGTAATTGAAGCTTTTCCCGTTGCATCTCATGGCGGATCTGCGATCTGGATGTAAATTCGGGTGTGACAGTACTCTGTGGGCAAGGTGTAGTCTGTGAGACGAAATACGCACCTGAAGCACTGGCCATAGTGACCTCCCTAGTATCGTGAACTGGCTTGATGCCAGTGGGTAGCAATCCCGCTGCCCGGCTGAATCAAAGCTTAACGCCTTATTGGCTGAGCCGGTAGCTATTATTACTTAGGCAAAAACTGTGCCTAAAACGAGCGGTCGGTTGTACCAGGAAAAATTCTTAACGGGTTAATTTTTTGAAAGTAAAGGGTTTTAATTAAAATGACCTCGTAATTTAATAATTCTGTGCTCACTGCCCTGTTTTTTTGTAGTGCTAAAGTCTATGTTCTGAACCTGGTTCTCTTGTACTGAGCGGCTGTCTATTGCCGCATCGGCACCTGTCGCTGAAAGGTCAGGGCCCCTTTCAGTGTAGTTGGTGCCGGGCTGCTAATCAGGCCGGGTCTGTTTCAGCTATGACTGCTGAATCGCTGAAACACTCTGCCTTAATCAGCTCCAGCTGGCAGGTCTCGATCAGGGCATCCAGATGAATGGGGGGGCTGAACAGGAAGCCCTGGCCGGTAATACAGGTGTGCTGCTGCAGGAATTCCAGCTGCTCTCGGGTTTCAATACCTTCGGCGATCACTCCCAGGCCCAGCCGGCTTGCCATGGAAAGGATTGTCGTGGTAATGGCTACATCGTCTTTATCACCGGGAATGTCCTGGACAAAGGAACGGTCGATTTTAAGAATGTCGACCGGCATCTTTTTCAGATAGCTCAATGACGAATAACCGGTACCAAAGTCATCGATGGCCAGCGTAATGCCCAGATCCCGAAGCTGCTGCAGGGTACCCATTGCCAGCTGATGGTTTTCCATCAGCACGCCTTCGGTAATTTCCAGCTCCAGATACCTGGACTCCAGCCCGGTTTCTTCCAGTACCTGGCGAACCGTGTCAACCAGCCGGGTGTCGAACTGTCGGGCCGACAGGTTAACCGCCATTCTGATCGGCCCCAGTCCCGCCTGCTGGATGCGACAGGCGGCCTTACAGGCTTCTTCCAGCACCCAGCGACCGATGGGCACGATCAACCCGGTCTCTTCGGCCTTGGGGATGAACTCGATAGGAGAGATCATGCCATTCTCAGGGTGACGCCAGCGGATCAGAGCTTCGACCCCGGTAACCTGACCGGTTTCCAGTGACACCTGAGGCTGATACATCAGGTGGAACTGAGATTGCTCCAGGGCGATGCGCAGGTCCAGCTCCAGCGTCATGCTGCGGCGGGCGGCCAGGTTCATTTCCGGGTCATAAAACTGGAAGGTATTGCGGCCCATCCCTTTGGCGGCATACATGGCCAGATCGGCATTACGCAGCAGTGAGCTGGTATCAGAGCTGTCCAGATTAATCAGGGTGATGCCGATGCTGACGGTCACCTTGATATCGCGGGTGCCTAGCCGCACAGGCTGACTGATCAGCTCGGTCAGCTCAGCGACCTGCTGGCGCAGGGCATCAAGGCTGGGAAGGTTGCGCAAAATAACGGTAAATTCATCGCCGCCAAGTCGATAGGCAGAACTGGGAGTTTCAACGGTATAGTTCAGCCGGTTGGCGATGGTCATCAACAGATGATCGCCTGCTTCGTGGCCCATGGAATCATTGATCTGCTTGAAGCCATCCAGGTCCAGCAGTAACAGGGCCTGGTAGCGCTCACCAGGCATACAGATCACTTCATCCAGTTTCTCGCGGAAGTTGCGTCGGTTGCCCAGCTGGGTCAGGGGGTCAAAGTAGGCCAGTTGCTCCATTTGCCGCTCATGTTCCTTCATGGCAGTAATGTCTTCACTGACCGAGACGATATTGACCAGCTGGCCGCGGGCGTCATGTACGGGTGAGATAGATTGTAATGCCCAGTAATGGGTGCCGTTCTTACGCCGGTTATAGAGCGAACCACGCCATTTCTGACCTGCGGAAAGGTTGTTCCAGAGCTCCTTGTAGGTGCTGTCCGGAGTACTTTCTGAACGCAGCATGGCAGGGGTTTTACCAATCACTTCGGTAGTCAGGTAACCGGTGATGTCGGTAAAGCGGCTATTGGCATATTCGATCAGGCCATGCTGATTGGTGATCACCACCGCGCTGCCAGAGCTTTCCACCGCCTGGTACATCTTTTTCAGTTCCAGCTCGCGCAGGATATCGGCGGTGACATCGACCACCAGCATCACGGCGCCGCAGACGTTGTGGTCCAGGTCAATCACCGGTGTCACTGACAGGTGGGTGTTTACCTGGCTACCATCTTTGGCCAGCAGATCGATGTGCAGGTCAAAATCACTGATGTCACCGGCCAGCAGGGTGGCCATCTGGCTGGCGTGGCTGGCGCGCTGATCTCGGGCGATAAACCTTTTCAGGCTTCGTGCCAGCATCTCGCCGTCGGTATAGCCCAGCAGTTGCTGTAAGGCGGGGTTCACCCGGAGCAGCTTGTAGTCGAGCGAAATAACCGCCGCGCCCAGTGCTGAGTGTTGCAAGGGGCGGAAAACCGTCGCAATTTCCTGATTCATGGGTGTACCTGGCCGTTGTTATTTTTATTGTCCGGTATGCCTGGGAGCGGTGTCGGGCTGGAGCGCGTGAGGTGCAGGGGGACCGTACTTGCCTCGCTTACAAACCGACCATCCCTTTGTTAACAGGCAATACTCGATTCTAGGCCAGCTCAATAGATCTTTAAAATGATACGTGAAGGGAATAACTGCGCGGGATCAATGAATCAAAAAGAAAGCCGCCTGAACCGGCGGCCTGGTGTCTTGTGGGGCTGCTAACTCAGAGCGCGTCCGGGCCGCTCTCGCCGGTACGGATACGAATAACCTGTTCCAGCGGGCTGACAAAAATCTTGCCGTCGCCAATTTTTCCGGTGTTCGCGGTACCGGCAATCGCTTCGATAACCTGGTCCAGCATGGCGTCGTCAATGGCGACTTCGATTTTAACTTTAGGCAGGAAGTCCACGACGTACTCTGCTCCGCGATACAGTTCAGTGTGACCTTTCTGACGCCCGAAGCCTTTCACTTCAGTAACCGTCACACCCTGAATACCGATTTCGGACAGTGCCTCGCGGACATCATCCAGTTTGAACGGCTTGATCACCGCAGTAACCAGTTTCATATCCTTCTCCTCAATGGCAGCCTGCTTGTAATGCCTCTGGCAACAGACCTGGTGAGTTATTGATCAAAAATTGCGGCCAGTATACCCGTAATCCGCCGGGTTCGCATTTGACCCGGCCCCGCTCAGTTGCCGGTGGCCGTTGCGCGGGGCCGGGTCAGTTTGATGATTCAGGAGGTTTTCAGCTGACTGCTGGCACCGTCCATTGCGCTGTTATTAACAGCCTTGCTGTGTTCTTTGCGGCTTACCGTGGAGCTGCTGGCGCCGGTCATACCTTTGCCTGTGGTGAACTCAGGGTAGGCTTCGACACCACATTCAGCGATGTCCGCACCGGTGTATTCGTCTTCTTCACTGACACGGATACCGACGGTGTACTTGATGGCTGCCCAGGTCAGCAGGCTGGCACCAAATACCCAGCCAACGATGCAGGCAATCCCCAGTAGCTGTGCGCCAAACGTTGCATCGCCATTGGTCAGTGGTACCGCCAACAGACCCCACATACCCGCCACACCGTGGACCGAGATCGCACCGACGGGATCATCAATACGCAGTTTGTCCAGCATCAGGATGGATACCACCACCAGCACGCCGCCGACGGCACCGATCAGGGTAGAGAACTCGGCGCTTGGGCTCAGCGGGTCAGCGGTGATCGCGACCAGGCCTGCCAGGGCACCGTTCAGGGCCATGGTCAGATCCGCTTTGCGGAATTTCAGGTAAGCGGTAATCAGTGCTGCAATTACGCCACCGGCCGCCGCGGCGTTGGTGTTTACAAACACCTGAGCAACGGCATTGGCTTCACCGACATCTGACAGTTTCAGCTCGGAACCGCCGTTAAAGCCGAACCAGCCCAGCCACAGGATAAAGGTACCCAGCGTTGCCATCGGCATGTTGGCACCGGGAATCGCGTAGATTTCGCCATTTTTGCCATACTTGCCTTTACGGGCACCCAGTAGCAGCACCCCCGCCAGGGCTGCAGACGCACCGGCCATGTGGACGATACCGGAACCGGCAAAGTCAGAGAAACCCGCTTCGCTGAGGAAGCCACCACCCCAGGTCCAGTAGCCTTCAACCGGGTAGATCAGACCGGTCAGAACGACGGAGAACAGCAGGAATGACCACAGTTTCATCCGTTCAGCAACTGCACCGGAGACGATGGACATGGCGGTCGCCACAAACACCACCTGGAAGAAGAAGTCGGAGCGTGATGAGTAATACGGCGCATCATCGCCACCGGCCAGTACGGCATCAACACCATTCTCGGTACCGATCAGCACTCCGAGGTTGGGCAAAATACCGCCCGCGTCCGAGCTGTACATAATGTAGTAACCGCACACCAGGTACATGGTGCAGGCGATGGCAAACAGCGCTACGTTTTTGGTCAGAATTTCAGTGGTGTTTTTGGCTCGTACCAGGCCAGCTTCCAGCATGGCAAAACCTGCCGCCATCCACATCACCAGTGCACCGCACATCAGAAAGTAGAAGGTATCGACGGCGTACTTCAGCTGCGTCAGATCGGCAGCGGTCGCCTTGAGTAGTTCATCCATCGGGTTCTCCTCCAGAAGGGGCTCTATCAACAAAATTGGTTTCAGGTCACGGTACAGGTCAGCCGTGTGTGTTATCCCTTGCACGGTAGCGACCGATAAATGCGGTTCGCTTTGGTGCAGTGTTTCCTGCCTGAGTTGTATTAGCTAAAGCGAAGGCTGTGCCAGTTTTTAATTTCTTTTTAAAAACATGTGGTTAGGGTTTTTTTGCGATGGTTCTGTCGCGGGGTATCGTCATGGAGCGGTAGAATGTTGTGCGCCTGGATATAGACTCTGCACCAGTGTGGTGCGCATTATCTGTACAGTTTTTATCGACCGCTGACAGCCGCCAGCAAGCTGTTATAGTGTGGAGACTGTAACGGGAGAAAATCGCTAAATGATTAACCACAAATTGATTGAAGGGCTGAGTGAACAGTTCACTCAGCTGCTACAGGGCCAGCCAGACCTGCCCGGTCAGGCGATGCTGCAGGAGCAGGTACGCAGCCTGCTGCAATCGACCTTTGCGCGTATGGATCTGGTGACCCGGGAAGAGTTTGATGCCCAGCAGGCGGTACTGGCACGTACCCGTGACCGGCTGGAACAACTGGAACAACAGTTAAGCGTGCTGGAAAAACAGCTGAACAAAACGGATTGAGCAGCCTCTACTGAACGGGTGCTGCCTGTTTCTGACGGGCAGCAGATCAGCAGGGTGTCGTGAAGCAGTGTGTCGTGAAGGAGAGTACCTATGGTCCCGATGGATCAGTTATATGCCTGGATAGGGGCAGACCACCACTATCAGAGTGCCAGCCCCGGTTATGCCGAACACTGGCAATTTGACGTGTCGGCACAGGGCCAGCCACTGGCGATGATGCACAGTCCGAATCACGCGGATAAGCTGACCCGGATGTTTGAGCAGGCCCGGGCTGAAGGTATGGTACAGGCGACACTGCGGGCGCCGCAGCGAGGTGAAAGCTGGCGAGTGCGGGTGTACTGGCATCCGGAGCAGGCGCTGTATCTGGTGGCGATGCACAGTGATGAACGGCTGTCTCATGCGGAAGATGGCACAGTGCAGAGCACCGCAGGCACGTTGCTGGAGCCTGAAGCCTTCCGTCAGCAGCTGTCTCAGCAGCTGGAGCGTAATCGGGTTCAGCAAAGTGGGCTGGCGCTGATCTGCATCGACCTGGACCGCTTTCAGTGGATCAATGATACCCTGGGCAGCGAAGCCGGTACGGTACTGTTACAGGAAGTCGCTGAGCGGTTACGTTCGGTGGTGCGCGGTCAGGACCTGGTGGCCCGTTTCAGTGGCGACACCTTTATGCTGATGGTCAATGGGCTGGTGACGGCCAGTGATGCTGAAACCGTAGCCCACCGTGTTGTTGAGCGGCTCAGCCATGGTATTTATATTGACCGCCGTGAGCTGTTCGTCAGTGCCAGTGCCGGGGTGGCGATCTTCCCTCAGCATGGTCGGGATGAGTCCAGCTTGCTGCGTTCGGCTGATCTGGCGATGTATGCCGCCAAGCGGGCCGGGCGTAATACTTACTGCCTGTACCACACTACCCTCAGCGGCACCCCGCACCATGAAGCCATGATCCATGGCGTTGATCTGAAGCGGGCCATGGCCGCTAAACAGCTGACGTTTAATTACTGCCCGATCTTTGATAACAGCCGCCATCGGCTCTGTGGCGCTCAGCTGATTCCTGGCTGGCAGCATCCGCAGCTGGGCTGGCAGTCCGCCCACGAACTGATGCCCGCAGCCCTGCAGGGTGAAGCCGTGCCTGCGCTGAATGAATGGATCTGGAAATCACTGCTGGCGGTGCAGCTGAGCCTGAATAACCTGCCGGGCTGTGACCTGCTGCTGCTGCACCTTGAAGAGCCGCAGCTGGCGGCCTCGGATTTTATTTCTGACCTTGAATATGCGGTGAAAACCGAACAGCTGGCGGCCAGCCGGCTGGTGCTGGAGCTGGATGCCGAGGTGGCGATGGCCCATGATGGGCTGGTGTTTGATCTGCAGGAGCTGGGGTTCCGTATCTGTCTGCGCGGCGTGAATGCCGTGCTGATGAACGCCAAAGGGGTGCAGGAGTTGCAGCCGGACTGGCTGAAACTGGATGATCAGCATGTGCAGGGGCTTAATGAGCCGGGCAATACCAGTGCGGCTCAGCTGGCGCTGGCGACCCCGACCATCCCGTTGATGGCCGAAGGGGTGACCAGTGCCGGTCAGCTCAGTCAGTTAATTAACCAGGGCTGTGCGCTGATGCAGGGTCGCTATTTCAGTGAGCTGCTGACCCTGGAACAGCTTGACCAGTGGATGACACTGGAAGCCGGTTAGTCCTGCTTCAGCGCAGGTCCTGTCGGCAGGTCATGCTCTCCATCGCAGAGAGCGTGATCTGCCAGTACTTCCAGAATCCGGCAGTGCTGGTCGTCCGTTTTCCCACATTCTGTCAGCATTCTCTCTAGCTCATCACGCAACGACTGCAACCGAGTGATCTTGCGTTCTATTTCCAGCAGATGTCGGTGGGCAATCTCATCAGCATCATGACAGTGATGGTTAGGTGCATCGTTGTATTGCACCAGCTCGCGAATCGCTTCCAGATCAAACCCCAGTGCCCGGGCGTGGCGGATAAACCGCAATCGCAGCAAGTGCTGTTCGCCATAGCGACGCTGATTGCCGGCATTACGGTCAGCGGCCGGTAGCAGGCCGATCTCCTCATAGTAACGAATGGTAGGAATTTTGCAGTTTGTCAGTTTTGACAGTTTTCCAATTGCGTACTCAACCATAAAAAATCCACGAAGTGCTTGAAGCTCTAGTTACTAGAGATATTAGGCTTACTACCATCGAGGAATCAAACAACCAATTAGCTGTTCAGAGAGGTTCGTTATGGCAGGTGGATGTTGTGGACATGAGCAGAACTTTGACGGGGTCAGTCAGACCTACCGCCGTATTCTGCTGATTATCATCGTGATTAACGGGCTGATGTTCGGTGTTGAAATGGTAGCGGGCTGGCTGTCCGGTTCCCAGGCGCTGCAGGCCGACGCGCTGGACTTTCTGGGCGATACCATCAGTTACGCCGTCAGTTTATGGGCGATTGGCAAAGCGCTGGCTATTCGCAGCCGGGCGGCGCTGGCGAAAGGGATCAGTCTGGCACTGATGGCCGCCTGGGTGACCGGCAGTACTCTGTACAAGGTGCTGATCCTCAATACCCCGGATGCCCTGACCATGGGTACCGTGGCGATTGCGGCGTTTGTGGCCAATCTGGTCAGCGTACTGTTACTGATGCGCTACCGTGACGGCGATGCCAATGTTCGCTCCGTGTGGCTGTGCAGCCGTAATGATGCCATCGGTAACCTGATTGTGGTGGCGGCGGCCAGCGGTGTCTGGGCGACCGACAGCGCCTGGCCGGACCTCAGTGTGGCATTCATCATGGCAGCACTGTTTCTGAGTTCCGCGATACAGATTATCCGCCAGGCGCGGGCTGAAATGGCTGCCACAGATGCGAATAAACCGGTTGGGCCGACGGGCTGTACGGCAGACCGTAAACATGGCCATGATCACCACTGACCGGCGGTATCGACGGTGATCATGGATAGGGCATGTCTGACGGTGGCTATTTCACGGAAAGCTCATCAGTGGCCTGGGCCTCGGTCAGTAATGAGGCCACCAGGGCCGCCGCTGTCTGATCCATGTTGTCGATGGGCTGGGAGACGCCGAACTGGATCAGCTCTTCCTTGAGGCGATCATTTGAGGTGCAGACCATAATGGGCACATCAGGGGCTGTCTGGCGTATTGACTGGGCCATTAGCAGAATCCGCTGCTCATTGCTCATGGCGATGATGACAGCCTTAGCCTGATCGATTTTGATGCCCTCCAGGAACTGACGTCGACCCGCATTACCGAAGACTACCGGCTGGCCCTGATCTCTTGCTCTGCGAAAAGAATGGCTGTCATGTTCAATGCCGGTGTAGGAAACGCCGGAGGCTTTCAGGTGGGCACCGACCCGCTGACCCAGGGAGCCGAAGCCACAAATGACAACCTGTTCCGCATCAATTTCCGGCAATGGAGCCTCATCAGGTTTTGCCAGTTGTGCCTGTGTCCGAACCAGGGTGTCGGTAATCGGGTCAAGAAAGCGGAACAGGAAGGGGGTCAGCATCATGGTGAAGACAATCGCCATGACCAGTATCTGCCCCAGCTCGGGGTCCATGAACAGATTGTTTGCCTGGGCAGTTTCAAATATAACGAAGGAAAACTCACCACACTGCGACAGTAACAGGGCGGTTTTTAAGGAGGCCCGTGTATTGTTGAAAATGCGCATAAGTGTAAACAGAATCAGGGTTTTTGCTGTCAGTAGGGCCAGCATGACCGCGATGATTGTAATCAGATT
Organism: uncultured Oceanospirillaceae bacterium; assembly: GCA_913057435.1. Classification (GTDB taxonomy): domain Bacteria; phylum Pseudomonadota; class Gammaproteobacteria; order Pseudomonadales; family Balneatricaceae; genus Marinobacterium_C. The sequence goes on along the minus strand of CAJXNY010000016.1, from coordinate 62,549 downwards.
GTTGAGGGCAAACAGCGGATTGACCTGCATGCCGACGGTAATAAAAAAGACCCCCAGTAACAGATCACGGAAGGGCGTCAGGTCAGCCTCAACCTGGTGTTTGTAGTGCGTTTCAGCGATAACCATCCCCGCCAGAAACGCCCCCAGTGAGTAAGAAAAACCAAGCGTATGGGCCAGCTGGGCCGCACCCATGACGAAGAGCAGAATTGCCCCGACAAACAGCTCGTTGGAGCGAGTGCCGATTACCTGTTCCATCAGGTAAGGCGTTACAAAACGAGCCCCGACAAACAGCAGGACAAAAACGATAACCCCGTCGATCAGTACATCCAGCAGCAGCTCAGGCACGCTCTCCTGAGTACTGGCAAAGATCGATACCATCAGTAACAGCGGAATAACGGCAATGTCCTGAAACAGCAGCACGCCCACCGAGTTGCGTCCGTAGCGGTTGCCGAGCTTGCGGTTTTTCGTCAACAGATTCAGCACGATTGCGGTTGAGGAGAGCGCCAGTGCCAGGCTGACGATCAGGTTAACCGCTGGCTCGATAGCAAACCCCCAGTGGCCGATGGCAAAGAAAGCTGCAGCGGTCACGGCCATCTGTAGCGAGCCATACAGAAAGACTTCCTTCTTCATCGAGCGTAATTTCTGCGGTGAAAATTCCAGTCCAATAGTGAACATCAGGAACACAATGCCAAATTCGGCGATCATTCCCAGGCTGGCGTTATGCTCCAGGTCAAATGCAAAGCCAACAGCCATACCGGTCAGGATGTAGCCGATGACAGGCTCCACCTGAAACTTTTTCAGCACGACATTGAGAATCAGTGAAAGGGCAGCACAGATCAGGATGATAGTGAGGATATTTTCCATAAGTGACGGGTACCGAGTCCTTTGTAGTAGGGCATGATGTCGCTGTGGAGACTGATCATAGCGAAAGGTATTTTCAAAATGAACCAGTTAGCTGTGCTGTTGCAGGAGAAGCCTCCGATCAAAGTCCAGTACCCGCCAGATCAGGCAGGCTGTAACGTCAACCGGTGTTATCTGCTATTACGCATGGCTACGCTCTGCATCGTCTACGATAGCTATACTGCCGTTGCTGAAATCATGACGGTAAATTCAAACCCCGCTTCATCCATGGAAGGATGCCATGTCACTTGCCATTGTTCACACCCGCGCCCAGGTCGGGCTGGAAGCGCCGCCGGTCACCATTGAGGTACATATGTCTGGCGGTCTGCCAGCGCTGGCCATTGTTGGGCTGCCGGAAAAAGCCGTAAGCGAAAGCAAGGAACGGGTGCGCAGTGCTCTGATCAATGCCGGGTTTGAATTTCCGCGCTGCCGGATGACCGTCAATATGGCCCCCGCTGACTTGCCCAAAGAGGGTGGCCGATTTGATCTGGCCATCGCGGTAGGTATCCTGGTGGCCAGTGCGCAATTACCGGCCACCGCGGTGAAAGATCTGGAACTGATCGGCGAACTGGCGCTGTCGGGGCGGTTACGGGCGGTGCGTGGGGTGCTGCCCGCTGCGCTGGCCTGTCGTGAACAGGGCCGGGGGTTGCTGGTGGCAATTGATAATGGCAATGAAGCCGCGCTGGCTCGCGGGCTGGATGTGTACGCTGCCGATGATCTGCTGGCAGTCACTCGCCACCTGACAGGGCAGCAAGAACTGCCAACCCTGCAAAGCCCGGGGGTCGATCTGCAGGCGGTAGCGGATGTGGCTGATCTGTCCGATGTAAAAGGTCAGCTGCAGGCCAAGCGGGCACTGGAAGTTGCGGCGGCGGGTGGACATAATTTGCTGTTAAGCGGGGTGCCGGGCAGCGGTAAAAGCATGCTGGCCCAGCGCCTGCCGGGCATACTGCCGCCACTGACCGAGCAGCAGCTGCTGGAAGTGGCGGCGATTCATTCGGTGGCCGGGCTGATCAGTTCGGACCAGTTACCCCGTGGCAGGCCCTGGCGCGCGCCCCATCACTCAGCCTCGGGTGCAGCACTGGTGGGCGGCGGTAGCCAGCCCCGGCCCGGTGAAGTGTCACTGGCGCATCATGGCCTGCTGTTTCTTGATGAACTACCGGAATTCAGCCGTCAGGTGCTGGAAGTCCTGCGTGAACCGCTGGAAACCGGCCATATCCTGATCGCGCGTGCTGCCCGGCGCACCGAGTTTCCTGCCCGCTTTCAGCTGGTGGCCGCGATGAACCCCTGTCCCTGCGGCTATGCCGGTGAGCCGGGGAATCGTTGTCGCTGCCATGGGGATCAGATCCAGCGTTACCAGAACCGCATCTCCGGGCCGCTGCTGGACCGTATTGATCTGCAGTTGCGGGTGCCTGCACCGAGCCGGGAGGAGTTGCTGCTGGCCTGTGAGGCCGGGGAAACCAGTGCCCAGGTGCGAGCACGGGTGATTGCCGCCAGTGAAATTCAGCTGGCGCGCCAGGGGCAGCTCAATGGCACCCTGGCAGGCCGGGAGCTGGAGGCGCACTGCCAGCTGGTGGCGGCGGATCAGCATATGTTGCTGGATGCGATTGAACGGCTGCAGCTGTCGGCCCGGGCCTACCATCGGATTTTACGGGTGGCGCGCACCATTGCTGACCTGGCCGGGGAAGCCGTGGTAGGCCAGCCACAGCTGCTGGAAGCGCTCAGCTATCGGAGTATGCCGCGTCCGACGGGGTAGGCTGGGCCAGTGTTGGCTGGTTATCACGTAGCATCTGCTCAAACTCTTCAAACGGAATCGGGCGGCTGAAATAGTAGCCCTGCACCTGATCACAACCGTGCGCCTGGAGGAAATCCAGCTGTTCCCGGGTTTCGACCCCTTCGGCGATTACCGCTTTCTCCAGATTGTGGGCCAGATTGATAATGGCCCGCACAATCTCGGCATCATCCGGGTTGCAGTGTACGTTGCTGATAAACGAGCGGTCGATCTTCAGGGTGTGGATCGGCAGCTTCTGTAGCAGCGCGAACGAGGAGTAGCCGGTGCCGAAGTCATCCAGTGAGAACGCAATGCCCAGCGCATTCAGTTGCTCAATGCAGGCCCGCACATGGCGCTCATCTTTGATCAGGGCTGACTCGGTCAGCTCGAACTCCAGTGCGCAGGTGTCAATCTGCTGTTGCTCGATAATGCGGGTGATGGTGGCTGCCAGCTGCTCGTCCTTGAACTGGCGGAACGACAGGTTAACCCCAATCCGACCCTGCAGCAGTCCCTGGGCGCGCAGTTTCATCAGCGAGATACCGGCACTGTGTACCGCCCAGTAACCAATCGGCACAATCAGCCCCGACTCTTCGGCCAGCGGAATAAACGCGTCGGGCATAATCAGGCCCTTTTTCGGATGCAGCCAGCGGATCAGTGCTTCAGCACCGATAATCCGGCCGCTGTTCAGCTCAACCCTGGGCTGATAATACAGGGTGAACTGGTTCGCCCGCAGGGCGGTGAACATCTCTGCTTCCATCGCCGAGGGGGCGTTACTGATATGGGTTTCCAGGCTTTCATCGAACAGCGCATAGCTACAGCCATGGGTTTTCTTGGCCTTGAACCGGGCCAGGCTGGCGCGGCGGATAATATCATCGCCCCGTTCACCATGCTCCGGCACCATCGCCACACCGATACTGCAATGGGCCATGGTGTCGTGACCATTGTAGCGATAGGGCGGCGTCAGCAGGCTGAGCAGCTGGGCGGCGCGGGTTTTGGTGTACGGATAGATATTTTCGCCACCACGGGGCTGGATCAGCATGGCGAACTCATCGGTGCCGATACGGGCCAGCTGTTCGCTGGGCTGTAGTGCCTGCTGTAGCCGTTTGCTCAGCATCAGCACAATGGCATCGCCGCCGCGCGGGCCCAGGTTATGGTTGAGCCGGGTAAAGCCGTCGATATCAATGGTCAGCAGAGCCATCGGGGACTGTTTGGCCGGGCTGTCGAGCAGGGCGTTAAGCGCGCGGTAGAAACTGGTGCGGTTGCTGATGCGGGTCAGAGGGTCGTGGTGGCGCAGGCGCTTAAGCTGTCGGCTCTGCTTTTCATGGCGGATGACATAACTCAGGGTGCGCTTGATCAGTGGCCGGCTGAGCTGCTCCAGTGGCAGGTAGTCACTGGCACCGATGGCCTGCAGAAGCTCGCCCTGCTGATCACTCATTCCGTCGGCAACGACAATAATCGGCAGCTCCGGGGCCAGGTTGCGCAGGATCTCTACTGTACGGCGGCAGGTGGACATACTGTGTTCGCAGTGCAGAAACACCAGATCCACGGCGGCCATGTTCAGCAGGCGACGTAAGCCGCCCAGCTGACGCTGATGGTGCAGCCGGTAACCCTCGAAGCTGGGCAGCAGTGTTGAGATGCGTTGCATGGCGGTGCCAGAGCTGTCCAGCACGACCATGCGCATTGCGTTATCCGGGTTCTGAGTCTGGGCCGAGTACATCGGCGGCTCCTTGGGTCAGCCTGGGGGCTATACGCTGGGGTCGGGTCCACTTCCATGCCATAATTGCTTTCCTGTCATCGCTGACTGGAAAGGTTTACAAACGTACGTTTAAATCTCTTTGAGATCAAATAATTACGTACGTTTAATCAAGAATTTGTAATTACTCGGTGCATGTTATCGGCCAGTCGGCGACAAATTTAATAACGAATGTTCATCCAAAGTAGCCTATGTCTCGATTAAACCCCCGTCAGCAGGAAGCAAAGCTCTATATCAGTGGCCCACTACTGGTGCTGGCCGGTGCTGGCTCTGGTAAAACCAGTGTAATAACGCGAAAAATCGCCTATCTGATAGAGCAGTGTGGTTATGAAGCACGCCATGTCGCTGCACTGACTTTTACTAATAAAGCCGCCCGCGAGATGAAAGAGCGCGTTAGCGATTTATTACAGGGCTCTTCGACCAAGGGGCTGACAGTATCGACTTTCCATAACCTGGGAATGAACATCATCCGCCGCGAGCATAAGACGCTGGGGTTTAAGCCGGGCTTCTCTATCTTTGATGACCAGGATACCCGCTCGCTATTACGTGAACTGCTGATTCACCATGAGGAAGACTCCGACCAGGCCGATGTTATCGCCGGGCAGATCTCCAACTGGAAAAACGAAATGATCGACCCGGCACGGGCACTGAGCCATGCGGCAGGCCCGGAAGATGTGCTGGCCGCCCGCGCTTATGAAGAATACCAGCGTAGCCTGCGGGCCTATAACGCGGTCGATTTTGATGATCTGATCTGGATTCCGGCGCGGCTGTTTGAAGAACACCCCGATGTACTGGCGCGCTGGCAGAGTCGCATCCGCTACCTGCTGGTGGATGAGTATCAGGATACCAACCTGTCCCAGTACAAACTGGTGCGCCAGCTGGTGGGTCACCGGGGCATGCTGACCGTGGTAGGGGACGATGATCAGTCGATCTATGCCTGGCGCGGGGCGCGGCCGGAAAACCTCGATCAGCTGCAAAAAGATTTCCCCAGCCTCAAAGTAGTTAAACTGGAGCAGAACTACCGTTCGACGCAGCGGATTCTGCGCGCCGCCAACACCCTGATCGCTAATAATCCACACGTGTTCGAGAAGTCCCTGTGGAGTGACAAGGCGTTCGGTGAAGAGCTGAAAGTTATCCACAACCGCAATGAAGAAGCGGAGTGTGAACGCATTGCCACTGACATCCTTGATCGTCACCTGCGCGGCGGCATTCCTTTCAAAAATTTTGCTGTGCTCTATCGCGGTAACCACCAGGCCCGGCTGCTGGAATTGAAGCTGCAGGGCTTCCAGGTGCCCTACAAACTCAATGGCGGCACTTCGTTTTTCGCCCGCGCCGAGATTAAGGACCTGATGGGTTACCTCAAGGTGCTGGTCAACCCGGACGACGATAACGCCTTCCTGCGTATCATCAATATGCCGCGCCGCGAGATCGGCCCCTCCACCCTGCAAAAACTGGGGGAGTATGCTAATGAGCGTGAAGTCAGCATGTTCAAAGCAATCGACGAGCTGGGGCTGGAAAGCCGCCTGTCGGAACGTTCACTGGACCGGCTGCGCCGTTTCTCACGCTGGATGAACTACCTCACCGAGCAGAGTGAACGGGCCGACCCGATCCAGTTTATCCGGGAGATGATCCTGGATATCGATTACGAGGGCTGGATTCGCCAGAATACCGCCTCTGAAGCGGCCGCTGATAAACGGGTGCAGAACGTCTGGACGCTGGTCGATTCGGTGAAAAACACCCTTGAGCGGTTGCAGGAAGACGATCCGGATGCCGGGGTGAAAGAAGCGATCAGCCGCCTGTTACTGATCGATATGCTGGACCGCCAGGAAGAAGAGGATGATTCCAACCGGGTGCAGCTGATGACCCTTCACGCCTCCAAGGGGCTGGAGTTTCCCCATGTCTACCTGATGGGCATGGAGGAAGAGCTGTTGCCGCACCGCAACAGTATTGAAGAGGGCAACATCGAAGAGGAGCGGCGGCTGGCCTACGTGGGCATCACCCGCGCCCGCGAGACCCTGATTATGACTTTGGCCAGCCAGCGCAAACAGTATGGCGAGAAGATCGACTGTGCCCCCAGCCGGTTCCTCGACGAGCTGCCCGAAGATGATCTGATCATCGAAGGGCTGGGAGACGTTAACGAAAAAGCCAACAAGGCACGGGGCCAGGCCACCCTGTCAGGGCTTAAATCGCTGTTCGACTGATAACCGCCGAATATCAGGCATAAAAAAACCGCCCGAAGGCGGTTTTTTTAACGCAGCGCGAACTTACTTGGCGCTATCGACCATGTGCTCAATCGCACTGTTGATCTCGTCGTCAGAACAGCTGGCACAGGTACCACGTGGTGGCATGGCATTGATACCGTTGATCGCATTCGCCAGCAGCGTATCCATACCTTTCGCTGCACGGTCAGTCCAGTCAGAGGTACCGAACTTAGGTGCACCGGCTACGCCAATTGAGTGGCAGGCAGCACAGCTAGCGTTGTAAACGTCTGCACCGGAGCGGGCACCGCCACCGGAAGCCGCTGCTGCAGCCGCCCCAGCGCCACCACAGCTATCATCACCTTCCATGCAAACCTGACCCAGCGGCTTGATACGCTCAACAATCGCGTCATCGCCGGTCGCAGCGTTAACGGAGCTTGCCAGCGCCATGCCCAGACCCAGTGCGCACAGCGCAGAAGTAAATTTGTTCACAGTTACGACCTCATCACTCATTAATTATATCGGCAGTGCGGCCTGTCTGGTTGTCCTTATCCAATGCGCTGACAGCACGATGAACCACCGGACGAGTGCAGACACAACTGCTCAAAGGGTAATCGGGCACGGATTATAGCTAACAATAAACCCAACGGAAATGGGGCGAACGACTAGCCATTGATCCAATGCAGCACAAAATGCCGTTAAAACGGCCATCAGCATACGAAAAACGTCGATCATCGGATTACTGCGACTGCAGAATAACCTGGCGAAAACAGCATGGGGGTGGTACGCAGGGGAAAGTAGAGGGAATGCCTGCCCTGGCGGTCCCCATGCCGATACGTGTCCTGATCAGCTGGGGTAATCATAGCCAGCCTGGATGACAGTTCTGTCTCTGTCAGATGAGCATTTGATGACAGCCCAAATCCTGACCAGCGGCCAGGTCATTATAAAAAACAGCCACTTGGCCAACCCTGAACCTCGCCAGGGGGTTGCGTACCCGCGCCAGATGCGTATCATACGCCTTGCAAACACTTCCTTGTGCGCCTGTAGCTCAGCTGGATAGAGTAGCAGGTTCCGATCCTGTTGGTCGGGGGTTCGAATCCCTCCAGGCGCGCCACTTTTTTGCTTCTTCTCTGTACTTCCGTACACATTGATTTTCTTGCCAGTCACTTTCTGTTTATAACCGGGCGATGCGCACCGGAATTAGCTGTGTCTGATTGTTTTTGGGGCCAGTTATGGCGGCTGGATCGGTACGGTGACACGGGTACCCCCGCAGACTTGTCTTCTACCGACATCCATCCTCGATTTCAGCCTCAGCTGCTGGCACCATTTAATCGCTTTATTGTTAAATTAGCGGGCAAATAGGCCTGTATGACTTACGCTGTAAGCCTCGTGGAATCGGCCCTTTGGCCAGGATGCCCTTAGTGGTGCTTGCTATGAGCACCGTCGGGATTAGATTGTGGAGCGTCTGACTTTTCTGGAGCAGGTATTTGCCATTGATCCGGTGTGAACCTGACAGCGAGCCACGGCCGTGACTCGCGTTACGCCATACCTGAACGGTATAGCGCCAGCTTCAACTCAGACAATCGTCTCTTCATCCTCTAGCGACACTTTATAAAGCTGGCTATCCAGCGACCAGCTTTCGCCGTTCGAACGTAACCCGAAATCATGCTGATAACGCCAGCCCTCCTCTTCGGGTTTCCTGGGCTGTATTATTTCCCTGATACCGAGTTCGTTACGGGCACTGCCGTCCAGTACGCTATCCCGGCTCTGAGCATGAAAGATCCTTGTTGTCTGAGTGAGTTCTTCCAGCTTTCGGAAGCCGGTGGCAAATTCCTCATTCTCAGGGTCATTCAGGATAGCGGCGATAGCACTGGCATTGTCCGGAGAGTCCGCATTGGTTACGTGGAACTGTTCCGGCTCATCTTCATTATTGTTATCTTCATCTTCACTCTCCTCCGGCTGACCATATCTGATATAGGTTCCTTCCCGCCCGGTAACCCCCTGTTCCGCCAGTCGCGCTTCAAGGTCACCACTGACAGCCTGGTAGCCTGCCGTCAGCACAGCATCAATGGCAAACATGCTGTTCGTACCGCCTGCAGCGATGTGCTGCCAGGCCTGATGAGGCGTTGTCAGATTAATGAACTCACCAGGGTTGTCTGGATCTTCAAAGGAGCCATAGCTAATAGTATTCGGCTCCGAAAGCCGGAACTTCGATTCATCTACCTCATCTGCAGGTACGTCCGTATTGTTGTCTGCGGGCGTTTCGGTTGTTTCGGGTGTTTCAGTTGTTTCATTCGTGACCGTTGCTGCACGGTTCAGTAATTGCCAGGAAGCCGGGGTCGATTGAATATGCATAGCGTATCTCCTTAAACAGAAAGGCAATCGGATTGTCCGGTGTAACTAAAAGCAAAAACGGGTCCACTGTTGTACAACAGGATGCTGGTCTGGTCGCTATTACGGGATACAGGGATACAGATTTGCGATGTCAGATGCATAAAATGAAGGCCCTGCCTGAATTGCAGCAGGTTCGTTAATAATCCAGCCTTTTCTCCTGCGCGTATTTTCTTCTGCGAAGGAAAGGTTTTGCCACATCTACGTCAGATATTCAGGCCAGTGTGCCGCCATGACTCAACGAGTCGATAGCCAGAGCAGGCCAGATTTACCTTCTACCGACATCCATCCTCGATTTTGGCTTCTACTGCTGGCACCCTTTGAGTGCTTTATTCTCCCGCACTCTCATTCGTTGTATCGATCAGGGCTGTTAATACATGTTGAAACCAATAATCGTTGCTTTGCTGGTGTTTGTACTGCAGGGGTGTGTGTTAACCAAGGTGGTCACGGTGCCGCTGCGTGTTGGTGGGGCGGTGGTTTCAGTGGTGCCGGTTGTGGGGAATGTGGCGGATGCGGCCATTGATACGACCGCTGATGTGATTGATCTGGTACCGCTGTAACGCTGGCGCTAAAAGCATCCGTCAGGCGGGGAAAAGTTATCCCCAGCCGCTGCAGGTATGGCCCGGTGGTCATACCTGCAGACTGTCGACTTACTCTTTATCCACAGCGGTTGTGCTGGCCGGGGCCTGATCTGCCGGTGGGTATAACGCATCCAGCGGGATACTTTTGCCATCCGGGCGGACGATACGAGCGTGGTGGCGTTTGAGCTGGCGGGCTTCCTGTACCCCGCAGGCGTGGGCGATGACGCCGACTTCGTGATCCAGGTTACGCACATAGTTAGCCACGCGTACTGATTTGTTGGTGGGGTCCAGCCCGCGTTGCAGTTTGGGATCATGGGTGGTGATGCCGGTAGGGCAGGTGTTTTTATTGCATTGCAGTGCCTGAATGCAGCCCAGCGCGAACATGAAGCCGCGCGCGCTGACGACGAAGTCGGCCCCCACGGCCAGTGCCCAGGCAACACCCGCCGGGGTGACCAGCTTGCCGGAGGCGATCACGCGCACGCGGTCACGCAGGCCGTAGCGTTGCAACATATCGACGGTGATCGGCAGGCTTTCCTGAATCGGCATACCCATATAATCCATCAAACTCATGGGGGCGGCGCCGGTGCCACCATCGGCACTGTCAATGGTGATAAAGTCCGGTGCGTATTCAATGCCGCGTTGTTGCACCAGGCTGAACAGCTCTTCCAGCCATTCGAACTGGCCCATGACGGCTTTAAAGCCAACCGGCTTGCCGGTGACCTCACGGATGCGGGCCATCATGTTGAGCAGGTCTTCGGCACTGTTGATATCAGGGTGGCGGTTAGGGCTGATGGCGTCTTTGCCCACTTCAATAACCCGGATACGGGCGATCTCTTCGGTGACTTTGGCCCCAGGCAGAATGCCGCCTTTGCCGGGTTTGGCACCCTGGCTGAGTTTGATCTCGAACATTTTGACCTCAGGGTGGGCGGCTACGGCCCGCAGTTTGTCATCACTGAGGTTGCCATTGTCGTCCCGTACGCCGAACTTGGCGGTGCCAATCTGAAACACGATGTCACAGCCCGCTTCGAGGTGATATGACGACAGGCCGCCTTCCCCCGTGTTCATCCAGCAATTCGCTGTTTTAGCGCCCTTGGCGAGGGCGCGGATGGCCGGGATCGACAGAGCGCCGTAGCTCATGCCTGAAATATTGAGCAGCGAGTCTGTGGTGTAGGGCTGCGTGCAGTAAGGGCCAACGGTGATGGCGCGGATATCGGCGGCATCTTCACCCAGCGTGGGGTAGGGGCAGTTGACGAAGTACACTGAGCCGGTGGGGCGCAGGTCACGGGTGGAGCCGAAGGCGATGGTGCTGTCGACATTTTTGGCGGCACGATAAACCCAGGCGCGCTCGGCACGGTTAAAGGGCAGCTCTTCGCGGTCGGCGGAGAAGAAGTACTGGCGGAAGAATTCGCCCATATGTTCGAAAAAATAACGGAACCGGCCAATCACCGGGTAGTTGCGACGAATGGTCTGCTTGGTCTGGCTGACATCCAGGATATAGAGCACCAGGATAGTCAGTAGCCCCAGACCCAGTATCAGGATGAAGAGTACAGATAGCAGCTCCATGAAGACGAAAAGCCAGCTGGAGGTCATTGATTCCATCATGTTGGGGGATCTCGGTTGTTATTTTTATCGGCTGGAGGGTAACAGTCGAAGCCGTAGGTTAGAAAACTATCAGGTACAGAAGTTCGACTCTGTATTCAGGTGTCGCTGAATTTGAGTCGTCAGAATGAGGTAAATATGAAATTAATACTCATTACCCCCTTTACAGCCCGAAATTTCCTGATAATATACGCGCCATCTGATCGACAGCCTTTGTCACAGATTGATTATCTATCTGATTCTGTTCAGAAAATGATAGTGATGTGCCGGTATAGCTCAGCTGGTAGAGCAACTGACTTGTAATCAGTAGGTCCCGAGTTCGACTCTTGGTGTCGGCACCATTCAGAGCGTAACGAATAGAAGTATACATTGCTGGTGGGATTCCCGAGTGGCCAAAGGGATCAGATTGTAAATCTGACGCGAAAGCTTCGGTGGTTCGAATCCACCTCCCACCACCAATCACAGCTAGGTTCTTCGGCGGGTATGGTATAGTGGCTATTACCTCAGCCTTCCAAGCTGAAGAGGCGGGTTCGATCCCCGCTACCCGCTCCACTAGTTAGTTGTTGTGCTCATGTAGCTCAGGGGTAGAGCACACCCTTGGTAAGGGTGAGGTCGGCGGTTCAAATCCGCCCATGAGCTCCATATTTTGGCAAAGGGCAGATATAGAAATATATCTGCCCTTTGTTGCATCTGGCGTCCGCCGCCGTTTGGTTAATGTTGGCTAAATTTAGGAATCTTTCTGATGGCTAAAGAACAATTTGAACGCTCAAAGCCGCACGTTAACGTTGGTACTATTGGCCACGTTGACCACGGTAAAACTACTCTGACTGCTGCTCTGACTCGTGTCTGTGCAGAAGTATTCGGCGGCGAAATGAAAGCCTTCGATCAGATCGATAACGCACCGGAAGAGCGTGAGCGTGGTATCACAATCGCTACTTCCCACGTTGAATATGACTCCACTATCCGTCACTACGCGCACGTTGACTGCCCGGGTCACGCGGATTACGTGAAGAACATGATCACCGGTGCGGCTCAGATGGATGGCGCTATCCTGGTATGTGGTGCGACTGATGGCCCAATGCCACAGACGCGTGAGCACATCCTGCTGTCCCGTCAGGTAGGTGTACCGTACATCGTTGTATTCCTGAACAAAGCTGACCTGCTGGCTGAAGATTGTGGCGGCGTTGGTACAGAAGAATACGAAGAGATGCTGGAGCTGGTAGAAATGGAGCTGCGTGAGCTGCTCGATACCTACGACTTCCCAGGTGATGATACGCCAATCATCGCAGGTTCCGCGCTGATGGCGCTGAATGGCGAAGACGACAACGAGCTGGGTACGACAGCTGTTAAAAAGCTGATCGAAGCGCTGGATACTTACATTCCAGAGCCAGAGCGTGCTGTTGATCAGCCGTTCCTGATGCCTATCGAGGACGTATTCTCTATCTCCGGCCGTGGTACTGTTGTAACCGGTCGTGTAGAGCGTGGTATCGTTAACACAGGTGAAGAAATCGAGATCGTTGGTATTCGTGAGACTACCAAGACGACTTGTACCGGTGTTGAAATGTTCCGTAAACTGCTGGACGAAGGTCGTGCAGGCGAGAACATCGGCGCGTTGTTGCGTGGTACTAAGCGTGACGACGTAGAGCGTGGTCAGGTACTGGCTAAGCCAGGTACGATCACTCCGCACACTCAGTTTGAAGGCGAAGTGTACGTACTGTCTAAAGAAGAGGGTGGTCGTCACACGCCATTCTTTAAAGGCTACCGTCCACAGTTCTACTTCCGTACGACTGACATCACTGGTGCTTGTGAGCTGCCAGAGGGTGTGGAAATGGTAATGCCAGGTGACAACATTCAGATGTCTGTTACCCTGATCAACCCAATCGCGATGGAAGACGGTTTGCGTTTTGCTATCCGTGAAGGTGGTCGTACCGTTGGTGCGGGCGTTGTTGCTAAAATTATTGCATAATTTCAGCGATAAGTTGTAAAAAGGGGTTGACGCCCCGAGGGGAGGTGGCTATTATATGCCTCCCTGTTACGCAGTAGGTCAATAGCTCAATTGGCAGAGCAGCGGTCTCCAAAACCGCAGGTTGTGGGTTCGATTCCCTCTTGGCCTGCCATCCTATTTCGAGGATGGCGTCACCTAAAGCGCAAGCTTTCAACGTTTTGAGGCTCCAGGCGTGAACTCTAAAGTTGCTTCCGAAGGTTCCAAGTTTGATGCCCTGAAATGGGTGTTTGTTGTAGTGCTGGTTACTGCCGGTGTGGTTGGTAATTCTATCTATGGTGAACAGTCTCTGTTTTACCGTGTCGTTGCACTGTTGGTGATGGCGCTGGTGGCGGGATTTGTGGCGTTGCAGACCGAAAAAGGTCAGGCATTTTTTACTTTATTTAAAGAAGCTAAAGCAGAAGTACGTAAGGTTGTATGGCCTACACGTCAGGAGACCCTGCAGACGACGATGATCGTTGTGGTAGCGGTCCTGATTATTGGTCTTTTGCTTTGGGGGCTTGACTCACTGTTAAGCTGGCTCGTTTCTGGTGTGATCGGTTAAGGAATAGAGACATGGCTAAGAATTGGTATGTCGTACATGCGTATTCCGGTTACGAGAAGCGCGTAAAGACATTGCTCGAACAGAGCGTTGAACGTGAAGGTTGTCAGGGTTACTTCGGTGATATCCTGGTGCCAACAGAAGAAGTCGTTGAGATCAAAGACGGCAAAAAGCGCAAGTCAGAGCGCAAGTTCTATCCAGGTTATGTGCTGGTGCACATGGATATGAATGATGAAAGCTGGCATCTGGTTAACAGCACAAACTATGTGCTGGGCTTTATTGGCGGAACAAAGGGTAAGCCTGCGCCAATCACTGAGCGCGAAGCAGATGAGATTCTGCAACGTGTGGAAAGTGGTGCTGACAAACCGCGGCCTAAGACTGTCTTCGAACCAGGTGAAATGGTGCGTGTTGCTGATGGCCCATTTGCCGACTTTAACGGTGTGGTTGAAGAAGTTAACTACGAGAAGAACAAGCTGCATGTTGCAGTATTGATCTTTGGGCGTTCTACGCCAGTTGAACTGGATTTTGCTCAGGTCGAAAAAGCCTGATAAAACCAGCAAGTATTTATCGACCTCAGTCCTCGCGGGCTGGGGTTTTGTTGTGAAACAGGGGAGCCGAAAGGCGTTCGAACCCTCAGGAGTAAACAATGGCTAAGAAAATCCAGGCTTATATCAAGCTGCAGGTTGCCGCCGGTAAGGCGAATCCATCTCCACCAGTTGGTCCAGCTCTGGGTCAGCACGGTGTGAACATCATGGAATTCTGTAAGGCGTTCAACGCGTCTACGCAGAGCCTGGAGCCAGGTATGCCAACTCCGGTTGTCATCACTGTCTACGCTGACCGTAGCTTTACGTTCATCACCAAGACACCACCAGCAGCTGTATTGCTGAAAAAAGCAGCAGGCCTGAAAAGTGGCTCTAGCCGTCCTAACACTGAGAAAGTGGGTACTGTTACTCGCGCTCAGCTGGAAGAGATCGCTACTGTTAAAGATGCTGATCTGACTGCTTCCGATATGGATGCGGCTGTACGCACGATTGCGGGTTCTGCTCGCAGCATGGGTCTGTTGGTAGAGGGTGACGAATAATGGCTAAGCTGACTAAGCGCCTGAAGGCGATCAACGAAAAAGTTGAAGCTGGCAAGCAGTACCAGATCGAAGAAGCAGTATCTCTGCTGACTGAGCTGTCTGTAGTCAAGTTCAAAGAAACTGTTGAAGTTGCAGTGAACCTGGGTGTTGATCCACGTAAATCTGACCAGGTTGTACGCGGTTCTACCGTACTGCCAAATGGTACAGGTAACGATGTTCGTGTTGCTGTATTTGCTCAGGGTGAAAACGCTGAGAAAGCAAAAGCAGCGGGCGCTGATGTAGTAGGTTTTGAAGACCTGGCTGCACAGATTAAAGGCGGCGATCTGGATTTTGGCGTTGTAATTGCGACGCCAGATGCAATGCGTGTTGTTGGTCAGCTGGGTCAGGTTCTGGGTCCACGTGGCCTGATGCCTAACCCTAAAGTTGGCACTGTAACACCTGATGTTGTTACTGCTGTTAAGAATGCTAAAGCCGGTCAGGTACGTTTCCGTACTGATAAAAACGGCATCATCCACGCGGGTGTTGGTAAAGTTGACTTCGATGCGGCTGCTATCAAGCAGAACATCGAAGCGCTGGTTACTGACCTGAAGAAGCTGAAACCAGCTTCTGCTAAAGGCGTGTATGTGAAGAAAGTGACGCTGTCCTCTACTATGGGGCCAGGTCTGGTACTGGATCAGGGTTCTCTGGAAGTCTGATGGTACAAAGGTTTTTTGAGGGTCTTCTGAGCTCCGTTCAGGCAGAGATGAAGACCGTCAAAGACCGCAGGTGATGTGTGCCTTCGGGTGAGCATCTTAATGGGCAAAACCAGCCTGCGCAGACGGTGAGATTCAGATGAATCTATCCACCGTGCTCAAGCCTCACGTGGTGAGGTGGTTGGTAATCAGTCGAAAGACTAAATCCAGGAGTATACCGTGGCATTAGGACTCGAAGACAAAAAAGCGATCGTCGCTGAAGTCCAGGAAGCTGCTAAAAACGCTCTGTCAGCGGTTGTTGCGGATTCCCGTGGCGTAACCGTTGAGAATATGACGACTCTGCGCAAGCAGGCGCGTGAAAGTGGTGTGTGGCTGAAAGTTGTTCGTAACACACTGGCGCGTCGCGCGATTGAAGGTACTGACTTTGAAGGTCTGAAAGACTCTCTGGTCGGTCCGTCAATCATCGCATTCTCTCACGAACACCCAGGCGCTGGCGCCCGTGTTCTGAATGAGTTCGCGAAAGGCGAAGAGAAGTTTGAGCTGAAAGCAGCTGTATTCGAAGGCGAAGTTGTAGATGTGGCAATGCTTGCAAGCCTGCCTACTTACGACGAAGCTATTGCGAAGCTGATGGCCTGCATGAAAGAAGCGGCAGCTGGCAAGCTGTGTCGTACTATTGCAGCCGTACGCGATCAGAAAGAAGAAGCTGCTGCCTAATTTTAGCGCAGCTGTTTTTTACAGATTTATTGAGTTTGTACTCAAGATTTTATCAGGAATTGAATCATGTCTCTGTCTCACGAAGATATCCTCAACGCAATCGCTGAAATGTCCGTTAAGGACGTAGTTGTTCTGATCGAAGCAATGGAAGAGAAGTTTGGTGTAACTGCAGCTGTTGCTGCAGCTGGCCCTGCTGCTGGTCCTGCTGCTGCTGAAGAACAGACTGAATTTGACGTTGTTCTGACCGCTGTTGGCGATAAGAAAGTAAACGTAATCAAAGCTGTACGTGCTGCTACAGGCCTAGGCCTGAAAGAAGCTAAAGGCATGGTAGATGGTGTTCCAGCTACTGTTAAAGAAGGCGTAAGCAAAGATGAAGCAGAAGAGCTGAAGAAAGCTCTGGAAGAATCTGGCGCGTCTGTAGAGCTGAAGTAATCGCATTTATGCATTACAGAGCAGCTTAGTTCTGTTCTAGCTCTAATGGCTGGTGGCAAATTGCCACCGGCCTTTTTCCGTTATTAATGAAAGCAAATGTTTTTAACGGAACGTATTTCCCGGAAGTCCCCCTTCTGGAAAGCTTCAAATCTAGGTGCGCATGCTGGGGAACACTGATGGCTTATTCATACACTGAAAAGAAACGCATCCGTAAGGACTTTGGCAAAATGCCAGAAGTCATGGATGTACCATACCTGCTGGCGATTCAGCTCGATTCCTACCGCAGATTTCTGCAGACAGGTGATCAGGGCGACGCTGCAAACAAGGAAGAAGGGCTTCACGCCGCTTTTAATTCTGTATTCCCGATTGTGTCATATTCCGGCAATGCCTCGCTGGAATATGTAGGCTATCGCCTCGGTGAACCCGTTTTTGACGTGAAAGAATGTCAGTTGCGTGGCGTAACATACGCTGCTCCTCTGCGCGTCAAAGTGCGCTTGGTGATCTACGACCGTGAGTCCAATAACAAAGCGGTCAAGGACATCAAGGAACAAGAAGTCTACATGGGCGAAATGCCTCTGATGACCGATAACGGTACCTTCGTAGTGAACGGTACAGAGCGTGTTATCGTGTCTCAGTTGCACCGGTCTCCTGGTGTATTCTTCGACCACGATAAAGGTAAGACGCATTCATCCGGTAAGCTGTTGTACTCAGCCCGTGTGATTCCTTACCGTGGCTCCTGGCTGGATTTTGAGTTCGATCCGAAGGACAACTTGTTCGTTCGTATCGACCGTCGCCGTAAGCTTCCGGCGACTATTCTGTTGCGAGCCCTGGGCTTTAATGCAGAAGAAATTCTGGAGCTGTTCTTCAACAACACCGACTGGAACCTGGACGGCGACCGTATCCTTATGGAACTGGTGCCTGAGCGTCTGCGCGGTGAGACCATGTCTTTCGAGATCAAAGATCCGGAAGGTAATGTAGTTGTTGAAGCGGGCCGTCGTATTACGCCGCGCCACATTCGTCAGATGGCGAAAGCGGGCATGGAACAGCTGGAGGTACCAATGGAGTACCTGGCTGGTAAGGCGATTGCTAAAGATATGATCGACCCGTCGACGGGTGAATTGCTGTGTGCCTGTAACACAGAAATCACCGATGAACTGGTTGATAACCTGCGTGCCGCGGGCATCAATGCCTTCGAAACGCTGTACACCAATGAGCTGGATTGCGGTTCATTTATCTCTGAGACACTGCGTGTCGACCCGACCAGCAACCCGCTGGAAGCACTGGTAGAAATTTACCGTATGATGCGCCCGGGTGAGCCACCAACTAAAGAGTCAGCGGAAGCGCTGTTCGAGAACCTGTTCTTCTCCGAAGAGCGGTATGACCTTTCTGCGGTAGGCCGTATGAAGTTCAACCGTCGTATCGGTAGTGACGAAGAGACCGGTTCTGGTGTGCTGGGCAAAGACGATATCCTTGCAGTGATGAAAATCCTCATTGATATCCGTAACGGTAACGGCATTGTCGATGATATCGACCATCTGGGTAACCGTCGTATTCGCTCTGTTGGCGAAATGGCTGAAAACCAGTTCCGTGTCGGTCTGGTACGTGTTGAGCGTGCCGTACGCGAACGTCTGAGCATGGCTGAATCTGACAACCTGATGCCTCAGGATCTGATCAACGCCAAGCCAGTTGCTGCAGCGGTTAAGGAATTCTTTGGTTCCAGTCAGCTGTCCCAGTTTATGGACCAGAACAACCCGCTGTCCGAGATCACGCATAAGCGTCGTGTCTCTGCCCTGGGCCCTGGCGGTCTGACCCGTGAACGTGCCGGCTTTGAGGTGCGAGATGTACATGCCACTCACTATGGTCGTGTATGTCCAATCGAGACCCCTGAGGGTCCGAACATCGGTCTGATCAACTCACTGGCGGTATACGCTCGTACCAACCATTATGGCTTCCTTGAGACGCCTTACCGTAAGGTAATTGATGGCCTGGTCACTGACGAGATTGATTACCTGTCAGCGATTGAAGAAAACCGTTACGTGATCGCCCAGGCGTCTGCGACGGTTGATGCTGATAAGCGTCTGGTTGATGAGCTGGTTGCAGCCCGTCATCAGAACGAAACTACCATGACGCCGCCTGAAAAAGTGCAGTACATGGACGTTTCGGCACGTCAGGTTGTCTCCGTAGCGGCTTCGCTGATTCCGTTCCTGGAACACGATGATGCTAACCGAGCTTTGATGGGTTCCAACATGCAGCGTCAGGCTGTGCCGACACTGCGTGCTGATAAGCCGCTGGTTGGTACGGGTATGGAGCGCAACGTAGCACGTGACTCTGGTGTCTGTGTGGTTGCCACCCGTAGCGGTGTCATCGAGACCGTTGATGCGGCGCGCATTGTTGTTCGTGTAAACGACGAAGAGCTGATTGCCGGTGAAGCAGGTGTAGATATCTACAACCTGACTAAGTACACCCGTTCGAACCAGAACACCTGTATCAACCAGCGTTCCATTGTGAACCCGGGTGACAGTGTGCAGCGTGGCGACATCATGGCTGACGGCCCGTCCGTCGACAAGGGTGAGCTGGCGCTGGGTCAGAACATGCGCATCGCTTTTATGCCGTGGAACGGCTACAACTTCGAGGATTCCATCCTCATCTCTGAGCGTGTTGTTCAGGAAGACCGCTTTACCACAATCCACATTCAGGAACTGACCTGTGTGGCGCGTGATACCAAGCTGGGCCCTGAAGAAATCACCTCAGATATTCCGAACGTGGGTGAGTCCGCGCTGGCCAAGCTGGATGAATCCGGCATCGTGCACATTGGTGCAGAAGTAGGTCCTGGCGACATCCTGGTGGGTAAAGTAACGCCGAAAGGCGAAACTCAGCTGACCCCGGAAGAGAAGTTGCTGCGAGCGATCTTCGGCGAAAAAGCCTCTGATGTGAAAGATACCTCACTGCGCGTTAAGACAGGTACGATCGGTAAGGTTATCGATGTGCAGGTCTTTACCCGTGATGGTGTGTCTAAAGATCAGCGTGCGATTGATATCGAGAACTCCGAGCTGGCGAAAATCCGCAAGGATTTGAACGAAGAGCTGCGTATTGTTGAGCAGGCTACGTTCGAGCGTCTGGGTCGTGCTTTATCGGGTCTGGAAGCAGACGGCGGTGCTGGCTTGCGTAAAGGCGAGACAATCACGCTGGAATTCCTGGCTACGCTGAAGAAGGACGACTGGTTCAAGATCCGTGTTGCTGAAGACGCCGTGATGGAGCAGCTTGAGCTGGCCCGTTCACAGCTGGACGAGCGCAAGATTGAGCTGGACAAGAAGTTCGAAGATAAAAAGCGCAAGCTGCAGACCGGTGATGACCTGGCGCCAGGCGTGCTGAAAATTGTCAAGGTGTATGTTGCGACCAAGCGTCGTGTACAGCCAGGTGACAAGATGGCAGGTCGTCACGGTAACAAAGGTGTTATCTCCGTTATCATGCCGGTAGAAGACATGCCGTACGATGATAACGGCGAGCCAGTTGATGTGGTGCTGAACCCGCTGGGTGTACCGTCTCGAATGAACGTTGGTCAGATTCTGGAAACCCATCTGGGTATGGCGTGTTCCGGTCTGGGTCGTAAGATCGACGAGATGTTGAAGATCGAGCGTGAGCGTCAGGAAACTGTACAGGAAGTTCGTGGCTTCCTGGATCGGATCTACAATACGGAGCTGGGCGGTCAAGCCTGTGGTCGTAAAGAAGATCTGGACAGCTTTACTGATGACGAGCTGCTGGAAATGGCGGGTAACCTGCGTGGTGGTGTGCCAATTGCGACGCCAGCATTCGACGGTGCCAAAGAGTCCGAAATTAAAGAGCTGCTGCGTCTGGCAGGGTTGAACGATAGCGGTCAGTGCGACCTCTACGACGGCCGTACCGGTGATAAGTTTGACCGTCAGGTAACCGTTGGTTACATGTACATGCTCAAGCTTAACCACCTGGTTGATGACAAGATGCACGCGCGTTCTACTGGTTCTTACAGTCTGGTTACTCAGCAGCCGCTGGGTGGTAAGGCGCAATTCGGTGGTCAGCGATTCGGTGAGATGGAGGTGTGGGCACTGGAAGCATACGGTGCCGCCTACACTCTGCAGGAGATGCTGACTGTTAAGTCCGATGACGTGAATGGCCGTACGAAGATGTATAAAAACATCGTCGATGGCGATCATCGTATGGAACCGGGGATGCCTGAGTCGTTCAACGTACTGGTGAAAGAAATTCGTTCACTGGGTATCGACATTGAGCTGGACGACGGTAAGTAAGGCATAGGCAAGTTCGGTCGGCACCTTTGGTGCCGGCCTGGAACTCCGCGAGGAGCAAGCGACAATGAAAGATCTGCTGAATCTGTTGAAGTCCCAGGGACCATCCGACGAGTTTGATGCTATCCGCATCGGCCTGGCGTCACCAGAGATGATCCGTTCCTGGTCTTACGGCGAAGTTAAAAAGCCGGAAACCATTAACTATCGTACCTTCAAGCCTGAGCGTGAAGGTCTGTTCTGTGCCAAAATTTTCGGCCCGGTAAAGGACTACGAGTGTCTGTGCGGCAAGTACAAGCGCATGAAGCACCGTGGTGTTATCTGTGAGAAGTGTGGCGTAGAAGTAACGCTGGCGAAAGTTCGTCGTGAACGTATGGGTCACATCGAACTGGCGAGCCCGGTTGCTCACATCTGGTTCCTGAAATCACTGCCGTCCCGTATCGGTCTGATGCTGGATATGACGCTGCGTGATATCGAGCGCGTGCTGTACTTTGAATCGTTCGTTGTGATCGATCCGGGTATGACAACGCTGGAACGTGGTCAGATGCTGAACGATGAACAGTACTTTGAAGCGCTGGAAGAGTTCGGTGACGAATTCGACGCGCGTATGGGTGCTGAGGCTGTTCAGGAGCTGCTGACGTCGATCGACCTGGGTGAAGAAGTTAAGATGCTGCGTGAAGAAATGCCGCAGACTAACTCTGAAACCAAACTCAAGAAGCTGTCCAAGCGTCTGAAGCTGGTCGAAGCGTTTTACAAATCTGGTAACAAGCCAGAGTGGATGATCCTGAAAGTTCTGCCGGTTCTGCCGCCAGATCTGCGTCCGCTGGTACCGCTGGACGGCGGCCGATTCGCAACGTCGGATCTTAACGATCTGTACCGTCGCGTGATCAACCGAAACAACCGTCTGAAGCGTCTGCTGGATCTGAATGCCCCGGACATCATCGTACGCAACGAGAAGCGTATGCTGCAGGAGTCTGTGGATGCGTTGCTGGATAACGGCCGTCGCGGTCGTGCCATCACTGGCTCCAACAAGCGTCCGCTGAAATCTCTGGCTGACATGATCAAAGGTAAGCAGGGTCGTTTCCGTCAGAACCTGCTGGGTAAACGTGTTGACTACTCCGGTCGTTCGGTAATCGTAGTTGGTCCTTACCTGCGTCTGCATCAGTGTGGTCTGCCTAAAAAAATGGCACTGGAGCTGTTCAAGCCGTTCATCTTCTCCAAGCTGGAGTTGCGTGGTCATGCGACTACCATTAAAGCTGCCAAGAAGATGGTTGAGCGTGAAGAGCCGCTGGTATGGGATATCCTGGATGAAGTGATCCGTGAGCACCCGGTTCTGTTGAACCGTGCACCGACACTGCACCGTCTGGGTATCCAGGCATTCGAGCCGGTACTGATCGAAGGTAAAGCGATCCAGCTTCATCCGCTGGTATGTGCGGCGTACAACGCCGACTTCGATGGTGACCAGATGGCGGTACACGTACCGCTGACAATCGAGGCACAGCTTGAAGCCCGTGCCCTGATGATGTCGACCAACAACATCCTGTCACCTGCCAACGGTGAGCCAATCATCGTACCGTCTCAGGACGTGGTGCTGGGTCTGTATTACATGACCCGTGAGCGTGTAAATGCTCAGGGTGAAGGTATGGTGTTTGCGGACATCGAAGAGGTACAGCGCGCTAATGGTGCTGGCCAGGTTCATCTGCAGGCTAAAGTACGCGTGCGTATCACTGAAACAATCAATGATATTCATGGCGACTCTGAAACCCGTACCGAGCTGAAAGAGACAACGGCTGGTCGTGCCATGCTGTTCTCTATCGTACCGAAGGGCTTGCCGTTTGAGCTGGTCAATCAGAGTATGAAGAAACGCTCGATCTCCCGTCTGCTGAACGAAGCGTATCGTCGCTGCGGTCTGAAGGATACGGTGATCTTTGCGGATCAGCTGATGTATATGGGTTTCCGTCAGGCAACACTGTCCGGTTCCTCTATCGGTGTGAATGACTTCGAAGTTCCAGGTGAAAAACCTGCGATCATCGGTGAGTCTGAAGCTGAAGTTAAAGAGATTGAACGTCAGTTTGCCGACGGCCTGGTTACTGCAGGCGAGAAATACAACAAGGTCATCGATATCTGGTCGCGTGCTAACGATCTGTTGGCCAAGAAGATGATGGAGAACCTGAAAACCGAGCCGGTCATTAATCGTGATGGCGAAGAGGTTGAGCAGGAATCCTTCAACTCTGTCTACATGATGGCCGACTCTGGCGCCCGAGGTAGTGCGGCGCAGATTCGTCAGCTGGCAGGTATGCGTGGTCTGATGGCGAAACCGGATGGTTCCATCATCGAGACGCCAATCACCGCGAACTTCCGTGAAGGTCTGAACGTACTGCAGTACTTCATCTCGACCCACGGTGCACGTAAAGGTCTGGCCGATACCGCACTGAAAACTGCGAACTCCGGTTACCTGACGCGTCGTCTGGTTGATGTGGCGCAGGATCTTGTTATCACAGTTGATGACTGTGGTACGGATGAAGGTCTGCTGATGCAGCCACTGATCGAAGGCGGCGACGTCGTTGTGGCGCTGGGTCATCGTGTACTGGGTCGTACCGTGGCACAGGATGTGGTTGATCCTTCTTCAGGTGAGACCCTGATCGCTGCTGGCGAGCTGATGGATGAAGCCTGGATTGATCGTCTGGAAAATGACGAGCGTTACTCCGGTGTTGATGAAATCATCGTGCGCAGTGCGATCAGCTGTCGGACAACGTACGGTATCTGTTCAAGCTGTTACGGTCGAGATCTAGGCCGTGGTCACCGGGTTAATCCGGGTGAAGCTGTCGGCGTTATCGCTGCGCAGTCCATCGGTGAGCCGGGTACACAGTTGACCATGCGTACGTTCCACATCGGTGGTGCGGCATCACGAGCAGCGGCAGTAGACAGTATTCAGATCAAGAATGGCGGCGAAGTTCGTCTGCATAATCTGAAGTATGTTGTACGCCCTGATGGCGCTCTGGTGGCGACATCCCGTTCTGGTGAGCTGGGTGTTACTGACGAGCATGGGCGTGAGCGTGAGCGTTACAAGCTGCCGTACGGTGGTGTGATCAAGGTTCAGGACGGTTCTACGGTTCATTCCGGCGATATCGTTGCGAACTGGGATCCACATACCCATCCAATCATCTCCGAAGCAGGCGGTAAGCTGGCCTTCGTTGGTATGGAAGATGGTATTACGGTTAAGCGTCAGACAGATGAGCTGACAGGTCTGGCAACCATTGAAATTCTGGATGCCAAAGACCGTCCGCAGGCGGGTAAAGATATCCGTCCGATGATCAAGCTGGTTGATGCGCAGGGTGAAGACATTGCTGCGCCGGGTACTGATACCCTCATGCAGTATTTGCTGCCAGCCAAGGCGATCATCAATCTGGCAGATGGCGCAGATGTTGCTGTTGGTGATGTATTGGCCCGTATTCCACAGGAAGGCGCGGTCAACAAGGATATCACCGGTGGTCTGCCTCGCGTAGCTGACCTGTTTGAAGCGCGTAAGCCGAAAGAGTCTGCCATTCTGGCAGAGATCTCCGGCACGATTACCTTCGGTAAAGAAACCAAAGGTAAGAAGCGTCTGGTTATCACGCCAACCGATGGTAATGATCCACTTGAGATCATGATCCAGAAGTGGCGTAACCTGAACGTGTTCGAGGGTGAACACGTTGAAAAGGGTGAGGTCATCTCTGATGGTCCGTCCAACCCGCACGACATCCTGCGTATTCTGGGTGTCAGCGAGCTGGCCAAGTACATCACCTCTGAAATCCAGGATGTATACCGTCTGCAGGGCGTAGGTATCAACGATAAGCACATCGAGGTGATTGTTCGCCAGATGCTGCGTAAAGTTGAAATTACCAAGGCTGGCGATAGTACGTTCATCCCGGGTGATCAGGTTGAATACAGTGCCGTAGTGACCGAGAACGCTAAGCTGGAAGAAGATGGTAAGATTCCAGCCAAGTTTGATCGTGTCCTGCTGGGTATCACTAAGGCTTCCCTGGCGACTGAGTCCTTCATCTCCGCGGCCTCCTTCCAGGAGACTACCCGCGTACTGACTGAAGGCGCAGTAACCGGCAAGCGTGACTTCCTGCGCGGTCTGAAAGAAAACGTTGTTGTGGGTCGTTTGATCCCGGCAGGTACGGGTCTGGCATATCACAAAGAGCGTAAGCGTAAACGTGATCATCAGGCAGGTACACTGACTGTCAGCGCAGAAGAAGTGCAACAGGCACTGACTGCAGCGCTGAACGCATCGATGCCGGATTCTGAGTAATCTTTATTCAGTGTTTGACGGCAAAGGTCGAAATTGATTAAAATTTCGACCCCACTAGATGACCGGGTCTTCAGACCCGGTCTTTTCAGTGCTAAATAACCAAATTGGAGTTTGCTTAAATGGCAACTATTAGCCAGCTGGTTCGTAGCCCTCGTAAGCGTAAAGCTGAAAAGAGCGATGTACCTGCGCTGCAGGCTTGTCCTCAGCGTCGTGGCGTATGCACTCGTGTTTACACCACTACCCCGAAGAAACCGAACTCTGCACTGCGTAAAGTGTGTCGTGTTCGTTTGACGAATGGTTTTGAAGTTACCTCCTACATCGGTGGTGAAGGTCATAACCTGCAGGAACACTCTGTTGTTCTGATTCGTGGTGGTCGTGTTAAGGATTTGCCTGGTGTGCGTTATCACACGGTTCGTGGTTCTTTGGACTGCTCCGGTGTGAACGATCGTAAACAGGGTCGTTCCAAATACGGTACCAAACGTCCTAAGTCTTAATAGCCGTACCCTCGGCGAATCTATAGCGGCATAGCTGCTGTAGGCTAGACCGGACACGGTAAGAGTAAGGTCAGGTGTGTATATACCTGATGAACCTGAAGACCTTTCATAATTGAGGGCTTATCAATGCCTAGAAGACGCGTCGCTGCAAAGCGTGACATCCTGCCGGATCCAAAATTCGGTAACACAGTACTGGCAAAATTCATCAACCACGTGATGGTTAGTGGTAAGAAATCTGTTGCTGAGAAAATCGTGTACACCGCCCTGGATAAACTCCTGGAGCGTGGTGCAGCAGAGCCGCTGGAAATGTTCGAAAAAGCACTGGAAACGATCCAGCCAATGGTCGAGGTTAAATCTCGTCGTGTAGGTGGTGCAACGTACCAGGTGCCTGTTGAAGTTCGCCCGTCCCGCCGTATGGCTCTGGCTATGCGCTGGCTGGTTGACTCCTCACGTAAGCGTGGTGAAAAATCCATGGCGCTGCGTCTGGCTGGCGAAATCGCAGATGCGGCTGAAGGCCGTGGTGCAGCTGTTAAGAAACGTGAAGACGTGCATCGCATGGCTGAAGCGAACAAAGCGTTCGCTCACTACCGTTTCTAAAGATCAGAGGATTGAGTCGTGGCTCGTAAAACTCCTATCGCACGTTACCGTAATATTGGTATCTGTGCGCATGTAGACGCAGGTAAAACCACTACTACTGAGCGTGTACTGTTTTATACCGGTATGTCCCATAAAATCGGTGAGGTACACGACGGCGCGGCTACCATGGACTGGATGGAGCAGGAACAGGAGCGTGGTATCACTATCACCTCCGCTGCTACTACCTGCTTCTGGAAGGGTATGAGCCAGCAGTTCGATGATCACCGTGTCAATATCATTGACACGCCTGGGCACGTTGACTTCACGATTGAAGTTGAACGTTCCTTGCGTGTGCTTGATGGTGCGGTCGTTGTACTGTGTGCATCTTCGGGTGTGCAGCCTCAGACTGAGACTGTATGGCGTCAGGCGAATAAGTACGAGGTTCCTCGTATGGTGTTCGTCAACAAGATGGACCGTGCCGGTGCTGACTTCTTTATGGTTGTCGACCAGCTTAAGGGCCGTCTGGGTGCCGCTGCCGTGCCAATCAACTTCCCTATTGGTGCGGAAGATGAGTTTAAAGGCGTGGTGGATCTGATCCGCATGAAAGCGATCATGTGGAGCGAAGCTGACCAGGGTATGACGTACGATCTGGCAGACATCCCGGCTGATTTGCAGGACCAGGCTAATGATCTGCGTGAGCAGATGATGGAGGCCGCTGCGGAAGCTAATGATGAACTGATGGATAAGTACCTTGAAGAAGGCGAGCTATCCGACGAAGAGATCAAGCAGGGTCTGCGTATTCGTACGCTAGCAAACGACGTTGTTCTGATGCAGTGTGGTTCTGCATTTAAGAACAAAGGTGTCCAGGCGATGCTGGATGCTGTTATCGAATACATGCCGTCACCGCTGGATGTGAAAGCGATTGAGGGCACGCTGGACGATAAAAACGAAACGCTTGCTCAGCGCCCTGCTGATGATGACGCGCCGTTCGCGGCGCTGGCGTTCAAAATCGCAACTGATCCGTTCGTAGGTACATTGACCTTCGTTCGAGTGTACTCAGGTGTGTTGAATTCCGGTGACAGCGTTGTTAACTCTGTGAAGAGTAAGAAAGAACGCGTAGGCCGTATGGTGCAAATGCATGCCAATAACCGGGAAGAGATTAAAGAGGTTCGCGCAGGCGATATCGCAGCTCTGATCGGTATGAAGGATGTGACGACGGGCGACACTTTATGTGACGTCAGTCAGCGCATTATTCTGGAGCGCATGGAGTTCCCGGATCCGGTGATTTCGGTTGCCGTTGAGCCGAGATCTCAGCCAGATCAGGAAAAGATGGGTGTCGCACTGGGTAAGCTGGCCCAGGAAGATCCCTCTTTTCGTGTCGAGACCGACCCTGAAACGGGTCAGACAATCATCTCGGGTATGGGTGAGCTTCACCTGGATATCATTGTTGATCGTATGAAACGTGAATTCAAGGTCGAAGCCAACATCGGCAAGCCACAGGTGGCTTATCGCGAGAGGATTCGCCAGTCTGTTGATGCAAACCATAAGTTTGTTCGGCAGTCGGGCGGTCGTGGTCAGTACGGTCACGTTGTTGTTGAATTCAGTCCGTCTGAAGAGGAAGGACTGGAGTTCGTCAACGAGATTGTAGGTGGTGCGATTCCTAAGGAATACATCCCGGCAATCGAGAAAGGTATCGCAGAGCAGATGCGGAATGGTGTGATCGCCGGTTATCCACTAATCGGGCTGAAAGCACGTCTGTATGATGGCTCATTCCACGATGTTGATTCCAACGAGATGGCATTTAAAATTGCTGCCTCTCAGGCGCTGAGGAAGTACGCTCAAGAAGCGAATCCGTGCCTGCTGGAGCCAATGATGAACGTGGAAGTTGTTACTCCGGAAGAGTACATGGGTGATGTGATGGGTGACCTGAATCGTCGTCGTGGTCTCGTTCAGGGTATGGAAGACAGCACTTCCGGTAAAGTGATAAACGCTCAGGTTCCTCTGGGTGAGATGTTCGGCTATGCGACCGACCTGCGTTCGGCTACTCAGGGGCGTGCGACGTACTCTATGGAGTTCTTCGACTATGCTGAGGCGCCAAGCCATGTCGCTGATGCCGTTATGAATCATTACTAACAATTGCCCAACTCGTTTAAGAGGTATTAATCGTGGCTAAAGAACAATTTGAACGCTCAAAGCCTCACGTTAACGTTGGTACAATCGGCCACGTTGACCACGGTAAAACTACTCTGACTGCTGCTCTGACTCGCGTCTGTGCAGAAGTATTCGGCGGCGAAATGAAAGCCTTCGATCAGATCGATAACGCACCGGAAGAGCGTGAGCGTGGTATCACAATCGCTACTTCCCACGTTGAATATGACTCCACTATCCGTCACTACGCGCACGTTGACTGCCCGGGTCACGCGGATTACGTGAAGAACATGATCACCGGTGCGGCTCAGATGGATGGCGCTATCCTGGTATGTGGTGCGACTGATGGCCCAATGCCACAGACGCGTGAGCACATCCTGCTGTCCCGTCAGGTAGGTGTACCGTACATCGTTGTATTCCTGAACAAAGCTGACCTGCTGGCTGAAGATTGTGGCGGCGTTGGTACAGAAGAATACGAAGAGATGCTGGAGCTGGTAGAAATGGAGCTGCGTGAGCTGCTCGATACCTACGACTTCCCAGGTGATGATACGCCAATCATCGCAGGTTCCGCGCTGATGGCGCTGAATGGCGAAGACGACAACGAGCTGGGTACGACAGCTGTTAAAAAGCTGATCGAAGCGCTGGATACTTACATTCCAGAGCCAGAGCGTGCTGTTGATCAGCCGTTCCTGATGCCTATCGAGGACGTATTCTCTATCTCCGGCCGTGGTACTGTTGTAACCGGTCGTGTAGAGCGTGGTATCGTTAACACAGGTGAAGAAATCGAGATCGTTGGTATTCGTGAGACTACCAAGACGACTTGTACCGGTGTTGAAATGTTCCGTAAACTGCTGGACGAAGGTCGTGCAGGCGAGAACATCGGCGCGTTGTTGCGTGGTACTAAGCGTGACGACGTAGAGCGTGGTCAGGTACTGGCTAAGCCAGGTACGATCACTCCGCACACTCAGTTTGAAGGCGAAGTGTACGTACTGTCTAAAGAAGAGGGTGGTCGTCACACGCCATTCTTTAAAGGCTACCGTCCACAGTTCTACTTCCGTACGACTGACATCACTGGTGCTTGTGAGCTGCCAGAGGGTGTAGAAATGGTAATGCCAGGTGACAACATTCAGATGTCTGTTACCCTGATTAACCCAATCGCGATGGAAGAAGGTCTGCGCTTCGCCATCCGTGAAGGTGGTCGTACTGTTGGTGCCGGCGTAGTAGCTAAAATCCTCGCGTAATTGCGATTGATTTGATCTAGCTGGTTGAAAGGGGCTCTCCTGTTGGGAGGGCCCTTTTTGTTTGTTAATTAAACAGTTGACGCGCGCTGCTGGTGACAGTAGAATTTGCCTCCCCTCTGAATAGAGGGAGGTCGGCATATGCCGTGTTAAAACTGATGGAAATGTGTGATCGAAATGCAGAATCAGAAAATTCGTATTCGTCTGAAGGCGTTTGATCATCGCCTGATTGACTCTTCCGCGCAGGAGATCGTTGAGACTGCTAAGCGGACAGGTGCTCAGGTGCGTGGTCCGATCCCACTTCCGACTCGCAAAGAGCGCTTTACAATATTGATCTCTCCTCACGTGAACAAAGATGCACGTGATCAGTATGAGATTCGTACGCATAAGCGTGTGCTGGATATCGTCGAGCCAACAGAAAAGACTGTTGATGCTTTGATGAAGCTTGATCTGGCAGCGGGTGTAGAAGTGCAGATCAGCCTCGGCTAAGAAACGCACTGCGCAGATTTATTCATTAATGAAGCGCTATTTGTGGAATGCTCTGGAAAGGGTAGCCATAGCGGGTGACAGCCCCGTACACAACTGGCAAGAGGTAATATAATGTCTGTAGGTCTTATCGGACGTAAAGCGGGTATGACTCGTGTCTTCACTGAAGATGGCGTATCCGTGCCAGTCACCGTCATCGAAGTGGAACCGAACCGCATTACTCAGGTCCGTACTGAGGAAATCGACGGCTACGCAGCAGTGCAGGTGACTACCGGTGGTAAGAAGGCTAATCGCCTGTCTAAACCGGAAGCTGGTCACTTTGCTAAAGCTGGCGTTGAAGCTGGTCGCGGTTTGTGGGAGTTCCGCCTGTCGGGTGGCGAAGAAGTCAACGTTGGCGAAGAGCTGACAGTTGCGCGCTTCGAAGCAGGTCAGAAAGTAGATGTTACTGGTCAATCTAAAGGTAAAGGCTTCCAGGGCGGTGTTAAGCGCTGGAATTTCGCTACTCAGGATATGACGCACGGTAACTCTATCTCTCACCGTGCTCCGGGTTCTATTGGTCAGTGTCAGACCCCAGGTCGTGTCTTCAAAGGCAAGAAAATGGCAGGTCACATGGGTGCTGAGCGTGTAACCGTTCAGACTCTGGAAGTTGTGCGTGTAGACGCAGAACGCAACCTGCTGTTGATCAAAGGTGCCGTACCGGGTGCAACCGGCGGAAACGTTATCGTTAAACCGGCTGTTAAAGCTGGCGCCTAAGGGGATATGCAATGAACTTGAATCTGACAGGAGCTAACGGCTCCGTGGAAGTTTCTGACCTGACTTTTGGTAAAGAATTTAACGAAAGTCTGGTACATCAGGTTGTTACCGCATACCTGGCTGGTTCCCGTCAGGGTACCAAAGCACAGAAGACTCGCTCTGAAGTGTCCGGTGGTGGTGCTAAACCTTGGCGTCAAAAGGGTACTGGTCGTGCCCGTGCGGGTACTATCCGTTCTCCGCTGTGGCGTTCCGGTGGCGTAACATTCGCCGCTCAGCCGCGTGACCACGCTCAGAAAGTAAACAAGAAAATGTACCGCGCCGCGCTGCGTTGCATCTTCTCTGAACTGGTTCGCCAGGAGCGTCTGGTTGTCGTTGAAGATTTCGCTATGGAATCTCCGAAAACCAAACAGTTTGTCGCTAAGCTGAACGAACTGGAACTGGCTAACGCTCTGCTGGTTACCGAAGACGTTGAATGGAACCTGTACCTGGCTGCTCGTAACGTACCGCATGTGGACGTTCGCGATGTTGCTGGTATCGATCCGGTCAGCCTGGTTGGCTTCGACAAGGTGCTGGTTACCGTGCCTGCACTGAAGAAAATTGAGGAGGCGCTGGCATGAACCCGGAACGTATTTATCAGGTTCTGATGGGTCCGCACATCTCTGAAAAAGCAACAATTGTTGCTGAAGGTGCAGATCAGGTCGTTTTCCGTGTAGCTAGTGATGCTACCAAGCAGGAAATCAAGAAAGCCGTAGAAGAGCTGTTCGACGTAAAAGTCGCTGGCGTAAACGTTGTTAATGCTAAAGGCAAGACCAAGCGTACTGCGCGTGGTCTGGGCAAGCGTAATGATGTTCGTAAAGCGTACGTTCGATTGGCTGAAGGCTCTGAAATCGATTTCCTCGGTGGCGAGTAAGAGAGGGTTAGAACAATGGCAGTTATTAAAACTAAGCCGACCTCTGCTGGACGTCGCCACCTGGTAAAAGTTGTCAACTCTGAGTTGCACAAGGGTAAACCTTATGCACCCCTGGTTGAGAAAAAATCCAAGACTGGCGGTCGTAACCACTACGGTCGTATCACCACCCGTCATATCGGTGGTGGTCACAAGCAGCAGTATCGTGTAATCGATTTCCGTCGTAACAAAGACGGTATTCCAGCGACAGTTGAGCGTCTGGAATACGATCCGAACCGTTCTGCGCATATCGCTCTGCTGTGTTATGCAGACGGTGAACGTCGTTACATCATCGCACCGAAAGGCGTGTCTGCTGGCTCTAAAATCGTATCTGGTGAAGATGCTGATATTAAGCCAGGCAACTGCCTGCCGCTGCGTAATATCCCGGTTGGTTCCGTGATTCACTGTATCGAGCTGAAGCCTGGTAAAGGCGCTCAGATGGCACGCTCCGCGGGCACGTCTGCACAGCTGGTTGCACGTGAAGGTGCGCACGTGACTCTGCGTTTGCGCTCCGGCGAGATGCGTAAAGTTCTCGTTGAATGTCGCGCTACTCTGGGCGAAGTTGCTAACAGCGAACACTCCCTGCGTCAGCTGGGTAAAGCCGGTGCTACACGCTGGCGTGGTGTTCGTCCTACCGTTCGCGGTGTGGCAATGAACCCGGTAGATCACCCACATGGTGGTGGTGAAGGCCGTACCTCTGGTGGTCGTCATCCTGTTACACCTTGGGGTGTTCCGACGAAGGGTTATAAAACCCGTAAGAACAAGCGTACCGATAAGATGATCGTACGCCGTCGTTCCGCTAAGTAACCAATTTGAGGATACAGCTGTGCCACGTTCACTGAAGAAAGGTCCGTTTATCGACCTTCACCTGTTGAAAAAGGTAGAAGCTGCAATTGAGAGCAACGACCGTCGTCCAATCAAAACTTGGTCACGTCGTTCTACTGTCTTTCCGAATTTTGTCGGTCTGACGATTGCAGTTCACAATGGTCGCCAGCATGTCCCAGTGTTCGTCACTGAAGATATGGTTGGTCACAAGCTGGGTGAGTTCGCGTTAACGCGTACTTACCGCGGCCACGCTGCCGATAAAAAGGCCAAGAAGAAGTAAGGGGGGTTAATGATGGAAGTAGCCGCAAAGCTTAAAGGCGCTCGCATTTCCGCCCAGAAAGCGCGCTTGGTAGCAGACCAGATCCGTGGTAAGTCAGTCAGCGAAGCTCTGACTATCCTGGCGTTCAGCCCGAAAAAGGCTGCAGTCATTGTCAAGAAAGTACTGGAATCTGCAATTGCTAACGCAGAGCACAACGAAGGCGCTGATATTGATGACCTGCGTGTGTCCACTATCTTCGTTGACGAAGGTATGACAATGAAACGCATTAAGCCGCGTGCGAAGGGTCGCGCTGACCGTATCTTGAAGCGCAACTCACATATCACCGTTAAGGTGGCTGATTAAGCGCTGACGTTAGGAGACTTCGACAATGGGTCAGAAAGTACATCCGAATGGTATTCGCTTGGGTATCGTCAAAGATCACACATCTGTGTGGTATGCCGATAAAAGCGAATACGCATCCAAGCTGTTGAATGATCTTAAGGTACGTGAGTACCTGGAGAAACAGCTGGAAAAAGCATCTGTGAGCCGCATCGAGATCGAGCGTCCTGCACAGAATGCTAAAATCACCATTCACACTGCTCGTCCGGGTATCGTGATTGGTAAAAAAGGTGAAGATGTCGAGAAACTGCGTAATGCTGTTTCTGCAATGATGGGCGTGCCTGTCCACATCAACATCGAAGAAGTTCGTAAGCCTGAGCTGGATGCGAAACTGGTTGCGCAGAGCGTTGCGAGCCAGCTGGAACGTCGTGTAATGTTCCGTCGTGCTATGAAGCGCGCGGTACAGAACGCTATGCGTCTGGGCGCTAAAGGTATCAAAATCCAGGTTGGTGGTCGTCTGGGCGGTGCAGAGATTGCACGCTCCGAGTGGTACCGTGAAGGTCGTGTACCTTTGCACACCCTGCGTGCTGATATTGATTACGCAACTTACGAAGCCCACACCACTTACGGTGTGATCGGTGTCAAAGTCTGGATCTTTAAGGGCGAAGTTCTCGGTGGTATCGAACAGGTACGTGCTGAGAAGAAAGCTGCGCCTAAGAAGAAAGGTAAGTGAGGTAGAGTCCAATGCTGCAACCGAAACGACTCAAGTACCGCAAGATGATGAAAGGCCGCAACCGCGGTCTGGCTCTGCGTGGTAGCAAAGTGAGCTTCGGCGAGATTGCTCTGAAAGCGACCGGTCGTGGTCGTATCACTGCCCGCCAGATTGAGGCTGCTCGTCGTACTATGACTCGTCACGTGAAACGTGGTGGTAAAATCTGGATCCGTGTGTTCCCAGATAAGCCTATTACCAGCAAGCCGCTGGAAGTACGACAGGGTAAAGGTAAAGGTAACGTTGAATACTACGTTGCACAGATCCAGCCAGGTAAAGTGCTGTTCGAAATGAGCGGTGTGCCTGATGATCTGGCAATTGAAGCATTCACCCTGGCTGCGGCCAAGTTGCCTGTGTCTACAACCATTGTTAAGCGGACGGTGATGTGATGAAAGCCAACGAACTGCGTGAAAAGTCCGTTGACGAGCTGAAGCAGGAACTGCTGGGCCTTCTGAAAGAGCAGTTTAACCTGCGCATGCAGAAGTCTACTGGGCAGCTGGCGCAGAGCCACTTGCTGGGCCAGGTTCGTCGCGACATTGCTCGTGTTAAGACTGTTCTGAACGATAAGGCAGGTAACTAAGGATGAGCGCAGAAAAACGTACACGAACTGTTACCGGTCGTGTTGTTAGCGACAAGATGGATAAAACCATCACGGTTCTGGTTGAACGCAAAGAGAAGCATCCGATTTACGGAAAATTCATGAAGCGTTCTTCCAAGCTGCATGCTCATGATGAGAAGAATGAGTGCCAGATGGGTGATCTAGTGGTAATCGCTGAATCACGCCCATTGTCCAAATCTAAGTCTTGGGCACTGGTACGCATTGAAGAGCGTGCGGCAAAGGTGTAAACTAACGCACCTTTGCTCCAGTAAGCTATTTCGGCTGGCCAGATTGAGTCAGCCGATTATCAGATTTTTGGAGTAAGACCATGATTCAAACTGAATCTATGCTTGACGTTGCTGATAACAGCGGCGCTAAGCGAGTACAGTGTATTAAGGTCCTTGGCGGTTCTCACCGTCGTTACGCGAGTGTTGGTGATGTGATCAAGGTCACAGTTAAAGAAGCCATCCCGCGCGGCAAGGTGAAGAAAGGTCAGGTACTTAAAGCTGTCGTAGTACGTACTCGTAAAGGTGTACGTCGTCCAGATGGTTCTGTTATCCGCTTTGATACTAACTCTGCGGTTATGCTGAACGCGAACGACGCACCAATCGGTACTCGTATCTTCGGCCCAGTAACGCGTGAACTTCGCTCTGAGAAGTTCATGAAGATCATTTCCCTGGCGCCTGAAGTGCTGTAAAGACTGAACTCTGATAGTTCTGTCTATGTTAAAACGCCAACTCTTAGCGGGGTTGGCGTTTTTGAGCATGAGCAGGTAGTAGGAAGCGATAAAGGTTTATTATGCGCAAAATTCGTAGCGAAGACGAAATCATCGTAATCGCAGGCAAAGATAAAGGTAAGCGCGGTAAAGTACTGCGTGTCCTGGCTGACGATCGTTTGATCGTTTCTGGCATCAACATGGTGAAGAAGCACACCAAGCCTAACCCTATGGTTGGCAAGGCTGGCGGTATCGTTGAGAAGGAAGCGGCTATCGCGACTTCTAACGTTGCAATCTTCAATGCCGCGACTGGTAAAGGCGATCGTGTAGGCTTCAAGGTTCTTGAAGACGGCACTAAGGTTCGCTTCTTCAAGTCTTCCGGCGAAACCATTAACGCTTAAGCAGGAGTTGTTGTCATGTCTCGATTGAAAGCGCTTTACAACGATTCCGTTAAGCAGCAGTTGAAAGAAGAACTGCAGAGCCCGAACGTGATGGCTGTGCCTCGCGTATCCAAAATCACCCTGAACATGGGTGTTGGTGAAGCTCTGGGCGATAAGAAACTGCTGGATAATGCCGTTGCCGATATGACCGCGATTGCCGGTCAGAAGCCAGTAGTTACTCTGGCACGGAAATCTATCGCGGGCTTTAAAGTTCGTGAAGAATGGCCAATCGGCTGTAAAGTTACTCTGCGCGGCGAGCGTATGTGGGAATTCCTGGATCGTCTGGTAGATATCTCTATCCCACGTATCCGCGATTTCCGTGGCCTGAACCCGAAATCTTTCGACGGCCGTGGTAACTACAGCATGGGTGTTAAAGAGCAGATTATCTTCCCAGAAATTGACTACGACAAAGTAGACAAGCTGCGTGGTATGGACATCACCATTACTACGACTGCGAAGACTAACGACGAAGGTCGTGCTCTGTTGACTGCCCTGCAGTTCCCATTCCGCAAGTGATTACGAGGTGAATCATGGCTAAGGAATCAATGAAAGCACGCGAACTTAAGCGTGAAAAAACAGTAGCTAAGTACGCGACTAAACGTACTGCTCTGAAAGCTATTGTTAAAAACCCGAACGCATCAGAAGATGAGCGTTGGGACGCACAGATCGCGCTGCAGAGTCTGCCGCGTGATGCTAATCCGGTCCGTCAGCAGAATCGTTGTCAGCTGACTGGTCGCCCACATGGTGTTTTGCGCAAGTTCGGCTTGAGCCGTATTAAACTGCGTGAAGCTGCTATGCGCGGTGATGTACCGGGTCTGAAGAAAGCTAGCTGGTAATAGCTGGTTAATAGGTAAGCTCGGTGGCTGGGCAGGTGACTGCTACCGCACCGAGCTGCACAAGAGGAAGTAGAAACGCATGAGCATGCAAGATACTTTGGCGGATATGCTTACCCGTATCCGTAACGGCCACATGTCTGAGAAGCAGGCCGTTTCCATGCCGTCTTCCAAGCTGAAGATTTCAGTTGCTAACGTACTGAAAGAA
This sequence comes from uncultured Oceanospirillaceae bacterium, assembly GCA_913057435.1. GTDB lineage: Bacteria > Pseudomonadota > Gammaproteobacteria > Pseudomonadales > Balneatricaceae > Marinobacterium_C. Next base: position 25,699 of record CAJXNY010000016.1, on the reverse strand, counting down.
GAAGGCTATATCACTGACTACTCTGTAGAAGGTGATACCAAGCCCGTTCTTAACGTTGAACTGAAATACTTCGATGGGAAGCCGGTTATTGAAGAGATCAAACGTGTAAGCCGTCCGGGCCTGCGCATCTATAAAGGTGCTGCGGATCTGCCAAAAGTGGCAGGTGGTCTGGGTGTTGCGATTGTCTCCACCAGTAAAGGCGTGATGACTGACCGCGCAGCACGTGCTGCTAGCGTGGGCGGTGAAGTAATCTGCACGGTATTCTAAGGGGTTAAACAATGTCTCGAGTTGCTAAAAAACCCGTCGTTGTACCTGCAGGTATCGATCTTAAGATCGATGGTGCCATTGTCAGCGTGAAAGGTAAAAACGGTCAGTTATCCCTGAACGTTCATTCTTCTGTAGAAGTACAGCAGGAAGAACAGGGTGTGACGTTTGTACCACGCGACGGCTCCAAACTGGCTCACGCAATGTCTGGTACTGTTCGCTCGCTGGTGAACAACATGGTGATCGGTGTTGACGCTGGTTTCTCTAAAACTCTGCAGCTGCAGGGTGTAGGTTACCGTGCGACATCCAAGGGTAGTGTCCTGAACCTGGTTCTGGGCTTTTCCCACCCGATCGACTACGAACTGCCAGAAGGCATTTCTGCAGAAGTTCCTAACAACACTACTGTCATCCTGAAAGGGGCTGATAAGCAGAAAGTTGGTCAGGTAGCTGCTGAAATTCGTGCCTTCCGTCCGCCTGAGCCATACAAAGGCAAAGGTGTTCGTTATGCAGATGAGTATGTTCGCCGTAAAGAAGCGAAGAAAAAGTAAGGCAGGGTCATGAACGCTAAGAAACAAGCTCGTAGTCGTCGTGCTCGCCGCTCTCGCCTGAAAATGCGTGAGCTTGGCTCAGTACGTCTGTGCGTAACCCGCACACCGCGTCATATCTACGCTCAGGTTATCTCCGCTGATGGCGGCCAGGTCCTGGCGTCTGCTTCTACTGTCGAGAAAGCCCTGCGTGAAGGCGCTACCGGCAATGTTGAAGCAGCTTCTAAAGTTGGTGCTCTTATCGCAGAGCGCGCTAAAGAAGCAGGTGTAATTCAGGTTGCTTTTGACCGCTCTGGTTTCAAATACCATGGCCGTGTCAAAGCACTGGCAGATGCAGCCCGTGAAGGCGGCCTGGAATTCTAAAGGGGTCGAAGATGGCAAATCACGAACAGAAAGACGGTGACCTGCAGGAAAAACTGGTTCAGGTTAACCGTGTAGCCAAAGTGGTTAAAGGTGGTCGTATCTTCGGCTTCACCGCCCTGACTGTTGTTGGCGATGGTAACGGCCGTGTAGGCTTCGGTCGCGGTAAAGCGCGCGAAGTACCTGTCGCTATCCAGAAAGCTATGGAACAGGCACGTCGTAACATGGTCACTGTTGACCTGAACGGCGATACCCTGCAGTACGCTGTAAAAGCCCGTCACGGTGCTTCTAAGGTATACATGCAGCCTGCTTCCCAGGGTACTGGCGTAATTGCCGGTGGCGCGATGCGTGCCGTCCTGGAACTGGCGGGTGTCCACAACGTACTGGCTAAATGCTATGGCTCTACTAACCCTGTGAACGTTGTTCGCGCGACCATTAAAGGTCTGGCGTCAATGAATGCACCGGAAGATGTAGCTGCTAAGCGTGGCAAGTCTGTAGCAGACATTCTGGGGTAATTGACAATGGCGAAGAAAATTCAGGTAACGCTGGTGCGCAGCACGATTGGTACGCTGCCAAAGCACAAGCTCTGCGTGAAAGGTCTCGGCCTGCGTCGTATTAACCACACTGTAGAAGTGGAAGATACCCCAGCAGTTCGCGGCATGATCAACAAAGTCAGCTACATGGTACGTGTAGAAGGCGAGTAAGGGAGTTCACAAATGCGTTTGAACACTCTGAGCCCTGGTGAGGGCGCCAAGCACGCACCGAAACGCGTTGGTCGCGGTATCGGTTCCGGCTTGGGCAAGACCTGTGGTCGCGGCCACAAAGGTCAGAAATCCCGCTCCGGCGGTTCCGTGAAGCCAGGTTTTGAAGGCGGTCAGATGCCTCTGCAGCGTCGTCTGCCAAAATTTGGTTTCACTTCTCGTCAGGCTCGTTACGTGGCGGAAATCCGTCTGAACGAACTGGCGAAGATCGGTGCTGAAGTTATCGATCTGGCAGCTCTGAAAGATGCCGACATCATCAAAAACGAGATCAAACGAGCTCGTGTGATTCTGTCTGGCGAAATCACGAAAGCGGTTACCGTTAAAGGTCTGAAAGTGACCAAAGGCGCGCAGGCTGCAATCGAAGCTGCTGGCGGTAAAGTCGAGGCGTAAATGGCTAAACAAGGACAAATACCAGCAGGTATGCAGAACGGACTGGGCGAGCTATGGTCTCGCCTGAGGTTCGTCCTGTTGGCGATCATCGTTTACCGTATTGGTGCTCATATACCAGTACCCGGTATTAACCCTGATCGCCTCGCTGCGCTGTTTGAACAGAACCAGGGGACCATTCTCAGTCTCTTCAATATGTTCTCCGGTGGTGCACTGGAGCGCATGAGTATTCTGGCACTGGGCATCATGCCGTATATCTCTGCATCGATTATCATGCAGTTGATGACGGTGGTCAGCCCGCAGCTGGAGCAGTTGAAGAAAGAAGGCGAGGCAGGTCGACGCAAAATTAATCAGTACACCCGTTACGGTACCGTACTCCTGGCGACTGTACAGTCGTTTGGTATGGCCGTGGGCCTGGCAAACCAGGGCGTAGCCTTCGCAGCTGATGTCAGCTTCTACTTTGTAGCGGTCGTGACACTAGTTTCAGGTGCTGTGTTCCTGATGTGGCTGGGCGAGCAGGTAACTGAGCGTGGTATCGGAAACGGTATCTCTATTCTGATCTTCGCTGGTATTGTGGCGGGTTTGCCTAGTGCAATCGGCCAGTCCTTCGAAGCTGCTCGACAAGGTGATCTGAATATTCTGGCGCTGCTGGCTATCGCAGCTCTTGCGGTCGCTACGGTGGGGTTTGTTGTGTTCATGGAGCGCGGTCAGCGCCGGATCACAATTAACTACGCTAAGCGTCAGCAAGGGCGTCGTGTATACGCAGCTCAGACCAGTCATCTGCCGCTGAAAGTGAATATGGCGGGCGTGATCCCGCCGATCTTTGCATCCAGTATTCTGCTGTTCCCGGCCTCTATTGGTCAGTGGTTCGGTCAGACTGAAGGTATGGAATGGTTACAGAACGTAGCGCTTGCGCTGGGTCCTGGTCAGCCGCTGTACATTCTACTGTTCGCAATCTGCATCGTGTTTTTCTGCTACTTCTACACTGCGATTGTTTTCAATCCGAAAGATGTAGCAGATAACTTGAAAAAATCTGGAGCCTTCATCCCGGGTATTCGCCCAGGTGAGCAGTCTGCACGATATGTAGACACCGTACTGAGCCGCCTGACATTGTTCGGCGCACTGTACATCACAGCGGTATCTTTGATGCCTCAGTTCCTGGTCGTGGCCTGGAACATCCCATTCTACTTCGGTGGCACTTCGCTACTGATCGTAGTGGTGGTGGTGATGGACTTTATGGCGCAGGTGCAATCGCATCTGATGTCACACCAGTACGAATCACTGATGAAGAAATCCAACTTGAAAGGTGGTGGCGCAGGTTTCATGCGCTAACACTGGAGGACTAGATCATGAAAGTACGTGCATCTGTTAAAAAGATTTGCCGTAACTGCAAGATCGTTCGTCGCAACGGTACAGTACGCGTGATCTGCAAAGTAGAGCCGCGTCATAAGCAGCGTCAGGGTTAAACCTCTGACTTTGGTTGTAGGGGTGCGTACAGACTTGCTTTAGTTTTGAGCAGGGTGTAGTATTGCGCGCCTTCTACGAACGAAACGAATTGATCTTTGGCTTCGACCCCAGGTGGTTGGAGACCAATAGGAGTAAGTTGAATGGCCCGTATAGCTGGCGTCAATATTCCTGACAATAAGCATGCGGTTATCTCCCTGACTTATGTCTACGGGGTTGGCCGCACGACTGCTAAACAAATCTGCGAGAACTGCGGCATTGCACAGGACATCAAAATTGGTGATCTGTCCGAAGAGCAGCTGGATAGCGTTCGTGGTGAAGTAGCGAAGCTGACTGTTGAAGGCGATCTTCGCCGTGAAGTCTCAATGAACATCAAGCGTCTTATGGATATGGGTAGCTTCCGTGGTATTCGCCACCGTCGCAACCTGCCGGCCCGCGGACAGCGCAGCAAAACAAATGCTCGCACCCGTAAAGGTCCGCGCAAGCCGATCCGTAAGTAAGTGGTAAGCGATAGGAATTCCTAATATGGCAAAGCCAGGTAATCGCACTCGTAAGAAAGTGAAAAAGCAGGTAGCAGATGGCTTCGCGCACATCCATGCCTCTTTTAACAACACAATCATTACTCTTACTGATCGCCAGGGCAATACTCTGTCATGGGCAACTTCCGGTGGCTCCGGCTTCCGTGGTTCCCGTAAGAGCACCCCGTTCGCAGCACAGGTTGCTGCTGAACGCGCGGGCGTTGCAGCACAAGAGTATGGTCTGAAAAATCTCGACGTGTTTGTAAAAGGTCCAGGACCAGGTCGTGAATCTGCAGTGCGTGCTTTGAACGCATGTGGCTACAAGATCGCAAACATCACCGACGTGACGCCAATCCCTCATAATGGTTGCCGTCCGCCGAAGAAACGTCGCGTTTAATCTGGAGACAGTAATATGGCTCGTTATCTTGGACCAAAGTGCAAGCTGTCTCGTCGGGAAGGTACTGACCTTTTCCTGAAGAGCGGTGTACGCGCGCTGGACAGCAAATGTAAAGCTGAAACAGTGCCTGGTGTACATGGTGCCCGTCGTAGCCGTTTGTCCGACTACGGACTGCAGCTGCGAGAAAAACAGAAAGTACGTCGCATGTACGGTGTGCTGGAACGTCAGTTCCGTGGCTACTACAAAGAAGCGGCTCGCCGCACTGGTGCTACAGGTGAAAACCTGCTCCAGCTGCTGGAAGGCCGTCTGGACAATGTAGTATATCGTATGGGTTTCGGTTCTACTCGTTCCGAAGCGCGTCAGGTGGTTTCTCATCGCCAGATCACAGTGAATGGCCAGGTTGTGAACATTGCTTCCTTCCAGGTTAAAGCTGGCGATGTGGTTGCCGTACGTGAAAAAGCCAAAGCTCAGCTGCGTATTAAAAACGCACTGGATCTGGCTGGTCAGCGTACTGCTGTTGAGTGGGTAGAAGTTGATTCTGCGAAAATGGAAGGTACTTTTAAAGCATCTCCAGAGCGTAGCGATCTGTCTGCCGACATCAACGAACACCTGATTGTCGAGCTGTACTCTAAGTAACACTTGAACTCTTTTTATTGGTGAAATTTTATGCAGCGTTCGGTTAACGAGTTTCTGAGTCCTCGTCATATTGATGTCCAGGAAATTAGTCAAACTCGTGCGAAAGTGACCCTTGAGCCGCTCGAGCGCGGCTTCGGCCATACGCTCGGCAATGCTCTACGTCGTATCCTTCTCTCTTCTATGCCAGGTTGTGCAATTACAGAAGTTGAGATCGAAGGCGTGCTGCATGAGTATAGCGCCATTGAAGGGGTCCAGGAGGATGTCATTGAGATCCTCCTGAACCTCAAAGGCGTGGCTGTGGCACTGCACAACAGTGACGATGTCACGCTGACTCTGAGCAAAAGTGAAGCAGGCCCTGTTACAGCGGGTGATATTCAGCTGAATCAGGATGTTGAGATCGCTAACCCGGAGCATGTGATTGCCCACCTGAACGAAGGTGCTAATTTGAACATGCAACTGCGGATTACCCGTGGTCGTGGCTACGTACCAGCTGATGTACGTACTAACGATGACGAAGAAACCCGCGCGATTGGCCGTCTGCAACTTGATGCGACTTACAGCCCGGTTCGCCGTCTGTCCTACGTGGTCGAAAGTGCCCGTGTAGAACAGCGTACTGACCTGGATAAGCTGGTTATCGACATCGAGTCTAACGGCACAATTGATCCGGAAGAGTGCATCCGTCGTGCTGCTACAATCTTGCAGCAGCAACTGGTAGTGTTCGTCGACCTTGAAGACGGCGCAGACCAGGCGAAGGATGAGCCACAGGAACCGGAAATTGATCCGATCCTGTTGCGTCCTGTAGACGATCTGGAACTGACTGTACGTTCTGCTAACTGTCTGAAAGCGGAACAGATCTACTATATTGGTGATCTGATCCAGCGGACAGAAGTAGAGCTGCTGAAAACCCCTAACCTGGGCAAGAAGTCACTGACTGAGATCAAAGACGTACTTGCGTCCAAAGGTCTGTCTCTGGGCATGCGTCTTGAAAACTGGCCACCGGCCAGTCTCAAGAACGACGACAAAGTCGCGTCCTGAGTCAGTGACTACAACACTCGTTTGGTAAGGATTTAAACATGCGTCATCGTAAATCTGGTCGCAAATTTAGCCGTACCAGTGCGCACCGCAAAGCGATGTTTAAGAACATGGCAGTTTCCCTGTTCGAGCATGAGCTGATTAAAACCACTCTGCCGAAAGCGAAGGAACTGCGTAGCTATGCTGAGCCGCTGATTACACTGGCGAAGGACGACTCTGTCGCCAATCGCCGTCTGGCATTCGCGCGTACTCGCAGCAAAGAAGCTGTTGGTAAACTGTTTAATGAACTGGGCCCGCGTTACGCGGCTCGTCCAGGTGGTTATGTTCGTATCCTCAAGTGCGGTTTCCGCGCTGGTGATAACGCACCTATGGCCTACGTTGAGCTGGTTGACCGTCCAGTAGCTTCCGAGTCTGCTGAAGATTAATCTTCAACAGACGAATAAAAAACCCGGCTGATGCCGGGTTTTTTTGTGCCTGTGTATAAGTCTTTTCAGGCGTTGCCTGTCTTGCTGGCATGGTGCACTGATAGATTTGTGGGTAAGTATATCTCTGGGTAATGTAGCTAGCTCCTGTCGGCTTCTATTACTTAGCGTTTACGTTTTATCCACAAAAAAACCGACCCTCCATTGGAGTGCCGGTTGCGGGTGTGCTGTGGGTAACTTTTTAAAGTTATCCAAGCATCGGTTTCAGGAAGCGTCCGGTGTGAGACTGTGGGTTACTTGCCACGGTTTCGGGTGTACCCGTCGCAATTATCTGTCCACCGCCATCGCCCCCCTCAGGGCCCAGGTCAATCAGCCAGTCTGCCGTTTTGATCACATCCAGATTATGCTCGATCACCACAATGGTATTGCCGTGTTCCCGTAGTCGGGTCAGGACGTTCATCAGTTGCTGGATATCATAGAAGTGCAGGCCAGTAGTCGGTTCATCGAGGATATACAGGGTTTTCCCGGTGTCTCGTTTGGACAGTTCCTTCGCCAGCTTAACCCGCTGGGCTTCACCGCCGGACAGCGTGGTCGCAGCCTGGCCCAGTCGGATATAGGACAGGCCGACATCCATCAGCGTCTGTAAACGTCGTGCCAGTGCGGGAATCGCATCGAAAAACTCGCGGCCATCTTCAACGGTCAGTTGTAGCACTTCATCGATGCTTTTGCCTTTGTATTTCACATCCAGGGTTTCGCGGTTATAGCGCTTACCCTTACAGACATCACAGGGCACATAAACATCGGGCAGGAAATGCATCTCGACTTTAATGACGCCATCGCCCTGGCAGGCCTCACAACGCCCCCCTTTGACGTTGAATGAGAAACGGCCTGGTTTGTAACCGCGTGAGCGGGCTTCCTGGGTACCGGCAAACAATTCACGAATCGGGGTGAAAATGCCGGTGTAGGTCGCTGGGTTGGAGCGCGGGGTACGACCGATCGGGCTCTGGTCGATATCAATCACCTTGTCGAACTGATCCAGCCCGTTGATCTGCTTATAGGGAGCAGGGTCCAGCGTGGTGGCGTTGTTCAGCTCGGTGGCGGCAATTGGATACAGCGTATTATTGATCAGGGTTGATTTGCCGGAGCCGGAAACCCCGGTGACACAGGTCAGCAAGCCGACCGGAATCTCCAGAGTGACATCCTGCAGGTTATTCCCGGTTGCGCCGACCAGTTGCAGCATCTTTTTCGGGTCAGGACTATGGCGTTCGGCAGGCACTGCGATTGAACGTACGCCGGACAGATACTGACCGGTGATTGAATTGGGATTATCCATCACTTCTTGCGGTGTACCTGCCGCGATCACTTCACCGCCATGCACCCCGGCGCCCGGGCCGATGTCGATTACATAGTCGGCCAGTCGCACGGCATCCTCATCGTGTTCGACCACGATCACGGTATTACCCAGATTTTTCAGATGCGTCAGGGTCTGCAGCAGCCGCTCATTATCACGCTGGTGCAGACCGATAGAGGGCTCATCAAGGATATACATAACCCCGACCAGCCCAGCACCAATCTGACTGGCCAGGCGGATACGCTGGGCCTCACCGCCAGACAGGGTGTCAGCATTGCGGGCCAGCGACAGGTAATCCAGCCCGACGTTGACCAGGAAGGACAGGCGCTGACGAATCTCTTTGAGAATCTTGTCGGCAATTTCACCCTGTTTCCCGTGCAGTTCCAGTCCTTCGAAATAGCGCAGGCACTGGCCGATCGGTTTACGCACAATGTCGGGCAGGGTACTGTCCGCAACAAACACATGGCGTGCATCACGGCGCAGGCGACTGCCTTCACAGGAGGGGCAGGGCTGCATATTCAGATACTTGGCCAGATCTTCACGGACCATATCCGATTCGGTTTCCCGGTAACGGCGTTCGAGGTTATTCAGCACCCCCTCAAAAGGGTGGGATTTACGGATGATGTCACCGCGGTCATTGAGGTAGTTAAAAGTAACAGCCTCTTTACCTGTGCCGCTCAGAATAGCCTTCTGGTGGCTGGCCTCCAGCTGCTGGAATGGCGTGTCGATAGCAAAACCATAATGCTCGGCTACCGCTTTAAGCTGCTGAAAGTAATACAGACTGCGGCGATCCCAGCCACGGATTGCCCCTTCGGACAATGTCAGGCTGGGATCATGGACCACTTTGCCTGGATCAAAGTACTGGCGAATACCCAGGCCATCACAACTTGGGCAGGCACCGTGTGGGTTATTGAACGAAAACAGCCGCGGTTCCAGTTCCTGAATGCTATGGCCGCAGCTGGGACAGGCAAAGCGGGCGGAGAACACCAGATCGTCGTGTTCACCGTCCATCCAGGCGATGCGGGCGATGCCATCGGTGAGATTAATTGCGGTTTCGAAGGATTCTGCCAGTCGAATTTGCAGATCATCGCGAACCTTGAAACGGTCGACGACCACTTCAATGTTATGTTTTTTGTTTTTATCCAGCTCAGGGGCGCTATCGAGATCAACCAGAATGCCGTTGATGCGGGCACGAACAAAGCCCTGGCTTTGTAATTCATGCAGCGTATGCAGGTGTTCACCTTTGCGGCCCTGTACTACCGGGGCCAGCAACATCAGCTTGCTGCCTTCCGCCAGTGCCATGACCTGATCAACCATCTGGCTGATGGTCTGAGCAGCCAGTGGCAGATCATGATCGGGGCAGCGGGGCTCGCCTGCACGGGCAAACAGCAGTCGCAGGTAGTCATAAATCTCGGTAATAGTGCCCACTGTTGAGCGGGGATTATGCGAGGTTGACTTCTGTTCGATGGAAATAGCCGGGGAAAGCCCCTCGATGTGATCAACATCCGGCTTTTCCATCATGGACAAAAACTGGCGGGCGTAGGTAGAAAGGGATTCTACATAGCGCCGCTGGCCCTCGGCATACAATGTATCAAAAGCCAGCGAAGACTTGCCCGAACCTGACAGACCCGTTATCACGACCAGTTTGTCGCGCGGGATATCCAGGTCCACATTCTTCAGGTTATGGGTGCGTGCACCGCGTACCAGAATCTTATCCATCGGTTGCCCTGAGTTGGGTAGAAAAGAAGCATTATAAAGGGTTCCTCGGGGCGGCTCTATGTCGGCGAACGGATATGGCTGTGATATGCTTGTGGGTCTGTTAAGCGATAACCCTGGCTGCCTGGCAGCTGAACCAAACCGGAGAGTGCAATGGCGCGCGGTGTTAACAAAGTAATTATTGTCGGTAATCTGGGCGGCGACCCGGAAGTGCGCTACATGCCTTCTGGTGGCGCGGTGACCAACGTTACCCTGGCAACCAGTGAAAGCTGGAAAGATAAACAGACGGGCCAGCAGAACGAGCGGACCGAATGGCACCGTGTTGTGTTTTTCAACCGGCTTGCAGAAATCGCCGGTGAATACCTGCGTAAGGGTTCTCAGGTTTACATTGAAGGGTCTTTGCGTACGCGTAAATGGCAGGACCAGAGTGGTCAGGACCGTTACACGACTGAAATCGTAGCCTCTGAAATGCAGATGCTGGGAAGTCGTGGGGGTGATAGCGGTGGTCATCAGCAGCAGGGTAGTGGTTACAGCCAGCCTCAGCAGCAGGCTCCTCAGCAGGGCGGTTACCAGCAGCAGGCCCCACAGCAGGCGCCTCAGCAAGGTGGCTATCAGCAGCAGGCACCACAACAGGCACCGCAGCAGAGCTACCAGCAGCCAGCACCGCAGGCCGCGCCACCACAGGCCCCTGCACAGCAACCTGCCCCGCAGCCGCCAGCGGCCGGCTTTGATGATTTTGATGACGATATTCCGTTCTGATTTATCAGAAACTGGAATCGAAAAACGGCCGCTTATGCGGCCGTTTTTTATTGTGCTATCCCTCTGATAACCCTCAGCTATAACGCTATCCTGCTTGCTTTTTTACCCCATCCAGATATGTTGGTACAACAGGTTTCACCGTCTATTTTAGCGGTGTAGATGAGTTGAGAAAGTGAGGAATACGATGTTTGGTCAGCCTATCAAAATTCTGGTTACCGGTGCCGAAGGCCAGGTCGGACAGGCGCTGCAGGAGCTGGTGGCTGAGCAGTCATCGTTTGAGCTAATTTCACTGGCGCAGGCGCAGCTGGACATTACTGATGCCAGGGCTGTGCAGATGAAGCTGGGCGAGTACCTGCCGGATTATCTGATTAACACCGCCGGTTTTAACGATGTGGATAAAGCTGAGCTGGAGCCACAGCGTTGCTTCCAGGTAAACCGTGACGGGGTGGAAAATCTGGCCCAGGCCTGTGGTGAGTTTGGCGTGCCGATGCTGCATCTGTCGTCTGACTATGTGTTCGATGGCCACTATGCCAGTGGCTATACCGAGCAGGACGAAGGCGCACCGCTGGGGGTGTATGGGGCCAGTAAGTGGGAAGCGGAAGAAATTCTGCGCCAGCTGCTGCCTCGGCACCTGATTTTGCGCACCAGCTGGCTGTTCAGTGAATGTTGCACCAACTACGTGCGTTCCACACTTCAGCGTGGGCTGAATGAACAGCCTTTGCTGGCGGTGGATGACCGCCGCGGCTGTCCAACCTCAGCGCTGGATCTGGCGCGGGTGCTGCTGGCGGTGATTCAGCAGCTGCACAACGGGGCTGATGCCTGGGGGACTTACCACTACAGCGGTGCGGAAATCTCGACTCTGTTTGCCTTTTCCGAAGCCATTATCGAAGAGGCGCGGCAGTATGATGAGCGCTATCAGTCGGTAATGCTTAAAGCAGTCGCGTCTGCTGATTACCCTACCGAGGCACAGCGCCCGAGCAGCTCTATCCTGGTGTGTCGCAAGTTGTTGCACACTTTTGGGATTCGCCAGCGGCCCTGGCGTGCCGAGCTGTCTCAGGCAGTGCGACGTCTTTATCAGACCTCAGCTTAAGCCGGGGAAGGGCTGGTGGCTGAGTGCGACGCTAACGATGTAGGCAGCGCTCAGTACCGCACCGGCCAGCGCCAGTATACGGATTTTGCGGGTACGACCGCGTTTCAGGGCCACGGTGCCCAGCCCGATGTAGGCCAGCAGCGCCAGCACCTTGGCGGTCAGCCAGCTATCGACAAAAGGGTACTGCTGGAGCATCCAGGCAAGTGACAGGGCGCTAACGAGCAACACCGTGTCGATAATATGGGGCACAATCTTTACCCAGCGTTGCTGGAGTTGTGGGCTTTCGCGCAGCATCCAGAAAGCGCGCAGGGCGAACAGGGTAAAACTCAGGGCGACGGCAGTCAGGTGCAGGTGTTTGAGCGCAAAGTACATGCTGAAAAAAATTCCTGATTGAATAATCGTTCATTATGCCTGATCCGCATCAACACAATGGGTTCCGGCGTAGACTATAAAAACAACCTTACTTTAACAGACAGAAGCCGATGACTGAGATTAAGAATCCGGACGTAGCCCAGGACGTGCTCATCGATAAGTTCGGCCGCCGTGTAGATTATATCCGCCTGTCGGTGACTGACCGGTGTGATTTTCGCTGTGTGTACTGCATGAGCGAGAAAATGACCTTTTTGCCCCGCGAGCGGGTGCTGACCCTGGAAGAGATCTATCAGCTTGCCCAGGCCTTCACGTCACTTGGGGTAAAGAAAATCCGCCTGACGGGCGGTGAGCCCCTGGTCCGTAAGGGCGTGACAGGGCTGATTCGTCAGCTGGGTCAGCTCGATGCTGAACTGGTGATCACCACCAATGGTTCCCAGTTGTCGACGATGGCCAGCGAGCTGCGCGACGCCGGGGTGAAACGGCTGAACATCAGCCTCGACAGCCTGCGCGCCGATCGCTTTAAAGCGATGACCCGTATCGGCAAGCTGGATCAGGTGCTGCAGGGCATTGATGCGGCGGTGGCGGCCGGGTTTGAGCGGATCAAGCTTAACGCGGTGGTGATGAAAGGCCGCAATGATGACGAAGTACTGGACCTGGTGGACTACGCCCGCGACATGGGCATCGATATCAGTTTTATCGAAGAGATGCCGCTGGGTAATATTACCTCTCACGACCGCGCTGAAGCGTATTGCTCCAGTGATGAAGTACGCCGGTTGATTGAGCAGCGTTACCCGCTGGTACGTACCACGGAAAAAACTGCTGGCCCCTCAACCTACTTCCGCATGAATGACAGCGACAGCCGGGTTGGCTTTATCTCGCCCCATAGCCACAATTTCTGTGGCGACTGTAACCGGGTGCGGGTAACGGTAGAAGGCCGTTTACTGTTGTGTCTGGGGAATGAGCATTCTGTTGATCTCAAAGCCGTTTTACGTGCGCACCCGGGCGATACTGAACGGCTGCGCCAGGCGTTGATTGATTCAATGGACCTTAAACCTGAGCGTCACTGGTTTGACCTGGACGACGATGAACCTCAGGTCGTCCGCTTTATGAATATGACCGGCGGCTAAGCTGCCGGTAACCTGCCTGACCGATGGTCACCGGTGACGGTGCGCCATCCATGCTGTCCATTGGACTAAAGGAACTCCCATGACTGTTGCTGAACTGAACCCGGTAAATATCGCTGTGCTGACTGTGTCTGATACTCGCACCCCGGAAAATGATACTTCGGGTGACCTGCTGGTGGAGCGGGTACAGAGTGCCGGGCATAACCTGGTGACGCGTACCATTGTCAAAGATGACATCTATCAGATGCGCGCAGTAGTGTCGGGCTGGATTGCTGACCCGGAGATTGAAGCGGTGATCAGTACCGGTGGCACCGGCTTTTATGCCCGTGATTCTACGCCGGAAGCGATGGCCCCGCTGTTTGATAAACAGATTGAGGGCTTTGGTGAGCTGTTTCGCCAGCTGTCGTATGAGGAAATTGGCACCTCTACCGTGCAGTCCCGTGCCCTGGGTGGTATGGCTAATGGCACCGTAATCTTCTGCCTGCCGGGTTCCAACGGTGCCTGCCGTACTGGCTGGGATCGTATTTTGAATGAGCAGCTCGACTCCCGCCAGGGGCCCTGTAACTTTGTTGGCCTGCTCAAGCGTTTTGCGGCGGAGCGTAAAGAGGCGCTGGTATGAGCGGTTGCGATTGTGATGCGCTGAAACAGCCTGTGCGCCAGCCGCTGATGCCCGTGGCGGAGGCGCTGGAACGGTTACTGGATGCAACACGCCCAACCGCACAGTTGGAGACGGTGCCGGTATTGCAGGCACTGGGCCGGGTGCTGGCGCAGACGCCGGTGGCGGCAGTGGATGTCCCCCCTGCTGCTAACAGCGCGATGGATGGATATGCCGTCTGCCGAGCTGATTTGCAGGCAGATCAGGAAACCTGCCTGCCGGTCAGCCAGCGTATCGCCGCGGGAACAGGTCCGGCTGCGCTACAGCCAGGCACGGCGGCACGGATCTTTACCGGCGCGAATATCCCGGCCGGGGCTGATGCTGTGATTATGCAGGAACAGGCCCGTGCTGAAGGGGAGGGCGTCTGGTTGCCGGCTGACGTCAAAGCCCAGCAGAACATTCGCCCCCAGGGCCAGGATGTGCAGCAGGGTAAGCCGGTGCTGGCCTGTGGCAGTCGATTACAGGCGGCTGACCTGGGTGTACTGGCGTCGGTCGGGCTGGCTGATGTACAGGTTTATAAGCGTCTTAAGGTGGCGTTGCTCTGCACCGGTGATGAACTGATCCAGCCAGGGACGCCGCTGGCACCGGGTCAGATCTATAATTCCAACCGTTTCCTGCTGCAGGGGTTATTGCAGGGGCTGGGCATGGAGGTAATCGACCTGGGTCAGGTGGCTGACACACCTGAAGCCACGGAGGCCGCATTGCAGAAAGCTTCCGAGCAGGCGGATCTGATTATCAGCACCGGTGGCGTGTCCGTGGGTGAAGAAGACCATATAAAGGGCTGTGTCGAGAAGCTGGGCGCGCTGGCGCTGTGGCGAATTAATCTCAAGCCGGGTAAGCCGCTGGCTTATGGTCATGTTAATCAGGTGCCGTTCTTTGGCCTGCCGGGTAATCCGGGTTCAGCGATGATTACTTTTTGTCTGTTTGCACGGCCCTGTCTGCTGAAACAGCAGGGCATGAACGTCCAGCCGCCGTTGAGTGTGAAAGTACCTGCTGGGTTTGTACGCGAGCGTGAAATTGGCCGGCAGGAGTACCTGCGGGTACGGCTGGAGGATGGGGTGCTCAAGCCCTTTGCCAACCAGAGTTCGGGTATGCTGTCATCAGCGTCCTGGTCTAATGGGTTGGCGCTCATTCCGCCGCGTACTTGTATTGGTGAAGGGCAGCTGGTGGACTTTATCCCACTGTCGGAATTGCTGGGCTGAGAAAGATTACACTCCTGTCATGCTGGCCCGCTGTTTGACGGTGGGCTGGCGCTGAAATCGCGGCGCTAACGGGGTAAAATGTTACTTTACAGTTTTCAGGTGTACAGACTTCATGGCTCAGCAGGACCCGTTCAAGGATATCCGCCCTTATCGTGATGATGAAGTAGCACAGGTACTGAACCGCCTGCTGTTCAATCCGGAGTTTATCAGTGCAGTGACACAGTATCAGTTTCCCGCTGTGGCGGGCTGGCTGGGCTGGGCATTGCGGCCCATGGTACGGATGGGGCTGGCACGGGAGTTTGGCGAATTCAGCAGTGTGCGTGAGTTCCAGGCCAAGGTTGGCGGCTACATGGAAAAGATGATCGCCCGCTCGACCACCAAGCTCAGCTGCTCCGGTATTGATGAGCTGGACCCCGACGAAGCTTATCTGTTTGTTTCCAACCACCGTGATATTGCCATGGATCCGGCCTTCGTAAACTGGACCCGATTCCGTATGGAGATGGATACTGCGCGTATCGCGATTGGCGATAACCTGTTGCAGAAAGACTATGTCTCGGACCTCATGCGCTTGAACAAGAGCTTTATTGTTAACCGCTCGGCCAAAGGTCCACGGGAGATGATGACGGCGCTGACCCAGTTGTCACAGTATATCGATCACAGTATTCAGGATGGCCACTGTGTCTGGATCGCCCAGCGTGAGGGACGGGCCAAAAATGGCAATGATCAGACTGACCCGGCTATTCTGAAAATGTTCTACATGGCGCAGCGTAAGCAGCGTTCGTTCAGCGAAGCGATTGAGCGGTTGAACATTGTGCCGGTTTCTATCTCCTACGAATTTGATCCCTGCGATTACCTCAAGGCCAACGAGCTGGCGGCGAAGCAGTCGGAAGGCGGCTACGAAAAATCTCAGTTTGAAGATCTCGACAGTATTGTGCGCGGCATTGTGGGCAGTAAAGGCCATGTGCATGTGGCATATGGGGAGCCGTTGCGAGGTGAGTTTGAGAGCCCGGAACAGGTGGCGGCCGAGATCGACCGCCAGATTATCAGTAATTATTATCTGCACCCTTCTAATCATCTGGCCTGCGGCGAGCAGGATGGTATTCCTGCTGAGCAGAAAGCCGTTTTTGAAGCGCGTTTTGAGCGTGCGGATGAAGGCGCGAGGGAGATTATGCGCCAGATGTACGCGAACCCGGTGTTGAATAAACAGAAGCAGGAAACCGTATGAGCCAGTTAACTCACCTGGATGCTGATGGCAACGCCAATATGGTAGATGTGTCGGACAAAGCGATTACCAGCCGCGAGGCAACGGCGCGGGCTGAAGTACGGATGCTCCCCGAAACCCTGACGCTGATTACCGAGGGTGGGCATAAAAAAGGCGATGTACTGGCCGTGGCGCGCATTGCCGGTATCCAGGCAGCCAAGCGTACCAGTGATCTGATTCCGCTGTGTCATCCGCTGATGCTGAGCAAGGTGAAGGTTGAGCTGACGCCTGATTCGGCCAACAGCTGTGTTGTTATCGAAGCCACCTGCAAGCTGGCGGGTCAGACCGGCGTAGAGATGGAAGCGCTGACGGCAGCCACGGTGGCAGCACTGACAATCTACGATATGTGTAAGGCGGTGGATAAAGGTATGGTGATTGCTGAGGTGAAGCTGCTGGAAAAGAAAGGCGGTAAAAGTGGCCACTGGCTGGCGGAGGATACGTAAATGCTGACGCTGGTATATTTTGCCCGTTTTCGTGAAACGCTGGGGCTAGATCAGGAAGCCTTCGAGCTGGCCGAGTCGGTACAGACGGTCGCGCAGCTGATTGAGCAGCTGATCGCCGAGCGCGATGTGCGCTGGCAGCAGGTGCTGAGCGCACCAAACCTGCTGGTGGCGGTGAACCAGCAGATGGTGGACGCCAGTCATACACTGTGTGATGGCGATGAGGTGGCGTTTTTTCCACCGGTGACAGGAGGCTGATATGACCCAGCCGAAACCAACGGCACTGCTGTATGTGCGAGCGACGCTCTATTACCTCGGTTTTTATCTGTCTACGATTGTCTGGTCGCTGATTTCGCTGCTGATCGCGCCATTGCTGAATTACCGGGGGCGGTTCCGGGTGATCAGTGCGGTTAACTACTTCTATATCTTCTGGCTGCGGGTCTGCTGTGGCGTCAAGGTTGAGGTGAAAGGGCGGGAGAATATTCCGCAAAGCGGTGCTTTTGTGGTGATCGCTAACCACCAGAGCGAGTGGGAAACCCTGTTCTTCCTGACCCTGATTCGACCTCAGACCACGGTGCTGAAACAGGAGCTGCTGAAAATCCCATTCTTTGGCTGGGGGCTACGTCTGCTCAAGCCGATTGCGCTGGATCGCAGCAAGGCGCGGGGCGCGCTCAAGCAGCTGCTGAGTCAGGGAAAGTCTCGGCTGGCAGAAGGTATTCCGGTACTGATTTTCCCTCAGGGTACCCGTGTACCGGTCGGTAAGCTGGGCAAGTTCAATAAAGGCGGGGCGATGCTGGCAGCTTCCGGTGGGGTACCGGTGTTACCGGTGGTGCATGATGCCGGTGAATACTGGCCGGGGAAAAGTTTTGTTAAATACCCGGGTACGGTGACGTTGCAGATTGGTAAAGCGGTTGCCACGGCAGAGCGCAGCGTGGATGAAATCCATGAGGAATCGGTCGGTTGGATGCTGGCTGCCATGGGTGCGACGGCAGGTAATACTGAGGATTCGCCCGGCTGATTAATTTGCTGTCAGCGCCGCTGCGACAGAAGCCGCCTTTCACCGGGCGGCTTTTTTGTATCGGTGCGGGGTGGTCGGGAATTTCAGGTATAAAAAAACCGCGCACTGCGCGGTTTTAATGTGCTGCAGGTCAGGCCGAGGCCTGAACTGTAATCAGCCTTCGTACTGTTCGAATATCAGCGTAGAGTTGGTGCCACCGAAGCCGAAGCTGTTGGACATCACACGCTTGAGCTCGACATCGTCCTGACGTGTCTGAACGATTGGCATGCCTTCTGCTGCTGGGTCCAGTTCATCGATGTTAGCAGAGGCGACGATAAACTTGTGCTGCTGCATCAGCAGGCAGTAAACCGCTTCCTGTACGCCAGCAGCCCCCAGAGAGTGACCCGACAGAGACTTGGTGGAGCTGACCGGTGGCATATCGCTACCGAAAGTCTCTTTCATCGCCCGCAGCTCCTGCATATCACCCGCAGGGGTGGAGGTGCCATGGGAGTTGATGTAATCGATATCGCCATCAACAGTCGCCATTGCCTGCTTCATGCAGCGGATTGCGCCTTCGCCAGATGGGGCAACCATGTCGTAGCCGTCGGAGGTTGCGCCGTAGCCCACCAGTTCAGCATAGATTTTGGCGCCACGTGCTTTGGCATGTTCCAGTTCTTCGATCACCAGGATACCCGCGCCGCCAGCAATGGTGAAACCATCACGGTTGGCATCGTAAGCGCGGGACGCTTTTTCTGGCGTATCGTTGTACTTGGTAGACAGTGCGCCCATGGCATCAAACATTGCTGTCTGGGACCAGTGCAGTTCTTCACCGCCGCCGGCGAAGACAACGTCCTGTTTACCCAGCTGAATCTGCTCCATAGCGTTACCGATGCAGTGTGCGCTGGTGGCGCAGGCAGAGGTAATGGAGTAGTTCACGCCTTTAATTTTGAACGGTGTTGCCAGACAGGCCGATACAGTGGAACCCATAGTACGGGTAACACGGTAGGGACCTACGCGCTTAACGCCCTTCTCACGAGCGATATCAGCCGCTTCAACAATGTTGGCAGCGGATGCACCACCGGAACCTACAATCAGGCCGGTGCGCTCGTTGGAAACCTGATCTTCAGGCATGCCGGAGTCTGCAATCGCTTCGTTCATTGCGATGTAGGTGTATGCCGCAGCATCACCCATGAAGCGCAGCAGTTTACGATCGATCTTCTCAGCGAAGTCGATATCGATGCTGCCGGCAACCTGGCTACGGAAGCCACGCTCCTTGTAGTCCTCCTGGAATTTAATACCGGAGCGACCCAGTTGCAGTGACTCAAGCACCGAGTCCTTGTCTGTGCCCAAGCAAGACACAATACCCATACCGGTAACAACGACACGTCGCATAAGATGCCTCTCTAACTTATTAGATTAATCTTGAAATTCTGGTGGTTCCGCGTGGGATACTCAATGGCCAGCCGCAGGGCTGACCAAAGCAGTAGCGGAATCAGAAATCTTCGGTTGAGGTAAACAGGCCGACACGCAGGTCTTTGGCACTGTAAATCTCACGACCATCCACAGACATGGTTGCGTCTGCGATACCCATGACCAGCTTGCGCTCGATAACACGCTTGAGCTGGATATGGTAAGTCACTTTTTTGGCAGTTGGCAGGACCTGGCCGAAGAATTTAACTTCGCCGGAACCCAGTGCCCGACCGCGGCCTTTATTGCCACGCCAGCCGAGGTAAAAACCGACCAGCTGCCACATGGCATCCAGTCCCAGACAACCAGGCATTACCGGGTCGGTTTCGAAGTGGCAGCCAAAGAACCACAGATCTGGATTGATATCCAGCTCGGCAATAATTTCGCCTTTACCGTGCTCGCCACCGTCACCAGTGATTTCGACGATGCGGTCCATCATCAGCATGTTGCCGATTGGCAGACGGGCATTGCCCTCGCCAAACATTTCGCCGTGGCCGCATTGTAGTAGTTCTTCGCGCGTAAAAGAGGAAGGCTTAGTCATTTGAAACTGTCTATCCAAAGGCAATTTGGTCAAAATAATTGCCCGATTATACCGGTTTGCGGGCGCGGTGACAGGGGCTGAGTCATGGAAATTGGCTCATGTGAGTACAGGTTAGCTGTACTTGATGCTCGAAAGTGGCCGATTATTGAACTGTGTGTTTTATAGAATTCTTATATTTTTCAATTAGATAGGGTGTCTTATGGAACGTTTGTTCTGACATAACGAGTGGCGGCAGGGCCGCGCAGGATTTCACCTGTTAGCGGTTAATCCGTTGTTACAAATGTGCTGGGAACGACTGAAATCTGACGCTAAGGGGCAGGTGCTGCTGTCTTTGTGTGGCAAGAGTCTGGGATAGCAGGTGTCTGGTGTGAGTGAACGTGCGGGTCTGCTAGCTGTTTTTTGTTGACCTGGGTGGGGTTGCTCAGCTGAACGCTATTGGCCTCAAGCTAACGCAAAAACGGCCTTGAACCGGATTATCCTTACTACGGTCGATAACGCCCGTCAGCCTCTTTGAGTGACGGTGGTGTACGGTCGGGTGGAGTTGATAGCCTTGCCAGCAAGAAGGCTGTAACGGTATGCGAAATTGTTATGCGAACGTTTGCCTGGTACGACTGAAGTTTTATTGATTGCGACTGGAAATTTAGGGGGCCGGGATCGCCGTTCAGTGTTGGGCTGACTGAGGTGGAAAGGTTGTCGAGCGGGTACTGTAGCTGGACGAAGAGAAGGTGTGTTCTATAGGTGCAATGCCGGTCAGGTGCGTCTGTGTAACTAAAGGGCGGTGGCCGCCCTTTAGTGAACCGTTCGTCGCCTTACTTGTTACGCTTCACCGCCATGTGCGCCAGCTGCGTCAGGGTATCTTTGAAGCTGCTTTCTGGCAGGATATTCAGAGCAGCAATCGCGTTGTCGGCTTCCTGCTGGGCCTTATCTTTGGTGTATTCAATGGCTCCTGTGGCCTGAACAATGGCCATGATCGGGTCCAGGTCTTCCAGCCCGCCCTTGCGGATTGCTTTTCGAATCAGCTTGCGGCCCTCTTCATCGGCGCATTTCATTGCCTGAATCAGTGGTAGCGTTGGTTTCCCTTCGGCCAGGTCATCGCCGACATTTTTGCCCATCTCTGCGGCGTTGGACTGGTAGTCCATAACATCATCGATCAGCTGGAAGGCGATACCCAGGTGGCGGCCATACAGGCGTAGCGCTTCACGGCCCTCTGGGCTGATATCGCTATGCAGCAGTGCGCCACATTCGGTAGCAGCCTCAAACAGCATGGCTGTTTTGCCCAGAATCACCTGCATGTACTGGGCTTCGGTGGTGTCTGGGTTCTTGCAGTTAATCAGCTGCAGGACTTCCCCTTCGGCAATCACATTAGTGGCGTTAGAAATCACATTCATGATCTCCATCTGGCCGATCTCAACCATGATCTGGAAGGCGCGTGAATAAAGGAAGTCGCCTACCAGTACGCTGGGTGCATTACCCCATTTTGCGTTGGCGGTGGCGTTTCCCCGGCGCAGGTCTGAACTGTCGACGACATCGTCATGCAACAGAGTGGCGGTATGAATAAACTCAATCACCGCCGCGAGGGGGATGTGATGCTGGCCATTATAGCCTGCGGCGTTGGCAGCCAGCAGGACCAGTAACGGGCGTAAACGCTTACCACCGCTATCAACAATATAGTGGCCTATTTTTTCAACCAGTGGCACTTGTGAGCCCAGGTGGCTGAGGATGTAATCGTTGACGGCGTTAAACTGCGGTTCAATCAGGGAATTCAGTTGATGTGGCTGCATGAGATTGGACTTATATTAAAGATATTCCGGCATGCTAGGGGGCTGCTGTGACACTGTCAAGAAAGCCCCCGGTTACCAAAGGTGTATAGAGCCGTTTCTACCAGCCTATTTTATTTTATATATCAACAGGTTGGCCTTCATAGCTGTGGTTTGACGTGGTTACATGGATAATCGACCGTTAAAGAATGGACTGCCTGCTTGCTGTACAACAGTTCCTTGCGTATAATTTGCGCCCTGGTCTGCCCACAGATCGCTCCCTACCATATGGCCATGCCATTAGAAGTAGGTTTTTTCTATCTAGTAGCCGGGCAGACATACTTTGGAGAGAAACATGTACGCAGTTATCGTTACTGGCGGCAAACAGTACCGCGTTCAGGAAGGTCAAACCCTGAAAGTGGAAAAACTGGCCGTTGAAGCTGGTTCCAGCCTCGAATTCGACCGTGTTCTGCTGATAGGCAACGGCGACGACATCAAAGTCGGCGCGCCTGTCGTAGAAGGTGCCAAAGTTGCAGCTGAAGTTGTAACCCATGGCCGTGGTAAAAAAGTAAGCATCCTGAAGTTCAAGCGTCGTAAGCACCATATGAAACGTCAGGGTCACCGTCAGTGGTTTACTGAAGTTAAAATCACCGGCATTTCCGGCTGATTCTGTACCTGATCAGGAGATAGAAAAATGGCTCATAAGAAAGCTGGTGGCTCAACACGGAACGGTCGCGACTCAGAATCGAAACGCCTTGGCGTTAAACGTTTCGGCGGTCAGGCTGTTATCGCAGGTAACATCCTGGTTCGTCAGCGTGGTACTAAATTCCACGCTGGTGTTAACGTCGGTCTGGGCAAAGACCATACTCTGTTCGCAAAAGCCGATGGCGTTGTGAAATTTGAGGTTAAAGGCCCTAAGAACCGTAAATACGTAAGCATCGTTTCTGCTTAAGCTAAATGTTGCTTTGTATTAAAAAGCTCCGCTCAGGCGGGGCTTTTTTGTTTTCAGACCGCCGAGTTGTGCGGTCACCCGTAGATGGGAGGACTTTTAATGAAGTTTGTTGATGAAGCTGTGATATCGGTAGAAGCCGGTAAAGGCGGCAATGGTTGTATGAGTTTTCGCCGTGAGAAGTTCATCCCCAAAGGTGGCCCGGATGGCGGTGATGGTGGTGATGGTGGCTCTGTCTTTTTCGAGGCGGATGAAAACCTCAATACGCTGGTCGATTTCCGCTTTACCAGTGCCTACAAGGCTGAGAATGGTAAAGGTGGTCAGACGCGTAACTGTACTGGCTGCAAGGGTGAAGATCTGACGCTGAAAGTGCCGGTGGGTACGACGGTCGTTGATATTGATACCGATGAGGTGCTGGCAGATCTGACTAAAATTGGTCAGATTGAAAAGGTTGCTCAGGGCGGCTGGCATGGGCTGGGGAACACGCGCTTCAAGAGCAGTGTTAACCGTGCCCCGCGGCAGACCTCCAATGGTTCTATGGGCGAATCTCGTAACCTGAAGCTGGAGCTTAAAGTGCTGGCGGATGTGGGTATGCTGGGTTTGCCGAATGCGGGTAAATCGACCTTTATTCGTGCGGTGTCCGCAGCGAAGCCGAAAGTGGCGAACTATCCGTTTACCACGCTGGTGCCAAATCTGGGTGTCGTGCGTACTGAGCGTTACCGTAGTTTCGTCATTGCTGATATTCCGGGCATTATCGAGGGTGCAGCAGAAGGTGCTGGTCTGGGGATTCGTTTCCTGCGTCACCTGGCGCGTAACCGTGTGTTGCTGCATATCGTTGATATGGCGCCATGGGATGAGCAGACGCCTGCTGAAGCGGCCCAGGTGGTGGTGGAAGAGTTGCGTAAATTCAGCCCGACGCTGGCAGAACAGCCGCGCTGGTTGCTATTGAACAAGCTGGATATGGTGCCTGAAGACGAGGCTGAGGCGCGCTGTCAGTCGGTGATTGATGCGCTTAACTGGGAAGGGCCAGTCTATAAAATCGCGGCGATCAGTAAAACGGGTGTGCAAACACTGGTGCACGATATTCAGGACTTCCTGGATTTGCGACTGGAAGCGATTGAAGAGAATCCAGAGATTCTTGAGCAGGAAACTGAAGTTCGTGCTCGCATTGATGAAGAGGCGCGTGAGCGTATCGACTTCCTGCGTCAGCAGGGTGGCCGTATTGATAACGAGCTGGATGATGACTTCGACGATGATGACTATGACGTTGAAGTGCAATACGTGCGTGATTAAGTGAGGTGACGTCGTGACGACTGAGCGTAAAGCGTTGCAGCAGGGTAAGCGCTGGGTGGTGAAAATCGGCAGTGCGCTACTGACAAATGATGGTGAAGGCCTGGATCATGCGGCTATTCAGGGCTGGGTGGACCAGCTGGCTGAGCTGCGTAAGCAGGGGTTGGAGATTGTGCTGGTGTCCTCAGGTTCGATCGCGGAAGGAATGACGCGGCTGGGCTGGCGAGAGCGACCGCATGAGATTCATCGTCAGCAGGCTGCGGCGGCGGTGGGTCAGATGGGATTGGTGCAGGCTTATGAAACCAGTTTCAAACGTCACGACACGCATACTGCGCAAATATTGCTGACCCATGATGATCATGCTGAGCGTAAGCGTTACCTGAATGCGCGCGCTACGCTGCGTACGCTGCTGGAGCTGGGTGTGGTACCCGTGGTCAATGAGAATGACACCGTAATCACCAAGGAAATACGCTTCGGTGACAATGATACTCTGGGGGCGCTGGTGGCGAACCTTGTGGAGGCCGATGGGTTGATTATCCTGACCGATCAGCAGGGGTTGTATGAGGCTGATCCGCGCAGTAATCCGCAGGCAAAATTTGTCTCGGTGGGGCGGGCGGGTGATCCAGCACTGGAAGCGATGGCGGATGGCGGTAGCAAGGGTTGCCTGGGTAGTGGCGGCATGCTGACTAAGGTCAAGGCGGCTAAGCTGGCTGCGCGTTCAGGGGCGGTTACGGTGATAGTCAGTGGGCGAGAAGGCAAGGTGCTTACTCGTCTGAAGGCAGGTGAGGATGTTGGTACCCTGCTGGTGCCTGATTGTGAGCCCATGGCGGCGCGTAAAAACTGGATTGCAGGCCATCTGCAGGCGCGTGGCACTCTGGTGCTGGATGCCGGTGCTGTGACGGCATTGCGTGAGCGTGGTAAAAGCCTGTTACCGGCGGGTGTGCGTTCGGCCAGTGGTGATTTCTCCCGTGGCGAGATGGTGCTACTAGTTGATGAGCAGGGGCGGATTGTTGCTCGCGGGCTGGCGAATTACGGCGTTAACGAAGCTCTGAAGGTGCTGGGTAAGGCCAGTAAAGACTTTGAATCGCTGTTGGGCTTTGTTGGTGAGGAAGAGCTGGTGCATCGGGATAACCTGGTACTGGCGTAGGGCTATACGCTTTTGCAGTTACTTGTTGAGCAGGCTGCAGGCAATAAAAAACCCCGTCAGCGCGAGCTGACGGGGTTTTTTTCGAAATCAGAGCTTAGCCAACAGTAACGTTAGCAGCCTGAGGGCCTTTCTGGCCCTGTTCTGTTTCGAAAGAAACCTGCTGGCCTTCAGCCAGAGTTTTGAAGCCGTCACCCTGGATCGCGCGGAAGTGAACGAATACGTCAGCGCCGCCGTTCTCTGGAGTGATGAAACCGAAACCTTTCTCTTCGTTGAACCACTTAACTGTACCAGTCGTTTTAGACATGATAACTCCTGAATATATTAGATAGTGCTTGAATAGCAGGAACGCGTAACAGTACACACTCTTGCGCTTGGGTAGCCGCGAGTAGATTACTTATGTTGCCAATAGAGTGTGAAAAGCTTCAGGACAGGCTTACATGGTGATAAGCGATAGTGCGAAGTTTCAGTTTCAAATTGTTGCATAAATAGCTCTGGGTCACAGACTGGGTCTGATCCTAACATATCGAACTGATTTGTCTATAACGTTATTTTGACCGGTTTGGCTTGTGTGGTTCTGGCGATCGTTATGGTCAGGCGGAGGTGTTGATTGTTGCGGTTTTGTCGGTGGAGTTGCTGCAGAAATATTACAAAAAAGCCCCGCCAGATTGCTCTGACGGGGCTTTTTTAGCCTTGCGGCTGAAACAGTAGCTTAGCCAACGATAACGTTAGCAGCCTGAGGACCTTTCTGGCCCTGTTCTGTTTCGAAAGAAACCTGCTGGCCTTCAGCCAGAGTTT
>CAJXNY010000015.1 GCA_913057435.1 uncultured Oceanospirillaceae bacterium | reverse complement strand
CTTGCCAAGGTCGGGGTCGCGAGTTCGAATCTCGTTTTCCGCTCCAATCTTCTTCTTCGGAAGAATAAAGAGAACCAGCCAGCGTGCTGGTTTTTTTACGTCTGAAATTTGTCTGTTTGAACACTGCCAGCCCTGTGCTGGTTTTTTTGTGCCTGTAAAAAGGCCCTGTGAGTACAGGGCCTGATCGACATTATGGCAACCGGCGGGTGGACTCGATGATAATCGGCTGGCTGGGGACGTTCTGGTAAGGGCCAACAGAGTGGGTGCTGGTTGCGCTGATTTTGTTGATCACGTCCATGCCCTGGGTGACTTTGCCAAAGACAGTGTAGCCGGGGCGGCGGGAGCGGCCATCCAGATTGAGATTGTCCTTGGTATTGATAAAGAACTGGCTGGTGGCGCTGTGTGGATTGCTGGTACGGGCCATGGAGATGGTGCCGCGGGTGTTGCTCAGGCCGCCGATTGACTCGTTTTCAATCGGTGCAGCAGGCGTTTTCTTACCCATGTCCGGGGTAAAGCCACCGCCCTGAATCATAAAGTTGTCGATGACCCGGTGAAAAATGGTGCCCTGATAAAAACCGTTGTCGATGTAACGTAAAAAATTCTCAACGGTTTTAGGGGCCTGTTCAGGGTACAGCTCCAGTTGAATGGCGCCCATGTTGGTTTTCAGTTCTATATGGGTGCTGTCGGCCAGCGAGAGCGGGCTGAGTGAAAGCGTCATCATCAGAAGCAGGCTGCGTCGTAGCATGGTACATCTCCGTATGGCCGCCGTAATAAAGGTGCATGGCGGTAGCAAGTACTCAAAAAATATTTGAGCCCATATCCTACCGTCTCTGTTCTGTGTCGGCTATCGGGTGTGGTTATTGATATGTGTTGTTTGAAGCTGGATCAATGGAGTGGTTTTTTCAGGCTGTCGAAAATCTGTCATACAGTCGGCGTATAAAAGCCACCACGTCGCTATGTGTTTACTCTGATTTTTATGCCATGGGGCAGTGAAGGGGTAGCTGTAGTCATCTGTGGCGTCTCTATATGGACCTGGAGTTTCCTGATGGCTAACCTTTCTTTGCGCTATAAAATCCTGCTGCTTACGCTATTGCCACTGATTATTTCGCTGGTAACGATCACCCTCATTGTTCGTAGTGAGCTCTATGCGCTCGGCTTCGCTGAAATTCAGCAGATCCGCGCCGATCTGATAAATGATAAGCGTGAGACGCTGCGTCATTACACTGATATTGCAAAGAGTGCAGTACAGCCTTTGTTGCTCAATGCGCGACTGTCGGATGACGAGGTGAGGCAGCAGGTGTTGGCTGTACTACGTGAGCTACGGTATGGAGAGGGGAATGATGGCTATATGTTTGCCTACAGTTACGACGGTGTTGCATTGGCAATCCGTAATAGCCCGGCTCAGGAAGGTCAGAGTATGCTCCAGAGCAGGGATAATAAAGGCGTATTCATGATCAAGGAATTGATTGCCAAAGCGCGCAGTGGCGGCGGTTATGTGCAATATGAATGGCTCAAGCCGTCGCGCAATAAGGTAGTGCCGAAACTCAGTTATGCTACACCGCTGCCAGGGCTCGACATCATGCTGGGTACCGGGATGTATATCGATGATATCGACGATCAGGTTAATGCGATGCATGCCGCGCTTAGCGCCCGTATCTGGAATACGCTACTGATAGTGCTGGGTGTGGGTGGAGTATTGATTGCGGTAATGGTGTCGGTTGCTACCTGGTTTTCGAACACATTAACGCGGCCGTTGAAAAAAGCGGTGAAGGCGCTGAAAGATATTGGTAAGGGCAAGGGGGATCTTACCCGACGGCTCGACGTGGACTCAGGCGATGAGATTGGTGAGCTGGCACAGGGCTTTAATGTTTTCGCTGAGATGATTCAACGGCTGGTCGGTGAGGTTAAGCAGGGTGTTGATGAGCTATCCCACTCGTCAGGCCGCCTGCAGTCGGTGGTTAAGGGCACGCATCATGATCTGTCAGTGCAGAAAGATGAAACGGAGCAGGTAGCAGCCTCAATAGAAGAAATGGCAGTGGCGGTGCAGCAGGTTGCCAGTAGTGCGACGCAGGCTGCTGACTGCGCAAATAGTGCGGATAGTGCGGCCCATGGTGGTCGGGCAGAAGTCCAGAACACCGTGCAATCCATTCATCAGCTGGTAGATGGGGTGAACAGTGCTGCCGATGTGATTGAGCAGCTGGCGAATGATGCTGAACAGATCGGCTCGGTAGTGAATGTGATTCGTGATATTGCCGATCAGACCAATTTGCTGGCCCTTAATGCGGCGATTGAAGCGGCCCGTGCCGGTGAGCAAGGGCGAGGGTTTTCGGTGGTAGCGGATGAGGTGCGTACTCTGGCAACGCGGACGCAGCAGAGCACTCAGGAGATTCAGCAAATGGTTGAAAAGCTGCAAACAGGCGCTAAAAATGCGGTTGGTGTGATGGGTGACAGCCGGGCAAATACTCGGCATACGGTTGATAAGGCGGGGAATACGACTGACTCGCTGGAATCAATTACCCAGGCTGTGGCGAATATCAATGCCTTGAATGCGCAGATCGCCAGTGCCGCAGAAGAGCAGACGGTGGCTGCTGATGAGGTGGCGCGCAGTATGCAACATATTGCAGATATCTCTATTCGTACGGAAGAAAATGCTGGTCGGGTAGAGAAGTCCTCTAATGAGGTGCAGCAGCTGGAGCAGCGTCTGATTGGTCTGGTCGGTCGCTTTCAGGTTTGAGTGCTAACGTCCTTCAATTGATGTGATCTGAATAGCGAGCTGTCGCGTAACAGGCAGTTCAAGTGTAGTGACCAGCGCCCTGAGTCCTTTGGCTCGAGGCGTTGTTCGTTAGAGTGCTAAGATTTAGTTCATAATCGTTCATTTTCGTCTCCTTGCAGCGGTTCTCCGTTGTGTTCTGCCTCTTCAGAATCAATGTCTGACTCAATTTATCCGAGACGGTTGCTGACAAGGTGAGTTAGGGTTTTTGCTGGTCGTCTGGAGTAAGGTTCATCTGATATCACATTGTTTTCGCAACCCATTTGCTTCAATAGGGTCTATAACAAGTAGCAGATAAAAATATTAGGAGAGCCCCATGAATGGATCGCAAAATTCAATGACAGATAAAGCCACTGAAGTGCAGCAGATTCCGGTTGGCATCAGCGCTTGCCTGCTTGGCCAGGAAGTGCGCTTTAATGGCGGGCATAAACGTTCTCGCTATTGTCTTGAGGTGTTGCAGGAGTGTTTTCAGTATGAATCCTTCTGTCCCGAAATGGCGATAGGGCTGGGGGTGCCGCGCCAGCCCATTCGGCTGGTGGGGGACAACGCTCAGCCGCAGGCTCTGGGAACGGATGATCCGGGCCTTAATGTCACCGATGCATTGATTGACAGTGGTCGAGATTTTGCTGCCAGCCATAGTCACCTCTGTGGTTATATCCTGACTAAGGGCTCGCCCAGCTGTGGTATGGAGCGAGTTAAGGTGTACCACCCTAATGGCAACCCGGATGGTTCGGGTAGTGGTCTTTTTGCTCGGGCCCTGATGGATGCGATGCCCTGGTTACCGGTCGAAGAAGAAGCGCGACTGAATGATCCGGTATTGCGGGAAAACTTTATTCTACGGGTGTTTGCCCTGCATCATTGGAAGCAGGTTGTCGAGCCGGAACCAAGTTTCCATAAAATTCAGCAATTTCATGCCCGTTACAAATACACGCTGATGGCGCATAGCTATCCAGGCTATCAGGCGCTGGGTCGGTTACTGGCTGACGCGACCGCGATGCCACTGGAGGCGCTGATGCCTGAGTATCTCAACCAGCTGATGGGGTATCTTAAGGAGCGAGCCGGGCGTAAATCCCATGCCAATACGTTGCTGCATATTTTTGGTTATTTGAAAAAATCGATCGACGGTGACTGCAAGCAGGAGCTGGTGGACACGATAGAGCAATACCGCCGAGGTGAGGTGCATCTTGTAGTGCCGTTGACCCTGCTTAAGCATTACCTCAAGCGCTATGGCAGTGAGTATATTAATGAACAGGCCTACCTGGACCCCTATCCGCATGAGCTGGGGCTGCGCAACTATATATGAGACTTGTCTGGTTTCGGAATGACCTGAGGGTGTGTGATAACCCTGCCTTGTATAATGCCGCGCAGCCGCAGCAGGGTGTCACTGCCGTCGTTACCCTGACGCCGGATCAGTGGCGGCAACACGATGATGCGCCAGCCCGGCTGGCGTTCTGGTGGGATAATGTGCGGGCATTGGCTGTGGAGCTGGCTCAGTTCAATATTCCACTGCGAGTACTGTCGCTCACTGATTATGCCAGTTGTGCGCCGGCGCTGCTGGCTGTTGCCCGGCAGCTGGGGGCTCGTACGCTGCATTTTAATCGGGAGTGGCCCCTGAATGAGCTGCGCCGGGATGAGCAGGTGATCGGTTTGCTCAGTCAGCATGGGGTGAGCTGTGATGCTCAGGCCTGTGGTGATCTGATTGTTGCGCCACAGCAGTTGCGCACGGGGCAGGGGACGCCGTTTAAAGTGTTTACCCCGTTTGCACGTAGCTGGCGGCGCTTTTTGCTGGCACATTATCCGGCACTGATTCCCTTGCCTGCGGTACAGCCGCCAGGGATTGATGGCATTAGTGTACCGGTGGGGCTTGAATGCCAGGCAGTTGACGCGCTGTTTAGTGGTGGTTACCGGAGGGATTTATGGCCTGCGGGTGAGGTGGTGGCCGGGCAGCGTTTGCAGCAGTTTTTGCAACAGCGTGAGCCGGACTATGCCCAGCGGCGGGATTATCCGGCGCAACAGGCAACGTCCACGCTGTCTCCCTGGCTGGCGTGTGGGGTGCTATCGCCCCGCCAGTGTCTGCTGCAGTTGCAACAGGCCTGTTGCGACGACAGCTGGCTGGACAGCAGCTGGTTAACGGAGCTGATCTGGCGTGAGTTCTATCGTCATTTGCTGGTGGATTTTCCGGAACTGAGCCAGGGGCGGCCGTTTCGTCCGGCGGTCGAACAACGTATTCAGTGGCATAACGATCCACAGCTGTTCCAGGCCTGGTGCCAGGGTGAAACCGGCTTTGCACTGGTTGATGCAGCGATGTGCCAGTTACGTGAAACGGGCTGGATGCATAACCGGTTACGGATGCTCACCGCCTCGTTTCTGACCAAGCTGTTGCGGATTGACTGGCGCTGGGGAGAGCGCTTTTTTATGGCCCAGCTTATTGATGGAGATTTCGCCTCCAACCGGGGCGGCTGGCAGTGGAGTGCCTCAGTGGGCGCTGATGCGGCTCCCTATTTCCGGATTTTTAATCCGCAGCGCCAGCTGGACAGATTTGATCCCCAGGGGCAGTTTGTTCAACAGTGGTTGCCTGCCGGTCAATTGCAGCGCGCGCCGGTCATTGATTATGCGCAGGCACGCAAAACCTCACTGGCGTTGTACGAATCTGCTCAAACAGACGGGTAACTGGCCAAGTCTGTGCTATACCTTTGTGAGTCTAAACGTACGGAGACGACCATGGCAGAGCCTGAACTCACTTTTGATGAGATAGCAAAATACTGCAAGCTGCCGATAGAGCAGGTTATTGGCTGGGCCGAAAAAGGCGCGCTGGTGGCAAAACCTGCGGCTTGTATTCCTGACTCTCGGGTGAAAATCACCTCCCTGATAAGCTGTCTTGATCAACACGGTATCGCCTTGCCTGAGCAGCTGAAGGCGACCTCAAAGCGGGTATTGATCATTGATGATGATCGCTCTATGGCAAACGCACTACAGCGGGCGTTGCGGCGTGCTGGCTATGAAACCTTTGTTGCTGAAGATGGTTTTAGTGCGGGTAGTTTGCTGGAGCGGCTTGATCCGGTGCTGGTGACTCTGGATCTGAGTATGCCGGGTCTGGATGGTTTTGACGTGCTGCGTTATATCCGTCATCAGCCCCGTTATCGTGATCTCAAAGTGCTGGTTATTTCGGCCTTGCCTGATAACCAGCTACAGCGTGCCATTGATCTGGGCGCGAATGATGCCTTGTCAAAACCGTTCGATAATACCGAGCTGCAACAGCGTATAGCCTGTCTGATTGCTGAGACGGCGGAGCTGTGCGATGGCTGAGTCTGGGCAGCTTCCACGAAAAGGATATCGACCACTGGCCAGCAGCCTGGTAAGGCTGGTTGTTATGGGGGGAGGGGTTGTTGCCCTTGTCTGTTGTACGCTGGTGGCAGTTCATATGAGGGATGTACTGGAGCGTGTTGAGCAGGATTCCTTGCGCCGTGAAGTAGCGACCTTGCAGTTATCTTTGCAGGCCTGGTTGAGTGATCGGCAACAGAGCTTGCATGAAAATGGTCGCTTGCTCGGTTTTATGTCGCAAAGCAGTGATCTCAGTGGTCCTCTGAGTCGTGAGGCTTTCTTGTCTGAAGTAAGCGTGCTGGGTGAGTTATACCCGCTATTCTGGTTTGATAATCAACTTAAGCTACTCGCCTCGACTGCCCCTGCTACATCGCCTTCCCCACCTCCGATGACTCTCGACTGGGTGCCTGATCTGCTTGTCGGTGACGCTGGTTCCTATGTGTCGTTAAGTCGGGTCGAGGGGCAGTATTACTGGCTGTTGGCAGTGCCGGTCAATCAGCAGGGGCAGGTCCATAGCTTGCTCATCGCACGCATCCCTATGGTGGCGATGCTGCAGCAATTACACCTGAGAGAGCAGCTCAAGGGTATCCATTTAAATATTGAACGTAATGGAAAGTCTGTATTCAGTCTTGGTGAGCTGGTTGACGACGGGGGCGTGGTCGAGCAGTACTGGGAGGATGTCGGGGTGATGCTGCGTTACCGTGTTGATATGACTCGAGCGCTGGCGGCGCGTGATGAGATTGTGCTGGAGCTGCTAGTGGCAATGTCTGTAGCAATGCTCATTGTCGGGGGGGTCAGTTATCTGTTGGTGATGCGCTGGCTGGTGCGTCCAGTGCGTCAATTACAGCGGGCGGTGTCGGCGTTGGCGCTCGGTGACCGCCGGCCTCTTCAGGCCTTAAGAGCCTCGAACAGGTCGGAGGAACTATATCAGCTGGCAACTGAGTTTCGGCGGATGTCAGCCAATGTGCTTAAGCGTGAGCGGGCGCTGGAAAGTCAGAATCAGCAGCTGCAGACGTTAGCTGAAAGTGTAAAAAACAAGCAGGCGCAATTAATTCAGACAGAGCGGATGGCCAGTATTGGCACCCTGTCTGCTGGAGTGGCTCATGAGATTAACAACCCACTGGGCTGTGTGAAAAGTAACCTGACCACTTTGCGTGAATATACTGAAACCTTAATGCAGCTGGTGGTGTTCTGTCAGGCGCATCGGGCCGACCCTGACTTGCAGGCGTTACTGCAGGCTCGTCTGGCGGAAGCGGAGCAGTCTCAGGATCTGGATTTTTTGATGGAAGACCTGGCACCGTTACTGTTTGATTCCTGTGAAGGGGCAGCGCGTATTGAAGTTATTGTGCAAGGACTGAAGACTTTTGCTGATGAATGGCTGGCAACCGCCGAGCTAGTGGATGTAAACCTCTGTATTGATACTATTCTGGGCGTGTTGAAAAGTGATATGGATTACCACTGTGATGTGGTACTGGAGCGCCAGACGCTGCCCCAGGTCAGGGCTGTGCGAAGCCAGATTAATCAGGTTATCCTGAATGTGGTCAGAAACGCTGTGCAAGCGATAGAGGTTGAGGGAAAAATCTATATCAGTACCCGGCTTGAACGGGGAGATGTGGTGATCAAAGTGCGAGATACCGGGGTAGGAATTGCCCAGCAGGACATCAGTAAGCTATTTACGCCGTTTTATACGACCCGGCCGATCGGTCAGGGTTCAGGGTTGGGGTTGTCGATAAGCCATAACATTATCGACCAGCATGGTGGGCGGATTGAAGTGACCAGTGAGCAGGGCGAGGGAGCTGAGGTCAATATTTACCTGCCAGCAGTGTGTATCCGGACCGGTTTACACTCGGTGGTACCTGGTGCCGACGTAAATGCAGAGTCTCAGACGGCAGCCTGAGGCTGTTATATAAAGAGCCCTGCGGCCAAATACGTTATGTGTTCTTCCTCTCCTGATGCGGGCCTGTGGCCCGCATTTTAGGTTCAGGCCGCCTGATCGAGGTAGAAGCCGCTGAGCCAGCCGTGGCGTACCATCTCTGGCAGGTAGTGATCAATTTCGGAGCAGTGACCGGCCAGTTCTCCCAGGCAGTGGCCCTGCATCATTTCGCCTAGAACCGATGCGATTTCATGGGGAACCACCTCCACCACGGGTTTTTCTGCCTCACGGTATATGCAAAGCCACTCTTTGCCGCCATCAAGGCTCAGCTGATTCTGTGGATCCATAGCTTGCTGATGGGCACGCCAAATTTCAAATACTGGCCAGTCACTGAACATCAGACTCAGGGCGTGGCTGAGGGTGAAGATGATATGCGGCTGTGCCGTCATGGGGACTGAGGCCAGCGCATCGAAATCGAAGTTAGTGTCTCTGTCAGCGAAGTAGGCCGATTGAATCAGCCACTCCAGCCGTGCCAGTTCGGGTAAAAAACGTAGCTTGTCCAGCTCTCGACGCTCTATGCTGAGTTTTAGCAGCAGTAGTGGAAAGCGGTCACCAAAGCGCAGCATGTCATCCGACTCGGCTGGGTAGTTACGGCAGTATTCCTCGGACAGGGTCTGAAAATACTCCTCGCCAACCAGTCGACGGGTCACTGGGAAGGTCTGAATGAGGGCGTCCCGGCCACTATTTACGTTATCGTCCAGATAGATGGCCTGGCTCTGTTCGGGTTCAAATTCCAGTTCAACCGATGGGCTGAGCAGGATTGATGGGTCTTTCCGGGTGATTGCTTCAGTAAAACGGGACTGTATTTTCGATAGCTTCATGAAAATTAACCTGATGGCTGTCGCGGATTTTAATACGGGTACTGATAACCGGTGTTGAGTCATGGACTCTGCTAGTGCTTGTTCGGACAAGCGTTAGCCGCTATCTAAAGAATTAGCATATTGTGGGGAAAATGCCTTAAGACCCGGCCTAAACAGCCGACGAATACTGATTTGTAGTAATTTATTTTCGTGATCTGGAGGCGATCCAATGGCAATGAACTGGCAGCGATTACTGACAACCAAGCGGTATGGCCACGAGCACATTACCCCGCAGGAGATTGGCCGCAGTCATTTCCACAAAGACCATGACCGCATTATATTCTCCAGTGCATTCCGGCGGCTCGGGCGCAAAACCCAGGTGCACCCGATGGCCGAGAATGACCATATTCATACCCGGCTTACCCATTCGATCGAAGTGGGCAGTGTCGGGCGTAGCCTTGGAATTCGGGTGGGGGAGTTGATCACCGATCAGTTACCGCACTGGGTGGGGCCTCATGATCTGGGCACCATCGTGCAGTCCGCCTGCCTGGCGCATGATATTGGCAATCCGCCGTTTGGTCATGCCGGGGAATATGCCATCCGCGACTGGTTCCGCCGTAACCGCGCGCAGCCAATGCTGGCCGCGTTATCTACGGCTGAACGTACGGATCTGGAAACCTTTGAGGGCAATGCCCAGGGCTTTCGGGTGGTTACTCGAATCGAGAATAATCTGTTTTCAGGTGGTCTGCGACTAACCTCGCCGACCTTGGGCACCTTGCTTAAATATCCATGGACCTCAGTGGATGCGGGCGATAAAGGTAAATTCAGCTGCTATCAGACGGAGCTGGATATTCTGCAGCGGCTGGCGGCACAGCTGGGCCTGATTGAGCGAGGTGAGCAGCGCTGGTGCCGTCATCCGCTGTGTTATTTGATGGAGGCGGCTGACGACATCTGCTATGCCATCATGGATCTGGAAGATGCCATTGAGTTAAGTATTCTTAGCTTTGCTGATGTGCAGCCAGTTTTGCTGGCGCTGGCAGGGGTTGACGCGGCTGATGACCCGGTGCTGGCGTCGGGGGCCTCGGCACGACGCAAGATCTCTGCATTGCGGGGCCGGGCGATGGAGTCGATGGTCGGCTCGGCGATTAGCGTGTTTATGACCAATTACGTGCAGATTATGGCGGGCGAATATCAGGGTGAGCTGCTGCGCGATGGTGACCCCGCCGTGCGGGATGGGCTGGCGATGGCGAAAACGCTGGCGCGCGAGCGCGTGTTTCCGGATACCCGCAAAACCGAGCTGGAAGTTGGGGCCTATAGCACTCTTGGTGTCCTGCTTGAGGCTTTTTGTGACGCTGTCTACGAGCATCAGCAGCAGGATGGCCCGCTGAGTTATCGCAGTCAGAAAATTATCAGCCTGATGGGCATACACTGTCCGGCTGTTGACGACTCTTTGTATCATGCCTATATGCGTGCGCTCGATTTTATCAGCGGGATGACAGACAATTACGCCGCGTATCTGGCCCGCCAGATCGGTGGGTTGAACTGAAATAGCATGTAGAGTCTGAGGAGTGGTCTGGTATGGCGAAGTCTTTAAGTGATCAACTGGGTGGATTGGTGTTTTCCACAGAGCATGGTCGCCTGTGCCCTGAGTGCGAGAAAGCACTGGATGCCTGTATTTGTGATGTGCTGGCAGAACAGCAACGGCTGGCCTCACTGGATGGTGTGGTGCGCATTCGTCGTGAAACCTCGGGTCGCAAAGGCAAAGGGGTAACGACACTGACGGGCATTGCTAAGTCTGAGAAAGAGCTGAAAGATTTACTTAAGCAGATGAAAAAAGTCTGCGGTACCGGCGGCAGCGTCAAAGAAGGTGTGCTGGAGATTCAGGGCGATCATCGGGAGGCGCTAAAAACGTTGCTGGAAAAGCTGGGCTTTACCGTCAAACTGGCGGGGGGCTGATATGGCCGGTGTCTCGCGCCGAAAAAAGAAATACTGTCGCCGCTGCCTGATCACGCGTGTCATTTTGGTGATGCTGCTATTACTGGGCTTTTTTGCCTGGCAAAGCCTGTCCGGGTTCTTTGGTTGAGTCTATGTGCCTCTGATGCCTGGTGTAACTTCATGTGTCACATCAATATATAGCGAGAACACGAGATTAATGGTTATAACCGGGTAGTCTTATTCGTATAATAACCACTCAAATTGAGTGGCCAGGGTACAGTAGTGCTGATCCGTTTTGTTCTTGTTTTCCTGTTTTTTTCCAGAGTGGCAGCAGGGGCCGTTGAGCCCTTAACTGATGCTGAGGCGTTGTGGTTGCAGCAGCACCGTGACAGCCTGCGGGTCGGGATCGCTGAAGTTCCACCGCAGCAGGCTTACCTGAATGCTCAGGGCCAGCTTGAAGGGCTGGCCATTGAATACCTGGATGCTGTTGAAAACGTGTTAGGCATAAAGTTCGAACGTGTGTTGCTTGGCAGCTATGGTGAGATGATGCGTCAGGCTCGGGCGCGAAAAATTGATCTCGTTTATGCCGCCTCCCGCACCCCTGGTCGAGAACAGTTCCTCTCATTTACAAGCCCTTATAATTACGTCAGTAATAATATATTTGTGCGTAAAGGGGATGAGCAGAATAACAACCTGACCTACTTTTCGGATAAATCCTTCGCGGTAACGTCCGGCACGGCGGTTGCTGAATATGTTAGTAAGAACTATCCATCAATAAAGCTTACGCCAACGCACTCGTCCCGCGAGGCGTTTAACCTGCTGGCGGCAGGTCAGGTTGACGGTGTTGGTGCGACGGCGGCATCAGCTTATAAGCACGTGTTTGAAGCCGGACTGCCAAATATTACCCTGGTTGGCCCGCTTGGCTATGATTACGCGATCTCGTTAGGGGCACGTAATGACTGGCCAATACTGACCCAGCTTCTGCAGAAAGGGCTGGATAGTCTTCCACCTGCCCAGGTAGAAGCGATTGAGCAGCGCTGGAATCGTCCGGCAGATAAAGCTCGCGTTGATCTGGAGCGGATCAAGGGTTCGCTGACCTGGCTGCTGACCGCCGTCGCGCTGGTGATTGCTGCGGGGCTGTTCTGGTGGAACCGTTCACTCAAGCGGGAAATCCGTCAACGCTACGAGGCAGAGTCCCAGCTGAGCTTTTTGGCTTATCACGATGCGACCACCGGTTTGCTAAACCGGCCTGGTTTCCTTCAGGCGCTGGATAAAGCGCATAAAACGCAGCAGCCCTATGCGCTGGTGCTGCTGGGGCTGGACCAGTTCAGGATTAAGAATGAACTCTGGGGACAGCATATTGGTAATGAATTACTACGGCACCTGGCGCAACGGCTGGCAGCATTTTTACCGGCGCATATGACGGTTGCCAGGCTGGGCGGCGATGAGTTTGCAGTACTGTTTCCTGTGGCTGACTTGCCGCAAGATTCGCTGCTGGACCAGCTGGTCCGCGAGATACGTCGGCCCATGGTGCTGGCAGACCGTTCTGTACAGGTCGTCTCTGCCACGTGCGGTGTCGTGGTGGTTGAGCGACCGCTGGAGCGCGCCGAGCTGGCGCTGCAGCAAGTAGAGGTCGCTCTTAAACATGCTAAAGGCAATCAGCGTGGTGGCTTTTTGCGTTATGACGTGAGTATGGGCCAGAACGATATTCAGGATCAGCTCTGGAAGGAGCAGCTGGCACTGGCTATTGAACATGATCAGCTGTTTCTGGAATATCAGCCACAGCTTGATCTGCACCAGCATAAAGTGGTGGGGTTTGAGGCTCTGGTGCGCTGGCAGCATCCGGAACGGGGGCGTGTTGCGCCCTGTGATTTTATCCCTCTGGCTGAGCGTACCGGGCTGATTTCAGCGTTAGGCGACTGGGTGCTGAAAACCGCCTGCTATCAGGCAGCGCGCTGGCGTAATCAGGGGCTGGATTTTGAGTATGTTGCCGTAAATGTGTCGGTGCGTCAGTTTGCAGATGCTGATTTTGCCCGCAAAGTCATGGCGGTACTGGCTGAAACGAGTTTACCGGCCAGTGCACTTGAGCTGGAAATTACGGAAACCCTGTTTATGGGTGAAGATGAAGATGTTCGCAATACCCTGGATGAGCTGTCTGCGCAGGGTATTCGTTTCTCTATTGATGACTTTGGTACGGGCTTCTCGTCGCTGTTGTATCTGAAACAGCTACCCGTTGAGACGCTGAAGCTGGCGCAGGAATTTGTGCTGGATCTGGCCGATAACAGTAGCAGCCTGCAGATTGTGAATGCCGCGACCCGCCTGGGCCACAGTCTGGGGATGCGTGTTATTGCTGAAGGCGTGGAAGGAGAAGAGGTTGAGCATATTCTGCAGGGGCTGAATTGCGATATGGTGCAGGGCTTTTTATATAGCCGCCCAGTTAATCCTTCTCAGGTGAGTGCAGAGTGGTTGCAGGAGCTGGGCTGGCGCTGTGAAGCGATGGCGCAGCAGGCTGAGTACGTCGCCAGTACTGAATAAGTAAGGGTGGCCGGTTTCTTTTCAGATATTGTTTCGCTATATTGTGTAACCAGTTACGTAATTGGTTTTATTTTGGTGTGTTATGGATCATATGCAGCGTTTTGGCAGTCTGTCGTTGGGCAGTCGGTTACGTCGGTTGTCCGACCGGCTGATAGCCGATGTAGTGGAGATTTATCAGGCGCGGGGCATTCCGCTGCATCCGACATTTTTCCCCCTGTTTAACCTGTTGCACAGTGAAGGGCCGATGTCGGTCACCGGTGCTTCTCAGTTGCTGGGGGTCAGTCATCCGGCGGTCAGCAAAATTGCTCGAAATATGCTGGCTCAGGGCTGGCTGAGCAAAACTTCGGACCCAGCGGACGAGCGCCGCCAGCTGTTGGCATTAACAACACAGAGTGAGCAGCTGCTGCTGGATATTCGGCCGATCTGGGCGGAGATAAAAACACACCTGGATCAGCTGCAGGCACAGCAGCAACAGCCTCTGTTGGCTGCATTAACCGAATTTGAAGTGTTAGTGGATAAAGCCGGGTTTGTGCAGCCGGTATTGCAGCGGCTGGCTCGGCGTCAGCAGCTGGAAGGCTTCACCGTGGTGCCCTGGCAGGCTGAGCTGCGTGGCTATTTTGATGTGCTGAACCGTGACTGGCTGGAGCGATATTTTCAGGGTGAGCTGACCACACAGGATCAGCAGGCACTGGAGAATCCAGAGGGCTATTACCTGGCGCGAGGCGGCTATATCTGGTTTGCCATCAATAATGGTCAGGTGGTGGGCTGTGTTGCACTGGCGCGGCACAGCGCTGAACAGTATGAAATCTCAAAAATGGGTGTTGAGCACGACAGTCAGGGGCTAGGGGTTGGTCGGGAACTCTTGCTGACAGCCTTGAACAAGGCCCGTGAACTGGGTGCCCGGCAGGTGTACCTGGAAACGGCCAGCAAGCTTGAACGTGCCATGCAGCTTTATCAGAACCTGGGTTTTGCATCGGTACCCCATCCGCAGGGGAAATCTATCTATCCGCGGTCTGATGTGTACATGCAGCTGGCGCTGTGACAGAGAAAGGTGAAAGTATGACTGTACAGTCTTGTGTAAAGGGTGAGGCGAAGGCGTCACGTTGGGCAGAGTTTCTGGCGGGTGCCAAAGCCACCTTACCGCTCATTGTGGGAGCGATTCCGTTCGGCATTATTTTTGGTACCCTGGCAGAGCCCAGTGGCCTGTCGGCGCTGGGTGCGCTGGCGATGTCGCTGATTGTTTTTGCTGGCTCCAGCCAGTTTATAGCGCTGGGGCTGATGGCCGCCGGGGCAGCGGTTCCGGTGATTATCGCCACCACCTTTGTGGTTAATCTGCGCCACCTGTTGTATGCCGCCAATCTGGTGCCAAAGGTGCGGCATCTGCCACAGCGCTGGCGGATGCTGATGGCGTTCGGACTGACCGACGAAACCTTCGCGGCGGTGAGCAGCCGGTATCTGGGTAACAGTGATCTGAGCCATGCGCACTGGTTTTATCTGGGGTCAATGATAGCCATGTATAGCAACTGGGTGCTTTGTACGGCGCTGGGTGTCGGCCTGGGAGAACTGTTCCCGGATATGACCCAGTGGGGACTGGATTTCGCCATGTCAGTCACGTTTATTGGCATGGTGGTGCCCTATCTGCGTAACACACCGATGTGGGCGGCGGTGATTGTGTCCGGCACAATGGCGATGGCTACGGTGGGCCTGCCCCATAAGCTGGGCCTGATTGTGGCTGCGTTGTGCGGAATTGCTACGGGTCTGTCGCTGCATATGCTAAAGCAGCGTAAAACGGCAACACTGGAGGTGACGCTGTGAATGAAGTCGTGCTGATCCTCGGTATGTTTCTGGTGACTTTCAGTGTGCGTTATGTGCTGTTTGCGATGGCCGGGCGAGTGCGCTTTCCGCCCTGGCTCAGTACCGGGCTGGGTTTTGTTCCGCCAGTGGTGCTGACGGCCATCATTGTTCCAGCGGTGCTGATCCCCCAGGGCGAGCTGTGGCTGAGCTGGCGTAACCCCTGGCTGCTGGCCGGGCTGTTTGCCGCGCTGGTGGCGCTGGTGCGTAAAGATCTGCTGACCACTATTGTGGCGGGGATGCTGTGCTTTATGGTACTGAGGTTTGGGCTGGGGTTTTAGGGCATCAGGTCAGTTTCAAAGAAAGTGGCCGTGCCTTACTGTACTGGCGGGGTGTGGTATCGATAAAGCGGCGGAACCAGCGATACAGGTGGCTCTGGTCGGCATAGCCGGTGGCGGCGGCAACTTCACTGATCGGTTGTTGCTGGCGCAGGCGCTGGCAGGCGTCGTTGATGCGGCACTGGTGTTGAAAGTGTGCCGGGCTGACGCCGAAATGCTGGCGGAAGCTGCGTTGCAGGTGACTGGGGCTGAGGCCGCTTATGTGGGCCAGCTCGGTCAGGCTGAGGCTTTGCTGATAATGAGCGCGGATATATTCGGCGGTTCGTTGCAGCGCTGGGCGGTGTAGTGTTTGGGGTCTGTCTGGTGCTCTGCTGTCTTGCTGGCAGAGTGTGGAGAGCAGGGTGGCGAGTTGTTCCTGCTGTATCAACCCACCGAGCTGGGTCAGCTGGATGCAGTTTTGAATAAATTGCTGGCTCAGGGACGGGCTTGTCAATTGAGGCTGCTTGAATCGCAACGGCTGATTGCCGGGTTCCGCGCCTTCGTTAAACAGCCCGGTTAGCCACTGCGGCTCAATATATAGCATCAGATAGCGCCAGCCCTGTTCGGTATCGGGACGGCATGCATGCACTTCATCAGCGTTAATCAGGCACAGTTGCTGGGTGCTGCAGGTGCGCTTCTGGTCGCGATAGTGAAAGTAACTCTGGCCTTCAAGCAGGCAGCCGATGGAGTGGGTGCTATGTGTGTGGGGGTCAAAGCAGCTTGCACTGTTGGCGCTATGGCGAATTTCCAGCCAGGGCAGTTCAGCAGAGCGGTAAAATTGCTGGGTGGCGGGCATAGCTGAATCCTGTCTGGAGAAATCGTCCTGCAAGCGATGCGAGCTTAGCAGTGACGTTCCTGGTCAGTCCAAGGCATTGGCATATCAGGGCAGGAAAAAAAGAGCCACCCGGTGATGGCTCATAAGGGCAACCCCCGGCATGGCGAACGATGCCGGGGGTTAAAAAAGGAGCGATAAAGTAGAGGTGATGTGCGGATCAGTCGTTGATCAGCAAAATAACCAGTGTGCGCGGCCCGTGAGCGCCCATCTGCAGTTTCTGTTCGATGTCGGCGCTACGTGAAGGGCCGGTGACCATATTGATGGTGCGCGGCAGTTTGTTACCAAATGCTTCGCGGATCATCTTCCAGGCATCCTCGTAAGGGCCGACGATGGTAGAACGGTGCAGTATGGCCAGGTGAATATCCGGCAGGAAATTCAGGGTAGTCGGGCTTTCGCCACGCGAATGCAGCATCAGCGTGCCGGTTTCGGCGATGCCTGCAAAGGTGGTGGTCAGGCTGGCCATATCACCGGCCTGAGCCACGCGTTCAACACGCTGGATATCACCCAGCGGGCTCCAGTCCATTTCGTTAAGCACAGCATCAGAGGCGCTGACCAGCTCTTTGATCTGGTTGACATGCAGCCAGTCGGCTACAGCCTGTGGAACTTCGCTATGCTCGCTTAGCTCGATGATCTCGGCGGCTGCTTCCAGTGCCATGGATTTGAACAGGGCAACCTGTTCGGCGTGGGGCAGCTGGGCGCGCTTGGGCACCAGGTTGTTGGCTTTGGCGTTCAGGCGGTTATGTACCGCGGCGCGTTGTGCTTCGTTGGCTTCACCGCGACGCAGGCCGCGACGGATGTTGCCCATAATCTCAGCTTTGCTCATGACTTGTCCCCCTGCTTTTTCTGCCATTGCTGCATAAATGTTTTACCCGATGGAGCGGGCATATCACGGAAGTCCGTCCAGCCGCCCGCCAGTGGCAAGCTGTTGATGCGGCCCTTCTTACCCGCCATGGTGCGCATAAACCAGTTAGAAGTGTTGGACATCTGGCGGTAGAGTTTGGGCCGTTTGGCGAAGAAGCCCCAGCCCGCAATGCCCCAGCGCACCGCTTTTGGGCTCAGGTGTTTTTCAAACTCGTTAGTACGCCAGTGTCGCATCAGTTTTGGCAGCGGGATGCGAACCGGGCAGACCTCTTCACACTTGCCACAGAAAGTGGATGCGTTCGGCAGGTTGCCCGCTTTTTCGATCCCGACCATCTGTGGTGTGAGGACGGAGCCCATTGGGCCCGGGTATACCCAGCCGTACGCATGGCCACCGACAGCGCCATATACCGGGCAGTGGTTCATGCAGGCAGAGCAGCGGATACAGCGCAGCATGTCGTGCAGCTCACCCCCAACCATGTCGCTACGGCCGTTATCGACTAACACAACATGGAAGTTGTCCGGGCCATCGGCATCGCCTTCGCGGCGTGGGCCGGTCGACAGGGTGTTGTACACCGTGAATTCCTGGCCGGTTGCTGAGCGGGCCAGCAAACGCAGGAACAGCGTCATATCTTCCAGCGTTGGCACCACTTTCTCGATGGAGGTGATGACAATGTGGGTTTTGGGCAGGGTCTGGGTCAGGTCACCGTTACCTTCGTTGGTCACGATAATCGTGGAGCCTGTCTCTGCCACCAGGAAGTTAGCCCCGGTAATGCCTACGTCAGCGTTAACAAACTTGGTGCGCAGCTCTTCGCGCGCTTCCTGCATCAGTACCGCCGGGTCATCAGACTTGGGCTTTTTATGATGCTCATGGAACGCTTCAGACACATCTTCCAGGTTGAGGTGGATCGCCGGGGCGATAATGTGGCTGGGGTGGTCGTTGCGCAACTGGAGGATGTACTCGCCCAGATCGGTTTCAATCGGCTGTACGCCGTTCTCTTCCAGGTATTCATTCAGATTGATCTCTTCCGAGACCATGGATTTACCTTTGGTGACGGTTTTTGCGTCAACCTGCTGGCAGATATCCAGAATAGTTTTGCGGGCATCATCGGAGGTGCGGCACCAGTGAACATGGCCACCGTTTTCAGTCACTTTGGACTCGAACTGCTCCAGATAGATATCCAGATTTTCCAGAATATGGTTTTTCAGATCACGCGCTTCATCGCGCATATCGTGAAATTCTGGCATCCGCTGGACAGCAATGGCGCGCTTTTCCGGGAAACCGGCTTTCAGGTTACCCAGTGCTTTTTGCAGGCCGACATCTTTAAGGGCGATGCGGGCGTTTTCTTTAAATTCAGGGCTTTTAATCTGCATGTTTATCTCCCGCCTTACAGTTGCTTGCCAAGGTCGTAATCGGCTTCACCAATCGCTGGTGTGTCGGTCATACCGGCCAGCACTTCTACTACGTGGCGGGCTTCCATTGCCTTGCCTTCGCGCTTGAGTTTGCCTGCCATGTTTAACAGGCAGCCAAGATCACCACCGAGCAGAGTCTGCGCACCTGTTTCGTCGGCAAAGCCGGTTTTATTGCTGACCATACGGTTGGAGATGTCCGGGTATTTCACACAGAAGGTGCCGCCGAAGCCGCAGCAGGTTTCTGCTTCGGGCATTTCGGCCAGTTCGGTGCCGTCGACTTTGCCCAGCAGTTTGCGTGGCTGGCTTTTG
Source organism: uncultured Oceanospirillaceae bacterium (assembly GCA_913057435.1). Lineage (GTDB taxonomy): Bacteria > Pseudomonadota > Gammaproteobacteria > Pseudomonadales > Balneatricaceae > Marinobacterium_C. The sequence continues at coordinate 82,702 of CAJXNY010000015.1, read as the reverse complement.
ACACCCAGCTGGCGCAAGCCGGAGCAGGAGTCGTGATAGGTAACTTTCTGATCGAAACTGGCCAGAACCTGATCGAAGTCCAGCACATCGACCAGGAATGAAGTGATCTCGAAGCTGCGCTTTTTCAGATCTTCAGCGCGGGCTTTCCATGGATCCGCTTCATCGAACAGGTCGGTGAAGTAGTGCAGCATGCCAATACAGGAACCGGATGGGCCGACGACATATTCGTAGCCATCAAATGCTGCGATGGTCTGCTTTGCGATATCTCGGGTGGTTTCCCGGTCGCCTGAATTGAAGGCGGGCTGACCACAGCAGGTCTGGGCTTCAGGTACTTCAACGGTGCAGCCCGCTTGCTCCAGCAGTTTTACTGTGGCAAAGCCGACGCTGGGGCGAAACATATCGACCAGACAGGTAACAAACAGACCTACCCGGATAGGAGAGGAGTTAACAGACATAGCATTTCACCGGTTCTTGTTTTGGTTGTCTGGCCCTTCTAATAATGTGTTACGGCTGGGGCCAGTTGAAGCGATGCGTTTACGATAGGAGAGGAGGGGCAATAAATAAATGCTATACTAGTAACTGGTCTGACCAAAAGGGCCGGTATTCACCCTTCAAGTACAGTGATAATCCTTCTTATCTGATGACTAAACCTGCTTATACAGGCCAGAGCCTTGTGGCCGAGCTTAAACGCCAGATGCTATCGGGTGAGATCCGCCCTGGTGAACGGATGCCTTCGCAGCGCCAGCTGGCGCAGCACTATGGCCTGGCGCGGGCAACGGTGAGAGAAGTCTGGTTTCAGCTGGAAGCGGAAGGTCTGATTGAGAGTCGCCACGGTGCGGTCAGTCGCTGCCGCAACTTATTGGCGTGCCACCTGGATATGCCACTGGAGGGGGTGGGGGATAATCCGGACTTCCAGTTACAGGTACTCGAAGCGCGTGCGGCGCTGGAAGGGGAGGCGGCTTATTACGCCGCCTTACGTGCAACGGATGAGGAGCTGGCGCTGCTGGCGCGCGAGCATGATCAGATGCAGGCGCGCAGCAATGGTGGCGAAACCACCCTGGCCAAGGCCAAAGCGGATCTGCGCTTTCACACCATGATTGCCGATGCCAGCCACCATATGCTGATTATCTCGTTCAGCCAGATTTTCTACGAGCGCTATTTTAATGCGATCTATGGCGTGCTTAACCGCACGCTGATTCGCCATGGTCGTTATCCAGATGGTATTCGGGCGCAACATGCCACTATTCACCAGGCCCTGCAGCAGCGCGATGCCGATGCCGCCAGGACGGCAGCGCGTGAGCATATTCTGTATACCCGCCGTCAGCTTGTGGATGTGGAGTAGGCAAAATCCAGCATTGAATTGCGGTGCCGGACTTACGCAGAGCAGCGGTACTGCAGGGGCCTGTGCTTCATGCTTCGTAAATGACGTAAAACATTGAGAATGTGACGGTTATTACGGAATTTTGCAGCGCAGCACATTAGCCTGCGACTTCTATCTTGGGGTACACTCTATCCCTGTGCACGGTACCTGGTTTGTACGGTGCTTACTACTTCATTAACATCGACTTAAGTGACTTATGTGACCTTTGGTAGGGGCCACCACTGAGCAAGGATTAAAAATGCCTGTAATTACTCTCCCTGATGCAAGTAAACGTGAATTTGATGCGCCGGTAAGCGTCTTTGATGTCGCTGCCGATATCGGTATCGGTCTGGCGAAAGCTGCCCTGGCCGGTAAGGTTAATGGCGAGCTGGTGGATACCAGTTACGTAATGACCGAAGACGCTAACCTGGCCATTATCACGGGTCGTGACGAGGAAGGCCTGGAAGTGCTGCGTCACTCCTGTGCTCACCTGATGTCCATGGCTGTGCAGGATCTGTTTCCTGGCGCCCAGGTCACCATCGGTCCGGTGATCGACGATGGCTTTTTTTATGACTTTGCTTACGAGCGACCATTTACGCCGGAAGATCTGACCCAGATCGAAGCGAAAATGAAACAGCTGGCTAAGCAGAATCTCAAAGTTGAACGCTCTTTGATGATGCGTGACGAAGCCGTCGCCATGTTTGAAGAGATGGGAGAGAAATACAAGGTTGAGATCATCAAGGATATTCCTGCTGATCAGCAACTGTCTTTCTACAAACAGGGCGATTTTATCGATCTGTGTCGTGGCCCACACGTACCGGCAACGGGTTTCCTGAAAGTCTTCAAACTGATGAAGGTGGCGGGTGCTTACTGGCGCGGTGACTCCAATAACGAGATGCTGCAGCGTATTTACGGTACCTGCTGGAGCGACAAGAAAGACTTGAAAGACTACCTGTTCCGCCTGGAAGAAGCGGAGAAGCGTGATCACCGTAAACTGGGCAAGCAGCTGAACCTGTTTCACATGCAGGAAGAAGCGCCAGGTATGGTGTTCTGGCATCCGAATGGCTGGACGCTGTATCAGCAGATCGAACAGTACATGCGTCAGAAGCTGCGCCGTAACAACTATGTTGAAGTTAAAACGCCCCAGATCGTAGAGCGTACATTGTGGGAAAAATCCGGCCACTGGGATAAGTTTTCTGAGCAGATGTTCACGACGCACTCCGAGAACCGTGACTTCGCTGTGAAGCCAATGAACTGCCCATGTCATATTCAGGTGTTTAACCAGGGCCTGCGTTCTTATCGTGATCTGCCGTTGCGTATGGCTGAGTTTGGCTCCTGCCACCGTAATGAGCCTTCCGGTGCGTTGCACGGTATTATGCGTGTGCGCGGTTTTGTACAGGATGATGGGCATATCTTCTGTGCTGAAAACAGCATCCAGAGTGAAGTGTCTGAATTTATCCGCTTGCTACATGAAGTGTATGCTGATTTCGGCTTCACCGAGATCCTGTACAAGCTGTCTACCCGCCCTGAACAGCGCGTAGGTAGTGACGAGGTCTGGGATAAAGCGGAAGAAGCACTGGCTGAAGCACTAAATGCAGCTAAGCTGGATTGGGACCTGTTGCCAGGCGAAGGTGCCTTCTATGGCCCTAAAATTGAATTCTCCCTGAAAGATTGTCTGGGACGTGTGTGGCAGTGTGGTACTATTCAGGTCGACTTCTCAATGCCGGGTCGTCTGAATGCTCAGTTTGTTAACGAAGCGGGTGATCGTGAAACGCCAGTTATGTTGCACCGTGCAACGCTGGGTTCCTTCGAACGCTTTATCGGTATTCTGATTGAAGAAACTGCAGGTGCATTGCCAACATGGTTGGCACCAACCCAGGCAGTGGTGATGAATATCACCGATAAGCAGGGCGAATATTGTCAGAAAGTTGCTAACCAGTTGGAAGATATTGGTTTCCGTGCAACAGCAGACTTGAGAAATGAGAAAATCGGCTTTAAAATCCGTGAACGGACCCTACAAAAGATTCCATATCTGTTGGTAGTAGGTGATAAAGAAGTCGAGTCAGGTTCTGTAGCCGTACGAACCCGTACCGGTGAAGACCTGGGTAGCATGACTCTGAACGAATTTGAAAATCTGCTGAGCCAGGACGTGGCTCGCAAAGGCCGTCAGGCATAACTGATCAGGAGATAGAACCATCAGGCGCGATAACAGAAAGGGTGTACGCCGTGAGCAACGCCCGTCGATCAACGAAAATATTCGAGCAACTGAATGTCGACTGATCGGTCCCGACGGCACGCAGATTGGTGTTGTAACCCTGCGCGAAGCTCTTGAAGCCGCGCGGGAAGTGGAACTCGATCTGGTGCAGATTTCTGACGCTGATCCCATCGTTTGTAAAGTGATGGACTATGGCAAGCATCTGTATGAACAGAAGAAGCAGGCCAACGAAGCTAAGAAGAAACAGCACCAGATTCAGGTGAAAGAAGTAAAATTCCGTCCTAATACGGAAGATGGAGACTACCAGGTAAAACTACGCAACCTGTCTCGTTTCCTTGAAGACGGAGACAAAGCCAAGGTAACCCTGCGTTACCGCGGTCGCGAAATGGCTCACCAGGACCTGGGTATGAAACTGCTCCGACGCGTTGAGGAAGACCTCCTCGAGTTGGGTACAGTGGAACAGCGCCCAAAAATGGAAGGCCGTCAGCTGATCATGGTTATTGCTCCGAAGAAGAAAAAGTAACCTGAATTCCGATAACCCGTAGCCGTGTCTTCGGACGCTGCTGCGGGTTTTGTTATTCCAGGTGAACACAACTAAATGAATGCGTGGAGATTTTTGACATGCCTAAAATCAAGTCTGTAAGTGGCGCCGCCAAGCGCTTCCGCAAAACTGCTAATGGCTTCAAGCACAAGCAGTCCCATACTAGCCACATTCTGACCAAAAAGAGCACTAAGCGTAAGCGTAAGCTGCGTCCTCTGAAGCAGATTCATGCTGCTGATAAGGCGTTGATCCGCCGTATGCTGCCGTACATCTAATTGGTTTTTAACAGAATTTAGTAAAGGAAGGTTTAAATGGCTCGCGTAAAACGTGGTGTTGTTGCTCGTCGTCGTCACAAGAAAGTCCTGAAACAAGCAAAAGGTTACTACGGTGCTCGTTCCCGTGTATTCCGCGTTGCTAAACAGGCGGTAATCAAAGCTGGTCAGTACGCTTACCGTGACCGTCGTCAACGTAAACGTCAGTTCCGTGCTCTGTGGATCGCTCGTATCAACGCTGCAGCTCGTATCAATGGTCTGTCTTACAGCCGTTTCATCGCTGGTCTGAAAAAGGCTAACGTTGAAATCGACCGTAAAGTACTGGCTGATCTGGCTGTACATGAAGCGAATGCATTTGCGGCTGTGGTAGAGAAAGCGAAAGCTGCTCTGGCATAAGCCCACCCGCCTGTTTACAGGTCGCTGATATTTTAAATAGGGGAAGGGTGCAAACTCTTCCCCTGTTTTTTTATCTGTCTCTGGTTGAATCTATTGCTAAGAAGCGGCGAACACCGCAACCGTCTTCTTTCGGTAGCTTGAACAGAGATAGATCGTTGTTAATTTTCGGAGCCGGAAATGGAAAACATTCAAACCCTGCTGGCTGAAGGCGAAAACGCCGTCGCGCAGGCGACCAGTGTACAGACGCTGGACCAGGTACGTGTTGATTATCTGGGCAAGAAAGGCCTGCTGACTGTATTGATGAAAGGCCTGGGTAAACTGTCTGCTGAAGAGCGTCCGGCTGCAGGCGCACGCATCAATGAAGCCAAGCAGGCGCTGCAGGACAAGCTTTCTGCACGCAAATATGATCTGGAAACCGAAGCCCTGGCCAAGCGCCTGGCAGCGGAACAGATTGATGTAACCCTGCCTGGGCGTGGTGAAGAGCTGGGTGGTTTGCATCCGGTAACCCGTACCATGCAGCGTATCGAGCAGTTCTTTGCCGGTATCGGTTACAGCGTAGAAGAAGGTCCGGAGATCGAAGATGACTACCACAACTTCGAAGCGCTGAATATTCCGGCGCATCACCCGGCGCGTGCCATGCACGACACCTTCTACTTCAATGCCAACACCCTGCTGCGTACCCACACCTCCGGTGTCCAGGTGCGGACCATGGAAAAACAGCAGCCACCGATCCGCATCATCTGTCCGGGCCGTGTTTACCGCTGTGACTATGATCAGACCCACTCGCCAATGTTCCACCAGGTGGAAGGTCTGCTGGTCGACAAAGACATCAGCTTTGCGGATCTCAAAGGCACGCTGGAGCAGTTCCTGCGCGAATTCTTTGAAGAAGACGTAAAAGTCCGTTTCCGTCCGTCCTACTTCCCATTTACAGAACCGTCTATTGAGGTCGATATCGACCGTGGTGATGGTAAATGGCTGGAAGTGCTGGGCTGCGGCATGGTGCATCCGAAGGTATTTAATGCGGTTGGCATTGATCCTGAAGAATTCACCGGCTTTGCCTTCGGTATGGGCGTTGAGCGTCTGGCGATGTTGCGCTACGGCGTAAACGATCTGCGTCTGTTCTTCGAAAACGATCTGCGTTTCCTGGGTCAGTTCCGCTAAACAGCGTTGAGCGACCCGGTGGGCCGGGTGGATTTTAACCCCGGCCCGGAACAACGACAGCAACAGAATTTTTGGAACAAGCACAATGAAATTCAGTGAACAGTGGTTGCGCGAGCTGGTAAACCCGGCCATCGGCACTCAGGAACTGGTAGACCAGGTCACCATGGCCGGTCTGGAAGTAGACGAAGTAGACGCCGTTGCCGGTGACTTCTCTGGCGTGATCGTCGGTGAAATCATCAAAGCGGAACCGCACCCTAATGCAGACAAACTGCAGGTGTGTACGGTTTCCAACGGCAGTGAAGAGATCCAGGTGGTCTGTGGCGCGCCTAACGCCCGTGCGGGGCTGAAAACAGCATTCGCCACTGTGGGTGCCGAGCTGCCAACGCCGGATGGTAAGCCATTCAAAATCAAAAAAGCCAAGCTGCGCCAGGTCGAGTCTTTCGGCATGCTGTGTGCGGCGGCTGAGCTGAGCATCTCTGACGATGCTGATGGCATCATGGAGCTGGCCGCTGATGCACCGGTAGGCACCTGCCTGCGCGAGTACATGGGCCTGAACGACAAGATCATTGATGTTGATCTGACGCCAAACCGTGGCGACTGTCTGTCTATCCGTGGCCTGGCCCGTGAAGTTGGCGTGCTGAATAAAGCGCCGGTCAGCTTTGTAGAGATCAAAGCAACGGCACCGGCCATCGACGATACCTTCCCGATTGCGCTGGAAGCACCGGAAAACTGCCCACGTTATGTGGGTCGGGTTATCCGCAATATCAACCCGGCGGCGACGACGCCACTGTGGATGGTTGAAAAACTGCGTCGCTCTGGTGTGCGTTCCATTGACCCTGTGGTTGATGTTACCAACTACGTACTGCTGGAACTGGGCCAGCCGATGCACGCCTTTGACCTGGACAAGCTGTCCGGCAAAGTGGTTGCACGTATGGCGCAGCAGGACGAACCACTGACCTTGCTCGATGGCCAGCAGATCACGCTTAACGCTGACACTCTGGTGATTGCCGATGACAATGGCCCGGTTGCCATGGCTGGCATCATGGGGGGTGAGTCAACCAGCTGTACGGCTGAGACAAACAACATTTTCCTGGAAAGTGCGTTCTTCACTCAGCTGGCGATTGCCGGTCGCGCTCGTTCCTACGGCCTGCACACCGACTCTTCACACCGTTTTGAACGGGGTGTTGACTGGCAGCTGCAGGCGAACGCCATTGACCGCGCCACCGAGCTGCTGCTGGAGATTGTTGGCGGTGACGCTGGCCCGGTCACTGAAGTGGCGAGCGAAGCACACCTGCCAGTACCCGCGCAGGTTCGCCTGCGTCACGCCAAAGTAAACAGCATGCTGGCGTTCGAGATGGCGGTAGACGAAATCGTTGAGATCCTGACCCGTCTGGGCCTGACCGTTGAAGCCGACGGTGATGCACAGTGGGCTGTCTCCGTACCGTCTTACCGTTTCGACATCAGCATCGAAGCCGATCTGATTGAAGAGCTGGCGCGTGTCTACGGCTACAACAACCTGCCGGTTCGCGTACCGAATGCATCCCTGCCATTTAAAGCGGATTGCGAAGCACAGGTATCGGTTGACCGTATCCGTCGCAACATGATTGGCCGTGGTTACCAGGAAGCGATCACCTACAGCTTCATCGAAGCCGGTCTGGCGAAGAAATTCGACGACAAATACGAAGCGATCGCCCTGGCAAACCCGATCTCCGCTGAAATGGCAGTGATGCGTACCACGCTGTGGCCGGGTCTGGTGAAAGCAGCACTGTACAACCAGAATCGTCAGCAGAACCGCATCCGCCTGTTCGAAACCGGTCAGCGCTTCCTGCCGCAGACTGAACAGACTGAAAGCGACCAGATCAAACAGCAGAACGTCATTGCTGGCCTGATCACCGGTCGTCGTGCGCCAGAAGGCTGGAGTGCCGATAACGCAGATGTCGATTTCTACGACATCAAGGCGGATCTGGAATCTCTGCTGGCACTGGGCAGTGCGGCTGACCAGTACCGTTTCGTTGCCGGTGAGCACGTTGCGTTGCACCCGGGCCAGACGGCGCAGATCGAACGCAATGGCGAAGCCGTTGGCTTCATCGGTGCGCTGCACCCAAGCCTGAGCAAAGATCTGGGCATCAATGGCGACCTGTTCCTGTTCGAGATTGATCTGGACAGCCTGCGTGATGGCCACCTGGCACGGTTCAACGAACTGTCCAAATTCCCTGAGTCCCGTCGTGATATCGCACTGGTCATGGATGAATCAGTTTCATTTGATTCTGTGCGTGAAGTCGTGGCGGCCCAGGGTGGTGAACACCTCAAAGAGGTCACTCTTTTTGATGTATATCGCGGCCAAGGCATTGAATCCGGTAAAAAATCTCTGGCTCTGGGGTTGACCTGGCAACATCCATCACGCACTCTTAATGATGAAGAAATCAACAGCATCATCGATGCTTCCCTGAGCGCACTTGCAGAAAATCTGAGTGCCACTCAGCGGTAAGCGTTCACAAGGGTGAGTGAAATGGGCTCTTTGACCAAAGCAGATATGGCTGAACGCCTCTACGACGAGTTGGGGCTGAACAAGCGAGAAGCTAAAGAAATGGTGGAATCCTTCTTTGAAGAGATTCGCGTCAGTCTGGCGTCAAACGAGCAGGTGAAACTGTCCGGCTTCGGTAACTTTGACCTTCGCGATAAGCGTCAACGTCCGGGCCGGAATCCCAAAACGGGAGAAGAAGTCCCCATCTCGGCACGCCGGGTGGTGACCTTCCGTCCGGGTCAGAAACTGAAGGACCGAGTCGAGGCCTATGCCGACAGCGGTGGAGAGTACTGACAGCTCGGTCCTCCCCAACAAACGTTATTTCACCATTGGCGAAGTCGCAGAACTCTGCGACCTCAAAGCCCATGTATTACGTTATTGGGAACAGGAATTTGATCAGATTCAGCCGGTAAAGCGCAGTAACCGACGCTATTATCAGCGTCAGGATGTATTGCTTATCCGGCAGGTAAAAAGCCTGCTACATGATCAGGGTTATACCATCAGTGGTGCACGCCAGTGGTTAACGGGCGACATTGCCGATGACGACAGTGCACGGGTAAAGCAACTCACACGACAAACCATCAGTGAGTTGGAAGATATACTGAAAATCCTCAAATCAGTCTAAAAAAAGCTTCACACAATCAACGTGTTAGGCTAGTATTTGAGTCCTCTTCGGAGCTTGTCGGGGCGTAGCGCAGTCTGGTAGCGCACCTGCATGGGGTGCAGGGGGTCGCAGGTTCAAATCCTGCCGTCCCGACCATCAAGCTTCTTTAGAATCAATGAGTTACACGTTTTTGCAATTCACTTGCCCCACAGTTGCCCCATTTCTATTGATTTAGGGCTGCTTCTTCCGATATTCCCATACCCGAAAGGGCATCCAGTTTTGAGCTTTCACTGTTAGGTGATAAGCCACCAATCCATGCCGAATATCTGGTCAACGTCATCTGTGTTGATGAGTGTCCCATCTGCCTGCTGACCCACATTACATTTGCTCCCGATGTTAGTGCCAGCGTACAGAACGAATGTCGCGTGTGGTATGGAGGCCGATGTCTAATCCCCAATCTCTTCAGTGCCTTCGCAAAGAATGTCCGGACTGACTTATTCGTCATATAGTGCTCGCCGGTATTTGGATTAAGAAATACCTCTTTATTCTGCAGCTCAGTCCAGCGCCGTTGCCGTTGCAAAGCTTCCCGTGACCGGCTGTTCAGTTCTACCTCTCTGACCTGATACGTCTTTGGTGGCTTCACTCCACCGCCAGACCGTTCCCGTGACCTCTGAACCTTCACAACGCCTTTGTTCCAGTCGACGTCTGACCACAGCAGTGCTGATAGCTCAGATGACCGCAGGCCACTCCAGAAAGCAAAGTCGATAAGGTTAGCCTCTGTTTCATGGGTGCTTTCATAAAGCCAGGCTGTGATCTTGTTGATCTCGCTAAGGCTGAATGGGTCAGGGTCTGGCTTCATATGCCTGATGTTGGTAATAGAGTCTGCTGGGTTATGCTCAATCAGTAGGTCCTGCAACGCAAAGCGGAAAGCTCCTTTCAGTGGCACGATTGCGTTATTACGTGTTTTAGCCGTTCTCCATGGGATGCCATTCACTGACTTGATCAGAGTGGAATACCGCAGATCTCGAATCAGTGAATCTCCCAGTATTGGTATCCAGTACCTTTTCATGAGCTTGCGATACTCTTGGATCGTTGAGTCTGCCAGGGTTAAACTCTCCAGATAGTCAGTGGCCACCTGTGCAAAGGTGCCGCTTGCTGCATTCTCTGCCGTGGCGTGTTTGCTGTCAGGAAACCAGTTGGAGAAGCTGAACTGTCCAAGCGCAATTTCTCGTAGTATGTCCTGACGCATTCGCGCCGCTGCCCTTATATTTGCTTGTGTCGGTTTCATTTTTACTGTTTCTTCATACCGCCGACCTTGGTACTGGAAACGTATTTGTATTGATGAGGGTCTTATTTTCAGACCCGTCTGCCGGATTGCACCCAATTTGAGTACTCCTCTAAATTGAACTGCAGGCGGCCATCGGGCGACTTCACAAAGATTACGCCTTCTCTCCAAACTCCGTCACGGACTTTTGTAGAAATTGCTGCCTCTGTGTAGCCGGTAATCTCAGCCAGTTTTCGCTTGGTAACCCAGGATATTGGGTGTGACATAGAGCCCATGGCACTGTCCTCGTCTTCTTCGTCCGTTAAAAAACCGGGGTTGTCCAGGCCCCGGTTTGTATTTCTATCTGATCAGGCTGCTGCTGATACTTTGTGCCGGCGCTTCCAGATAGGGCACTCGTTGTAAGCCCGTTCACCGCGCTTCAGGCGTTCGATAGTGTCCTGTGCGCGGACCTGGTCGGCCAGATCATCCATGTCTTTAATGTGAGCTTCCAGTAACTCAATATAAGCCTGCACAGCTGCTGGAATAAGGTTCGCGTTACTGCCTGCTAGGCCTGCTGCGTGTTTTGCTTTTTCTGCCAGTTCTTTGTGCTTGATTCCCATTGTCTCGTCCTCGTCCTTCTTTATGTCCGTTGCTTTGGCGGCATGCTCGCCGCCAGTCCCAGTGTCCTGATTTACTTGTCATCAGTGCCCGCTGCTTCCTGTGCTTTCTCGTTCTGGATACGCAGGTAGATCTCTTCGCGATGAACAGAAACGTCTTTAGGCGCATTGATACCAATGCGAACCTGGTTACCTTTAACGCCCAGTACAGTTACGGTGACATCGTCACCAACCATCAGAGTTTCACCTGTACGGCGTGTCAGAATCAGCATTGTGTTGTCTTCCTTGTTTTCGATAGTGTTGGTTGGGATATGCACCGGTTTCGGCATATCCCGTCGCAGTGATTGCAGTTCATTTTCAGAGGACTGGGCGGCGGCCGGTGCCGGTGGCCACGCCGATATAACCCGCTGTTTCCATAAGATCTACCAGTCGTGCAGCGCGGTTGTAGCCGATCTTCAGTTCTTTCTGCAGGGCGCTGATAGAAATACTGTCTCTGTCCTGGATAATCTGCAAAGCATCGTCAAACAGATCGTCGCTGGCGCTATCCAACAGGTCTGGCTGATCGTCTTCCGCGACCGGCTTATCTTCTTCTGACCCTTCGTAGTCACCCATACCAGGCAGAATGATCATCACGTTCTGGCCAGTGTTATCTGCCAGTTCATGGGCTCCTGATGGTGCGCCATCTTCATGTGGGCCGCTGTCGATCTTCAGCTTGGCCTCAATGCCTTTCTTGAAAACGACTTGATCGACCGTTGCCAATACGAAAGGCCGACCATCTGAAGCGATATGCTTCACGCAGGTTTCAACAATCGTCTTTACCTGCTTGTCCCAGCTATCCAGGAAGTCCTGCTGCTTATCCCGTGGCATTCTCTGCCAGATATCAGGGAGGGCCTTGCAGGCTTCCCGGATAACGCCGATCAGGTCGGCCTGCATGGTGTGGGCTGAGGTATTGAAAACATCATCAACCACCTCGACCATTTCAGGCTCGTTGGCTGCGTCCAGATCAGTATTTGCCTTCATGCTATTTGTCCCGTTTTATCGTCCAGTGATAGGGCAGTGTCCGGCTGCCCTAGCTTATTCAGGCTGCGTCGATGAGTGATTCAAGCGCAGAATCGTAACCATCCCAGTTGTCCACGCCTTGAGCCTGCAGGGCTGCCAGCAGGCGGCTATCACGCTGCAGCTGTTCGTACTCTTTCCGCGAAACAGAGATCATTTCTTCTGTCTGTTGACGGCGGCCTGTCGGCATCTTGAAACGTGGTTCAGCCGGTATGTTTACCTGTGCCGGTTCATTTGCTGCTGAGGCCGGGCCAATTACCGGTGTTGGGGTTGCGACTACCTGAGCTGCCTGCTGTTCACGTTGAAGCTCGGCCTCTGCCTCCTGGCGCTTGAGCTCGACCATTTCCTGTTCATGTTTCAGCTTCGCGGCTTCTTCTTGGCGGATGCGTTCACGCTCGGCATCCTGGCGCTTCCGCTCAGCTTCTTTGTGGTCAGCAATGCGGGCTTTAACTTCGGCGCTCATGTGGCCCTGATCCAGCTGTACCAGATTGGCGGCGTCCTGGAACAGGAACATGTAATCAGCGGCCAGCTCATTCAGAGCAGTGATATTTGCCTGAACCCGGCTGAAGACCTGGTTGGCTTCGACCTTGGCGCGGGCCAGCTCATCATCTGCGGCTGACTGCAGGCTGGTGATCGTTTTCTTACCCTTAATCGCAGTGGCAAAGTCGGCAGTGATTACCGGCAAGTGGTGACCGGCCAGCTGAGCATTCAGACTGGCAATGTGCTCAGCCAGTGCCTGCTTGGCGGCGGTAATGATGTTAAGGCGAACCTCTTCCTTCTTCGCTTTAACCAGCCGGTTCAGTTCCAGGCGCTTGGTGCGCATTTCTTCTTTCAGCAGTTCAACGGTACTGAACAGGTTGGCAATCGTAGCCGTCTGCCCCAGCGCCTGTTTCTTGACCGCATCCAGTTCCTTCTCTGCCTTGGTGAAGAACTTCACGGTGCTGTCAGCATCAGCAAAGTCCTGATCAGTCTTCAGATCGGTGCTTACTGAACGGATACGCTCCAGGACGATGTCCTGATAGCTGGCCAGGTTAGAGTTACGCACCTCACCAACCAGCTCGACGATCAGAGCGGGCAGATCGGCCTGAGCCTTCGCGACCGGTTCCGATTTAACCGTCTCCGGCGAGAAGTTTTCCCGGTCGGCTGCAAACTGATTCCAACCGGCAACCAGCTGCTGTTCGTTACCTGGCTGCAGGGCTACCCAAAGGTAATGCGTGTTTTCCGGGGTGCCATCGGTGACCATGTACAGGCACTTATCAGCGCGGCTAACTACCAGCTGCTGGATAACCTGCCACTGATCGACCTCAGGCAGAACGCCCTGATCAACCAGCGCGGCTTTCTCTGCGTTGAACTGCTTACACTCCCAGCAGATGTCTTCCAGCATGGTCAGACCATCAAACGAAGCCAGCAGGGTGTCGTCATCGCTTACACCGGTAACCGGGTACAGCTGTTCACCAATGATCTCTTCAGCAATAGGGCGGGCCAGTGCTTCAACTTCATGGCCTTTATCCAGGATGTTGCGCTCGAACCACTCGCTGAACTCCTGTTCGGTGCCGGTGGCCTTCATCGCCAGTAGCTCATTACGGCTTACGTTCTTGCTGCAGGCCATCATGATGCTGGCTTCTGAAGCAGTGAAGTACTTGGCGCGGGCTGCTTTCCAGGCTTCACTGCCTTGGACTAGGTTGAGAAGCTTCATATCAATTCTCCTGTGCTTGTGATGGCCGCTTTAGGCCGTAGTTCTCAACTTCGATGTTCAGCGCGCTTGAGAGGGTTTTAACTATCCTGCTGGCGGCCTCGACTGCTTCCCAATCGTCCATGTATATCTGACGAGTTCCGGGCTCTTTGATTGACTCCTTTGTCAGGTGACACATGAGGCGACTAGCTTCGTAAGACGACTCGACTACTGCATCAATCAAGTTGTTTATGCGTGCTTGGGCATTTGTAACGGTCACTGTGCCACCTCCATGATTGCTTTCTGCTGTGCTTCGGTCAGGGCTGCTTTACTGCCGACCATGCTGATAATGCGTTCTGGTGTTTGCTTGCCTGATTCAATCAGGGCCTTCCATTTGGGCAGGTTGGTCTGAAAGTCTTCATCGGAGTAAACCGCCTGTTCTGCCCGTGACTCCCGCACCGGTGCTGGCGTCACATCTTTTTCGGTGACTGACTGAATCCGCTCAGCTTCGTCCGGATCAACAATTCCAGACAGGCCGAAGGCATACCGAGCACCTTGGATGGTGGCTTTATGGCGAAGCATCCGCGCTGGCCATTTTTTCCACGGCTCCGAAGTACCTTTACACTCACTCAGGTATTCGGTGACCTCAATGTGACGGCTCCGATCTTTCCGATAGATGCGGCAGGTGATCGCTGCCAGCTGGCCGTTACTATCGAGACTGTCCTCAAATTCCATTCCATCAAACTGCGGGTGCTGGTTGATGATCTTCAGCCAGCCATCAATGGAAACGATCGGCTGGATGGCACCACGGCTGGCAAAGGCATAAATCTCTTTCGTCAGCGGGTTGAGGCTGTACTCATTGGCGATAGCCAAGAAGGTCACGAACTCCTCATTGCTAACCTGGGCACCGTTGTTGCCCTTGGCCTTCATGAGGGTGTTCATGACAATGCCCTGCATCTCTTCTTCATTGATGCTCAGGCGGGCAGCCAGCGCCGCGATTGGCGTTTGCTTGGCTGGTTGAGTGGAGACTTGCTGATTCATATCCCTGTCCGTCCCTAAATGCTTGCTATGTCCCGGTAGGCAGATACTGCCTTCCTTCCCTTGATGTACTGCCCGACTGTCAAATCAGGCCGTGCTTGCTGAGCTGAAGCGGGGGAGGGGCGCACATACTTCAGCGCCTTCCCCTGCAGCAGCCCGGTTAGTCCGGCGGTGCCCAGCCGCCGAACAAGTCCCGCTATGTCCATGTCCCGTTACCCCGCGTTGCCCTTGATCAAGCGCTGAAGCTCCAGCAAAAAGCGTTCTCTTTCGCTACCCTCCAGTGACATGTGGAATGGCTCAATGGTTACCAGGGTGTCCAGCTGGTCCCCATTGTTGAGTTCATCCGCCACCTTTATCCGGGTGATCACGCCGATATTGCTTTCAACCATGATTTCCGAATTTACGTGCTCAATGCTCATCGTCCCGTTCCTTATGCTGCAATCGTGTCCAGTTCCATGAAGTAGCCAACGTGTGGCTTCAACATGTCGAATGCAGCGCGACGGGTCAGCTCGTCCTGCATTTCCGCCGCCTGGCTCAGCAGGTTGTCCCGCTCTGCTGAGCCATTCGGCTTGCAAGACACCCGAAGCATTACCACTCCGATGCGGTTGATCTGATCAGCCAGGTCCCCATCGTCACAAATGAACTGCTGCAGGTCTTCGAGGGTTGCCTTATCGCTGGCAGCAAAGCCGTAGCGAATAGCTTCCTCTGTCAGAAACTCAGCCGCTGCCTGTTCCAGAGCAGCGGTTTCAGCTTCTTCCTGCTGTACCTGTGTACCCATGTTGTCCGCATAGATACTGGTCAGTTCGTCTATGTAGCAGTATTGTCCTTCGCCCATCGTCCTATCCCTCAAAAAGCCCCGTTAGATATTTCCCACACTGCCAAGAGCACCAGACCGGTATGGGTGGCCAAGGCCAGAATTCCGTACACGATGCTGGTCATTGGTGCGTTCTGTGTTGTGGTGTTGATGAGGGAAAGATAACTAAAGTTATCGAATACTTCAATAACTTTAGTTAATTTTTTTGGTATAGATTTACTTTTGATTAATTGTTTAGGGTGAGGCAGGCGTAAAAAAGCCCGCGCTTGGCGGGCTTTGTATGGGAGCGTAGGTGGCTACTAGCAGCCTCGGTAATGACCGCTCACGTATGTTCCATCTTTACGGGTGTAACCGTTAATCCACTGGCACTTTGTTTCGACTTGGGCATCAAAAGCAGGATAGGTAGGTTTCTGGTCTGCAGATACTGAGGTAGCAACTACTACGGAAAGAATCAGGGGGATGAGCAGTTTTTTCATGGAGTATTTCCTTATGGTTGATAGCTTCGCTTCTTTGCTAGCATTTTGGGATTGCTCTGAAGCCTGAAAAGTGGGCTTCATCAGGTTCCAAGGTCAAAAGTGATTCTGGTGCTGGTTGGGGTAATGTCAGCCACGCCAAGTTATGGTTCATGCCATAGAACTGATCCCAGGCATAGCTAGTACTTGTGTTGGGTGCTTGTAACCGCTGCTGATAATTGCGACGGCGTCACAGAGCAGTCTGTGAGCAGTGCTGCGGTTAGAGTTGCGGACGTTGCCGCAATGGTGAAGGCTTTCATTCATCGTCCTTGAATGTCACTCTGAGAACGCCTAAGTATAAATGCTGTAGGCTGTATCGAATCAGCTTCTAATATTTTTCGTGCAGCGCTAATTCTTATGGTTGAACTGTTCTTTTTAGTTAGCGCTGCTTTTCTGAGGTTTGTCGTTGATGTACCTTTTTAGCCTTGGGGTTAGGCCAAAAGAGGGCTCATAGACTTCCTCATAAACAGTATAAAGCTCATCTATTAGTTCGTTTTTGTAACTCAAAAACAAATGGACTTTCTCTCTTTTTTTATCTATTGATATACTATCTACTTTTTCACAATCCAGATCCATGTAAGTTACCATGTAAGAAAGGCTCTTCTTTTTTAAGTTTATCTGCCTTCTTTTAAGTAATGTTAAACGTGCAGTTAATGTTTCAATTTTAGCCGAGGTCAGTAATGTAAAAAGATCGGACTCAATTCGATTTTTTCGACCAGAAAGCCAATAATCTATTGTTATACCCTCTAACTCATTAGTTAATTTTATAACTTCATCAATTAAAGATTTTGTCTCTGTACGAGTGGCTAGTTTTTTTGCATTATTGTAAATAACCCTCCAGCCAATTATCACAAGTATTATGCTGATCATGGGAGAATAATCGATCAGATTGAAAGATGCTGTAGGGGAGGTGGGCCCCTCCAGGGCGGTGCCAGTGCTGGTGTCCTGGCTGCCCCGCTGGGGCGCTAAGGGGCCTTGACTGAGTTGTGTGCTGACGGTCATGCCACCTCAATAAAATTCTTTACTTGTTCTGTATAAAAATCTTCTTTTGCCTTGATCACAAGACGGTCTAAAAGCTCATTTTTTGCAAACCCTTGCCTGACCAGTCCGCCAAATGCCTCTTCCAAGAAAGACGATCCAACTCCCAGCGCAACAGCTGTAAAATCTATTTCCAGCGTATCTCCTTGCTCTAGCCCTGGCTTAAGGTACTCTTCCCTGAACCTTTCAGCGCTAAAGTCGCCATCTGTTCTGTAGCGGCCAAATGGTGTTTTTGAGTACGCCCTACCTACGTCAATTTTTGTCATCATCATAATCTCCTGCATGCAGCGTCCACTCGATCAAGGTGCCTTGAAAAAACTTAGGTAACCAGGTTGATGTCGGCTCAGACATACTTGAGTCATAGTAGTACTCAGCCCCACCACTATAGACCAGAATACTTTCATCGTATATGCCTGAATTTTCAACCATACGCTTCATATCTTCGCTACCATTGCCTCTACCTAGTCCTTGATAGCGACTGTTTCCGAGTGAAAACGCCTCCTTAAGGTGTATGTGGGCCTTACTTGTGGTGTATTCTGCTTTCTTATAAGAGCCTGGTATACTTATTCCTAAATCGCATATTATGAATACCCAGCGATCATCACTACTGTCAAACCAAGCACATTGCCACCATCTCTCGCCTATTTTGTCAACGATGTCCACTTTTCGCTCGTCGATTCTTACGATATTTGTTGTGGGGTCTTTGTATGCATGATGAGATACATTGAGCATGGCCTCAGAGATGCCAGTAGACAAGAACGACAGCCTGTCTTTATGAAAGTTTTTCCTGCTTGTTAGCATTTCAACCGTATGCAGTCGATGCTCAGCTGGATTGGTACTTGACTGAAAGTAAGCATTTTTTTCAATAAGCTCATTTAGCTTATCTTCACTACCTGCTCTTAACGCTCGAGCAAGCCCTGTTTTTACAATTAGACGGTATCCAATCTTATTGTCAGACTCTGTCGGGAATTTAAAAGTTATCTGATTGATATTATTATACCAAAGTTGCGCTGTATTCGTTGTGGCAAATAACAAGACGGAAGCTGCTGCTGTAATTTCGACTACTTGCGACAAATCAACCAGAATAGGGTATCCACTTTTTACTGATACTCGGTTCAAATTAGCGATGAAATTGTAGGTCTTTTCCCGAAGCTCAGCCTCGTATATGCAAAGCCTCTCAGGGGCTACGACTCTAAACCTATCCATTAATAACTTGCTCCATTTTTAGTAGTCGTAGATAGAGGAACTGTACCTTATACATCGCCCATCAACACCTTGATTACCCTGCCTACTACACGCAGCTGGGTAAATTCATGAGGTGGCACTAGTTCATCCTGGTATGCGGGATCATGCTTGTTATCTGAGCTGATTACCCAACTGCCGCGCATCTGCTTGATCAGGCGCTTTACCCGCAGTTCATCACCGTTAGCGATAGCGTATACCTTGCCTGACATTGGCTGTTTTTCAGCGGTGTTGACCAACAACATGTCGCCATCCTGCAGTCGAGGAGACATTGAGTCCCCAGATACTCGAACTACTACGAGGTGCGATTCAGGCAGGCGATTGGCATAAATCCAGTCCTGCGAGATTGGCACCCAATCCGTTACTTCTTCCATGTCTATACGGGTACCTACTCCTGCGGCCAGTTCAACATCTAAAATTGGGATTTTCACAAACTGTGTTTCAGCAAAGCTAACCGTGCTGGCAGGCTTAATCCCAGACTGAAGCCAGTCAGGAGAGCATGAGAGAGCTTTTGCTATCTCAACAATCCGGCGAGATGACTCTGTTTTTCCACTAGTGAGCTTGTGGACTGATACCTGCGACAGACCTACCCGCTCGGCCAGCTCACGCTGCGACATGCCCAGATTGGATAGCCGTTCCTGAATTCTATCTGCCAAGCTCATGATCGTGTCTGTGACCTGCTTTTGAAAATATAACTCATGTTATAACGCGGAAGTTATCAATCCAACTAACCAAAGTTATTGACTTGTAGATAACTTAAGTTATCATTCTTTGCACATCCACCCGGCAAGGACTCCCGCGAATGAAGAAAGTCGATGTAATAAATCACTTTGGGACTCAGGCTGATGTTGCCAGCGCTTTAAGCCGAGCTGGCTGGCCTATTTCTCAACCTGCAGTATCTAAGTGGCCCGAAAATGTGCCGGAGTTGAGAGCTTTCCAGCTTGAGCGCATAACTGATGGTGCTCTTCGGGCTGACTCTGTTCCTGAACCTCTAACAGCAGCATAGCCCAGGACCCCACCATGGCACGGACACGCGAAAAGAAAACCAGAGCTATCACTGTTCACCTGACTGAAACGCGATACCAGCGAGCTGAGCTTATCGCTGAGCACAAAGGCTTTAACTCTCTCTCCGAGTACGTAGATCACTGCATGGCCTCCGGTGAAGATGAGCTTGCATCTTGTTATGAGAGCTTAAAAGACATCTTCGAGCCAGACGAGAGAACCGATAGTTCTGAGAGCATTCCGCAGCAGCTGAGTTCATTCCTGAGAGGACTTAGCGGCGGCAAAGGCAACTGAACCCCCCCTGGTAGTGAAGCCATTGGTCGGGCCTGCCCTTCAAGCCCGGCCCTTTTTCGAGCCCATTTACTGAGTGGGTTGGAAAAAGAACACAAGCAGTGACAACCGTGGTCGTTCGGGAGGCTGAAACGTTAGCGATCTGATCCTCTACTCAGATGCTGTAGCGCGTTGACCAGCAATAAACGTCTAGCCGGGCAGACATGCCTTATAACCGGTAACCCCGCCGGTGGCGACAAAGGGGTTTTTCCTCCAACAGGAGGGCGTAACGCGATAGCGGCCACAACCTGGCTGTTACCGGTTACGCACTAACAGCTCGACAAGCTGACCGGTGTAACTCCCGCCCAGGGTGAAGGGTATTAATCACTACAACCATGGATAACCAAATGAACGAACAGGAAATTGAACAGGAAATTCAGGCGAAGGGCCTTACAGCACTACGTGTAACGCCTGGCCAGATCGATGCGCTGATGAATGGTGTTGGGTATCACACGCATGTGGTACCTGGCACTACGACCACTGTTGCGACAGCTATTGCCGCTAATGGCTTTACGCTGGGTACAGGGGTTTCTGCCTGCGCCAGTCTTGAAAATTTTGATGAAGACCTGGGCTGCAAGATTGCAATCCAGAACGCTGAGAAAGCAGCTCGGGACAAGTTGTGGGAGTTGGAAGGCTGGCGGCTGAAGGTGGGTGACGAGTTTATTTGTATGGTTGGTGTTGCGCCAGTCGGCTCTTTCTCCTGGGCGTTAATGCGCCTGCAGGCTGGTGCCAAGGTTGCTCGTCGTGGCTGGAACGGGAAAGGCATGTGGATTCGAGTGAATAACCCCGTGTCGTCCCCATTCTCCAGTGACGGCAATAACGAGATTGAAGCGCTGCCGTTCTTTGAAATGTACACGGTGAATGGCGAAGGGCGACGGGCAATGCTTTCCGGTTGGTTGGCGTCACAGACAGATATGCTGGCGAATGACTGGGAAGAGCTGGAGTAAGTAGGTGGCCCCTTACCCAACGGGACAGAAGGATAAGAGGCCGGTTTGCCAGGCTGCTGGACGGCAGCCATAGCGATTCCCCGGCGGACAACCGAGGAGGCTGCTAACGCAACGGGACAGAAGCGTTAACAGCCATTTGCAGACCCAGAGGACAAGTCTGGGTCTGCTTCACCACCTAACGGACAGAAAGGTAGTGAGGACGAAGTACCGGCGGACAACCGGTACAACAAGGGATGAGCACATCATAGGGATGAATGCTCGCGACGCAGTATAGCGAGTTAAGAGGAGATGGAACATGTCGGGTTTTTTTCTGAGTAGTAAAGAAATGGAAGCACTGTGCGGTGCCCCAGCATTGGTTCAACGGTTGTACGTTTTTGGAATACGTCCAGCCATGGATGAGGAGACTAAATGTTCAGGCACCAGCACATCGATCAGCTGGTATGGGTTGGCGCGTGAGCTGCGTGTTGAGTCAGCGCCAGGGATAAAAGAAGAACTCCCAGGCAAGCAGCAAGTCCGCCGTGCTGCCCAGCACCTGGTTAAGCGTGGGCTCGTAGATGAAATGAGCGAAGGGCCAAAGCTGATCTTCAAGTGCAAGCTGGCTTAGCTCAAGGAGTCCTGACGTGAACCAGAAAGAGTATGCGGCAATTTTGGACGACACTGAGCTTTGTCATGAAGCCCGGCTCGTCTATATGGTGTTTCGCCGTCACATGGATATAGCAACCGGTATCACTGGCTACAAGCGCGTTGTTTGCTACAACGAGCTGAGCCAGTCACTGGACTACATGCCTGCACGGGGGAGTCGTGATACGTCGAAGCGCTACTCCCGTGACCAGATCAAGCGCTGCATCCAACAGCTGGTGAAACGAGGCTACCTGATCGCTCTTCATAAGAAAGGGATGCCGGGCCAGAGGATGGTTTACCGGCTGCCTCTGGCTACCTCAGATTCAGTCCGTCTGGATGAGGAACGCCACTTGAGCGCCACAGAGGGAACGCCACAATGTGCGTCACAGGAAACCCCAGTAAATACAATGCCTGTAGCGGATATGAGCGCCACGCGGAACGCCATTGGAGCGCCATGCCCTGAGCGCCACATATCCGATGTATCCGAGTATAACCATACCGTACCGTACCAGGACCCATCTCAAATTTTCCCGGATGCCATCGACTGGGTGGATTACTTCATCACCCAACACCGGTTCCCACCTCACAGAGCAAGAACCGCTGCTTCCATGCCCCTGTTCGGCCAATGGTGTAAGGACAACATCACGGTCGGGGAAATGAACGAAGTGGTGGCCATTGCCAACCTGAAGAACGGAACACCACCGGATAGCCCGATTTTTTACCGACGATTCGTGCAGCAGTACCGCCTGGAGCGGCAACGTGCCGAAGAGCAAGCCAATACACAGCTGTTTGCAGTGGGCCAGAACTACACCCCTGATCAACCAGCTCGACCTGCAGGGAGCCCGGACAGCTCCAAGCAGCACAACCGGCAGCGCGTGACAGCCGCTGTCATGGACATCAAGGACACCAGCTGGTGAACGGGGCACACACCATGAACGATTCAGTAGAGATCATTATTCAGAACATGGAAGTCAGGAAAGAGCGCATGACTCATGCCTGGTATCTGATAGGCAAAGCTCTGAAGGCTGGCACCGTTGTTGTCACCCTGGGGCGAAGCAGCAGTAAATCGCGTGAGCAGGAGCGCAAGTACCACGCAATGATTCGCGAAATTCACCGTGGGGCATTCCGTGGCAACACCTTCGAAGGCGTTAAGGCGCTCATGGTGGCCGAATTCGCAGATGAATTGAAATCGCAGGGGAAGGAGCTTACACATCCAGGCGAAACCATATACAGCCACAAACTGAAAGCGTGGGTAACTGTTCGACCCAGTACCAAGAAGTTTCGCAAGGCCGAGGCTGCCGCGTTTATCGAATTTTTGTATGCCCTGGGCTGTGAATTGGGCGTTCAGTGGTCAGAGAAAGCAACAGAGATCGCTGATGTGTATCGCCAATGGATGGAAGAGCAGCGACAGAAAGAGCGCGAGAAGAAACGCTTGAGCCTGGTTGAGCGGAGGACTGCAGCATGAGCAATCTAAAACCTGTTTGCGGGTTCAGCCACCCTGGCGCCATTTGTGCGCGTTCTGTATGCGGGTCTGACTGCTGCAGTCTTGAACCTGGTGCTTGTGATGACCAGCTGCCTGATCTGCACCTTAGCCTGAAGGGCGAGTACTTCGAGCAGATTGTTACCGGTGACAAGCCGGAAGAATATCGCCTGGCTACACCGTATTGGCGCAAACGGCTGGAAGGTCGCAGCTATGGCCGGGTGATCGTAAAGCGTGGATACCCGAAAGCCGATGATCAGAGCCGTATCAGCCTTCGCAAATGGCAAGGTGCTGCTCTGAAGGTAATCACCCATCAACACTTTGGGCCAGAACCGGTGGAAGTGTTCGCGATTGATGTAAGCCAGGAGGTCGCATGAACGTGCAGCTGATCGCCAGCACCGGCATGGCTCAGCGTCAAAGTCTCCCACTGGATGCAAAGGTCATCATGACCCTGCACCGAATTCGCCAGTGGTATGACTACTTCGATGGTGAGGTTTATATCTCATTCTCAGGTGGTAAGGACTCAACGGTTCTGGCTGATCTGGTGTGGTCACTGTATCCGGACGTACCGGCGCTGTTCTCCAATACCGGCCTTGAGTACCCCGAAATAGTTCAGTTCGTGAAGCGCAAGCAGGCAGAAGGGCGGCCAATCGTCATTATCCGGCCTAAGCGTACATTCAGAGATGTGGTTCAGACGGAAGGTTTTGCCCTGGTCAGCAAGAAGGTCAGCCGCCAGGTTCGCCAGATTCGTGGTAACAGCCCCAACGCTGAGGCCACCATCAAGCTGTACCTGACGGGTATCCGCCGGGATGGGGTGTACTCGAAGGGCAGCCAGCTATCACGCAAGTGGTTGAACCTGGTCGATGCTCCATTCGAGATATCAGAGAAGTGCTGTGATGTGCTGAAGAAAGAGCCCTTCCACCGGTATGAGAAAGAAACCGGCCGTAAGCCATTCATCGGCGTCATGGGTGACGAAGGTGGTAACCGCTCCAAGCTTACAGAGTGCAACGCCTTCGATGCTAAGAAGCCACAGAGTCGGCCAATGCTGTTCTGGACGGAAGCTGATGTCTGGGAATACATCGAGACTCACAGCTTGGAATACTCCGATATCTACAAAGACAGGGTAATCGATGGTGTGGTTATTCCCGGTGAGCGCCGGACTGGTTGTATGTTCTGTGCGTTCGGCGCTGATCAGGAGCGTGGAGTTAACCGGTTTCAGAGAATGGCTAAGTCTCACCCGAAGCAGTGGAACTACTGCATTAACAAACTCGGTATGGGTGCCGCACTGGATTACATCGATGTTCCATACATGCCAGAGCCGGAAGAACCTCAGATGGAAATGTTTCAGGAGGTTGGACGATGAACTCTAAAGCACTACGTAACTCTGCCCGTGGCCAGGACTGCACACTCCAGATCGCTGGTGTTTGTAACTACAACCCGGAAACAACTGTACTGGCACACCTGCCGGATGAATCACACGGTATGGGCCACAAGGCAGATGATATTAGCGCTGCCTTCGCCTGTTCCAGCTGCCATGACTGCATTGATGGTCGCCATACGGTGAAGCTTACCGGTGAAGACAGAGAGTTTTACTTGCGTCGTGGACAGACGCGAACTCTGCGCCATTGGGTCGATGCGGGACTGGTAACGGTTAAGGGGGCGGCGTGAACGAGCGGATTACTTATGTAGTCCACCTGGCACTAACGGGTGACTCTACTCAACCCGCCCAGGAGTAATCCGCTCTGGTGAGCAGCTGAAATCAGTGTAACAGCAGTAGTGAAGCTGAATGAGCTTTCTATTTTGAAAACCCTATAAAAACCTATTTTGAAAATGCAGTCGGACAGCTGCGAAATGGACGAGGAACGGGACATGGGACAACAGGACATTGAAGACTTCCTTTGGCCAAGTGATCAGGAACGAACTGATAACGAAGAGCTTGAGCGGGTTTGCGTGTTTGCTGAACAGCTGCAGGATTTACTATGGGGGCGAGAGCGTGAGTGGCGTGAACAGTTGCTTCAGGTTGAGGATTTGCTGGCTGCCGAGAAAGGCAAACATGACCTGCTGAAAAGAATCACTGAAGGGCGTCTTCAGCTGCTGGACAAGCTTAGAGCAGCAGATGGAATTATTGCCGAACGGGCGAGACAACATGCCCAGGGCAGCACTTTTCAATGCAAGCACGGTGCAATCCTTTACGGTAACAGCTGCCTGAACTGTGAGCGAGAGAAAGCTCAGCAAGGCGGCGAATCATGAGCACATCCAGACGCCGTGCCGCTGCCTGCTACCTGAAGTACGCCAGTATCCAGATAGCCACGGCTGTAGTTGTGACTGCTGTGCTGATACAGCTTGAACTTGGCCTTGCTGCAAGCTTTCTCGGTGTGATCTTCGTGAATGTGACTCAGAAGCACGTCATTGATGCTGCTGAGCATGAAGCAGGGTTGTCTGAATGCGCCTGACTTCACAACAGGCCGAAGCCATCCAGCAGCGTCGGGTTCGTATGAACTCGGTGCTTGGCCATGCCCCTGGTAAAGCACCGCCGAAGCCAAAGCCGATGAAGAAACCGGCGGGTAAGCGGGAGGCTCAGCCTGATCTGCTGGCAGTTCCTGAGCGCAAGGTGGTAAACATCGGCACCAAAAGGGCTGGCGCTGGTAAAGAATCAGCGCAGCCTGGTAAACCGGTGGTCCATTTCCTGACTGATGCGGTAACCCGCTTCGATATCACACCGGTGCCTAAGCCTCGACAGACTCAATCAGACCGCTGGAAGCAACGGCCCTGTGTCGTTCGGTATCGTGAATTCAAAGACCAGATCAAAGCCGTCGGGCTGGATGTACCTGAAACCGGTTGTCGGCTCATTTTTGTTCTGGCCATGCCCAAGAGCTGGAGTAAGAAGAAACGCGCCCAGATGGACGGACAGCCACATAAGCAGCGCCCAGACACCGACAACATGATCAAAGCGGTACTCGATGCCGTCCATACCGAAGATAGCCAGATCCACCACGTTGAAGGCCTGAAGTTCTGGGGCCAGGCAAGCGCAATCATCGTGCAGAAAACCAGCCAGGCCATTCGCCTCGAAGGTGAACAGGTCATCTGGCAGCAGTGATTAGTACAACTGGTATTTTAATTCCACATATGACGAATGAGGGCGCACAGCTGGAACTAAAGTTCCGCAACAGCGCCCGCCGCATGGAGAAAGCAGTATGAAATACATATCAGCACGACAGGTTTGGCACGATTGCTACCACACCCGTAGCAAGTCCCAGATGGATGTGAACATCGAACTGGCACAGCTGGGTGCCTCGATTCAGCACGGTAGCAAGATCAACACGGCCAATGCGGCAGCCCACCAGTATGAGGCGGGGAAGATTCAGGCAGTGATAGCACGGTTACCGCCGCCTTTACGCCTGCTGGGCGATTGGTTGTATGCGCCTGAAGGGTTTTCACCGGCCGGGGCAGAAAACGCCCTGTGGAAGATGGTAGCCGTACTCTGTGATATCGATGATGAAGAGAGTGACGAATGGTACCTGGCGCGTTGTGCGCTTCACCGGTATCGGGAGTTGGCATGGTCACGGCCTGAGTCGGGGAGTCAGTTTCGGACGCCACAGCAGATCAAGCGCTGGGTTTGGGAGCAGCATGGGGTGGAGCTCTATACCCGGCGCTGGTCCAAAGACTATGGGCGGATATGGGATAAGTTGCTGGATCAGATCAGTAAGCTGGATCGGAAAGCGTTGGTTCCAGTGAGCGAACTGGTTTATGTAAATCAAGCAAAAGACGCGAAAGCAGCGAGAGGGTAACTAAGCAACCACCCAAAAGGGTGGCTGTTATACAGCATAGAAAAGAAAGAAGGGTTATTACTTATTGATATTCTCGATATAGCTTTCCCAACCTTCTTCTTCCTCTGGAGTAAAACATGACTCACCTTTGTGCTCAGAGCATTCACCGTTCTCGTCAATGTCTGTGCATGGGCAGTACTCGCTGCCTTTTTTCATGCCAGCTAAATGCTATCACTCACCTCTTGAGCTATACGGATTTCAATGCCACGATTACGCCAATCGAATAGCGAATAGCGAATAGCGAATAGCGAATAGCGAATAGCGAAGAGGGAGAGGTGGATGGAAGTGGCTGTGATTACCTGTGCTCAGTGCCTTGCAAATGCCAAGGTTGTATCCCAAGAGCCATCAGGTATGGATTTGTTGCAATTTATCGCTTTGTGCTTGGAGCTTATAGGATTTGGTTTGGCCGCCGTGCATGTTTTTCGACGTGAGTGGGCTAACCGTTTAGGAAGGTGGTTTATCAGTCATATTGATCGACTAGATAAGGACGATACAGTTTTGACTGTACACCGACTATTGATGAATCCTTGGGATGAAAGCAGGTGGGTAAAGCCTCGACTTGGTTTGAGGTTCTATCTCCTTGTTGCAGGCCTAGCTATTTCTCAGGCTTTATGGGTTTTAACTTTGTATACTGGAGTTGAACTTGACGATGCCAATGGCTGGAAGCCCTGGCTTACTATTACGTTTTCTACATTGCTTATCTTCTGGCTTATGTTTTCGTTCTTTCCAATGATTATATATCGGATGCTAAAAAAAGCTTCGGGCATAATCGGAGCCGGAGACTATATTGCAGGATTTGGTATCATTTTAGCTGTTCTAGGTATTTTAATAGAAATGTTTCAAGTATGGGACAGTCCTTTATGGTGGGGAGTGATCGCTTTGGCGTTTATAATAATCGGAAGCATTTATCTGTTTCGTAAGAATGTACTGCCCAGCCTCAGAGAAGATGCTGAGATAGTAGAATAAGGCGGTATTAACCGTCTTGTACCAACCCTCACATCTGAGGAGAGCATAAGCCCAAAACTCAGATGTGAGCTTTGCTTATTGACCAAGTTGCTCTTGATAGGAGTTAGCATCTGTAATGTTATTGAGGATAGCTTATGCCTATCTATTGCTTTCCTGTCGCTCCCTTGCTGTTTTTATTGAGCCTGGGTGATCTTTCTCAATCTCTTTCAATACTTCCATGACAGTCAAGGCGCCCTCGATAACAGTTCGAGCCTGAGCGATTGACTCTGCTTGTTCATCTCTTGCGGTGTAAGCGGCATCTATAAGCCCAAAAATTTTTGTTTCAACAGAAACCTCTTGCTGATCAGCTTCCCTCTTGATTCGGTCATAGAGCCTTTTTGGAACCTGAAGAGCAACCGGAACCCTCATCGCATCTTCCAGCCCCATTCCTGATAGCAGTTCAGTTGAGCAATCTAATGCTTCAGCAAGTTTAAGCATCGTTGACCGCTTTGGTTCAGATACACCGCGCTCGTAGCGAGAGAGAATGGTTTTGCTTATCTCTGCTCTATCCGCGAGCTCGTCTTGGCTCAATCCTGCTTGTGCGCGTAAGTTCTTGAGCCGATCTGCAAAAGTGTCATTTTGTGCTTGCATAGTGCGCTTTTGTGCCATATCGTTCATTTGTACTCTAAAAGTACCACAAAAATACCACTTGCGTGAGAGGCGATAGCCAAAAGCTGGATTGGACACCCGGCGGGAAGCGAAAGAGGTAGGACGTAACGGGACATAGGACGAAAGGTTGGGGTTCGGTGACTGGTACTCACCGAACCCCAGTGTGAAAACGCTTACACTAATAAGGATTCACCGCATGGATTCTACAGCTATTGTTCCAGAACCCCAAAAACTGATTACTATCCATTCCCGAACCCTTCAGGGAAAACCAACAGAATGCGTTAATGCCAGAGATCTTCATGGCTACCTTGACGTAGGGCGGGATTTCTCAACATGGATCAAGGCGCGTGTTGAGCAGTATGGTTTTGAGCATTCATTGGACTACCTGACTATTTCCCGCTCCCCAGAACGGGGGAGCTCAGCAAATGAGTTTTCCCCAGAACGGGGGAAAACCTCCAATAGTGGGGGAAGGCCAACGGTTGACTACTTCATCAGCCTTGATATGGCCAAAGAGCTGGCCATGGTTGAGCGCAATGAGAAAGGCCGTGAAGCTCGCCGCTACTTCATTGAATGCGAGAAGCGCTTGAAGGAGAAGCTGAAGCAGGAGGCCCAGCCTCAGATTCCAACCCGTTACATGGTCGAGGTTCAAGACGGCCAGATGGGAACAATGAAGCCAATCCCAGACGACTGGTTCTTGATGAGCATGGAGTCATTGCCGGGCTTCCTGGCTGATCGGTTGTTTGTGGATGAGAAGGATCTGGTCGCGATCAGCAAGGTCTGCATGGACCGGCTATCGAAGAAGATGCTGGCTTGAGGTAGAGTTGTGGCCCCGCTTCGGCGGGGTCTGACTGCATGGAGAGGTTATGATTCGAAAAGCTGACTTTCACCGAGGTCCGATAGCGCTTGTGGCGGGCCTTATCATTTTCGATTTGGGTTTAGGGCTCGGTGCTTCCGGTATGCCACCAGTTGAGAAGTCTGCCTTTGATAGCGCTTGGTTTGCAGGGCTGGGCGGGATGCTTGCTGGGCTAGGGACCGTTACGATCGCGGCTCTAGCCTGGATAGCTAAAGACCAGTGGCTGAAAGAAATAGAGAAGAAAAAAACTTTTGAACTGACGGTTGATTATCGAGCAGCAGCAATACGTTGGGAAAAAAGCTTAGAGTGCTGTGTTGACTTTCTTTATAAACTGGGGCCCTGGGAAGATATGGGTGAAGAGACAGAGTTTGAAAACTTATCACACAATAAACAAGAACACTATGAAGCTGTCGAACATTACTACAAGGCTCTGACGGATATTTGGGCGCACTTTGAAAAGGCTGAAAGCTACCTGTTATCTTCTGGATACGAAGGTGCTATCAAAGGAAGGGACCGAGCTGAAATGGAAAGGCTGCATGTTCGGACTGTTCAGACGGTAAAGGCTAGATTGAAACAATGTATAGGGAAGGGTGTTCGAGTTTATGAGAACATACTCCTATGCAACTTATATGGTTTGGATGGGAAAAAGGACAACACCTATTTAGAAAATAGAGCCTTTATTGTTTTAGATATATTAGGAAAAAGGCCTTCATGAAAGGCCTTTTCTTCTTAAATTCTGAAGCGGTTACGTAAGCCGAGACCAATGAGGAAGAGTAGAGCGAACGATACTACCCCTTGTCCGATCGTCAACATATTGAGCCAATCTGGTGGAGCTTTTCCGAATAGCTCCGCCATGCTCTCTTGCCGAATATACTTGGCGTTCGAAACAAAGGGCAGGCTGTTGGTCAGGATAAACTCAATCGCATTGCCGCCTTTGGTTGCGATATTGCGTATCCACCAAGTCTTTTCATCTGTAGGTAGGGTGTAAGCACAGAACAAGCCGATCCAGGTTACAAATAACCATGCGGCTGGGCGTGCAACACTTTGGCCATAGTTGCTGAAACCAGAGAAGGCCATATCGAGCAGCGAAGCCCAAAAGCCGAGCTCATGCCAGCGTTTAGCGCGCATTTCGTCAGCGTGAAATTGAAGCGCTGAGTTATGGTCTTTATTCTCTTCTGCTAGTTCTTTAAGCCTCCTAAACGCTACTATGTCTGTAGGCCTTACCGATTTTCGTATCGGCAGAGGGCTTCGTTTTAGATATGGGTTTATGTTTTTTATCTCGACCTTTCCTGCGAAAGTTGTGCTCGTTAAATCTGGTGGGCTTGCTTCTTTTCCTTTGTACGATAAGAAAAACACCGAGTTAAATTCAGTTGACTCGAATGAGATTTTAGAAGAATTGTTTGTGTTTTCTATATTGTTGAGATAGGCAATGCCATCCACATGTGTTTGATGGATGCTTATATTAGAGTTTATTAGTGATATGTTTTCTATGTTTAGGTTTTTCTCTATTCTTGATTTTTCTATTTGTATATCTGTATTGTAAAGGCACACTTCCTCTAAGGCTAAACTGGATATTGCTGGTAAAGATATTTCTAATTTGCTTTCGTATAGATTTATGTGTTTTGCTTCAAAATTTAAATTTTTCCCTTCTAAATCATTTTTCTTTATTCCTAAGACGTCCGGTTTGTCATTCAAATATAGCTCAAGCTTGGAGTGAGTTCCTCTTTCAATTCGCATGTTTGAGTTTATATGGGTTATCCCAGTTGAGTCGATTCTAAGATTATTTGACGATTCTATTGATATCGATAAATCACTGCTTTCAACAATAGAGTTTGTTAAATCTATGGTAGAGTTACAAATTATTTTTGATGATATGCTTATGTATGAGTTTTCTATTTTTTTATGGTGAAGGTGAACTTTACATCTGTCCATGGAATTTACTGAAAATGAAATATTAGTATTTCTTATTATTGGGAAAAGGAATCTTATAAAAGAGATATGATTTCCTCTAATAATTATTTTGCTTTTTTCTATGCTTGAGTTAGAAAGTATTATTCCAGAAATTCTAGTATCGACAGGCTCAATATGTATCCTCATATTCGATAAATATTTACCCTCAAATTCGATATCTATTGGATAGATGATGGGTTTATCGTTTGAAAGATTGTCCAAGTACGGTATAAAGAAGTGCTCATGGGAAAAAGTTATCTCTTGAACTCGATTATCTCTTATAAAGTTATTCCATTCCTCATTGGTCTTGCTCCATAAAGTTAGCAGTTGTTCACCTTTCAGGAAAACTACCTTTGGAGAGCGCTGCGAATCCATGCGTTTATCATCCTAAGTCACTATGAATTTTTTATAATAATATTGTTGACTTATCTGTCCTATTTTTGTAGTTTTTTATAAGAATGCCGTCGCTGTGATCAATCACCCGACGGCTTTTTCATTTCTGGGCTCTCCCGCCCTCCATATCCAAGACCCACCTGTATGCGCATCGTGCGCTTTGTCCCGTTCCGTCCAGCGATGGCACGGTGCGTATTCACGTGCGTCTTATTCTATTCTCGCTGCGAAGCGACATGCTCCGAGCCAGGCGGATAAACCCGGCACAGGATTCTATGCAAAACCATTACTTCGGCCCGCGTTCAATCGTGAAGCTGCAGGGCGTACACCCTGAGCTGATCCTGGTTGCCAGCCGGGCATTGCTCTATTCCGAAGTTGATTTCGGAATCATCGACGGCCTGCGTGATCTGGTCACCCAGAAGCAACTCGTCCGTAAAGGTAAATCCCAAACCCTGAAGTCAAAGCACCTCAAAGGCGATGCCATTGATGTCATGGCTTATGTCGGTGGTAAAGGCACATGGGAGTGGGAGTACTACGAACAGATCAATGAAGCATTCCAGCAGGCATCGGAAGAACTCAATATCCCGATTGAATGGGGTGGTGACTGGGACCGCTTCAAAGATGGCGTTCATTTCCAGCGGGTGACGGCATGAGCGACCCAGTAATCGACGCTCTAAAGCTGCAGGGCGAACAGACTCACCGGCAACTGAGTACATTGAACGAAGCTGTAACGGGTATGGCGAACTCTATCTCTGATCTGACCACTCAGCTGGCCCGTGTAGAAGAGCGCCATATTGCTCAGGATGAATTGGTTCGCCGGATTGGCCGCGAGTCGAATGACCATGAGCAGCGCCTTCGTGTGCTTGAAAAGGCTGTTGACCCTGAACAGGTGCAGGCAAACGACGAGCGGATCACCGAGCTGGAACGAGTCCGTTACTCTGCAGGCGGTTCATGGAAGGCACTGGTGGTGGTTGGTGTTGTGGTTGCAGCACTGGTTACCGCTGCAACCCAGATCATTCCGCTAATGACATAGGAAGGTTGAATATGCGTGGTATGAATATCAAAGCCCTGGCGATTGCTGGGGCTTTTTCGTTTGCGCTGGCCGGTTGTGTACCGCAGGCAGTCAAAGAATACAAAGTGGGTACAGCCAGCAGTGCAGTGGTGATGAAGATTGCCGAGCTGCATGAAGCTGGATGTAAGGGCCAGTCAGCGGCTGCCCGTCAGCGATTGATCAAGCTGTACCGCACGTTCGTTGATCGTAGCTATCCAGCTGGCGGGGTCTGTAACGATCCGCTGGGTGTTCTGAAGTTTGCTATGAAAGGCACTGATTAATACCGCTGGCTCGCTGTGAAGCGCCCGACAGACTCGTCGTGAGACGCTCAATGATCCGTCGTGATGACGCTCAGCAACTCGTCGTGAGACGCTTGACCGGTGCTGCACCGGATTAGAAATGGCAGCAGGAATTTATGAGCAAGTTCAACTGGACCCCGAAGCGTGAGCAGTTCTGTATTGAGTACATCGTTGACTTTAACGGTGCCCAGGCGGCTATTCGCGCAGGCTTCGCACAGAAAGGGGCAGCTAAAGCAGCGTTCGATTTAATGCAGAAGCCTGAGATCGCTGAGCGTGTTATGCAGTTGATTCAGGCTCGCAGTAATCGCACAGAGATCGATGCTGATTATGTGCTGAACCGTCTGGTTGAGATTGATCAGATGGATGTGCTGGATATCCTCAATGATGACGGTTCACTGAAACTGGTATCGGAGTGGCCGAAGGTATGGCGCACCTACATCAGCGGTATGGATCTTACCGAGCTGTTTGATGGCCGTGGTGACGAGCGGGAAATGACTGGCCTGATGAAGAAGATCAAATGGCCGGACAAGGTGAAGAACCTTGAGCTGATCGGTAAGCACGTAAACGTCCAGGCGTTCAAAGATCGTGTTGAGCACTCTGGTGTTATCTCGCATGAAGAAGCGCTGGAGCAACTGGCGTGATGCCGCAGGAAGTAGAGATTCGTCGTAAGCTGCGCGATGACTTCTTGCACTATGCCGAGCGCTGCCTGTTCATTCGCACGAAGGCGGGCAAGGTTGAGCCGCTAAAGCTGAACAAGGCCCAGCGCTATATCCATGAGCGACTGGAAGAACAGCGCCGTAAAACCGGCAAGATTCGCGCTGTTCTGTTGAAAGGCCGACAGCAGGGGGCGTCAACGTACACGGAGGGCCGTTTCTACTGGCGGGTCTCTCACCGTAAAGGTGTTCGAGCCTTCATCCTGACGCATGAAGCTGATTCCACATCGGCATTGTTCGAAATGGCTGAACGCTATCACGAGAACTGTCCGGTACTGGTTAAGCCGTCCACCGGTGCCAGTAACGCCAAAGAACTGATCTTCGATAAGCTGGACAGCGGTTACAAGGTAGGTACTGCCGGTAACAAATCGGTTGGCCGTGGTAATACCCTGCAGCTGTTCCATGGTTCTGAAGTGGGGTTCTGGCCTCATGCCGCCGAGCATGCCAAAGGCATCATGCAGGCGATACCTGACGAGCCTGGTACCGAAGTGTTGCTGGAGTCGACGGCCAACGGTATTGGTAATTACTTTCACCAGCAGTGGCAGAAGGCTGAAGCGGGTGAAAGTGAGTACCAGGCTATTTTTGTGCCCTGGTACTGGCAGGATGAGTACCGCAAGCCGGTGCCCGATGGCTTCTGTGCCACGCCGGACGAGGAAGAACTAAAGGCCCTCTATGGTCTGGATGATAACCAGATCATGTTCCGCCGGTTCAAAATTGCCGAGCTGTCTGCTGATGGTGAGGATGGTGAATCAGCTTTTAAGCAGGAATACCCCTTTACTGCTGCCGAAGCCTTCCAGGTATCGGGTGAGGATACACTGATCCGACCGGAGACCGTGGTTAAGGCGCGTAACACCAAGTGCCTTGGTAGCGGTCCGCTGAAGATTGGTGTTGATCCGTCTCGTTACGGTGATGACCGGACTTCAATTATCCGCCGTCGTAACCGGGCAGCGTTCAGTCTCAAGAGTTACGCCAAGCGCTCCACTATGGAAGTTGCTGGCATCGTTCATTCCATCATTCGAGAAGAGAAACCCGCACAGGTTGCTGTTGATGTCGGCGGTTTGGGTGCCGGTGTTCTTGATCGACTGATAGAGCTGGGCCATGGCGATATTGTAGTGGCCGTAAACTTCGGTGGCTCAGCTTTGAACCCTGAGAAATATCGTAATAAACGGGCGGAGATGTGGGGCGAAATGCGGGACTGGCTGAGTGGCGATATGCCAACGATGGTGCCTGATAGTGATTCGCTCCATTCTGACCTATGTGCCCCACGGTACAGCTTCGATAGTAATACCCGGCTGGTGCTGGAAAGCAAAGAGCAGATGCGTAAGCGTGGTGTGCGTTCACCTGATGAAGGGGACGCATTGGCACTGACGTTTGCTGAGCCTGTGGTTATCAGAGAGAGCGACACCCCGATAGAAAACCCGGTAGGCGACAACACCGCCGGTTACTGACCCGCCATCGCTGTGAAGCGATATGACCCCATCATAGATTCCAGCCGTGAGGCTCGATAATGCAACACGAAACCCCCAACGAAATATCAGATGAAGACCTGCAGCAGTCTGAAAACCTGCAGGTGTTTGGCGCCAGGCTGGCCAAGCTGGCACAGGACACTGTAAGCAAACGGCAGCAGATCGAACTGCGTTGGCTGGAAGATCTGCGTCAGTTCCATGGTGAGTATGACGAAGAAACCAAGGCCAACCTGTCCGGCTCTGGCTCGAAAGTCTTTGTAAATATCACCCGGAACAAGAAGTCGGCGGCTGAAGCCCGGGCACAGGACATGCTGTTTCCGACCGATGACCGTAACTGGGGCATTAAACCAACCCCCGTCCCTGAGCTGGCAGAAACTGAGCCCGGCGATTCGCTGCAGGTTAACGGCCAGCAGATCGATAAGGAGGCGATTGCCCAACAGGTCGAGAAGGAAGCTCGGAAGAAGTCCAAGGCGATGGAGCGCACCATCAATGACCAGCTTAATGAAGCGAAGTACAACGCCAAGTCTCGTGATGTGATCTCCGATTCCACACAGCTGGGGACAGGTGTTCTAAAAGGGCCTGTCGTTATTGGCCGTAGCCGTAAACGCTGGAAGACTGATGAAAGCGGTGTGTCGGTTCTGGAGCGAAAAGAAGACCTGGTCCCGACTGTTGACCGTGTTGATCCCTGGGATTTCTACCCGGATATGAGCGCCTGCACCATTGATGAGGCTGAGTTCATATTCGAGCGTCATCGCCTGACGCGCAAGCAGCTGCGTGACTTCGCCAAGATGCCCGGTGTGCTACAGGACCAGATTCGTACAGTGCTAACCGGTGAAGCCGGTGATACCCAGTACTCAAAGGACTACACCAACGATATTCGCAGCATTACCGGTGTTGACTCTGTTTCTCACAGTAATCGCTATGAGATGTGGGAGTACCACGGCCCTATAAGCAAAGAAGATCTTGCAGCTGCTGGTGTTGAGCAGGACGAAGAAGACGACCCGCTGGAGGAATATGAAGGTGTGGTGTTCTTCATCGGTAATAGCGTTGTGAAGGTTGTTATCAACCCGCTGGATACCGAGGAACGTCCGTACTCCGTATTCACCTGGGAAAGGGACGTTAGCAGCATTTTCGGCTTCAGTGTGCCTTATCTGATGCGTAACCCTCAGAAGGTGATCAATGCCTCCTGGCGGATGATGCTCGATAACGGCGGAATGTCAGTAGCTGATCAAGTGGTCGCCAACCGGGAGATCATCCAACCTGCCGATGGTCGTTGGGAGCTGGGGCCGAAAAAGCTCTGGTTCCTCAAAGATAAAACCCGGTCGGTTAATGAAGCCTTTGCATCATTCTCCACGCAGTCACACCAGACCGAGCTGGCCAACATATTCACCATGGCTCGACAGCTGGCCGATGAGGAAACCAACCTGCCGCTGATCGCTCAGGGCGAACAGGCCAGTCACGTTACGAAAACCAGTTCGGGCATGGCTATGTTAATGAACTCGGCCAACATCGTATTGCGCCGGGCAGTGAAGAACTGGGACGACGACATTACCGATACGCTGATACCGCGTTTCTATGACTGGAACATGCAGTTCAGTGATGACGCGAGTATCAAGGGTGATTTCTCTGTTGATGCCCGTGGTTCCAGTGCTTTGCTGGTTCGTGAGAAGCAACAGGAAAATCTTATGGTGCTGGCAAATATCTCCGCCAGTAACCCGCATCTTGCCAGACGTCGTGACTGGGCGGGGCTGGATGCGCAGATGATGAAGGCGCTGGAAGTGCCGGTTGATGAAGTTACCTTGTCCGATGAGCAGATCAAGGAAAACCAGCAGCGTGAAGCTGAGAACCAGCCGCAAGACCCAGCAGTGATGAAAGCTCAGATGGATGTGCAGCTCAAGCAGCAGCAAATGCAGTTTGATCAGCAGAAGGAGCAGGCCACATTGCAGCTTGATCAGCAACGGTTGCAGTTCGATATGCAGTATCAGACGCAGAAGCTGGCACAGGATCGTGAACTTGAAATGACGAAGATTGCAGCTCAGCAGAACATGACTGTTGCTCAGCTGCAGGCCAAAGTCGGACTGGAGCAACAGAAAGAGCAGACCAAGCGGGATATTGCCGCAGCTACTGTGACGCACAAGCAGACTGAAACCCAGCTCAAGGCTCAGAACCTTGCACAGGGACACGACACCTATGGCTAAGATCGATCAGCACTCACTCACCTGGAAGCAGGTTCTCCGTTTTATGGAACAGCAGAGGGCTGAAGCTATTGAGATGCTACGCGCCGGGAGTAATTCCGATAAGCAGCGGGGGCGGCTGGATCTGTTGGATGAGCTTGAAAAGCTGCCGCAGCAAGCAGAGCCTGAGCGTGTCACCACCGATACCTATTTAACCTGAACTCGACCGCCGCCCGTGAGGGCCGCCAGGAGAATGTATGCCAGATACAACTGAACAGCCAGGCACTGAGAACGATATTTCCGATTTTGATTCCGCATTTGAGGAGTTTGCCAGCGGCGAGCCTGGTGAGTCTGATCCTGCAGAGGAACCAGAGCTTCCGGCACGTGATGAACAAGGACGCTATGCTGCCGCTGATGGCGGTGGCGGCGATGAAGCGCCTGACGTGGGTTCACCGACAATTGACTGGGAATCTGATAGCAATCCGTGGAAAGAGAAATATCAGGCTGACCTCGCTCAACAGAGCGCTCTTCAGCAGCAGGCTGCTCAGCAGCAACAGCAATTGGCACAGCTTCAGCAGCAATCACCGGCTGAGCAACTGCCAAGCGATAACAGCTCAGATGGATTAGGTAAATCTGATGCGGAGTGGGCTGCACTCAAAGAAGACTTTCCAGAGATGGTACAGGCGTTTGAGAACCGTTTAGCAACAGTTGAGCAGAACTATCAGGCCAGATACCAGAAGCTGGAGCAGCAGTTTCAGCCAATCCAGCAACAGGCGAACCAGCAGCAAATTCAAGTGCAGTATCAGCAACTGGCCACCGAGCACCCAGATTATCAGCAGGTCGCTGCCAGTGCCGAGTTTAAAGGTTGGGTAGCCAATCAGCCGCAAGTAATCCAACAGATGATGAGCAGTGACAGTGCAGCGGATGCCGCTTATTTGCTCTCGTCATTCAAGCAAACACAGCCGCGTGAGTCGCCCGCTGATGCCATCAAGGCAAAGCGTCAACAGCAGCTGGAGCAATCGAGAACGGTGCCGCGCCGTGGTGCTGCCAAGGTGCAGGATGACGGTGACTTCGACTCGATGTTCAATCACTTTGCCAAACAGGCAAACGCATAACACACCACGCTTTTCTTCCTGAATAGACAACAACCAAGCCCTGCCGGTCACTGTGATCAGCGGGGCTTTTTGTTGGCTGCTTTATCAAATCCATGCTCTATAGGAAAACGCTATGCCACAAACCACGTATGGCTCCATCGGTCAGCGAACAGCTGCCTGGGTGGTTGCTGAAATGCTGTCTCATGCTGAGCCTGTGCTGATTCTGTCCAAATTTGGCCAGCATAAATCCATCCCCAAAAACAAAGCCAACTCGGTTAAGTTCCGCCGGCCGATTCCATTTCCTGCCGCAACAACACCACTGTCCGAAGGCGTGACCCCAGCAGCGCGCCAGCTGCAGTATGAAGATGTGCAGGCATCACTGGCCCAGTACGGCGATGTGGTAGGTATTACTGACCACGTACAGGACATGGCTGAAGACCCTGTTCTGAAAGATGCGTCCAGTCTCTGTGGTGAACAGGGTGGTGCCACCATTGAAGCGGTCACCTGGGGCGCTATCCGGGCCGGTACCAATGTGTTCTATGCCAACGGGGCGTCTCGTAGTGGTGTGAACCAGCCGATCACCCTGGCTAAGCAACGGGCAGTAACCCGATTGCTGAAAGCCAATAAGGCTAAGAAAGTCACTAAAATGGCCAAGTCCACTGTTCAGTGGGGAACCGAGGCTATTGATGCGGCATTCATTGCGGTGGCCCACACTAACCTGGAATCAGATATCCGGGACATGACGGGTTTTGTACCGGTCGAAAAATACGGCTCTATGAAGCCGCTACCGTACGAGATCGGCAAAGTTGAAGATGTGCGTTACTGCCTGTCTCCTGATCTGGATGCGTTCGTTGATGGTGGTGGTGCCGCTGGCAGCATGATCTCTACCTCCGGCACCAATGCCGATGTTTACCCGGTGCTCTATTTCGGCCAGGAAGCCTATGGCTGTATTCCGCTGAAGGGCTCAAATGCCATTACGCCGAAAGTGACCCCGGTGGAAACCACTGACTCCAGTGATCCGCTAGGCCAGCGTGGCTTTGTTGGCTGGAAGGCATACTTCGTCGCCAAAATTCTGAACGAAGGCTGGATCGCCCGTCTTGAAGTGGCAGCGACTGATAACGCCTGATTGACCTGAGGCCACCGCCCGGTGGCTTCCTCTTTTCCTGAATAAATGCCGCCCGTGAGGGCCGCGAGGTGCTATATGAGTGACGAACTAAACCTTGATGTCATGGACCTGGAAGAGCTGAAGGCGCAAGCCCGAGTGCTGGATATTTCACTGAAGGGTAACCCTGGTGAAGATACATTACGGACCAAAATCAAAACAGAACTGGGGCTAGTCGGGGGCAATGATACGCAAGCGGCTAGTGAGTCAGTTCCAAAGCAGGAAGCTGGCCAGAAGCGGGTGACCATCTCTATTCCTGAGTCTGAGACGGACACGCAGCCGGTGCAGATCTACGTCAATGGCCGCAGCTACATCATCAGACGGGGTGAAGAGGTTGATGTGCCTGAGTCTGTTATCGAAGTACTGAATAACGCCAAGCAGATGGTCTATAACCCGGAGACCATGAAGGCGCGCGAAGTGTTGTCCTATCCCTTCCAGATAATCAAGTAACCGGGGGCTGGCATGAACTTCTTACAGCTCTGCCAGCGGCTGCGACAGGAGGTCGGTGGTTCTGGAAGTGGACCATCGACCGTGCTCAGCCAGAATGGCGAGAACCGTCAGTACGTGGATTGGATTAACCAGGCATGGATTGAGATTCAGTCTATGCACAGTTGGCACTTTCTCTGGACACAGGGAAGTGTAGAGCTGCAGCCGGGGGCGCTTGTCCATGCGCTGCCAGATGACCTTGGGGTGCTTGATTCGGCCAGTATGGTTATTGGCGGTGTACGCCTACCCCTGGTTGATTATCTGGCGTTTCGTGATGCGTATCGTGCAGCAGGTGTTGGGCGGCCGGTTGCCAGTACGCTATTACCGAATGGCCAGCTGAAGCTTAGCGCCTACCCTGATCAGCCGTATACGCTGGAGTTTGATTACTTCATAAAGCCTGCCAGCTTGGCCAGTAATACCGAGATACCGGCGTTACCTGGTCAGTTTCATATGCTGATCGTTTATAAAGCGATGCAGTTCTATGGCACCTATGAAAATGCTCCTGAAGTGTTCCGGGATGGGCTGATGAAGTATGAGCGCATGCTGCCTGATCTCGAAAATGCAGCGCTGCCACCGATGTCACTGCCGGGAGCAATAGCATGACCGTTCAGACTGCTTACTTTCCCCTGCGTGGTTCACTGGATCTGGCCACAGCCCCCATGGCGATCAACCCAGGCGATGCGCTGGAGTGTGTGAATTACATTCCGGGTCTGAATGGTGGCTATCGGCATATCGGTGGGTATGAGCGGTTCGATGGCCAGCCAGCGCCGTCCGATGCAGCGTTCTGGGTTGTCGTGGTTTCTGATAGTGCTGGTCTGAGTGCTGGTGATGTTCTGACCGGTGATGTTTCTGGTGCCTCCGCAACCATTATTAACCTGGCTGCTGACAATCAGGTGGTGGTGACGGCTCT
Organism: uncultured Oceanospirillaceae bacterium; assembly: GCA_913057435.1. Taxonomy (GTDB): domain Bacteria; phylum Pseudomonadota; class Gammaproteobacteria; order Pseudomonadales; family Balneatricaceae; genus Marinobacterium_C. Next base: position 42,007 of record CAJXNY010000015.1, on the reverse strand, counting down.
GGCCGGTAGCTACCAGGAGGGTGAAGCTGCGAACGGTATTACGATCAGTTCCCCAGAGGTGGTGTATGACTCTGATACTGAGCTCGAACATGATGAATGGAAGGCACTGGCTGCTGGGTACTATCGGGCCTTGATACAGCCAGTGCCGGGTTCTGGTCCAGTACGGGGTGTTTTTCGTCATCTCGGCAGCACTTACGCCTGTCGTGATAATGAGGACGGAAGCCGCTGTATTGTCTATCAGGCATCGGCGGCAGGCTGGGAACCACTTTCTCTGAAGTGGGTGATCAAGTTCAGTGCCGGAACAAGCGAGATTTCTGCAGGCGATACAATCACCGACGGCAACAGTACTGCAAAGGTGCTGCGGGTCTTTGTAACTGAAGGGGTCTGGTCAGGCACTGCCGAAGGTTACCTTGTGATTGATCCACTGGCAGGCTCCGGTATTCCAAACACTGCTGCAATTAAGATCGGCTCGACTATCTGCGCGACCAGCACCAGCGCAGCCACGGCTATTACCTTGCAGCCTGGTGGCCGGTTTGAATTTACCAGCCACAATTTCAAGGGTTCTGATGATGGCTATCGGGTTTATGGCTGCGACGGTGTAAACCCTGCCTTTGAAATTGATCAGGACGGAGTGCTGGCTCCGCTCTACAGCAAAGATGAGGCAGACAATCCACTGTACGTTCAGGCCTATCGGGGGCGTTTGTTTCTTGGGTTCGGCAATGGCCAGGTCCATTACTCTGTTGCCGGGGAGCCCTGGAATTACACTGTTGCGTTAGGGGCTGGCCAGATCGGTCTGGGGGCTGAAGTAACCGGCATGCTGCCACAGTCAGGCGGCGTGCTTGCGCTGACCACCCGACGGCGGACTTTTATTCTGCAGGGCAGCAGCAATGCAGACTTTCAGTTGACGGTTGCGGCTGAAACAGCCGGCGCTTTCCCGTACACGCTCCAGACGATCAGTGAGGCCTTTGCCCTGGATGATCGCGGCATTATCCAGCTGAGCCGTACCGCGGCATTTGGTGGTTTTGAGTCTGGCGCTGTGACTCGCAAGGTTCAGAAGCTGATTGATAGGCTCAAGCCTTTGGCTATCGCCTCGACTGTTGTCCGCCGGTTTAATCAGTACTGGCTCTTTTTCGGTAACGGCACCGGCCTGGCCTGTTATCCGGTGAGTACCGCCAACGGTATGGCTTTCCATGTTACTCAGTTCGATTTCGGCAAGCCGGTCCACTGCATCTGTAATGCCGAAGACGAAACCGGGCAGGAGCGCATCCTGTTTGGCGCTGACGATGGCTTTATCTATGAAGCTGAGCGCGGTACCAGCTTTGATGGTGGAGAGATTGAGGCGTTTCTTCGTCTGCCATTTAACCATTTCAAATCCCCACGGGTTAGAAAGCGTTGGCGTAAGTTTCTTCTGGAACTGGAGGCCGAAGGGCCAGTAACGCTATCCATTACAACCGATCACGATTACAGCTCACCCGATGTTGCCGGTGCCATCACGCAGAACCTCAGCGCTCATGGCGGGCAGGGCGGGTATTGGGATTCCTCTGATTGGGACTCTTTTGCCTGGGATTCAGAAACGGTCTCGGTGCCAGAGATGATGCTGACTGGAACTGGGCTGAATATTGGCTTCCTGATTCACCATCAATCTGCAGTCACCCGGCCTTATACCTTGCAGGGTGCCCTTATTCACTACGAGCCACGGAGGTTACAGCGCTAATGCCGAATGACTATTACCAGCGGCAACAGGCCTTCCCGCCGCGAACTAAAGCAAAATCTGAACAGATCCGCAGTGAGCTGGATGCCGTTGCTTCCGGGTTTGAAAAGCTGCCTAAGCCAACAGCAGAGGCTGATGGTTTTACCGTGCCGGTTAAGGTCGGTACCGCGACCGATCCTGATCATGCCGCCACACTGGCACAGCTGACTGGTGCTGAAGCTGAAATTCAGCAGAACCGGGAGGCAGCCCAGGCCAGCGCCTCACAAGCAGCACAAAGCCAGCAGGCCGCGCTGGGTAGTGAGCAGGCTGCTGATAGTAGCCGACAGCAGGCGGAACAGCATAAGAACGATGCCGCGCAGAGTGCGCTAGAAGCACAGCAAGCAGCGGCTGGTGACCTGATTGATGATGCTGGTGTCTCGTCACTAAAAGCATGGAGTTCTGAGAAGTTGCAGCAGGAACTCCAAGTGCAAACTAATGAAGTTGAGCAGCAAGTTCAGGTGATAACGGGGCGGTCGCTCCTAGCAACATCGCTGATCTACGGGAGTTGAAATGGCTGACAAACTGAAATTTACCAGCGTAACAATTGCGGCAGACACGCCCGCTGAACAGTCGATTTTGGTGAATGATGACACTGCGATGAGCTATGTACGCAACATCAAAGTTGTCACCGATCAGGCAGGTGTCGGTCTGACGTTACGCGGCAATGGATTGCTACAGGGCACTGCAACGCCGGCGGCGCCCTGGGTGCCGGTTGAATCAAAAGACACGCTGCTGATCGGGCCGGGTGAGTCGCTGACCGCCGCGTTTGAGCAGTCGTATGCTGACTGGGAAACCGAGGTGCTGTGTCAAAACGGCGCGGATGCGATACATGAGTGCGGCACTCGTCGGGCGATTGCCGACGGAACCACGTATGTGCATCCCATCGGCCAGGGCGCGCGGCAGGCGAATAACAGCGCGTGGAACGTGTCGTACCAGCAAATCGTGAAGCCGCAGGAAATCGGCGGTCGGCGCTGCTTGTTCAAGCGCTACAGCACAACGTTAATTCAGAGGCTGGATGTAACTGAGGCAACACCCGGCACGGTTGATATAGCGACAGTCACGCCGTCTGAAGCGTTCAGCAGTCTGTATGCATTCTGTTTTAATCACGACGGCACGACGGCATGGACGATGCATACGGGTCAGGTGTTCAAACGCTGGCTGATCAGCGATGGCGGACTGACGTGGACGCGCGATACCGCCTGGGGCGATCAGAGTGGCTATCAGGGCAGCGCAGGCGACACAGGCAGCTATGACGTCGAATACATTCAAGACGCTGCCGGTCAGGGCTGGCTGATCTATTTCCTGGGCTCATCGACATATAGCGATATGCAGTCTATCCGGCGGGTGCGCGCCGATGATTTTGGCTCAGAGGGTAATCTGAGCGGCTCAACAACGTATGCGCCGTATTACAGAAACTCGGTAGCACGGTTCACCCGGCTGGTTAATGCAGATGGTTCAAGCGCTGTGGTCTATCAGATCGCTAACAGCGGCTATAGCAATCACTCGTATGTCATCCTGGCGGGCTGCTCAGAGTCGGCCGCGCAGCCAACGGTACGGAAGAGTATGTATATGCATCAGTCTTACAGCTATTCCGTAAATAACACTGATAAACAGTGGGTAGCCGGTCAGCAGCTGCAGGGCCAGCATGTGGCGATTCTGGATCACGCCCGGCAGGTTGTGGCAGTGTCGATGGGGCCGCCCAGTCAGGATGTTGCCCGCTACTGGCTGTTGTTTGAGGGATTCGATCGGGGCAAGTACATCGGTGCGCTGGATGCTGGTAACCGACCGTCAAATAACGTTTTTCTGTACAGCGGGTTCCCCAGCCAGGATGGTGCGCTGGGAGCCAGTGTCGGGGTGGTCCCGACAGCGACAATCCACGTCGAATCCGTCGAGGTGTCTGAATGAATTTCAGTGACACCGGCGGGCTGACGTTCGCAGATCCGGCTCTAGTGAGCGCTGAGCCGGTGATTGTTCAGCCGGTGCTGCTGGCGAGCTATGACGTTGACGGGATGCGTAACCACGATTTCACGGGCCTGGGCGGCTGGGACGAGCTGCATCTTAAATTTACTGGCACTATCCTCAATGACAACTATGACATCAAGTTTTTTTTCGGAGATGGTGCCCTGATAACGGGCGGATATCATTTTCGGCGGGTGATGGCGTCGGATTCGTCGTGGCCAGACAATCACTCAGTATCTGACTATGCGTATGCGGTATTGATGAATAACAAGCCGAATGTAAATGATCCGGGCAGCATAGAGATGAAAATAAAGCTACGCGCCGGGCATGCCGAGGCCGCTACTATCAGTCGATCACTGCGCTCAACGAAAGTCTATGAGAATACGTATTCGCTGTACAAAAAGCAGGCCGGACTGAGCAGCTGCCACATCGACCTGGGCGACGCGGGGGCGTGGAGCGGTGAAATCGTGCTGCTGGGAGTCAAATATGGATCAGTTTAAGCGGGTAAACGGCAAGCTGGTGCCGATGACTGCGCCTGAGATCGAGGCACAGGCTGAACGGGATCAGCTACAGGTCATCATCCCAGAAGACCGAATTGCAGAAAAGTACGCACAGATTGAAGCAGATCGAGATGATGGTTTGATTGATGTTGATGCGACAGTCGATGTGGCTGGGGTGATCTTTCAGGCTAATCCATCATCAATGGCGGCGCTGAACGAGGCGCTTACGGTGTTTATGGCGCTGGGTGGTACACCTGATGGCTACGAGTGGCGCGATGCTGAAAACACCAATCATGCAGCGGATCTTACATTGCTCGCGTCAATAGCAGCGGCTAGAGCAAAGCAGGTCAATCAGATCTGGAAAACCAGCTGGGCACGTAAAGCGGCATTGGAGTTAGTCGATCCGGCTGCCGAGGGTGCGCTTGAAAAGATAACTGCAATTTAAATCCGCTTGATTCTCGCCGTGAGGCGATATGAGGTGACCTATGGCGGCAGCCACACAGAAACAGATCAAGGATCTCTACAGTAGCGTATTGGGGCGCGAAGTCAGTGACAATGACTCCGGGTTTCAATTCTGGGCGAACTCCGGTGATAGCCTGGAAGGTATTTCAAATGCGTTTAAGAACTCAGATGAGTATAAGAGCAAGCAATCTCCGACTACGGCAAAACCTGCAGCCCCGGCTTCTCCATCGCTGACCGGTGGCTCATCAAGCGCCTCCTCACAGCCAGTTGCGACCTCCACTCCGAATAGCAGTGCTGGGACAGTGGCAACCCCTGATCAAATTAAAAGCCTCTACAGTAGCGTATTGGGCCGAGAAGTCAGTGACAACGACTCCGGCTTTCAGTGGTGGGCTAATTCAGGTGATACATACGATGGTATTCGTAATGCGTTCCTGAACTCTGATGAATATAAGAATAAGCAGGCAGCGAACGGGCAGAGCGGCGCTACAGGTTTTGTGCCTGGAATGGCTACTCGTGAAGTTAATGCCGGTACAGATACGGTGCAGGGGCAGCTGAGCGGGCTGCTTCAGAAAGAAAACCCGTTAATGCAACGTGCCTATTACAAGGGGCAGGATTACGCTAATAGCCGTGGCCTTCTGAACAGCTCTGTTGGTGCTGAAGCAGCCCAGGCGGCGATGATGGACGTAGCCTTGCCTATTGCTCAGCAAGACTCCTCGACTTATTACAACCAGGCGCAAACCAATCAGAAGCATGCATTTAGCGCTTGGCAGGCTGGGCTCGACCGTCAGTTCGAGTCATCAATGAAAAATGCTGATCAGACGTTCCAGCAAGGCCAGCTTGATCGTGAGGTGTATGCAAACTTCCGTGGCCAGCTGACTACGGCTATTCAGGACCTCACCAAAACCACATCTATCAATATTACAGAAATTCAGACCTCACCAAATATTAGCGCTGAAGATAAGGCGACGATGATTACCCAGCAGCAAGAGTTGTTGCAGAGCCTGACTAACAATATATCTGGCCTGTATTCAGAAGCTGAAATCTGGCAGCAGGGCTGGGCAACCTACATGAATGAGGCGAACTGATATGGCCTGGTATGACTCTGTTTTAAAAAGTGCGTCCTCTGGCTTTGGTAAATACCTGGAAAGTGGCGAGTGGGTTGGTGATGTAATGTCTGGTGTTGGCTCTGGCATTGCTGCACACGAAGCATCAAAAGATGCCAAGGAACTGGCGGCTCAGCGTCGTGATCAGTATTACGCTGCTGCGCCACAGGGCTCTATTGCCCTGAAAAAGGGTTTGCTTACTGGCAGTGGTTCGCTTGCCGGGGGTAATAAGTAATGTCATTCAGAAAGGCTCAAATAGAGCGCCAGTTTGCTGTAGGCACTATTAACGGTTGGGGCTTTGGTAGCGGCGGCCTTGATGGTGCCGATGCCGCCGGGCAGTTTGGTGGCGGTAGCAGTAGCGGCGATAACACCGGTGGTGGCCCGAGTAGCAGTGATGACCGCCGGGGGCGTACCAGTCGAGATGGTGTAAGTAGTGGGCAAGGTGGTATCGGACGTGAGGGTGGTGGCTCTGCTGCTGGTCGTGCGCGTGATTCGCTTTCTGGCAGGCGCTCAAGGGAGGGTTACCAGGCGAGTTCCGTGGCTGATCGTCGAGGCCTGACTGATCGCGGGATGACCGCTGAGTCTACTGCAGAAGCGGCAAAAGATGCCTTGGCTGATGTGGCACTGGCAAAGAAGCATGGCATTGACCCGGATGTTGAGGGTTATGACGCTGCTTTTCGAGGGTCGATGTCTCGCCAGGCAGGCGTCAATGCCCAGGATAGTGCTCTTGGTACAGCGTCATCAATTGGCCTTGGCCTGCTGGGAGGCGTTATTGGGGGTCCTTTCGGGGCGATGGCTGCCTCTTCCGTTGCCAAGTCGGCAGTAGGCGCAAATGCTCAGGCCAACGCACGGGAGTCCCTGGGTCTCGATAAAAACAGCAACGCAGCATCTGACTTCGGCGGTCAGGTTCTATCGAACATGGTGACCTCTGCTATAGCTCCAGCAAGCCTGGTCAGCAATCCGCTTGCCTCCGTTGCAATGGACCGCTTGGGCAACCCCGTGAAAGATCATGTTGATGCCTCATTTGTTGCTGGAACACCGGGTATCAGTTCGCCTTCTACTCCCGCCGGTTCATTCGGGGTCGCCAATCAGAACGGTCTGCTGGCTCAAGTACAGCAGCAATCACCACTTGTCACCGCTACCGCCTACCAGGCACCTGACTTTAATCTCAACCTCCGCTGGCCTACAGCGTAAACCCAAGGTATTCACATGAACGGATTACTCCAGATGGAGCAGGGCAGCCCTGTGCCTGCCGAACAGACACAAGCGCCAAGCCAGCAACCGGCCAGCGACCAGGATAAATACGACTTGGTTGCAGGGTTGATGGTGAAACATGTTTATGAAAAAGCGGATGCCATTATCGACACCCTGCAGCGTGACCAGAATTTGTCTCAGGCTATGGGGGTAATGCTGAGCAACATGATGATATTCAGTCTCAAAATGGCTGAACAAAATCAGCAGCAGGTGCCGCCACGGATGCTGTTTCAGGCAACCGTCGAAACGGCCCGCGCTATTGGTGAGCTGCTGATTGATCGACAGCTGGTGCCTGAGCAGCAGGAAGCCCAGGTTACCGAAGAGGCCTTCTATACGGCGCTGGATTTGTTTGGCCAGCGTGTAACCCTGACCGACGAGGAGCGGCAGCAGTATGTTGAGGTGATGGACGAATTCCAGCAGCTTGGCTCCAGCGAGCAACCAGGTCAGGAGGTGAGCCATGGGCCTGCTCAGTAATATCGCTGCCGAAACTCTGAAAAGCACTGGCGCAGGAATGAGCAAGACATTGCGAGAGCAGGCGCAGGAAGCGCGCAATCAGGCTTTGCTCAATAAGAAAATGCAGCACGACAAGGATATTGCACAGACCAATCGTGATGCGCGTATTGAATCCGAAGTGCTGCAGGACCATTTGGCGAAGGGGCGGTCCAAGACCGAAATGGACTTTAAGGCGGAGCAAAACCGCCAGAATCGCTCCTCAAATGAGCGAGTAGCGAACATGCGAGGTCAGTCAAAAAGCTATTTGGACCCAGCGGTCAGCGCGAAGGTGGATGTTTTAAAATCGGAGATGGCAGCGTTAGCCAAGAACGACCTATCAGGTGATGCCCAGAGTGCCCGGATGACCGAAATTCGCAGTGAGATTGATCAGCTGCTTGGGTTTAAAGCAAAGCAGGCTCCGGGCCCGTCACTTCAAACTACGCAAACAGTGAGTGGGTTGGTGTTACCGGGCGGAACTCATCGAAACGCCAAGCAGAGAAAGCTGCTGAGCGAGCTGGAAACCGAAGCAGAGACTCAACGCACAACAACCGGCGGGCAATATGCTACAGGAGCTCCATCTCAGGCGAACCTGCAGCCGATGGAGGCGGCTGCCCAGGTGATAAGCGGCTTTTCTCAAGGTAAGCAGGTATCGCCAGATCTGGTTAAAATGGCACTACCTTACCTGCCGCCGCAATTCAAAGCGCAAGCCGAAGCTCTGCTAGGGCAGCGAAAAGGGTTGTTACAATAATCTCCCCCAAGCCTGTCGAGAGGACACGCTGTAATGAGCTACCTATCTGAACTGCGAGAGCTGAACCCCGGCCTCGCTAATGTCACTGATGAGCAGTTGGCCGCCCAGCTTCCCGAGATTGATCCCGAACTATTCGCTGGGAAGTCGACGGTAGAAGCACTCAAGCTTGCTCAGCAGGATAATAATTTCCTGGCAGATCTTGGCCGAGCTGCGTGGTCTGGCGCAAAAGAAACAACTGGCCATGCGCTGACAGCACTTGAGCTGGCGACTGACTCTAACTGGAGCGTCGATGATGGCTTACTGGCCAGCGCCAGAGAGACATACGTAGGAATTGATCCGCTACTTCGTCAGGAAATGGAAAGCGCTGGCTTTCAGGAGGAAAGCGAGAATACAGCAACAGGCCTGCTTGCATCTATCGCCAAGTCATCGGGATCAATGGTGCCTTATGCCGCTGCCCAAGTAGGCGCGATAGGGGTATCCCCATTAACTGGCGGCACATCTGTCTACGCCACTCCTGCTGCTGTAAATGCCGCCGTCATTGGTGGCGGCGCATACCACTCGGTGAGAGATCAGATTAACAGCCTGTCCTACGATGAATTGGCAAATGGCGAGTTATTCGATTCCTATACCAAGCGGGCGAGCAAGTTTACCCAGGGTGAGGAGGTCTTGCTGCTCGCCAAAGAGCAAATGGCAGAAGACCTTGCTCGTGATGCTGCGGCTGATGGCGCCTGGGTAGGTGGATTGTCTGGTGCGGTGCTAGGCCCTGCACTGTCAAAGATGTTTCGTGGCGGCCAAGGAGCCTTGAAAGGAGCGGGTACTGGCGCGACCGCTGAGGGCACGCAAGAATTCGTTGAGTCTGGTGCTGAGTCTTATGGTGTACAGAGCGCTTTATCTCAAGCTACAGGGGCCGAGGTTGATACCGGTCGAGTAATTCGAGATGCGGCTTTTGGTGCAACGCTGGGCGGGGTATCTGGTGGCGCAGTGGGTGCAATTACTGGTGCCGTTGCTCCAACCCCCATAGATGACGCTAACGCCCGCATTCAAGCCGCTGGCGAAGAGGCTGCTGCCACTGGTGGTGATGCGCTGGATCAAGCAATGGCCCGTGGCAACGCGCAGACAGATGTGACCCCCGACGCTGTGTCACAGATGAAGTCGCGCCAGACGGCTGCTGACCTTGGTGTGGAATTCCAGGCCGAGCCTCAGAACTGGGCACAGTATGACGCCCCTGCCAGTGCCCGTAATGACCAGCGCAGTGCCGGGCCTGTTACCGATATTGACCGCATGATTCGTTCAGCTGAACAGCTGGGTTTTGATGATGAAACTGTTCGACTAAATACCGCGAAGCGATTCTTTTCTAAGGCTGACGAAGTGCGCCGTGGGGGCGATGAGATAGCCGCGGTAAGATTGGCTGAAAAGGGTAATGCCATTGTCCGTGATGTGATGGAGCAGCCAGAGCTGGCGCGTGCTGACTATTTCCCTGCGCCCTTTGTATCAGAAGGCGAGATCCTAGGCGGTGGGATTGTTCCATCTCAAGCAGATCCTGAACAGAGCGGCCACACTATTGATGGTCAGCATCCTCCCGAAGCTGTTGGTGCTAATCAAGCGCGATTGCTGAGCCAGAAAGCACCAGATAACCGGCTGACTGATGGCGGCATTATCTATGGCCAGGAGCCTGAAGAGGTAACAGCCCAGCGTGATCAGCGCCAGGCGAATCACTTCAGTGCAATGTATGGCCAAGAGGGCAATACTCCGCTGCAGTCTGACCCAGCTATTGAGGGTGACCTGTTGCCGCGTGGGCTGGTAACCGAACCTGAACGCATGCTGGAAGACCAGAGTGCGCAGCAGGGCTTGCTACCTGATCAGTCAATGGCGCAACTGCCACCCGGCGAAAACGTCATCTATGGTAAGCAGGATCGGCCTGAGCGGAAGTTCACACCAGTTGACCCGCTCTATGACGGTATTGGCCGTAACATCGTTGAGCGTCAGGCGCAGCGCCCACCGGGCCTGGAGCATAAGCCGACGATTACTTCTCAGCAGTTTTCCCAGCTGGAAGCTCAGTACCGGCAGGTTATTCGCAAGCCTGTGAGCAAGCGGACAGATGAAGAGGTTGCAGCTGTTGAACTGGTGAAGCAGGTCCGGGCTGGTGATGTCGACATAGGCTCGGTGGCTCCAAACAGTCTGCCAGATGCAGATAAGACAGTGGCTGCTCAACAGGATCAGCCAGTCCCACAGCTTGATGGCAACAAGCATGAGCGAATTGAAGACTTTGGCGAGACGCTTCACGGCGCCCGCAAGCATATTGCCAGTTTCGAAAAGGCTGTGAGTGCCGACCTCGATGCTAAAGCTGTTCCTCTGTCTAAGTCTTTCCCGCAGCCGGATTATGCAAAACTGTCAGCTTCGGGCATCGATAAGCGAGCGCTTGCCGCAATTGCCCATGTTCGCGCCCGTATAGGCTCGAAGCCGAGAAGCGCATACAAGGTTTCCCGCTGGGCCGAGCAGGTAGACGTTGCGCGCCGAATAACTCAGACCCTTTTGAGCAGCGACACCGACGTTGATCATGTACTGGAACGGATGGGCTCCCAAGGGGCTGTTGAAGGAAGCAAGCTATTCCCAGAATTGCTGAACATTGCATCTGACCTTGATGCTGGCCAGATAAAACAGCTGGGGAATTACTCCCTTGGTAAGCGCCATTTCCACCTTTTCCATGATGAAAAGAACGTCAACAAGTACGCCGTTACCGATGTCACCAAGAAAGCTGGCTTCGGAAATATGGGGCAGGAAAGTTACTTTGACACCCTGGATGAAGCAAAGGCATTCGTGCGCCAGAAGGTTGCAGGGCCTGTTGCTGGCTCAGCGAAAACACCGAAGTTTGATATCTGGTCCAAACAGGGGAAAGAAGGGGTTTTCATTGGCAAGAAGATTGCCGCCCGGAAATACATCGAGCTTCATCAGGTGCCGACAGTGGCAGAGGCTCGGGCCTATATCCGCGAGCATGCTGAAGAGCTGACTGACCAGCTCAAGAAGAAAAAGCAGGTGCGCGCTATTCGTCGTACTGACAACTCCCCACGTAGTGGACCTGACTATCGACAGGGTAAGGATGTAACACCGGATCAGTTTTCTGAGAAATTCGGCTTTCGTGGTGTTCAGTTTGGTAACTGGGTAGAAGGTGATAAGCGCCAGCAGGATTTGAATGAGGCATACGATGGATTACTGGACCTTGCTCAAGTCATAGATGTGCCGCCCATGGCGCTTTCATTGGATGGCCAGCTTGGTTTGGCTTTCGGTGCCCGGGGGCGAGGCGGTAAGCAACCTGCTGCCGCCCACTATGAGCCTGATACTGTGGTCATCAACCTCACCAAGAAATCTGGTGCAGGGAGCTTTGCGCATGAGTGGTGGCATGCTGTCGATAACTACTTTGCCAGACTGGAGGGTGCTGAAAACTCTACGTACCTGACGGAGCACAAGCGCCGAGGGCGCGTCACTAAGGTCATTGATGGTCGGCCTACTTTTGTTAAAGCGTCAGATGAAGACTTCTCGGTCCGTACAGAGGTTTATTCGGCATTCCAAGGCGTTTCGAGTGCTATTCAGAATGAAACTAGGCTTGCTGAACGGTCTATGCGGCTGGACTCTGGCCGGACAAAAGATTACTGGTCAACTGTCCGTGAGATGACCGCACGTACTTTCGAGCGGTATGTGATTGGCAAGCTTGATGCTGAGGGGCACAGTAACGATTACCTGGCCAACATCGTGAGTGAAAACGATCACGCCACAATTAACGAAGCCCTGGGTGACAGTGAGGCATACGCCTATCCTCTAGCTTCTGAAATGGAAGCGGTCAATCGTGCTTACGACCACCTGTTCGAAACACTGGATACACGAGAGACTGACCAGGGGGTTGCGCTGTTCTCTCGTGGCCAGGCTACCGGTTCATTATCTTTCGATCAGGTATCTGAAGTAGCAGATCGCCTTAAAAAGCGCTTTCAGTTGTCTGGCGTGACGGTGCGAGTGGTGGAAACTGAAACCAGCCTGCCCGCAGACATTATCGAACAAGCAGAAGAAGAGGGTGCAACTGACCAGATAAACGCTGTTCTGCATGGCAATGAGGTCTTCATCGTTGCCGATCGCATGGCCAGTGCCACCGCTGTTGAAGAAGCCATTCTGCACGAGGGGCGTCACCATGGTGGCCGTCAGTTGTTTGGTCGGGAATTCACTGCAGCATATAACAAGGTCTGGGCCAAGCTGGGCGGCATTAAAGGCCTGCGCGCCCGGGCCAAAGAAGCCGGTATTGCTGACAGGATGGAACCGTACTTCCAGACCGCTGCCGATATGATTGCGTCAGGTGAGATCACAAGCTCCCGCCGCAATGAATACCTAGTCGATGAGTTCGTTGCTCATGTAGCAGGCAATCAGGCTTATGAGTCCATGCCTGCCCGCATCAAACGTGCTGTTCAGGAGTTCATTGGAGCTATCCGCCAGGCGCTGCGTAAAGCTGGGTTTGCTGAGCTGCCAGAGCTATCTAACGCTGATCTGGCGTACCTGGTGCGACAAGCTGGCCGGGCTGCCAGCGGGAAGAAAGCGACCAAGCCGCATTTCATGACCGTGACGGAAGAAGATCGGATGAAGTTGTTTCTAACCGATCTGGCTGAACAGCTGGAGTCGGCACCGGCCATGGGGCGGTCTGATCGAAGCCCGTTATCTCGCGTGCCTGACGATGCCCCTGTACTGGAAACTGATGGCGACGGAATCGGCAGCGCTGAGTCTTTGAAGGAAATGACGGCGAATGCCAGGGCCTATGCCAAACAGCACTTTGCTGGATCTGTTGTCAGAAATGTCGAAAGTGGTCATGAAATAATGATATCCATGGGCGGAGTTCGCCATACCACCCAAGGGGCTCAACCTGACCTTTTAAAATCAGTAGCTGTGACGCCCGATATTCTCGAGTTTGGGAAGTATCTTGGAAGTAAGCCTGAAGCGAAAAACAACCAGGCCATAAAGGCGCATCATTACTACGCAGTGAAGCTTAGGATTGATGGAAAGCTGCATGATGTAGTAGCTGATGTGCGAGAGATGGCAGATGGGAAACGCTATTATGACCACTCCTTTGAGGCACAAAAAAAGGAGCCTGAATCACCCGCGTCATCACATTCGCGGAATCCCAGCTCCTCCGAGGTAGATGATACTACCCCTAACCCCAGTATAGAAGGCACGTCTCGTTTCTCTCGTTCCACTACTTCTGAAAATTTCGACGACCTAAATGAAGACCAAGCCGCCTTTCTGAACAAAATAGGCCCAGAAACTACAGTCCAGAGCCTGAAACGCCGATTTGATGAAATCACTGATAACTGGCGGCTGAAGGTTCGCCAGCAGCTGGTTGACCGGTATGCGCCTCTGTATGAGGTTGATAAGAAAGCCCGGGGCGAAGATGTCATTGAAGAGTCTATTCAGGACAGTTCATGGGTACTGGCCAGGATGGCGCAGTCTGCTGATGGTGCGCTCAATGCAATGCTTAACCATGGCCGGATCAAATACCAGGGCGGTGTGATTGACCTTCAGAATGGCACTAAGGGCCTGATTGATACCCTCAAAAAGCTGGGAGACTCTGCCGAGGTTGAGCGCTTCATGGGTTGGATTGCGGCCAACCGGTCGAAAGCGATTATGGACCGGGCCCAGGCTGCCCGTGATAAAGCTGCAGAACTCAAATCAGAGAAGGCCAACCTGCAGCAGATGCTGACAGAGCCTGACGTTTCACCGGGCCAGATTCGCAGCATCAAGAAGTTCATCAAGGACACTGACCGGCTGATCGGCATCGAACAGGATAAAGCTGCTATCGATGAACGCCTGTTCACGCCTGAAGAAGTTGCGGCCGGCATTAAGTTGAATAAGGGGCAAACCGCCAACGGTAAGGGCCGTGACGAGCTGTATACTCAAGTGTTCGACGAGTTCCAGCAGTTCCGTGATGATGTGCTGACCATTGCCAAAGACGCCGGGATCATCTCCGAAGACAACCACAGCATGTGGCGTGATGAATTCTATGTGCCTTTCTATCGGGTCATGGAAGACGAAGAGGTTAAAGGCCCTGTCGTGGGTGGTGGTCTGAGTCGCCAGCAGGCATACAAAAAGTTGAAAGGGGGCGAGCAGAATCTGAACGATCTGCTGGGCAACACCTTGATGAACTTCAACCATCTGATCACGGCCTCACTGAAGAACCAGGCAGCGGCCAAGGCGCTGGAGAATGCCGAAGCGATTGGCGCAGCTGAAGCAACTACCGAATCCCGCCGTGACAAAAAGCAATCCACCTTCGTACTGCGTGGCGGCAAGGCCCACTATTACAACGTCAGTGACCCACTGGTTTACCGGGCGCTGATCACCATGTCCGACTCTGCTATCAAGTTTCCTGGCATGAAACTGATGCGTAGCTTTAAACGAGTATTCACCAACTTCACGACAGCATCCCCCCAGTTTATCGCCGCCAACCTGATTCGTGACACCCTTCAAGCCGCGGCTACAAGCGAGGTATCCGGTAACGTGGCCAAAAACGTATACCAGGGCGCGAAGGCTTACCGCATATTCAACAAGGACAGTCGTGCCCGGGCCAAGATGCTGGCCAGTGGCGGAGCCTTCTCATTTGGTCATGTCTACGGCGAAGATGCCGACGCGCTGAAGGTACAGATCAACGGTGAACTGCGCCGGGCTTCGGTCATTAAAGACCCTGCACAGGCACTGGGCGTGGTGCGTAAGATTTGGGAGAAATACCAGGACATTGGTGACGGTTTCGAGAACGTCAACCGGGCCGCTGTTTATGAGCAAAACGAAGATAAGGGCCAGCTGTATGCGGCATTCAAAAGCCGCGATTTGATGGACTTCAGCCAGCGCGGTATGAACCCTGTGATCACTTTTCTGATCGACACCGTACCGTTCCTAAATGCGCGTATTCAGGGCCTGGATAAGCTGTACCGCTCAGGTGCCAAACCTATTGCTAAGGTGCTGTCCGGGAAGGGAACCAAAGCTGACAAACAAGCAGCGGCCCGCTTCAGCGTGGTTACCGGCGCATTGACACTGGCCACCATGGCGTTGTACCTGATGAACAAAGACGATGAGGATTACCGGGCGCTGGAAGACTGGCAGAAGGATAGCTATTGGTTTGTCAAAGTTGGTGATCACGCCTTCTTTATTCCCAAGCCTTTTGAGGTGGGAGCCATTGCCACTATGGCAGAACGTGGGCTGGAGCAGCTGATCGATGACCAGGCAAAGCCAGAGCTGTTTCTGGAGCGTTTCGGCCACATGCTTTCAGATACCTTCAGCTTTAACCCGGTGCCGCACATTGCCCGGCCGCTGCTGGATATCAAGGCGAATAAGGATCAGTTCACCGGTCGCCCTATCGAGTCGATGAGTATGGAACGCCTATCTCCATCTCTGAGAAGTAGAACCAATACCAGTGATCCGGCGAAGTGGGTATCTGCGGGTCTGGAAAGCACCGTCGGTGCCGCCTTCGGCAATGACTCAATGGGCGTACTCAGCCCAGTTCAAGTGGATTACTTAGTGCGTAACTATCTGGGCTGGCTCGGTGAGAGAGCTGTTGCTGTCACAGACTCAACTAGCAAACTTGCCCGTGGCTTCGATGAGCCAACAAAGGAATGGCACGAATACCAACCTATGCGTCGGTTCTATCGTGACCTGAGCAAGCCCCAGTACACCAAATACCAGACTGAATTTTATGAAGGCCTGAAGGAAGTGAACCGGCTCTATGCCGATGTTCGAAAGCTGCAGGAGCTGGGGCAAGTGGATGATGCCCAGGCGATCATTCGGGAGCATGGAAGCAAGTTGCGTTTACGTAAGGCACTGGCCAAACGTCAGCGCCAGCTGAGTATGCTGACTTCACGAATGAAGATGATCAAGCAGGGCGGGTTACCGGCTGAGACTAAACGTCAGCGGCTGGATGTTCTCCAACAGCGAAAGAACCAGCTGGTGAAAGTGGTTCACGACTTGCTCAATAGATAATCTCGACAATCCCGGTCAGTAGCAGGAAGCCGATCGGGATAGCCAGCCCAGTAAGCAACCAGACTTTAATTGTCTGGTTGCGTGGGTGTACCTCACCACTCAGAAAGACGACCAGAAATGCGAGCACCAAGAAGGTGGCGATGCCGCCGAACAGTGCTTCCATAGTGCTCCCGGGCTCAGTTGATTTGTTTTAGAGTATTGAATCGTTATCAATTATTGTCCGACTTGCTAACAGCTCAACCTCTCCGTCAGGGAATATACCGCCAGTAGGGTTGGTCACAGCGAGGAAAAACTCTTCGGAGTTTTCTACGATATCATCATCTACGAGCTCGACCGCGATTTGAGCGAAAGTACCGCCTGCACCGATGGTTAATGTTCCTGAAGTATAAATGTAGTCGCTGCCTGCAGTGGCTGAGCCGTCACGTGTTTCATACACTACGCTAGCATCTTGAGTGAGGGGGGCTGATAGCTCCAGGAGAAAGTATGCAGTGCTGTGCTCACCGGACGATGTGTTTACTTCTGCTTTGCTTGTTGGGGGTAGATCAACAGGCGCGGTCGCTGGTGACGAGATTGGATCGGTTGCAGGTACCGTATCCGAGTCTTCATATACTGACAGCATGACAAATTTATTCGAGCTAGCAGCCCCTTGATCCCAGGAAGCAGATATGAAGTATTCGCCACTGTATGGCGCTACAAAGTTGGAGATACTATCCGTACCATAGGTGAGATCATTGCTTTCTTTGTTTGCGACGATGGTTGTCCCGCTGGCGTCGTAGACCTTCAGAATGAATGGGTCGAAATAGCTATGAGAATATATATCGTACGTAGCACCTTCGGTGAGAGTTACTTTAAACGTGTCGTATAGTAGCGCGTAATCGCGAGTTGTACTGTACGTAGCATCTCGATCCCAGCCAATGGAATAGGCCGAAGTGAAGTCCTTAAATGACAATGTTATAGCAGAGTTTCTGTCTGATAGGCTCAGGTTCGTCAAATAAGATGGGTAGTTACTATCGTCACTTATTTGATTGCTTGTGCTCTGAGTGCTTGTCGATGATCCTGATCCATAGCTGGTAGAGTAGGTGGTGTCTGTGCTTCCCGTGCCGTAAGGATCAATCCAGCCCTCCTTGCCTGTATATGGATTTGTGTTACCGGTAGTTGACCAGTTATCTAGCACGCTATCATTAGGGCTAGAGCGCCAGTGCCCGCTAACGTAAGTGCCATTGCTACGATAGTAGCCGTTTACCCATGTAGCCATTAGCTACCTCCTTGTTACTAAAGTCATTCATCCCGAAAGGCTAGATTTTATAGTATGAGGGTTATGTGCAACAGGTCCTTTATGCCCACAAACTCAAGGGAATACGATGTCATTTTTTAAAGCCCTTCCTATATTCATCTCCGCCGTCCTTATTCCTGCTGTGACGCTGGCGGGCCCCTCATTCTCGAAGTCGAAAAAAATCCTTACCACCCAGGTCTACGCTGACCACCAATCTTCGTTTTACTGTGGCTGTGATTACTCACTGAAGCCTAAACCCAACAGCTCTAAAAAACGCCTGACCCCGGACTGGAAAAGCTGTGGCTATGAGCCTCGAAAACAACCCAAACGTGCCTCACGCATAGAGTGGGAACACGTGATGAGCGCATGGGAATTCGGGCACCAGTTGCAGTGCTGGCAAGATGGCGGCCGGAAAGCCTGCCGTAAAAATGCTCAGTTCAAAGCCATGGAAGCTGATATGCACAACCTGGTGCCTGCTGTGGGTGAAGTTAACGGCGACCGTTCCAACTTCCGCTTCAACATGATTGCAGGTGAGCCTCGCGCATACGGTGCCTGTGATGTTGAAATCGACTTCAAAGCCCGTGTTGCTGAGCCTGCACCCCATATCCGGGGTGACGTAGCCAGAACCTATTTCTATATGGCAGATCGGTACAAGGTGAGACTCAGTAAAAAGCAGCGCCAGCTATTTGAAGCTTGGGCGAAGTCAGATCCAGTTGATGCCTGGGAGCTGGAGCGGAACCGGCGCATTGCTGCAAAGCAGGGTAATTACAATCGGTTCGTTGGTACTGAGTGATGATTATCGCTTAATAATCATTATTGCTGTGAGCCATCAGCTTCTGGCTGAGGCATCCTCATTGATGGCGGGGTCCATAAGTAGGGGTTTTCGGAAAAGTCTTTGAACTGATTGTATTCACCAACTTTGCTGCCCAGCTCTTTGATGCTGATAGGTGACGGGGATAGATAGTTGAGAGGATCTTTCAACGGAGCATTTGTCAGGTTCCAATCAGGACTGGATTCGGGAATTGGTGTGAATGACAGGCCAGAGCTTTGTGAGCCCTTCGTGCTGCTGAATGATAGTCGGCGGATGTGCAGCTCAAGTTCTTCGATTTTCTTGTTCAAGTCTTGAACAGCGCTGTTTGTGGCTTGATTTACTGCGGCTTGCTTGGAGATGCTCACGGCGGTAGTTGCTTGGGTTTTCTTGGTGCTGTCGGTAAGTGCTTGAAGCTCTTTCGGGCTGGCCCATTTGGTAGTCAGGTAGACAACTCCGCCAATAGTCAGGCCAATAACAGCAACAGCTGCGACGCCGTGCCATGACGTTGGGTACGAAAAACGTTGGCCGAAAATTTCTACTCCTTGGAAGCCTGCTGGCTGAGATGTGTTGCCGTTGTCTCGTTCTTGTAATTTTTCAGACATAGCTACATTCCTTATCGTATTACTCCCTAATGACAGTCATGACCTAATCACACATTGAGGATATTTTGTAGAGAATATTGATTGAGGCGGGGAGAAGAGAGCCAGAACTTAAGAGCGTTCATCGAATTTGACCTCGATGACCCCGCTATGGCCCACCCCAGCATGTAACGGAAGACATGTGGTCAGGCAAGGCTCGGTTCAACCTGCCCCTTAGTAGTGCTGATACTTGGTCACGCAGGACGTAATGCTCGAGGCTAGCGCTCACTGAGCGGCGAGGATGTCAACGGAAGGGTCTGCCATGTTGCTCGGTGTTTGGGGCTAATTTGGCTTGCCCCACAACTTGCCCCATTTGCCCCATCAATAGCTATCGTAACCCTATTAGATGAAAAAGCCCGGAGTCGCCCGAAGCCTTGCAGTACGTGGGTTAACGTTAGGTTAGGGTGGGTTGGGGTAGTTCTGGCTTAGTGGCTAGAAACAGGTTCAAATCCTGCCGTCCCGACCATCAAGCTCTTTTTAACGGCAGAATTCAGCTGAATATGCCGTGGCGTTAGTAAATCTTCATTCCTGTCTTTATTGCCTGAACTGCTCAGTACAGATATTTTCTGCTGAGTGCCGTCTCCATTTGAAATCATCCTGTCTCTATTTTAAGCCCGATAGCCTTTCAGCTCGGCTAATGTTGCGCAGTCGCGATGTATTATACGTTCCGGACGCATTTCGACATGTTCAGTGCAGGCTGTGTGAGGGGAAACTATCAGAGCGCAGGGGTAGAGCAAGCTGCAATGCGCCGTTGCGACGCATTGCTATGGGTGCCGGTTCAGGCATCAGCCGCGATGCGGCGGAACTCCAGTGCGGTTTCTTCAATCGAAGACACCAGCAGATCATACTTCTCACGAATACCTTCTACGGCTTCGGCAGGCATCGTTGGTTCACGCTTAACCAGCTCACCCATACCGGCCTGCCAGTACTGAGTGATCTCAGACGGATCGCTCGATTTGGCCGTCATCAATGCCCCCATCTGCATCATCAGTACTTCCAGTGCGAAAAGACGATCCTGAATTTCAGTGGACTGTTCTGGTGTCATGGTCATTCCCTGGTTATAAAGCGGCGAGATTGTCTTCACCGCGAAGACATTCAGCCTATCGCATTGATATGACAAGGAAATTGATTAAGGGCAGGGGAGTGGCTATTTTGCCGACCAGAATGACGGGTCATAGCTATCAGCGCAGCCGGGCCGGGTATGAATAACAGCTGTCGGGGCTTTACAGTGCGCTGATAAATACGGCACTGTGATAGCCCTCGTATCAGGATGACAGACCGGGTCGACCATGAATGACACGATTAGCCATTACCACCACCACGCCAGCACCCTGGCTGCGCAGTACGATGCGCTGGCTTTCAGCACCGTGCACCAGAGCTGGCTACCCCGGCTGGCGGCCATGCCGGTTGGTCAGGCGCTGGATGTCGGGGCGGGCAGTGGTCGCGATGCGCGTGGCCTGCAGCAATTAGGCTGGCAGGTGACCGCCATTGAACCGGCCACCGGGTTGCGCCAGCTGGCGCAGCAGAGTCCTGACGACGGAATTGAATGGCGGGATGATCAGCTCCCGCAGCTGATAACGCTGGCGGAAGGCGCCGGGCGCTTTCAGCTGATCCTGCTCTCTGCCGTCTGGATGCACCTGCCCACTGCGCAACGTGCCCCGGCCCTGGCCAGGCTCAGTACGCTATTGGCTGATAACGGCTTACTAGTGATCAGCTTGCGCCATGGCCCTTCAGAACCTGGGCGGCCCATGTATCCGGTATCCGTGGATGAATTGATCGAACTGGCTCAGCCTCTGGGCCTGACCCTCGAATTACCGGATAATCAGACCCTGGCGCAGGACTGCCTGAACCGCGAGGCGGTCCGCTGGCAGACGGTGATTTTACAATACAGGATGTAGTTGTTCTCCCCTCTTAGGCTGTCTCTGTGTAAAAGTGTTTGCCCTGAGTGAAGCTGATAATCGATGAAAAAAGCTGTACGCCCCTATCAGGTTATTGATAGGCTCCGCGCAGGAATGTTCAGATCATCCAGGGATGGCACAGTACCCACTTCACTACCATTGAGCGTTATTGCTTCAATGTCGTTAAGGTCAACTGCTCTGTGCGATGCCGTCTAAACGTCGTTTGCCAATGATTGTGTGCTATCCACATTATCAGCCCAGCTCCCTCGTTTCTTTCTGAACAGTTTCCTCAACATATCATTTGAACCGTTGTTGAGCTGGAATTTGCATGAAGCTGAGTGAAGCGTTAAGTGTATTGTCTAAGTCATCTCCTTACGCTGTAACGACTCGGGGAGATATCACCGACCCGCAATTCGAGGGTTTAAAACGCCACCTGTATGTAACTACTGAGATTGAGGCGGCGTTCAAATCCAAGCTGGACAGACTTCAGCCTGGGGGAATTTTGTTTCTCTGTGGCAGCAGTGGTGATGGAAAATCAGAAATTCTGACTCGATATGACAGGCTCTATACAAACGTTGAGTTTCACCTGGATGCGACCCATAGTTTCGAGTCGTCAAAAACAGCGATTCAAACGCTGAATGAACTCTTCACACGACAGCAAGCAACGAACCTTCCGCTAGTCGTCGGCATCAATATAGGTATGCTCGGCAATTTTCAGCAGGATGGTGACAAATCTCACAATAAAATTCGCACAGCTACTGAGCGCTTTCTGATCAACAAACAGATTCAGAGTGGCGATATCAGCTTTCTGGATTTCGAGGCCTTTCCGAAGTTTTCCATTGAAGACACAGGTGTCGAATCATCGTTCTTCTCTACGCTTCTGGACCGCGTTGTTCGAGACTATCCGGGTAACCCGTTCAGGGCACCGTTCGAACTGAGCGGTCACGATGCTGCAGAACGGAAGCTTTGTGCTAATTACCGTTTATTGCGACTGAAGCCGGTGCAGCGTGCGATTGTCGAGCTGTTGTTCCAGGCTCGTGTGCGCAAAGATCAGTTTATTACTGCGCGTATGTTGCTCGACTTTATCTATAGCATTCTGACGGGGCCGGGTTACCTGTTCGATAATCTGTTTGCAGGTGGTGACAACGAATTACTGGCCTGCGTGGCGGATTTTGACCCTTCGGTCACACGCAACCGTCAATTAGACCGTTTCTTGGTGGATCATACGCTGGGTATCACCGACCCTGCTTACGGAGATTTTTGTGCCGTGATGCGGGAAAAGCTGGGGGTTGATGCTGATCTTTCTGGTTGTTCGATACTGCGTCTCTTCTACTTGGTGCGGTATAGCCGGTTATTTACGGAAAATCCGTTTCTTTGCCCGTTTGAAGAAGTATTCAGTGATAATGCTCTGCAGGGTTATTGTGCCGCCTGGCGCTTGCACAACGCATATGATGGCGACAATGATCAGAAACAGAAGCTGCGCCATTTTTACGGTGATGTGGTGTTTGCAGCGATCAACCGCTTCGCTAACCGCAATGCGCCTGTCCTGAATAAAGATGAGTTTTTTATCACCACTCGCGGCGACTATGTAATGGCTGCGGAGCTTGAGCTGAGCGTTGAGTATAAGAAAATTCAGAAAACGCATGTCACAGACCAATCCGCGTTTCAGTTGCAGATTTCCGTTGGCGATGAGCCGTTGGCACCTGTGTTGGTTAGCATTAATCTGCTGGAGTTGATGCAGGCCGTCGTTAATGGCTACCGTCCGAACCGTCACGATAAAAACAGCATTGTGTTACTGGAAGATGTTGTACACCAGATTACCACCATGGCGCGAAGCGCCAAGACCCTGCATCTCTATAAACAGGGGCGCAGAGATGAACACTTCCGCCTGAAACAGACCGCTGATCAGGAAATTCGAGTGAGTGGGTTATAAGTATGTCCGTACTGAAAGATAAACTGGTCGTAGAAAATACCAACCGGCTCAGCAGTTATTTTCCTGCACGAACCAATGATAGTGCAGATGCTTATGACTGGGGGCTGGCTCAAGCCCTTTTTGTACGCGACCTCTATCGAAAAATGCCGATCACTGGTGGGCTTGAAAGCTATATCAAGGCGGCTGAAAAAGTTTTTGCGGACTGCCTGGATGACGATGATTTCTGGCCCCATATTCGCGAGATGTATTTTGACGGTGATGCAATCTACAAATTGACTCCAGAAAGCCTGTTGTTCCGACTTGAAGGTATTAAAGCATCAGCTTCCCAGCACCGCCTTGGGCGGCTTTTTTCAAGCCTGCTGCAAGGTTTCCGGGTTGATATGACGCCTCACGCTAGCAGTAACTTCCTCGACCGGAAGGTCATTGAAACGCTTCAGGAAGAGGGGCTGAAAGAACTCGATAAGGAACGTTTTCGCCCTGGCGCAGGTGAGCGTGCCTGGTTGCCATTTCTGACGAAGTTGTTCCAGCAGGATGCGGGGTTTCTGGCCAAGCGCCCTGAATATATGCTGGAACAGCTGGAGAGCTTTCTGAAACTCTACGGCTACCTCTATACCGCGCAGCTTACGCTGAATATTCAGGGCTGGGCTGCGGGCAAGCCTGTTGCGCGGCCGCTTTACTTCATTATGGAACATGAGGTTGCCAGCAAAGAGCGTGCGATGCTGACACAGTATGGCCATAAAAAAGTATTCGAAAACCTGCATTACATTTTTCCCTATCTGGTAGCGAATGAAGCCTTACAGCGGTTGGGTGAAGATACCGGTAACCGATTGCGTCCACTCTGGCAGTTGAATGAACGACTGGAAGAAAAGGATATACAGCAGTTGCAGGACTTTGCTTTTGAGTTTGCCCGGAAGCGAGAGTATGAAATGCCAGATGTGCCTGAAGAAGCTGATGCAACCTGGTGGCTGGGCACCATTCTCAAGCTGTATAGCACTCAGTTTGAGAAGAAGCACTCTCGCGAGTCGGCCAACAAGAAGTTTGTTAAATCGGCAGAAGATAACCTTTGTGGCACCTTTGTTCGCTCCCGCGGGAGAACCGGCAAAGTATTGGTGATGAACCAGGACTATCTATCCCTGCTGACTAACCTGGCCATTGGGGAACAGGATAAATTACGCCTCCACGAGCTGTTAATCGCCTTCAAGGCTCGTGGTGTGTATTTCGACAAACATTCCCAGCAGGCGCTGATCGAGTTTTATGAGCGTATGGGTAATGTTGAACGTATGAGTGATAGTGGAGACGCGGTGTATGTCCGTAAAACAGTTTGAGAGTTTTCTGGCCGAACAGTTTATTAAATGGGCTGAAAATAGTATTTCTGCTGGTTTCCGCTATCAGTTTCGTTCGCCAAGCTTTGAAAACAGCGACAAGCTTTATCAGGCACTGGGTCAGATTGAATTAGCAGGTTTCAGCTGCAGTCATATTCATGCAGGTGATGTTGAACTGACGACTATTGAGTGTGGTGGCATCCGTCTGATACCGGTATTGCATTCAGACGAAGCCGATACAGGCGGCTTTACTGAGAACTTTATTTCTTACCTGCGTGATGAAGTCGCTGGCCAGCAGGGTGGCTTTGCCGGAACGGCACTGTTTGTCATTCATAACAGTCTGCTGGATACACTGATTAACAGCGCCAGTGATGTGAGCGCAGAGGGTGGTGTTTACAGCCCTGTTTACATCAAGCAGGCCCTGTCTGATCTGATCAGCAACAGTGAAGGCCTGGGCAGTCGTGCGTTATCGGATGAGCTGCTGGAGTATCAGTTTGATCTGATTATGGAAGATCGCAGCAGCATGTTCGGCTTTGAACCGCTCTATAAAGCGATTGCCGATGATGGCCGAATCGATTTCGATGAGATCGGCGTGCTGCCAGATAATGAGCTGCTGAAAATGGATGGTGATCGCCGTCAGATCCGAAAGCGGCTGGACGAAAACCGTAAGCTGTACGAAAACATCAGTAATATTGTTGAGCATTACCCGGATCAGCTGGAAGGTAACTTGCCGCTGATGAGCGATAAGTTCATCCGGGAGAACTTCCCCAAAGATAACCTTGAAAAGTGGAAAGAGACGGAGTTTTCCGCGTTCCGTGTTGAACAGGACAGCAACAGTAAGCAGGAACTGCATTTTGAACGTGAACAGAGCCTTGCGGGCAAGCTGGTATCACGGGTAAAAGGCAATCGTAAAACGGATCAGAAAAACCGCCATCTGTTGCTTTGTGTCGACAATGATCGGGAAGATTTCGATCTGGTGTTGGAGTTTACGGGTGACCGTATCAAGCAGTCTGAGGTTAAATGCACCCAGAAAGGCTATAAAAACGAGATAGCGGTTTCCGGTGGCAGTGTAACGTCATCGATCACCATTACCGGTGAAATTTACGAAGAGCCTCGTTTCTTTACCGTTGCGCTGGATCGTACAAAAACGTCGGAGAAGTTCAAATTCTACTGTCTGGTGGTAAAAGCTGGGCAGTTTAACACCGAGGCATTTGAGAACAGCTTCCTGGTGAATCCACGTAAACTGAGTGTATTGTTACAGACTCAGGAAACAGTTCTGGAACTGTCGGGTGGAGCAGAGCAGAGCGCGCTGATACTGGAAAACTCTGATCAGACTATTGCCGCTGGTCAGTATGCATCACTGGACTTTACCCGGCTGTCCAATGAGGTTGATCAGATCAGCTTTACCCTGACGTCAGGCCGGGCCAGCCTGACCTTCGGAGTTGAAGGGGCGGCACCCAATGACACGCTGCAGTTACCGTTGCTGCTGGATACTGCCCGTAT
Source organism: uncultured Oceanospirillaceae bacterium (assembly GCA_913057435.1). Lineage (GTDB taxonomy): Bacteria > Pseudomonadota > Gammaproteobacteria > Pseudomonadales > Balneatricaceae > Marinobacterium_C. The sequence continues at coordinate 16,363 of CAJXNY010000015.1, read as the reverse complement.
CGGCCAGATGCTGGCGTCCGGTAAAAATGGTGTATACAACCGTAGTAAGCGTCGCGTTTATATTGAGAACAAAGAGTCCAGAGTGACGGACGCGCAGCGCAGTTTGCTGGAGCTGGAATCTGAGCTGTTGGCATCACGGCTGCTCTATAGCGATGAAGTGTCTGGTGAAACCCTGGCGCTGGATGAAATGGCCATCTTTGCACCCGAGCTGGCGCAGGCGTATACAGCGCTGTTTGACTACCTGGATACTCACAATACTTTGCCATCGCTGGTGAGCTGGGGTGGCGAATGGCAGCCGCTGGTTGACCAGCTGGTTGATGCGTACCTACGCTGGATGCGAGATGTGCCGGTACGGCAGTATCTGAGCCCGCAGGCACGGCAGATGGTGAATGTCGGCTTATGTCGGGCAGTGCTGAAAATCGGTAGCCGGACTGAGCCGGCGGCAGACTTTATCTCTCCATACCATCCGTTGGTGCTGGCGTACTACCAACAACTGGTAGGCCGGATTACCGAAAGCGACGAGAGCGAACGCAGCTATCTTGATCTACCAGACGTAACCCGAGAGCGCCTGAACCCCCAGGGGTTACTGCCGTTTATGTTTGATGCGCGCCACGGTTTCTCCTATGTCAATGTCGATAGCAGCAACTGTTTCTGGCTGCGGTGTGTGCCCCATGAAGAGTCCAGCTATAGCTATGTTGTCAAACTGGTGCGGGACAAAATCAATGAGTTTGCCTCAGCGTTCAAGCCATTGTTTGTAAACTCCGGCACGGCTGGAAATCGCCCAACGCTGCTTATCAACTCCATCAATAACCATGATAACCGGGAACTGTTCCTGGGGATTGTTGAGCATGTTGTTCGTCACCATGACGATTGCTTCCGGATTCACGTTAATCTCTATGATGATCAGTACCAGCGTAGTGAGTTTGATGCCTTCTCTGATATGGCCAGTTATGACCAGATTAAAGAAGCCTATGGGTTGAATAAGGGCAAAGCCCGTGAATATGCAGATAGCATCGTCGATGTGTTACGCACTCACGTGACTTACAGCAAGTTCCGCCATAAAGATCAGAATGAGCAGGCGTATGCTCACCTGACTTTCTTCCGTAATAACGAGAAAGTGAAAGTGGTGGATGTGAACCCGGTTGAGAAACTCTCCGGTGTGACCTGTCACGGCCTGGTTAGTGGTGAGGCATCCTCCAGCGAGCAGGGTAATTACCTGACAGGCTTTGGCCTGGCGCAGGTGGAGTTGAACAACCAGCCCCATATTGAAATTGCGTTGCTGTTGGGGCGGATGATTCGCCCAGCCCGTGAAAGCACCGTGGAGTATCGGGATAATAGTGCGATTGCGTTGGCTGTGAATGAAGCGTTCAAAACACAGCTTAACCGTTCCTATGACAGCTCGATCTGGACCACCATTATCGACCCTAAGGTGACGCTGGAGTTTTTCCGTCAGGAACAGAATATGCTGCTGATCCACTACTCGGATCAGTACACCAGTTCTGCCAGTTACGATGCGATCACCGTTACTCGCCAGACTGAGCTTTACGAGAAAGTGCTGGACCAGGATGATGGCGGCCTGATTGGCGAATTTAATGCCTTTAACGGCGAGTGGTTGTTGAAAATGATCACCGACCGGGTGGAGCTGCGTAAAGAGAAGAAAGGCATTCTAGCGGCTTATAAAGATGTCAGCTGCTTGCTAGCCAGTTCCGATATCACCTGGGTACCGGTGTCTGTTGCGGAGATGATCCGTGTCGCGGGCAATATCGGCCTGAATATCGATGACTCTGAGTTCTCGCGTCATGTGCAGGGCTATCGCAAAGGGGCAATCTCTGATGACGTGTTGTTTGTGGGCTTCCGCGAACAACAGTTGTTCTTGCTGCCGCTGGAAGTGAAGACCGGCAAGGCCTATAACGCTACCAAGGCCATTGCCCAGGCGAAGGAGCTGGCACGCTATCTGCGTGAAGATCTGCTGTCGGGTGATTCGCTGGCCAGCAAGCTCTACCGTAGCCTGTTTGTGCGCCAGGCGCTGGCGCAGGTTGATAAATATCAGCTCTACAGCGTTTACCCGCAGGGGTATTTCGATCAGCTGATGGCGGAAAAAGAGCAATGGTTACTGGGCGATTACAGTCTGGGGCTGCTACAGGATTACCCGCAGGGCTTTGTGGTTGCCAATCTGGAGGGCGATGCCTGTCTGGAAACTACTGCCGATATGGTGGATGGCATTCTGAAGATCGAAGTGCCATCCAGCCTTATGTCCCACACCATCAAACGACCATTGGTGGATATGCTGGAAAATCCGGGCAGCACTTCACTGGCGCGCTTACCTGCCAAATACTTCCTGGGTGAAAAGCCGGTGGTGGCAGATGTTGAGGTTGCTACGCTAGTAGAGCCGCCAGTGGTTGAAACAATCACTGAGCCGGTGGCGCGTGATGTTCCAGCGGCTGCTACTGAGGAGCTGCAGCAGGTGGCTGAACCGGTTGAGGGCTGGGGGCCATCTGTCGCCGAAGATGCTGCAGTACAACCGTTGGTTGCGGATGGGTCGTTGAAAGTGCTGGTGGGCCATGATGTGCGGGACCGGCAGGAGGTCTTTTGGGAGCCAACGAACACCGCTCGATTTATGAATACCAACTCCGGCATCATTGGCACCATGGGCACAGGTAAAACCCAGTGCACTAAATCGGTTGTTACCCAGCTGCATCGCAGCCAGCATTGCAACGTGGGCGGTGCGCCGATAGGTATCCTGATTTTCGATTACAAATCAGACTATGTTGACGACACCTTCCTGCAGGCCACGGATGCGAAAAAATACAATCTGCACAAGCTGCCATATAACCCGCTGAGTCTGTTTGGTAGCACGCCGATGCTGCCGGTACATACTGCACGGGCATTTTCGGAAACCATGGCGCGAGCATTTCAGCTGGGTACCAAACAGCAACTGAAACTGCGCAAACTGATTGCCGAAGCCTATGAGCTGGCTGGAATCCATAAAGCCGATAGCAGCAGCTGGGGCCGCCCGGCACCGACCATTACCGATATCTGGAACCTGTTTATCGAACAGGACAAAGTCGAAGAAGACTCGCTCTATGCTGCGTTGGAAAGCCTGTATGAACTGGAGATCTTTGAAGATGATGTCACCCAATGCACCAGCCTCTATGAGCTGATTGACGGTATTCGGGTGGTCGAGCTGGCGGGTTATCCGTCTCAGATTCAGAATCTGGTGGTCGCGCTGACACTGGACCTGTTTTACGCTCAGATGCAGAAGCAGGGCAAGCCAACGGTACAGGGCGATTTCCGCCAGGTAACCAAGCTGATCCTGGTGGATGAAGCGGATAACTTTATGTCTCAGGATTTCCCGAGTTTACGTAAGGTGCTGAAGGAAGGCCGCGAATATGGCGTTGGTGTAATCCTGTCGACCCAGGATATCACCCACTTTAAAACTAAGGAAAACGACTACTCCGCCTATATCCTTAGCTGGATTGTGCACCGGGTATCCCAGATCAAAAATCAAGACATCAAGTCACTGTTCAATAAGGACGATAAGGCCGAGCAGGAGCGACTGATGAATACCATCCGTGAACTGGAGAAACACCAGAGTCTCTATGTGGATGGGCAGAAAACAATTACCAAGATACGTGATCGGGCATTTTGGGAATTGATTTGATTATTTTAAGACAACCTCTTTACATGAAAGGGATGCTATATGGATAACGTACCTCTCCGCAATGAACATTCACTGGTGCAAGGTGAAGTTAGAAAATATGCTGAAGACAGTGATGTTTCCCAAGTTAATGGGTTTTACTATTTAGTTTTAGACTTTATTTTAGGTTTAAATAAATATGACTCCATGGAGCAGATTACCGATACTGATTATCTTAAAAAAACAGGAGGTCGTCAGTCAGGGCATGATAGAGGAGTAGATGCTCTCTATATAGATACAGAATCTGTTCCGCCCAAGGTACACGTCTTTAATTGTAAATTTACAGAGCAGTTTAATAAGCTGGCGAATAATTTTCCATCTGGTGAAATTGACAAATTAATAATCTTCTTCCGTTCCTTGATGGGTGAAGATGAAAATTTCAAAGATGAAGTAAATCCTGTTCTTTTTAGCAAAGTACAGGAAATATGGGACCTGTTTGACTCTCATACACCAGAGTTTTACTTACACTTGTGTTCGAATCAGAGTAAACCTATGGCTGACTCTGAGAATGATAGGCTATGCCGAGAGCTAAAGCGATTTGGTGTAAATGTCAAATATTTTTTGCTGGGTGATATTCTTCATAAAGTTCGTCAGTCAGATCATATTCCTGTCAATGCAAGAATCAAAGCTATCGACAAAAGGTTCTTTGAGAAAAGTAATGGGAATATAAAGGCTTTAATCGCAGAGTTTGATATTCTAGACTTGATTCGAATAGCTTCTGAAAACGAAGCATTGAGGATGAACGCCGATCCTGAAGACTATTCTGTTATTGCTGAACATAATATATACGACGGAGCTTTCAAAGATAATGTAAGAGTTTATCTAAAGCAGAGATCAAAAATTAATAAGAAAATCAAGGAAACTCTTTTGTCTGAAGAGAGCGATAAAATTTTCTATTTCAATAACGGGATTACCATAACCTGTAAGAAAATTACCTATCCATCAGGTAGGCGTTCTCCAATTATTAACTTGGAGGAGCTTCAAATTGTTAATGGTTGTCAGACTGTGAATGCTATATATGAGGCGTTCTGTGAAGCCCCATCGAGCTTCGAAAATAGTAGTATTGAAATTTTATGTCGAGTTTATGAGACGAAAGATGCAGAGCTTAGTAATAAAATTGCTGAGTACACAAATAGCCAGAATCCAGTTAAAAGTCGGGATATTAGATCGATAGATTATACTCAGGAGCTGCTAGAAAAGCAGTTCTTGAATATGGGGTATTACTATGAGCGTAAGAAAAATCAATTCTTTTCTGCTCCTAAGGATAAGAGAATAGACTCTGAGGTTGTTGGTCAAATCTTATGTGCTTTTTATAATGACAAGCCAGTAGAAGCCAAGAATAAAAAATCTCTGATATTTGGGAATATGTATGAGGATATCTTTGACGATAGCATTAACGCAGATAAGGTTCTTCTGGCCTGGGATGTTTTTAAATATATAGAAGAGCGTAAGAAAGACAGAAAAGAAGATCTCAAGAACTTAAGTGAGGACGAACTGGATAAGGAGATTTTCATTAGCTATGCTTCGTCATACTTGTTGTATATGATAAAGAGCCTCGCTGTAGATAAGGCTATACCTCTAGAATATTCAAGTCTCAATGATATATTGGGCCTATATGACGAGACTGTTGTAATCCTTCGAAATCTGATTGAAGAAGAAGTACTGAGTAGCCATGCAAATTCAGTTGGATACTTGAATTTCTTTAAATCAAACAGAATAAAAATTTCGTTCGAATCTAGAGGCTCTGAATAAAGCAAAGCCGCAGCTATAAAGCTGCGGCAAACTCCCCCAGACTCCTGAGATTTCGAATACTCGAAATCCCTTCCTCGACATGAGCCGCCCAGGCTTTGAGCAGCTGTTGTGCATCAAAGTCTGGATATTTCTGCTTTAGCAGAAGCTCGGTATAGCTGCTGGTTTCCCCCAGCCAGGTGTATTTATCCAGCACCAGGCTGCCATCCAGCTTTACTGTGTTTTCCCGGTAGGTGTAACCCTTTTCCAGTGAACGCATAAAGCCGATGCGGGCAATAATATTGTTGTTCAGGCCGGTGTACTGCTTCAGGCGGCGCAGCTGGTCCTCGGTCTGTTTGGTAACACGAAGGTCGTTAGGTAAAGCCATTTAGCTTGCTTCCTGTGTACTGCGGTGCCAGAAATAGCCCGGTGTCAGGTTGGAGCGGCGAAGTTCCGGGTTGTAGCTGATCTCATAGGTCAGGCCGATCTTATCTTCCAGGTGGGTGAAGAAGGCTTCATCCACTTCGGTATCGGTTGACAGGATAATCACCTGATGGCTGGCCGTCGGGAAGTAGTTTTTAATCAGTTTGTTACGGTGCTTGGAGTCCAGGCGGCCCAGCGGTGTGTCGATAATAATCGGCAGGTTGCGGCCTGAGGTACGTCCCAGCGCTTCCAGCATGGCGATAGCATAGATCTGCTTCTCACCCGCAGAAAGCTGCTGTTTATTAATGGTTGCACCGTGTTTATCGGTCAACGTGACAGCGAATGTCTGTGGGTTAATACAGGCTTTTAAACTGATATCGTCTTTGCGGGCCAGGTTCTGGAAGGCGCGAACGAACTCGGTTTCCAAGCGCTTAACCCGATTTTCCGTTAGTTGCTCAGTAAATGTTTTCAGCAGTTCGGCGGTGTTCTTTGCATAGGTAGTGGATTGGCCCGCGCTGACTGCCAGGCCATAGGCCTGTTCTTTGTCACGCAGTTTACGCAGATCATCCAGCGTATTACGCAGCTTACGACGGGTGTCCTCGGAGCTGGTTTTAATGCGTTGTTGAAGCCGGGCCTGATCTTTCACCTGGTCCGCCAGTATATCCAGCTCCTCTTTCAGCAGGGTTTCATCCGGTGCGCGCTCTACCCGCAGTGCGGCTTGTTCCAGCTCGCGTTCGGCCAGCTGTAGTGCATCCACTTTTTCTCGAAACAGCGCGTCCTGCTCTGGCAGTAGGTTTTCGATCATGTGTTCGACGCGGGTGAATTCGCGCTCAGACAAGTCATGCAGGGGCGCTGAACTGAGTTCACCCTGCAATATATCGCCAAAAGCGGCACCGGATGCAGCAGCAATGGCGGCGTCGGCTTTATCGCCCAGGCTACGACGTAACTCTTTCTGAAAGGCGTCCAGATGTTGCGTCAGTGAGTCTTTGAGCAGGGCCTGTTTTTTCTGATCCTGTTCTGTACGTAATTGTTGCAGCAGGTTAAACAGCGACGTTTTTGCCAGTACCAGTGGGGTGGTGCCGGTCAGCATCTCGCGAATCTGATCAGATAGCGATTTCTTGTCGGCCAGCAAGGTGTTGATCTGGTCTTTTTCTTGCTGGCGAGAACGTGCCCAGCTGCCGCCGCGATCATCCAGGATGCTTTCGGTCTGGGAGATTTCGGTACTCAGCTGGTGCAGTTGACCTTTGAGTTGATCAAGGTCGTTTCGCGCATCTTTGTATGCTTGTTGATTAGTCGCGTAGCTTTGTTCCAGTGCTTCAATTTCAGCTTTAACGTCGCTGCTGCTGCCTTTTTTTGCGCGATCTTTCAGATAGGTATTAAGGTCGGTGCGCAGACGGCGAATAAGGTCAATGCCCAGTAACTGGCGAATGGCGTCGCCTAATACGACGTTACCGTCGTCTTCGGCCAGTTCGGCGATTTTTTCACCATCAAAGAAGAACAGGTCAGCAACACCCAGCGGCACCAGTTCGTTCAGAAAAGCCTGTAGCTGTTCCTGGCTGAGAATATCGAAGGTAGTGCTTTCGCTCTCAATCGACAGTTGTTCCACGACTTCTTTCTTGCTGTTTTCGGTCCAGCTGCGGGTAACCTTATAGTTACTCTCTTTGCCTGCTGGGCCGTACTTGAAGCACAGGCTGACCGCAGCGCTGGTCAGCTGCAGGGCGGCGTCGGTGGATTTATGAATCGAATCGCTCAGAAACTGCTGGTAAGTTTTACGGCTGGTGCTTTTCCCCAGGCTCTGGCGACCATACAGGGCAAGACGAACTGCGGTGAGAATACTGGTTTTACCGGCACCGTTCAGGCCGCCGAACAGCACAATAGGGCGGTTCTCGTTGTGTTCTTCCTCTGGCCACAGTTTTACTTCCACTTCACCGTGGAATACGCGGAAATTTTCCATAATAACGGACTGGATAAGCATCAGTGCTGGCCCTCCAGTTTGGTCAGGAAATCACGTTCTTGATTCAGCAACTCATCATACTCTTGTGTCAGCAAGGACAGTTCCGCTTCGTACAGGCTGCCCAGCTGGCGGGGCGGCTTCTGTTCGGTTTCGGTATCGTCGGTCATCGCGTCATACGCTAGCGCTTCGACATCGTTTTCTTTCAGGGTGCGCTTGAGCTGAGTGTCTAGCTGGGTGGCATCGCGATTAGCCAGAATCTGTTCGATGGAGCCCCAATCTTTGTTTAGCAATGTGTCGATCTTGTCCAGATAACCTCGACGATTACCAGACTGGTCCATGCTGTGCTGCAGGTCGATCAGCTTCATCACCATATCTGCCGGGGCATCGAACTCTTCTTCCAGCGCTTCGAGTATTTTACGTGACTCTTTGCGCGGAAAATTACGGTCAGATGGCCGTTTTTCAAATGGTTTACCGGTAATCTGCTGATAGATCTCCGGCAGGCTGTCATCCCAATCCGGCTCAATTGGGTCAGTCAGCCACTCTTCACGAATGTTGTGCAGCTCGGCATCAGTAATCAGGGTGATGCGCTGCTTGTCCTGGTTAAGCTCATATTGCAGCTTTAGCAGCCAGCCCAGCCACTGGCGACGCCAGAACATTTTATAGGGCCCATAGGTGTGTTCGCGTTCGGTGAAACTGCCTGTCAGGCTTTGATTACGGGCAAAATCTACTTTACCGTGACGACGTTTGATATTGCGGTAGTAGCCTTTGTTATGCGGCAGAGTGGTGCGATACAACCAGTTGCGCAACGCTTTCAGCCGTTTCATCCAGGTTTCACCGGACTCGATCAGGCCTTCAATGGCACGGTCTTTGGTAACCACGGTACAGGTCCAGCAGCCAAAGCGGGAGTTACCACAGGATGGCGTTTTAGTGTCGATGACCAGTGGGCATTCGCCCGCATTGGAGTCTTTGTAAAGCGCGAACAATGGGTGATGTGTGCCACCCCATGGGCAGGGTGCGCCCAGCAGGTACAACCAGACTTCATCGGAATTCCAGTCCTCAATCGGCATATAAGTGTAAGCACCGACTAACGAGGTGTGGCGCGAGAGTGAGGAACCTTCGATCTTGTGCTTGGCGATTACCTGGGCACGGGAAGCGCTTTCCTGGCTACGGGCACCCAGGATGACAATCACTTCGCCAAAGCGCTCGACTTTGTCTTTAATAAATTCGCTGACCGGATCAATCTTCATCCGTTCGGTACACCAGCGGAAGTTCTGTGTCGGGGCCGGGTAGCCTTTGCCAATCAGGTTGACCCAGAACGTGCGATCCATACGTGGCAGTACCTGGTGGGCACTGACTGGCAGGTCGTTATCCGCTGCGTGCTGGTTTATCTGGTCAATGGTCGTGTTAACGAGGTCCACGACAATAGGGGTTTCAACCAGGGTGTCGGAAGAGACAACGTAGACGTGTTTGTGGCGTTGAGCTTTCTCCAGCTTGAGCAGGGCCACGTAAATCAAAGAGAGCACGGTGCTGGAGTCCTTCCCACCACTGAAGCCAATTACCCAGGGTTTAGTGTCTTCCAGGTAAAGGTCCTGTATTTCACGGATGAGGTCCAGCGCGGGACGGCCTGCGAATTCCTGGTCGCTCAGGAGCGCGTCCATCGTGCTGTATAGCGTTTCTGTCTGTGTCATTGCGTCAGCTGTTCTTCCAGTGCCTGATCTGCATCTGACAGTGCCAGACCAAGTACAAGGCGGATGTAATTTGCGGTCAGAGCGACGTGGGTGCGGGCTTTGCTGAGCCTGCCGTGTTGCAGTGCCCGGCCTTCCCAAATCTCGGTGTTGCTGCGCGACCAGTCGATGGTTTCCAGCAGCGAAAGCCGGTTCTCCCAGCCAGCCGGGTATTGTTCCAGAAGATTGGCTCCAGCGCACCCTAAAGCGTGTAAAGTTACGCCGTGACTGTGGACGAAGTTCTGTCTGAGCTCGGCGGTGGAAATATTTCGTTGATAAGCTTCCTGCCAGTCGTTCATAAAGCTGGCGACGGTGTTCCAAAAATGCGCGGCCAGCGCCATCTCTGATTCACTGATCTGATCTTTAGGGCCTTTTTTCAAGAGGCTGCGGCTGGCGAGTTTAATGGAGCTCAAGGTAAATAATTTCAAACTGCGGTTTGAGATGCTGGAGCGCTCCATCTCGGTCAGTCGTTTAAAGCAGGTGACGTTGTCGACCAGGTACCTTGCTAGGGCTGAACTTGGGTCACGCTGGTCATAAAGCGTACTCAACGAATCGCTAGGGCGAACAGCGTGTTTATTCAGATCTGCAAACATCTGCTGGCTTCGTGATAGTCCATCGTCTATAAAAAACAGCACTGGAATGCTGTCATGGCCAAGTTCACTGTACTCCTTGACTGCGCGCTCGATGGCTGCCCGGCGATGCTGGCCGTCATTAATCAGGATTTGTGCATCCATTGGGATGGATAGTAAGCCCAGGTTAACGGCGCTGCCGGTGTCCGCGGCAGGCTCAAAGTGAACCGTAGCGTTGATCGATGCTGTGATGGCCGATAGCGTGTAATTCGATGCATTGGTGACGAGGTAGTTGGCAATTTCAGGTATTCGTGCGTGGTTAATTGTCCGTTGTGCGCGAATTTCTGGTGGTACTTCATCTTCATCAAAAACAAATAGTTTGGGAACCAGCCGCATTGGGCACATAGCGATGTAGCAGGGGCGGCCAGCCTGGACTCCGCGTACGGCGGGAAAGGTGTGGCTGAATTCAGATTTTCTTGATTGCATTGGGTATATGCCCGGTGGTTATTCTGTTTGTCATATTTTAACTTCCGGTTAGTGATTATTCAAAATTATCACTTCCGTGTTTTTTGGCCAGCAATTGAGTTTCTTGTTAAAAATTGAGTGTATCTATCGTCTGTCCTTCCCAATTCTTTGAATTTATTATATTTTTTAGCGAGTCTGTCTAGTGGCTGGACTGGCTTTTAAGGTCACGCTTGTCTCTGGCGGGGTGGGGTTGTTGTTTAACTTGCTTTGGTGGTTCAGAGTGTCGCCTGGAAGGCGAGTAAGGTTATTTCAGCCACACTGGCCCGTCCTTTGCTTGGTTCCTGAATATTTTTGCTTTAAGGAGCTTGGCAAAATGGATCTTTTCCCCTGGTTTCAGCCAATTATTGAAATTGCGAGTGGGCGTGTTGCGGGATACGAGGCGCTGGCGCGTCGCTATGATGACAATGGCGTGGTGGTGTCGGCGGCACCGCTGCTGTTTGCTGAGGCGCTGGCACCTGAGGCGCGGCTGGAGCTGGACCGTACAATACGCCGTCAGGCGTTGGCGCGGTTTGCTGCTGAGGCGGCCCCCGATCAGTTTTTAACCCTAAATCTGTCGCCGGAGTGGATTGATGCGCTGCACCCGGATGAGCCGTTACCCACGCTGGCGATGATCCGTGAGTATGGGATTGATCCGGCGCGGGTGGTGGTGGAAATTACCGAGCTGGGGGGCGATGTGGCGCAGATCGGTGCCCTGGCTGAGCGTTACCGTGAGGCCGGGGTGAAGGTTGCCTTTGACGATTTTGGTGCAGGTTTTCAGCAGTTAGACCGCCTGCTGGTGTTCACCCCGGACATTATCAAGCTGGATATGCGGATGTTTCAGGATGAGCGCTGGTCGCACCGCAAGAGTGCGTTGATGCAGCTTGTGGGCGATATCGGTGCGCGGCTGGGGGCGCGAGTGGTGTGTGAAGGTGTTGAAACGGATGAAGAATTTATGTTGGCGCTGCACTGTAATGCCAGCTACATTCAGGGATATATCTTCTCGCCTGCACGGGCTCAATTTATGCCTGCTCAGGCGCAACAGGCACGGCTAAACCGATTGTTGTCTCAGCATCTGGATATGGCGATGAATGAGGTCACCCAACGGCAGTGGCATATGCAGCACTTGCATACTCAGCTGCTGGGCTTGCGTGACCAGCTCCAGTCTGCCGGAGTGGACCTGGCTTTAAATAATTACTGCCCGGAGCCGGGTTTACTCCGACTTTATTTGTGTAATCGCACGGGTGAGCAGATCAGTGCGAATTATTGTTTTACGCAAGGCCGCTGGCAGCAGGATGCCTCGGTGGTGGGAAATAACTGGAGCTGGCGACCTTATTTTTATCAGCTGGTCAGTTCTGCCGATTATGCCCGCGCGGTGCTGCGCTCCAGTGCCTATGTGGATATTGAAACCGGTCGGCGCTGTTACACCATCAGTCTGGCGCTGGATGAGCAGCGGGTGTTGCTGGTGGATATGCTGGATGAAGTGGACGAGACGTGTCCGATGTCGCTGCTGGCGGATTGTAATAGTGATTTGATGGCGCTGCCGTTTGCCTCAGCGTCGTTATAGCCGTGGCGTTAACCGAACTCGCTTATATTACTAAAAATTGATACCTGTCATGACTGCCGTTGTCAGCCTGTATGGCTGATGGCGCAATCTGAAGCCTGAGCTACGTTTATAGTCGGGTTTCCGTTCTGTATGGATGCAGAACGCCCTGAATGGATGCTGGGAGGTTGGACAATGACGTTATCAGAACCCTTTTCCCTCATGGCGCAACAGGCTCTCGCTGCTGCGTTTGATCTGCGTAACTTGCCCGCAGATTTTTATGAAAACCCCTTTCCTTATTACGCTGCGCTGCGTCGTTATGCACCGATCAAGGCACTGCCGGATGGTAGTTACCTGTTTAGCCGTTACGACGATGTGAAGTATCTGTATACCCACGCTGAGCTGTTCAGCTCGGATAAAAAACTGGAATTTGCACCCAAGTTCGGTGATTCGTTGCTATTTGAGCACCATACCTCGTCGCTGGTGTTTACCGACCCGCCGCGGCATGCGGCGATTAGGCCGATTATTATGACGGCGTTTACCTCGCGGGCGCTGGTGGCGATGGAGCCGATGCTGGAGCAGATGGTCGCCAGGCTGCTGGATATGCTGGAGGTGCAGTCTGGGCCTGATCTGATTGAGCATTTTGCCGGGGTGATTCCCGTGGAGGTGATTGCCAGTCTGCTGGGGGTGCCAGAAGCGGAGCGGGAGCCTTTACGGCGCTGGTCGCTGGCGATTCTCAGTGCGCTGGAGCCGGTGATCAGCCCTGCGGTGTTTGAGGCGGGGAATGTGGCGGTGCAGGAGATGCTGGATTACCTGGCGCGGCTGATTGCGCAGCGCCGCAAGCAGCCGGGCGATCCTGATCAGGATATGTTAACCCGGCTGATTCAGGCGCAGGCGCTGGAAGCGGTGGGGCTGTCTGAACGGGAGCTTCTGCATAACTGTATTTTGTTGATGAATGCAGGCCATGAGACAACCACCAATTTTGTCGCGAATGGCTTGGTGGCGTTGCATGACTGGCCAGAGCAGCGGGCATTGCTGGTGAATCAGCCGGAGCTGATCCGCAGCGCCTGTGAGGAGCTGTTGCGGTTTGAGAGCTCGAATCAGCTGGGCAGCCGGGTGACGACTCAGGCGGTGACGGTGGCCGGAGTGGATATACCGGCGGCGACGCAGCTGGTGTTGGGTATCGGCGCGGCTAACCGTGATCCGGCGGTGTTTGAGCAGCCGGATTATCTGGATATTCAGCGTAAGCCAAACCGGCATCTGGCGTTTGGTTATGGCCCGCATCAGTGTGCGGGGATGAACCTGGGGCGGATGGAAGGGCGGATTGCTATGGGTCAGTTTGTGCAGCGTTTTCCTGAGTTTGGGCTGGATGAGCGGGTGCGGGCGCAGCGGGCGCGGTTTCGTAGCTGGAGCCAGCTGGCGCTGGTGTTGTGAGCAGTCGCGGTTATGGAGTGTTTTCAGACAAGGAGCGTGTGTGATGAAACAGGGATATACAGACGGATGCAAACGTTGTTTGGGGCTGCTGGCGGGCTGGCTGTTGTCGATGGTGTGCTGGGCGCAGGCACCCGCCACGGTGATGACGGTGGCCAGCTGGTTGCCACCGGGCCATCCACAGAATGCGGTGGTGTTGCCGACCTGGCGGCGCTGGATTGAGCAGGCGACACAGGGGCGGGTGAGCCTGAAAGTGGAGTACGGGCTGGGAGCCCCACCGACGATTTTTGATCTGGTGGAAGATGGCGTGGCGGATGCTGGCTGGAGTTTTCATGGCTTTGTACCCGGTCGGTTTGTGTTGACGCAGGTGGTGGAGCAGCCGGGGCTGAGGGCCGGGCCAGAAGCCGCTTCGGTGGCGTACTGGCGGGTGTATCAGAAGTATTTCGCTGGTGCGAATGAACATGAAGGGCTGCATCTGGCGGCATTGTTTACCCACGGGCCAGGCTTGATTCAGTTGCGCCAGCCAATTGAGTCGCTGGCGGATTTGCAGGGTAAAAAAATTCGGGTGGGGGGTGGTGTGCAATCAGCCATTGGCGAGCGGATGGGGGTTACCCGGGTGCCGTCGCCGGGGAGTCAGGTGTATGAGTTTTTGCATGAGAAAATTGTAGATGGTGCGTTTTTGCCGATGAGTGAGCAGCGTTCACAGCGCTTATATGAGGTTGCGCCTTATGTTGTTGTGTTACCGGGAGGGATGTACCTGGGCAGTTTTGGTCTGGTGATTAATCCGGCGTTTCTGGCGGGGCTGTCTGAGGTTGATCGTCAGGCGGTGTTGGATGTGTCGGGTGAGAAGTTGTCGGCTATGGCGGGCAGGGCCTGGGCTGAAGGTGATGTGGCAGGGTATCGGGCTGCACAGGAGCATGGGGTGACCGTGGTCAGGGTTGCTGCTGGTGAGCCGATGGCGCAGGAGTTTAACCAGCTGATGGAAGGGGTTGAACAGGGCTGGGCTGAACAGGCCCGCCAGCGAGGTGTGGAGGCTGAGCAGGCGCTGGTGGAGCTGCGTGATATTGCGCGAGGGCTTTAGTGCTTCAGGGCAGGGCTGAACATTAGGATGGCAGGGCGAGTGCCCTGCTATCTGTGGGGTGGTGGCCTTCAGGCAGGCAACGCACCAATCTCGAAGCGACTTTTAATTTTATCCACCATTTGTTGCTCCCCGGTTAGCAGGCTGGCGACGCTGGTGCGTGCACAGAAGCGTTGCAGGTGGCTATGGAGGCCGGGCCAGCGTTGCTGATCCAGCTGGTAGCCAGCATGCTGCAGGTTGATCAGCTGGCAGGCAATGGCGATGTCGGCAATGCTGAACTGGTTGTTGACGAACCACTGCTGGGCGGCCAGCTGAGTTTCCAGATAGTCCATGTGAGGTGGGATGCGGTTGCTGATGGCATCGCGGATGATGTCTGGATCAGCCTGCTTGCCCAGTGTTGGCTGAACAATATGCTGGAAGAACACCCGGAAGGTTGAAGCTGGGGCAAGCTCATAATCGGCGTATTTCTCCAGCCACAGGCAGCGAGCACGGTCGGCGGGCTGTGTCGGGTAGAGAGGCGACTGGGGATGATCTGTTTCCAGGTAATCACAGATAACCGCTGAGTCGCAGATGATGATGTCGCCGTCCTGAAGGGCAGGGATACGTCGTAATGGATTGATGCTGGCGTAGTCTTCGCGGGTGGCGTAGGGAACGACGGTTTGCATGTCGTAACGCAGGTTCTTTTCTGCCATGACGACGCGCACTTTGCGGACAAAGGGTGAAAGGGGGACACCGTGTAAGATCAGACTCATGCTGTTTCCTTTATTAAGGGGGTCAGAACGATGTGTTGTTGTAGCGTTCTTCTTCCAGTCGATGGATACGGCGTTCCTCTTCGCGCCGCTGTTCTTCAGCAGCTTTTTCGGCGACAAGAGTGTCTACATAGGTGCGTAGCTCGTACAGTTGGCGGTCCATGCTGTGATCGCGGTTGAGGCTATCCAGTTTGAAAAAGCAGTTGCGTAGCTTGGGCAGGGCTGCCGTACCACCATTCATGCTTTCAATGGCGAGGCCTTCGAATATTTCCAGCTCACAGGCGATCCGCAGATGGGCCTGACGGGCGCGTTTTTCAAAACTTTCTCTGATGCTTTTTGAAAGGTCGCCTTTTTTTTCTGCATTAATCAGAAATTTAAGAAACTCCAGTAACAGGCCTTGGGCCTGGGCTGCAGTGCCCATATCAGGGAATGCAGTAAGAGAGCCTTCCGGATGCAGCACGGGCTCGATACTGGCTTTATGCATGGATTTGACTTTGTCGAGCTGGGCCTGGTTTTCTGGTTTTTCTTCCAGTTCGAGCATCACTTCACATTTATGCTGGAGGTAGCGAATTAGCAGTTGCTGGATATCGGTGGTGAGGAACAGTTGTGGAAAGCTGATAAGCAGATGGTTGGCGCGGCGAATTTCAGAACGCAGCTCCATCAGCTTTAGCTGGCGCTCTCGGCGTGCATTCTCAATGCTCTGCGCAATATAAGCGAAGGCTGCCATGATGGCGACGCCTGCCACAATAAGAAGACCAACTTCAGTGGGGCCCATGCTGTCGTCCTGTCCATATTGATAAATCTGATTTGAAATTAACCTTATCTAAATTGTCCTGGCTTTAATAGCAAAAAAAGATCAAAAATGTGTTGACGCTAAAACGCTGAATCCATAATATACGCGCCGTTGTTAAGGCAACGGCTACAGCGTCCCATTCGTCTAGTGGTCCAGGACACCGCCCTTTCACG
>CAJXNY010000014.1 GCA_913057435.1 uncultured Oceanospirillaceae bacterium | reverse complement strand
TATGCGCGGTGTTGCCGGTGCAGGTGGGTGGCTGTTGTTGTCACCGCTATGGCTGATCGCTATGCGGCTGCAAGGGCGGTTACTGAAGCAGTAGTTCGGCGCTCTGCCGGATGATGTTTCACAGCCCCCAGCGGGCCTCCGGGTCCGCTTTATGGCCAGGCTGCAAGCCGACGACAAACTAACGGACGCTTTATTACAGGGAAAAATACGATGCTGATCTTATGTATACGCCAGGGTGATATCACCACTATTACTACCCCAGACGGGGCAATACTGTCTATCATGATGCTTGATGATGATCGCAATTACGACGGGATGCGTATGGGGATTTCAGCCCCACAGGATTACCGAATTTTACGCGATGGCCTGCGTAATCAGCTGCTGAAGAAACTGCGTGATGTGCCTGTTTTTGAAGTGTGCAGTGCGCTGCATCAAACCCGGATTATCGCGGCAGATGATTACACTGCCGCCACGGAGTTCTACGAACAGCTATTCCCTACCAGCTGCGCCATTGTCGCGCGCGTGGTGCAGGATGCAGTGCAGCAACCCTGGTTTTCCCGGCTGGAAACCCTGTGGTTGCAGGATAATACCTTGCCACTGGGGGTGACTGAGGGATAGCAGTACAGCCGGGCTCAGCCTCAGCTACGTCAGGTTGAGCCCACCATCAGAGAGAATGATTTCACCGGTCAGGTAGCTACTGGCAATCAGCATTGAGGCGGTATGTGCGATTTCACCTGGCTTCGCACCGCGCTGCATAGGAGATTTTTCTTTCCAGAGTTGATGTGCCTCCACCCAGCTGGCCGTCATCGGCGTATCGACAAGGCCTGGAGCAATTGCGTTGACTCGAATATCCGGGGATAAGGTCAGGGCCAACAGTTGCGTCATATGATTAAGCGCAGCTTTACTTGCAGCATAAGGGATTGAAGCACCTTTCGGACGCACACCCGCATGTGAGCTGATATTGATAATGCTACTGGAGCACTCCGGGGTTGATGCGTCTTTAAGTGCCTGCTCTGCCTCTGAGATCAAAGTCCATGGCGCGATTACATTTACTTCGTAAAGATCACGCCACACGTCTGCCGTTGCTTCTTTTAGTGAGCCGTGGGGAATCATCGCATTTATTCCGGCATTATTGACCAGTACATCCAGCCTTCCATGATGGTGTAAAACGTCAGCTATCAATCTTTTGGTTTGAGCCTGATCGGACAAGTCCGCTTGAAAATATGTTGCACCGGGAAGAGAGTTAGCTAAGTTTTCACCGTCGGTGGCGGATGACCGAGAATGCAGGACAACCGTAAATCCATCTTCAGCGAGCTGTAGTGCGATCGCTTTACCGATCCCTGATGTTGAACCCGTGATAAGGGCAACTCTGCCTTTATTTTTCTCTTGCTGACAACGCATGATATCTCCGTTTACTAATGAGTCTGACGCTTCGCAGCAGCATCCATTTTCGCTGAGCCCGGCGGCCTTTTTTGGTTAGCCGCTAGTATCATAACGGAAAACCTGCCGCTGCAGGTGCGGATATGATTTCACTGTTGCCAGGTGTTCTTATAAATCGGCCATACCTGGCGCACCTAAAAACAGGAATGCATATCCAGCAGCATTATTGGACTGACGGAATAGGTGCGCCAGAAATTTACTTTAGAAAATCACCATCGATTATCAACAGCTGAACACCTTTTTCAGTTATTGAACGATGGGAACTAAGATCATCAGAAACAATGTACGACATGCCCGGATGCAACGTTGACCGGGTACCATCTTTCAATTCATTTATCACTTCACCTTCCAGGCAGTAAACGATATGCCCTTTTTCACACCAGTGATCCGCTTTGTAATTTTTTGAATACTCTACGTGTCTGACGCGTAAACCTTCGAATTGCATTGTTTGCCAATACGCAGTACCGGTTTCACCTTTATGTTCAGTCCGAGGAACACTTTTCCAATCTATTGTTTGAAAGGGAATAGCTGAATTTTTCATAACGGCTCCAATTTAAATAGTGTCTAGCGCTAACGTAAAAATACTTTTAAAACCTCTAAATTCTTTCAACTCCGATGTGTGTTCTTACTACATTCAATCTCTTTAATGTATCTCACTACATCTTCATTACATTTTAATCGCACGCCAACTTTCCCAAAGCTCTCTAAATCTTTTACGATTTTTGGTTTTACTGTAGATGAAAAGTTCCAAATAATCTTAAAGAGAGTCGGTACAATTTTAATCTCAGGGCAATTATCAGGCAAACCAGGTCTAGATTTAAATAAGTAGTGCACATTTCTCTTGGCACAACGTAAGTAGCATACGTTTCTAGGAAAATCCAAAAAAATAATCGTATCTGCCGCTTCTCGTGCTATTGAGGAAACGCCTTCAATAATCCATTGAGGCCTTGCCACAATCATTTTTTCTAACCTTCTCCGTTCGTCTTGTGGCGTTACCTTCCAGCCCTCTTTCCAAACCACTGCATCCAAACTGAAAACATCCAACCCAAGAATGGTGCCAATTTTTTCGGCTAATGTAGATTTCCCGCTACCAGCATTACCAGTAATATGAATACGCATTAAATCTCCAAGCTTAGAAGGCATAACAGTTTAATCATCTTCCGTCGCGTTTACTCTGCCCGAAAACCGAGAAGGTATGTAAAAACAAGAATAGCCCCTTAGACAGTAACCGTATACTGCCTGATAGTGAGACCTGTTTGCCCCTCACCATTCAGTTATGTCAAGTACGGGAGCAATAGCAGCCTTCGACCCTTCAAGCTAGCACCTAAAGCTTAAAGTACGAATATTAAAACAATATTACCCAGAATAAAACGGCCACTAAGGCGGCCGCTCTAATTAGTTAAATAAAGTGACTGCCTGAATTAAACTATATTAACTGCACCACCATTGAGTATGATGGAGACAGCAGCATGCTGCGCCTCTGTCATCGTCACGGCCCGCCCATTCAAGTCTAGCTCATCAACTTTTTCACTTAAGGCCTGTTCACCTAAAACAATCGCATCCATGCCGTCATCAGAACTATTCTGGCTAATGTAACACCACTCACCAGCCTTATTAGGAGACCAACAAGAGTGTGTTTCACTAATTGATACTTTCAGCGGTGGCGTTTTCTTCCAGTCAAAATCAACAGGCCATGCATGGGCACCATCAAAATAGGTATTAATCAGCGCGAGGGACTCTTCTTTTGGCCCATATTTACGACCGAAGTGTAAGACTATGCGTGAACCATCCGGTGCCATTTCAACCATGTTTGGTTTAGTGAAACTTGGATCTGTTTTGAGTGCTTCAAGATTACTACCAGCCAGATCAGAAGGTTTTAGCAAATGATAGGTATCAGTCGAAACCTGATAGTGGACAAAGGCTAAAACATGATATTTCTTATCACCTTCCTGGTCATACCATGAGGCCATCCATGTCCAATGATCTGAATCCAGTGAACTATCACCTTCTACATCATTATATAGCCTTGTCATACCAGGAACGATTGGAGCAAAGTCTTTTATCAATACGCCTGTTGAGTTCAATCGAACATCTTCAATCATGTAAAACCCAGTCCCGTGTACATAATACACACGATTGTCATGCTTACCTGAACTATCCCAACGAACTTCATTATTCTCACCAATCTGCTTACCATCAGTGTGTTTTAACTCTCGAATTATTTCACCTGTATCATTATTTATGATCCAGCTATTGTAAGAGTTACCACCACATGAAAGTAACATGTTACGGCCAGTATTCTCCGGTGAGTACCGGGAATATTGCATAAATGCATCATCCGTATCATGAAAGATATCAGAATTTGTAATACGTTTAACCGTTAATCCCGTATTACTATCGATTCTACTTTCACCCGGTTCTGGTGCAAGGCCTGGTGCTTCAATAAACCGAGCCTTACCCATAACATAACTGCCAGGGATACTTTCGCTTTCAAGCTCTCCTGACCAGTTTGAAGGTAAATCACACCGAAATATTTCACGATGGTCTAAAGTACCGGCCCAATCACTGGACCAATAGATTCGATCACCTGCATAGTTAAGTGCTACCGGAGCCTCATCACGATACTCACCGTGGTAATCCGAAAATGTACTGGCAATGCGCCATACCACTGGAGTGTCGTGTTCCAGCTTAAACATCATAATGTCATTGGCAGCATATGCTGAGGAATACTGGCCATCAAGATTAGTATAACCTCCATATAGCACCCACCCTTTATGACTTTCTGGAACACGTCCCCAGTGCATGCCGGTGTAGCCTAAGTCTCTATGTGTAGTAAATACCAGCCGCTTATCATAACCAAAAACATGGCTAGAGATATCATCATCCGAGCCATTACTGGCGATCACTGCTCTGATGTTAGCCGCATTAGTTATTCGTGAGGGCGCATTACCAGAGCGTATATTCCCTGCAATGCGTAAGTTGGTATAACTATCCACAATATCGTAAGCCCCCTCATTGGGAGCCTGTGAGAGCTGATAGAGCTGGGGGACATCAAGAGTTGCGTGAAAACCATTCGTGTTCAGAATTTTGACATTTCCAGCCAATGGCATACTGGTGAAGTCGATATCTCTGTCCATCACCAACGTAACCGGTGTGTTATCCGACACCGTTAAGATAAAACTGGTAATCGTAGTGTCAGTACCATCACTAACGTTTAAATCAAAGCCTAACTTAATATCATCCCCAGATACTGAGGGTGTAGTGAATGTAGTATTTTGTGCTGTATCATCTTCAATCGACACAGGAATACCAGAAGTCTGCACCCACTTAAAGGTTAACGTATCATAATCAATATCAGCAGTGCTAGAGCTTAAGCTATAAAGTATTTCCTCCTTAGCAAATCTCGGACACGTAATAGAGGCAATAGGTGCAGTATTAACAAACGGCAGGATAGGAAGGTTACCCACTTCAGACTCCCATTCATCACTACCTTTTGTGTAGGTATGGAAATCCGTTTGTAGCACATCAGTCGTCGCATTATAATCCGGCCTTTTACAGATAACGGTAACCGTACCAACAAATCTCCCAGCACCATAATGGTTACCAATCTGTAATGTACCACCGCCATTCAATGTATGATTGAACTCAGCACCATCTACAGTGCGAAAATTTTCTTCACCATCAGTACCAAAATTACTAAACCGTATTTTTACTGTTCCAGTGGAGTCAGGACTGAATTTTACATTAACATTCCAGTCATCAGTTTTAAATCCTGAGCCAAGAGGCAAATATGAAAAATCTGACTCAGCACCATCCCATGTCGAAGTTGAATTTTCTTCTACGTAGTTTTTCTGATCTGCTAGCTTATTAATAATTTCTGATGCGTTATTAATAACATACTCACGTTCAGACCCTAGCTTTACCCACTTTATAACCCCTTCAAAACCAGCACCTAAATCTTCGATAATGCCTGTGTAATGCCAGGCAATTCGCTGCATGAAATTATCCGTTACAGCTGGAGCCCCTTCAGGCAGCCCAGCGGTTCCACTGGTAGGGAAAACATCCATAATGATTAAATCATTACTTCCTACCCATGCTGGAATATTGAGATACTTACCCTCTGTCAATTTAGCCATATCCTGTGTTACCACATCCAGACCTGTATGACTATTCTGGCTTATTTCTGGTAATTCTTTTTCACTCACTATCGTAGGGGACATAAAAATTTCTCCATCGGATAAAGGCCCACAAGCATTTAGATTAGCTTCATTTGTCACGGCAAGGTCATTACTGGAATCTGGCCCTGTCACTTTTCCATCAACTGTACCTTTCATTTCAACACCCAATTAAATTAAAGATAAACCTGTCGATACTTAAAACATCACAGGAATTTAAATCACTATAAATATTTACCACCATTGAGTTAAAAATAAAACAACGTACCGATGGGTGTTTTTTGCATTAAAAGAATAGGGAGAATTTTTTATCTCGAAAAAACATCAAATAAGCCCAATAAAGCTTACATAGGATTAATATCTATGATTTTTAGATTACATTTAATTTTGAAAATAATTATCAACTCAACGTAAAAACAGAATAATCTAGACAGAATATACGCCAAATCACTATGCCGCCTGAACGTTCATGGTACTGATGTAAGAGTAATCTTGTGCTGCCTGGAGCCTGAGCAGGAGCAACGACCTTTGAAAGTGGTACTTAATACCGGCGAGCATACCTGGCAAATCAGGCAAAATCAGGCAAAATCAGCTCCAGATAATCCTGCCTGATAGAGATATCACTTATGCTGAGAATCCAGGTATCATCCGGGAGGCTTGTGCACCAATCAGGAAGACGGCTGGACGTATCGCTTCAGCCAGCCCAGCAGCACCTCAATTTTCAGTACACCTACCACCAGGCCCGCGATAATCAGTGCTGCTGAGGTGATTTTCAGATCACCCATCGGCTCCTGATACACCAGCCAGCTGGAGAGCAACCCGAACACCGGCACCAGCAGGGTCAGCGGAGCGACGGTAGAAAGCGGATACGCGACGATCAGGCGGTTCCAAAGCCAGTACCCCAGCAAAGTGGTTGGCCAGGCCTGAAACAGAATAGAGATGATCGCATTGCTGTTTAGCCCATTCATCAGCGGGCTGAACACTGTCGCCCCCTGCTGCAGGTATGCCAGCAGTAGCAGCGGTAACGGTGCAAACAATAAGCCCCAAACAATAAAGCTGAATACCTGATCAGTCCGGGCGGCTTTCATGATGAGGCCGCTTAAACTCCAGCAGATAGCACCCATCAGCACCAACCCAAGTCCGGTAGCCGTTACTGTGCCATCCTCGATCAGCAAACTGAGCAGCAGGCCACACATCGCCAGCGCAGCGCCCACCAGCTTCTGGCCGCTGAGTTGTTCATTCAACCAAAACCAGCCGATCAGCATGCTGATTGCTACATTCATCTGTAGCAGTAACGACGCCATCCCCGGCGATAGCCCGGCGGACACCGAGAACGTCACCATCCCCCAGACGCCGGTGCCAAATACCAGCCCATACGCAAAAATATAGCGCCAGGCCACAGGGGGCCGTCGCACAAAAAATACGGCGGGCAGTGCCGCTGCTGCAAACCTCAGTGCCGTCAGCAGCAGTGGGTCCAGCTGCTCTACCCCTATTTTGATCACAATGAAGTTGAAGCCCCACACCGCCATCACCATAACGCCCAACACCAAATCTCTGTACCGCATATCGAATACTCCTGTTGATATGACAGCAGTATTAGCGATGCAGAAAAAAAGAAACATATTCAATTTTTGATATAAAAAAGTGTACAGTTTGCCAGTCAATCTATGTTCTGCCCGGAGAGTCCCTGATGCGCTATAAGCAACTGGCCGAGAAATTTATTGAGGATATTCAGCACAGGCGTCTGCAGCCGGGCCAGCGCCTGCCATCGTTACGCCGCCTGGCGGCTCAGTACGAAGTCAGCCTGACCACCGCGCTGAACTGCTATCACCGGCTGGAAGAACTGGGCTGGGCACGGGCGCAGCCTCAGTCTGGATTTTTTGCCGCCCAGCCGCTGCTGGCAGAGAAAACACCACATCTGCCGACGTTTACCAGCCGCACTGCAGACCCGATAGCCACGCATAATCGCCGCCATGTAACGGACCCCGGCCCGCTGGGCTTGTCTCTGCTGGCATCAACACTGTTACCCACCGCCGCGCTGCAGCGCAGCCTGCGCCGGGCCAGTCGGCAGCAAGGCACGCAGGTGCATCTCTATCCGCAGGCGCAGGGTGAACTGGCCCTGCGACGGGCGTTAAGTAAGCACTTCAGCCGCTACGATTTTCACTTTTCAGAACAAGCTCTGGTGGTTACCAATGGTTGCATCGATGCAGTACGAACCGCCATCGAAGTGACGACCCGTCCCGGTGATGCCGTGGCGATCAGCTCGCCCTGCTTCAGTGGCCTGCTGCAGTTGCTGGCCCAGATGCAGCGGCAGGTCGTGGAGATTCCATCAACCGTCGAGGGGGTAGATCTGCGCCAGCTGGAGCGGCATATGCAGCAAGGAAATATTCAGGCGGGACTGTTCAATTGCAGCCATATGAACCCCACCGGGATCACCCTCAGTGCCGACCAGAAACAGCAGCTGGCGCAACTGGCTGCCCGCTATCGGGTGCCGGTGATCGAAGACGATATCTATCTGGAACTGGGCTACCAGCGCACGCCACCAGTACCCGCGCAACACTGGAACCGTGAGGGCTATCTGCTCTGGTGCGGTTCGGTCTCTAAAACCCTGAGTGCCGGTTACCGGCTGGGCTGGTGCCTGCCCGGTCGCTATTTTGAGGCCTACCAACAGCAGAGACTGCGAGAAAGTTACGGCGTCAGCTCACCCATTCAGCTGGCGGTAGCGGATTTTATCAGCAGTGATCAATACCACCGCCACCTCAACGCATTGCGGCCCCAGCTGGCGCGGCAAGTGGCTGATTATCGTGATTATATGATCGACAGCCTGCCCGATACGGTCCGTATCAGCGCCCCCCAGGGCGGGCTGGTGCTCTGGATACAGTTGCCAGGGCTGGATAGCGCTGCGCTGGCACAACAGGCTGAGCGGCAGAATCTGGATATCCGCATCGGCGCTGACTTCAGTACGCTGGATTACTACGCTGACTGTTTCCGTATCAACTGTGGCTGGCCGCTAAGCGACGCCGAGGGGCAACCTTCAGCGGCCAGCGAACAGCTGGGGCAACTGGTCGAACTGGTGCTCAATAACTGGGCTTCGTGCTCGGGATGAACGGGACTCAGCCATAGTATTTACTGATAGAAAATCGCCAGCCATACCGTAACCTGATCTGGGTCGGTCCAGCTAACTCGATGTCGGCAGTGTGCCGGTATATTCAGGTGATCACCCGTGCGTAATGTCACAGCCTCACCACTTTCAAACTCCAGTGTCCCGGCTCCCTGAACCACCAGCACCCACTCGTGCTCATCCTGGTCATACCAGCCCGTTTCCGGCGAACTCTGCCCCTGGGACAGTATCCGTTCAATACGCAGGTTTTTGTGCTGTAACAGATCGGTAAATATTTCCTGACTCAACGCATCGGGTAACACACTGAGCAGGTTTTCGGCTTTCTTCATAAAGTCCTCACAAACGAAACATCGCGGGCATATGGGATTATCCGATCCAGTCTGCCGCCGAGTAAACCTGTTAGACAGCTTATTCGACCAATATAAGGCCACGCAGGGTCAGTAAACCCGCAGCCGTGAGAACGAGAATATGAAAATAGAGGGGAGAAGATGGGCCGCTATCGGTAGCCACAAAGGCCGACCGGCCCTTGCAAGCGCTCAGCCTGGGTCTGTTAGTAATGCATCTGAATCGACATCACTGGTCTGCCGTCCACATCCTGCTGCTGGCTTTCAATATTGATAATCCGCCCTCGATTGTGCAGCTGTAGCGCGCGGCCGCAGCGGGCTGGCTGGTGTTCGCTACGGGAAGCGGTGTTTAACAGTTCAAACTCATCTGCAGAACGTCTTTTTACACTGAGCCTGGACCACTGCTCATCGCAACCCTCAAACAACGCACGGGCCACCCGTGTGTTTGCAGCGGTCTGCTGTTCTGGCTTCACTTGCACAAACGCAATACCCGGCTGTGCAGCAATGACCTGAACACTGACGGTGACGTGTACCGAAGCTGCAGAGGCTATTGGTGCAACGGTACACAGGGCTATCAGTAACAATCGACGTACAAGGTTCGACATCCGCCACCTTCCTACTTTTGTCTAGCCAACTAAACTCAGCGTAGTACATAAGTAGAAGACAACCAGATCCCCTGCCGGTTCGTTCAAATAACAGCACAAAGGCGTGCCAGACTCAGCCAGTAACGGGAAGCGTCGAAGGTGACGGTATCGACACCCGTTGATCAGGCACAGCCTTACACTTTGAAAACAGGTGCAATCAAATTACCGTGATGACGCCTCATCATCCACCAGGCTGACAGTATGACGGCTGAGCAATAGCACCGTCCGGTAGAGCATAAAGAGCAGTACACCTGGCAGGAGTACCAGATCAAATAACGCCAGTGTCAATGTGTTGATCACATAGCTATACAGGTTGCTAACCTTCTGGTTGATATGATCGCTGGACAGTTTTTTCAACTTGTCGACACTGTTCTCTGCACTGTGCTTCAGATCTTTCCCGCCAGACTTATCAAATAGCTGTAAATGCATATCAGACAGGGACTGGCGGTTGGTCTGGCGCAAATCCGCACTGACGTTGTGGCTGATTCCCTGCGCCAGATGCAAGCTATAAGGCAATGCCAGATGTAGCACCAGGTAGATAGAAAACAGCAACCCCGTGGCCCCTCGCATTGGAATCTGGTGTTGTTCAGCACCGCCAAACAGCCGCATCAACTGCCAGACAAGCGCTGCTACGAGCGTTATCTGTAAGATTGCAGGCGAGATAGCATCGGCGGTGTCAGAGACCAGGCTTAACACCATAAGGGTTGCAGCAGAGGCCATTGCCACCTCGCTGCCACGTTCAAGTAACCGGGTAAAAGCAGCCAGGGCGTTACCCACATCTACATTAAAATCAGCAAAGAACGACACCCCTATCTGACTGCTTTGAGCCACTTCCAGCAGCCCGGTCAAGGCTGCTAATCTGGAGAAATCCTGCTGCGCCTGGGCTCGGGTATGTTCAAGGTACTGCTGATTTTGCTGGTACAGCTGATCCTGTGAAAACCACTGGGTAACACCCGAGAGCTGCTGGCTGTGTAGCAACCATAAGGCCAGTACCAGCAAAATGCTGGCAACCAGCGCGCTCCGGTTAACGGTTGATGTCGCCTTTACGATGTTCAGGTTACTCATAATATCGTCCCTCAGCGTGCTGCCTGATAGTCACACGCCAGCTGCGCCAGCCGAGGCGCGCCGTCGAGTACTACGTCCATATCGACCGGGTGTTCAATGCCAGCCACCTTACCTTGTTCTGAATATTGCCAGATCTGCCAGTTTTTAACTCCCTCCGGTGGCGACGGCTTTGCTGCGTAATCGGCCAGCCAGAATGGGTAGCGATTAAAATCCGGACCAATATTCGTTTGCCAGAAACTACGATAGGAATAGATCAGTGGTGTACACCCGGTCGCCTGTTCCAGCTGCTGTAAAAACTGTGTCAGCCGACGTTTAATCTGACTTGCTGGCTGGTTGTCCGTCACCTCGACATCGACCATGGGCACCAGCGACAACGGTTTGCCTTTGATGGCATTCAGGAAGTTGGCCAGCTGTTGCTGCGGGTCATCATCAGCTTCGAAGAAGTGATAGGCACCCAGTTTCAGTTGCGTGCCAGCCGCCGATGCTACGTTGGTGTCAAACGCTGGGTCCGTATAGGTAATGCCATCAGTCGCTTTCACATAGGCAAAATCTATATTAGCCGCCGCCACGGCAGGCCAGTCAATGCTGCCCTGATAGTGAGAGACATCAATCCCGTGAACTGGCGTCTGTGATGGTTGACGTAGCTGAGTTTTAACATTGTCAGGTAGTTGGGCCAACTCAACTTTCGCCGGTTGCGGTGTAAATACAACGGGCCTGGCCAGCAGCATAAAGCCCAGCCCTGCCACAATGAGTGATCCAAATAGCCAGTCACGTTTTTTAACGCTTTTATCAGTCATCAAATAAGTTCCCTCTTGCTGTTATCCAGAGCATTAATTGCTCCACGCCGACATCTGCTCCATACGATACCCTGAGTTGGGTTATATGCCAGGGCTAGCGCATGGATTTACTCACCATCGCATATTCTCATCCAGATCAAACTCCCGGTGTACTTATCGGTTTAGCTACTGGCGACAGACCGCCCAACAGAGTACCATCCGCGCGCGATGGGCTGAGTGATTCTCGGCCCTCACTCACACAGACTTATTGCCCGAACGGAATAGACATCACACCATGACTGATTCACACAAAACCAGCCGCGCGACTCTGCTGGAGCAGGCGCACACCAACATGCCAATGGGCGTAGCAGACAGCTACCGCTACTGGGGTGAAGACAACACCGTCTTTGTCAAAAGCATGGAAGGCTGCACGCTAACCGATGCTGACGATAAGCAGTATGTGGATTTCCGTCTGGCCTATGGCCCGATCATTCTGGGCTACCGTGATAGCCGGGTTGACCAGGCCGTGATCAAGGCGATCACTGAAACGGGCACGATCTGTGGTTTCTCCACCGCGCTTGATTCAGACGTTGTCGAGCTGGTGAAAGCACTGTGCCCGAATATCGAAAAAATGCGTTTCGCCAACTCCGGCACCGAAGCGGTGCTGGGTGCGGTGCGTGTTGCCCGTGGTTTTACCAACCGCAATAAAATTGTGGTGGTTGAAGGCGGTTTCCACGGCCTGTACGACGAGATGATGTGGAAGCCCGATGTTGATAACTGGGATGCCAGCACCGACACAGCCCCTGAGATCAAACCCTTCGGTGCCGGTATTCCAGAAAGCAGCCGTGAGCATCTGGAAACCATCGCCCTCAATGATGCCGATGCCCTGGCCGAGGTATTTGCCCGGGTCGGTAATGATATCGCCGCGATTGTGATCGAGCCGATTATGGGTAACTGTGGCAGCATCGCTTCTACTCCTGAGTACATGCAGCTGCTGCGCGACACCTGTGATCAGAATGGCAGCCTGCTGATCATTGATGAAGTGAAAACCGGCTTCCGCGTTGCCCGTGGTGGCGTGCAGGCGCTGTACGGCGTGCATGCCGACCTGACCACCTACGCCAAAGCGATGGGTAACGGTTACCCGGTGGCGGCTTTCGGTGGCCGTGCAGAGGTGATGGATATGATCAATTTTGGTGAAGGCGGCGTGACCCACGGCGGCACATACACCGCGAATATGATCGCCCTGAGCGCAGCCAAAGCCACCCTGACCCTGCTCAAAGACACCGATGCACTGGCTACTGTCAGCCGCGTGGGTGCCGAGATCCAGCAGCTGCTGTCCCGCGTGTTCACCCACTATGGCGTAAAGCACCGTTTTGCCGGGCCTGATTCTATGTTCGGTGTCCACTTTGGCAGCGATGTGCCACAGAACTACCGTGACTGGAAGAAAACCAACAGCGATCTGTACACCGTATTTGCCCATAACCTGATCAAGCACGGCGTGATGCTGGAACCGGATTCCCGCGAACCATGGTTCATCTGTGAAGCCCACCAGACCCTGGATATGACATGGCTGGAAGCTACCGCTATGCAGTCCATGAAAGAGGCGCTGGCCGCCAGCTAAGCCCGTTACCTGCGACACACACCAAAACGCCGCGGCAAGGGCGCGGCGTTTTTCGGTATAAGATAGCCCGGCTCAGCTGGCCGAATTTTCTGCTACCACAGTCTCAGCTTCCTGAGTGTCCATCGTTGCACGCTCCGCCTTGGAGATATAACGCGGCTTGCCGGTATCCGGTGCCCGCTTGGCACTCGCCCGCTTAGCGCGTTTGGTCAGGATAGAGTTCAGTTTTTTACGTCGATTCATCGTGTTTAGCTTCTGATGTTCATTAAATTAAGTATCGAGCCGATACCGGGCAGGCACTATAGCCGCTCACACCGTAAACGCCTGAGGCCGCATTATAACTGTGGAGCAAGCTCAAGCAGCTGACGAATCCGTTCCAGATCTTCCGGGGTATCAACACCGGCGGGCATCTGCTCATCGGCCTCTGCCACATGGATCTGAGCACCGTTCCACATCGCCCGTAATTGCTCCAGGCATTCGGTTTCTTCCAGCGGAGCCGGCGGCCACTGCACAAAGTCGTTCAGCAGCTTTACCCGGTAGCCATAAATGCCGATATGACGCTGCCAGTTAAAGCCTGCAGGCAGTTTTCCACTGGCCTGAGCCGCTGCAAACTGATCCCGTGGGAAGGCAATCGGGGCGCGACTGAAGTATAGAGCCATGCCCTCTTTGTTACCCACCACTTTCACCACATTGGGGTTAAGCAGAGATGCCATATCCTGGATAGGCTCACTCAGGGTGGAGATGCTGGCCTGCGGGAATGCCCGCAGGTTATGCGCCACCTGGTTGATCAGTCGTGGCGGAATCAGCGGTTCATCACCCTGCACATTGACCACAATGTCATCGGCATAGAAGCCAATGTTACTGACCACTTCCTGCAGCCGGTCGGTCCCCGAGGGATGATCACCACGGGTCATACACACTTCAGCACCAAACGCGCTGGCAGCATCGGCAATCCGTGGGTCATCGGTCGCAATGATCACCCGATCCGCTTCGCTCTGGCAGGCACGCTCGTACACATGCTGCACCATCGGCTTACCGGCAAGGTCAGCCAGGGGCTTACCAGGAAAACGGGTAGAGCCAAAGCGCGCCGGGATAATGACAGAAAATGACATATTCAGCCCCTGCTACTTCTTGCTCTCACGCTCTTCCAGCGTCAGCTGGCGAGCTTCGGACTCCAGCATCACCGGAATATCGTCGCGAATCGGGTAAGCCAGACCGCTGGCGCGGCATACCAGTTCATTGGCTTCTTTATCCCATTCCAGCGGTGCTTTGGAGACCGGGCAAGCCAGAATTTCGAGCAGTTTAGTATCCATAGTGATCTCTCAGACCTTTTCTTGCGTTAGTCGCGTTAGTTTTTCCAGCAGTGCCTGGCCGAATGACGCTGGCAGGCACGCTTCAATCTCAAGCCAGGCAGCGTCTGGCAATGCCAGCCCCTGCCATTTTACCGCGTCTTTTTCCGTGGTGAGCAACGGCAGGGCCGGGCTGAACTGCAGATCGGTCGCGGTGTAACTGTGGTGGTCGGCAAAAGCATGGGGCTGCGCGTGAATGTCCAGCCCTTGCAGCGTAGTAAAAAAACGCTGCGGATTACCGATCCCGGCAACGGCATGTACCTGCTGCCCCTGGTAGTGGTCAAGTTCGAGTTTCTCGCCGGACAACCGACGGAAGCTGCGCGGTGCCAGCGTCATGGTGACATCATGACGGGGTAAAGGCTGCTGCGGCTCACCGTTGCTGATAACAAAATCAACACTCTGTAACCGGTCAGCCGGTTCACGCAGGGGGCCCGCAGGCAAACAGTGACCATTGCCCAGCCCCCGCGCACCGTCCAGCACCACCAGTTCGATATCGCGCCCCAGCGCATGGTGCTGCAGACCATCGTCAGAAATCACCACATTACAGTCGGTGGTGTCCAGCAAGTACTGAACGGCCCGCGCCCGCTGCGGATCAATCACCAGCGGACACTGACAGCGCCGTGCCAGCATTAATGGCTCGTCACCGGCAACCGCCGGACTGTCGTCAGGATTAACACGGTAAGGCAGCTGGGGTGGACTGGCTTTATAGCCTCGGCTGACGATACCTGGCCGGTAACCGGCCTGACGTAAAAACGCCACCAGCCAGCTGACCAGCGGGGTTTTGCCGGTGCCACCCACGGTAATGTTGCCAACAATGATTACCGGTACCGGTGCCTGCCAGCGCTGTTTCAATTTGCGCTGGCGATCATAGCGAGCCAGAACCTTGTAGACAGGCTCCAGCAAGCGTAAATACCAGGCTGGGGGCTGGTCGCTATACCAGCGTTGTTCAAGGTCGGCCATTATTCGCTGACCGGCTCCTGAGTAGTAATACTCAAACGGCTGAAACCCAGCTGCCCGGCAACATCCATCGCCGTCACCACCGCCTGATGCGGTGTTTTGGCATCGGCCGTGATGGTTAATGGCCGCTCGGTGTCCCCTTCCGACAACTCACGCAAGGCGCGTTTAAGCGTATCAGCCTGGGTGTTTACCAGAGGGGTGCCATTGACACTGTAGATACCATCCTGGGAGATCAGAATATCCAGCGCCTCAGGCGTCTCAGTCGCCACAGCACTGTCCGCCTGGGGCAGGTTGACTTCAAGGTGAGTTTCTTTGGTGAACGTAGTGGAGACCATAAAAAAGATCAGTAACAAAAACACCACATCAATCAGGGGTGTCAGGTCTACGTTGACCTCTTTGGCTCGCTGGCGACGAAATTTCACAGCCGCACTCCGTTACTTGTAATCGACGTCGCGTTTACCATGCATCGCTTCGATCAGCTTGATCGACTCCTGCTCCATGGTAACCACCAGAGTATCGATACGACGCTGGAAGTAGCGGTGAAAGATCAGTGCCGGAATCGCAACTGCCAGGCCACTGGCCGTGGTAATCAACGCTTCGGAGATGCCTCCGGCCAGGATATTGGCGTTACCCGTGCCCTGCACCATAATCTCGGTAAACACCTTGATCATACCAATAACCGTACCCAGCAGGCCCAGTAATGGCGTCACGGCAGCCACCGTACCCAGCGGATTGAGGAAGCGCTCCAGATCATGCACCACATGACTGGCGGCCTCTTCAATGCTCTCTTTCATCACCTCACGGCCATGGCTGGCATTGTTCAGACCCGCCACCAGAATACGCCCAAGCGCACTGGAGGATTTGATGCGCTGCATCTGCGCAGCATCGAGCTGTCCTTTTTTGACCAGCAACCAGGTTTCCGCCAGCAGCCCTTTGGGTGCGACCCGGCCTGCGCGTAGCGTCCACAGACGTTCCAGACAAATAGCCATGGCCAGCACAGAACACCCGATAATCGGGAGCATCAGCCAGCCACCGGATTGAATCAGCTCCAACACCTTACATCCTCCTGTAAAATAGCCCGTTACTTTACCATATTCCGGCGGTTACGGAATCTGCCAGTAATGACTTTGCCGCTCACGCCAGCCCCCCAGCTGACATTCGCCCCCCGCTGACACCGTTAACCGGAGCGCCCCGGCCTGTGATGTACTCGCCACCGGCACGGATTGAGCCGCAACGCGGGCCAGCATATCCGGGTGGGGGTGGCCAAAGGGGTTACGGGCACCGACGCTGACCAGTACGACATCTGGCTGGGTGGCCTGTAGCAGCCGTTCACCGGTGCCGTACCGGCTACCGTGATGGGACGCCAGCAACCAGTTAATCTTTTGCGGCGGCAAACGTGCTTCTTCAGCAAACCCTATATCACCGGTCGCCAGCAAACGGCAGCCGCGATGCTCAATCAGTAACACGCAGGAGCGGGCGTTCTCTTTCACCCCTTCACTGCCCGCCAGTATGCTCAGCTGCGTTTGCCCCCACTGCCATTGCTGGCCAGCCCGACACGCCGTATATCCCTCTTCAGCCACCAGCTGAGCACTGCCCGACACGCGCTGGTGAACCGGCATCGCCTCCAACAGGTGACGCCGCCCACCGGCATGGTCGTTATCACGATGACTGAGTATTAGCAGATCCAGCGCAGGCACCTGCCACCGCTGTAACGCGGGCAGCACAGCGCTCTGTAATGCACTGCCGCCACTGCGATAACCCGGCCCGGTATCGTATAACAGATGCTGATCACCGCTGCGCATATACAACGACAACCCCTGGCCAACATCCAGCAGCCAGGCTTCAAACGTCGGCCCGGGCTGTAATGCCACCGTCCCGACCAGCATCGGCAGCCAGCACAGGGCTGCCACTCCGCGCCCGGGAAACCCTGCTGGCAATAACCACAGGGCACTGCCCAGCAAGGCGATGCCTAACGCCCAGCCAGACACCGCGCTTACCTGCATATAACTGCCCGGCAGATTGGCGGCATAATCCAGCAACCACCAGAAACCCTCGATCAGCCAGACCAGCGGCCCCAGCAAGATGTCAAGCTGCAGAAAACCGGCCAGCCCCAGCGCCACACTGGCAAATAGCAGCAGAAAGGCCGTGAACGGAATCGCCAGCAAGTTAACCAGCGGTGACAACAGCGCGCTGCCGCCAAACCAGCCGATCAGAAGAGGAAACATACCCAGGGTGATCGCCAGCTGGGTGCGCCAGACCAGGCCTTTGCGGTAACTTACCGCCCCAAAGGTCAGCAGGATGGCCACCGCAGTAAACGACAACCAGAGCCCGGCATCATAAAACGACAGCGGTGAAAACGTCAGTACCAGTGCCAATGCTAGCCACCAGCGTTGCGCGTGGCTGACCGACTGCAGCCACAGGTAGCTGAGCAGAAAGACCGTCAACATCAGCATCGCCCGCTGAGTTGGAATCGCCGCGCCCGCCAGCTGCATATAAATAAAGGCCAGCCCCAACGCCATGGCGACCATCCCCTGCCGATGATCCTGTCGGCGAGGCCAGAAAATCAGTGAGATCAACCTGCCCAGCCAGGCCCCGGCCAGCGCAGCAAAACCGATGTGCAACCCGCTGATCACCACCAGATGCACGGTGCCGGTCTGGCGCAGAGTTTGCCACTGACTGTCACTCAGGCCATCTTTAATCCCCAGCAATAGCGCCGCCAGCGTCGCGCGCACATCCGGCTGCGGGATTTTACTGCCCAGCCACTGTGCCAGATCAAATCGGAGACGATCGACAAAACAGCAATGGTTATGCCCAACAATCCTCAGCGAACGCACATAGCCGGTCGCATCAATCCCCCGGCTGAGCAGCCAGCGTGGATAGTCAAAGCCACCCGGATTAGCCCTGCCTCCGGGCACAGACAGTCGCACCGTCAGAGCGAGCTGCATCCCCGGTTCCAGCACACGATCAGGCCGGTACCAGCTCAGCCGTACGCTGCGTAAGCGAGCCAGTGCGGGTGCTGAGGGTTCACCGTTCAGGGCAAGGGTAAAACGCAACCGCCCAGGCTGAGACACTGGCAAACCCGCCACGGTGCCCTGAACGGCGTAGTCCTGTGCGCGCTCCAGCCCCTGCCCTCGGTGATTCAGCTGCCACTGCCCCCAGCACACCGCCAGTAGCAGCCCGGCAAGTCCAGCACGCAGCCGCCAGGGTGTCCGTCGCCAGCCAATGCTGCACAGCAGCAACGGTATAAGGATAAGAAGTTGTTGATTCGATGGCAGAAACGGCAGCAGACCTGCAACTACAATTCCGGCTACATAGTAGATCATCCTTGATCCAGTTCAGTTGGATTCGTCTCGGGGTCTGTGCATAATAGTTGCAAAACCGGTTAAGCTCCGGTTTATCTGACGCCAGACGGATTCCGTCAGCAGGCTACCCGCTTGCTCTGCCGGATACGCGTCATTCATACAAGAACCGGAAGCCCTATGCCGCGTAAGCTGATCAAGAAATACATGCCCAATGAGGAGGCGCTCAGAAACCACAAACATCTGAGCTGGCTCGGCAAACACCTGCACGAACCCAATCTGTGGCATATGAATCGCAAGTCGGTATCGCGGGCGTTTGCGGTAGGCATTTTTTGTGCGTTTCTGCCCATTCCGATGCAGATGCTGGTCGCAGCGGTACTGGCGCTGTTTATGCACAGTAACCTGCCGATTTCCGTAGGACTGGTCTGGCTGACCAACCCGCTCACCATGCCACCGATTTTCTACGGTACCTATCTGGTAGGCACGGCGTTACTGGGTGGGGCTGATACGGCACTGGAGTTTGAGATGACCATGGAGTGGTTACAGGACAGCCTGTCCCACATCTGGTGGCCTTTATTGCTGGGGTCGGTGGTCTGCGGTCTGGTGGGCGCCGTATTCAGTTACTTCGCGATTCGCATCTGCTGGGCCTGGAGTGTCGGGCGCAACTGGCAAAACCGCCGCGCGCGCCGTCGATAGCTCCCCAGGCTGAGCACTAACGCTCGCTCAGCTCTCCGGCTTCCAGTACATAACCCCGGTCCATTTTTCCTGCCAGCTCCAGATCATGGGTTACCACCAGAAAGGCGGTGCCCCATTGCTCATTGAGCTGACGCATCAATTGCTGCACCCCAAGTGCCGTCTGCTGATCCAGATTACCCGTTGGCTCATCCATCAGCACACAGGCCGGGTTGTTAATCAGCGCACGGGCAATTGCCACCCGCTGGCGCTCACCACCGCTCAGCTTACCCGGCTTATGCGTTAACCGCTGCGCCAGGCCCACCTGTGCCAGCAGCTCGCTGGCACGCTGACGGACCTCTTTCAAAGGTGTCTTCGACATCAGCAGCGGCATGGCTACGTTTTCCAGCGCACTGAACTCCGGCAGCAGGTGATGGAACTGGTAGACAAAACCCAGCTGCTGATTACGCAATGCTGCCCGCTGGCGTTCAGTCAATGCAAACAGATCCTGCCCCGCCACACTGACCTGCCCCGCCGACGGCGTATCCAGGCCGCTGAGCATATTCAGCAGGGTACTTTTACCCGAACCCGAGCTGCCGATGATCGCCACCTGCTCCCCCGGATTCAGATACATGTCGATATCCTGCAGAATCTGCAGTTCAGTATCGCCATCGTGGTAAGACTTGCTCAGGCTGCTGGCCTGCATCACCGGATTACTCATAGCGCAGGGCCTCCGCAGGCTGAGTGCGCGAAGCGCGCCAGGATGGATATAACGTAGAGACAAAGCTGATTGCCAGCGCTGCACTGACAATCATCAGCAGATCATCAGTCCGCAGCTCTGACGGGAAGTAACTGATGAAATACACCTCGGCATTAAGGAACTGAATGCCGAAGGTCCGCTCTACCCAGGCCACCAGATCAGAGATCGTCAGCGCCAGGGTAACGCCCAGCCCAGTGCCGAGCAGCGTACCGACCACCCCGATCACCGTGCCCTGTACCATAAAGATCCGCATAATCATGCCAGGGGTCGCCCCCATGGTACGCAGAATCGCGATATCTGCGGTTTTATCCGTTACCACCATCACCAGGGTGGAGACGATGTTAAACGCCGCCACCAGGACAATCAGAAACAGTAACAAGCCCACCATCCGTTTCTCCAGCTGGATGGCCGCAAACAGATTACCGTGGGTGCGGGTCCAGTCGGAGGTGCGCATATAGCCTGGTAAAGTAGCCGCTATGTCACGTACCTGCGCCGGTGCCGCAAACAGATCATCAAACTGCAGCCGGATGCCGTCGATTTTATCGCCCAGTCGCTTGAGTACCGCTGCATCGCGCATATGGATGTAGGCCAGGTTGGCATCCAGCTCCGCACCCACTTCAAACGTGCCGACCACGGTGAAACGTTTCAGCCGTGGAATAACCCCCGCTACACTGACCGAGGCTTCGGGCAGCACCAGTGTCACTTTGTCGCCAACCTGCACCCCAAGATAGCGCGCCAGAATAGTGCCCAGCACAATACCAAAACGCTGATTGTTCAAATCCTCCAGCGTTCCGGCGGTCATATGGTTGCCGAGAATTGAAACTTTCGCTTCCCATTTCGGGTCTATGCCATTAATAAGCGCGCCCTGGACGGCACCCCGGTTGGTCAGCATGGCTTGCGCCTGGATATACGGCGCAGCGGCAACCACCGCAGGGGCAGCCTCTACTTTTTCCAGTAACGGCTGCCAGTCAGCGAGTGGTTTGCCGTATTCGCTGATGGTGGCATGGGGCACCATACCCAGAATGCGCTGGCGCAGCTCGCGATCGAAGCCGTTCATCACTGACAGTACAACGATGAGTGCAGCAACCCCGAGCATCAGGCCAAGCATGGATGCCAATGAAATAAACGAGATGAAATGATTGTTTCGTTTGGCGGCGGTGTACCGCAGGCCAACGAATATAGAAAATGGTCTGAACATGGTGGCGCATTAAAGCACAGTTACAGACCACCGGTAAGTGGTTGCGCACAATGCCAGGATGACTGTTTTTTCAGGAATGATATACCCGAGCAACTCTGTATATTTTTCAATCCGAATTCTTAACAGATATTAAGGTTTGACTATGACTGCCGACCGTCGACAATTCTTCCGTATCAACCAGCAGGTCGCGATGGAGATCCGGCTGCTGGCTGATGATCAGTTACCGGCAACAACCGCCAGCCAGTTTGAGGTATCACCCTCGTTTTCGGTGGTCTGTGACCTCTACGCCAAAGAAACTGAGGCTCAGATGCTGCTGCACCTGATCGGTAAAAAAGACCCTTCACTGGCGCAATATCTGCAACTGATGTCTGACCGGGTAAACGTCCTCGCTCGCGCTCTGGTGTCACAGGATATCGACTTCAACCGGCTGGTGACTCGCGATGTCAATCTGTCGGAAGGCGGCATGCTGTTCTACTACTCTGAGGCGCTGCCAACGGGCGGTAATGTCTCCGTTAAACTGATCTTCCCTGGCTCCTCAATCGGTGTGCATATCGACGCAAGTATCCTGCGTTGCGATCTCATCGAAACCGGCCAGTTCGAGCTGGCGCTCACCTTCAATCGACTACCTGAAAACATCCGTACGGTACTCGCCAGACAGATTATGGAGAGCCAGGCCCTTTCCCGTCGCTGCCAGATTGCATAAGCTATCCACTTTCTCTCTGCAGATAGATGGATACGATGAAACAGAAGTTTCTGCATCACCTGGGCGTCGGCGCAGGGTTTCTGGGCCTGATTGGCTGGTTCTGGGCCGGGCGTGAGCTGGGGATTATGGACTGGGCCACCCAGCAGGTACCGCCACAATTTGGCGGCGCAGGCCTGATGGTGGGCATTATTGTGGTCATGACCCCTGGATTTTTTATCTGGAAATGGATTAACCGCTGGCTGGAGCGCAGCCTCTCAGTCACGGGCATCTACTACGAAGATGCGTACTATGCCAGCATGGACAAAGCGCAGGCGGACAAGAAAAAAGCCCAGCAGAAAGACAGCCAGCGCCGTGACCAGCATCATCATGAAGGCCGGGATAACAACGCCAATGATAATGACAAAAGTGACGGTGGCGGTAACGACTCCGGCGGTGACAGTGGTGGCGATGGCGGCGGCGGAGATTAACCTGATCCGCTAGACGCCCGGGCCCGGCAAGGGGCTCGGGCTGGCTCAGAATAGCCGCAGGTTCACACCTGAAAGGCGGCCACCAGCTGCTTGAGCCGCCCTGCCAGGCTATTCATCTGGTTACAGGCATCCGCTGTCACATCCGTCCCTTCAGCACTTTGCACACTGCAGCGGTTGATCTCATCAATGCCCCTGCTAACTTCCTGTGCCATGACCGACTGTTTATCGGCCAGCATCACAACCTGGCCGTTGGTGCTGACAATGGTAGCGATCGCATGGTTAATTTCCGCCAGCGCATCGCTGACCTGGCCGGACTCACGCACAGTACGCTGGGCGAAGTCTTCGCTCTGGGCCATAAAACGAACCGCGTTATCGACACCGCCGCGAAACCGGGTCAGCATTGATTCAATCTCTTCGGTTGATCGATGAGTACGTTGCGACAGATCCCGTACTTCATCGGCCACCACGGCAAAACCCCGGCCCTTATCTCCGGCTCGGGCCGCTTCAATGGCCGCATTGAGTGCCAGCAGATTGGTCTGTTCGGCGATGGATTTAATCACCTCCAGCACCCGCCCAATCTCCTGGCTGTCCTGCGCCAGCTGGTTAATCGCAGTCACCGAACGCTCCACATTTCCAGCCAGCTGTTCAATGTCGTTCAGCGTCCGGGCCACCTGCTGCTGACCCGTTTCAGCCACCGAACTGGCATGATCGGCGGTGCCTGAAGCCTCTGCAATCACGCTGGACACATCCGCCGCGGCACCTTTCATCTGCACCACCGAACTGACAATCTGCTGCGCCTGTTCACGCTGCTGCTGCGCCGCCTCACTGGAACCGCGCGCCGCCAGATCCAGCCCATCGGACTGATCGGCGACATCCCCGGCAACATGTTTCACCTGGGCGATGACATCATTCATGCGGTGGGTCATCTCATTAAATTCGGTCACCAGCGCGCCCATTTCATCGCGGGCATCCACCTGTACCGTCGTGGTCAGATCCCCCTGTGCCAGCGAACGAGCGGCAGCCAGCACCCGTGTCACGTTATCTCGCACCGACAGGTTAAACCCCAGACACAGATAACCGGCCAGCAGGGCAATAATCGCCATGGCGCAGAACAGCAGCTGCTGCTCCTGTGCCTGTCCGGCCAGTCTCTGGGTTAACCGGGTTTCAATCTCCGTCAGTAGCACGGATTTGAGCTGCACCAGCTGTGCCAGATCCTGATCCACGGCCCGGTAAAACTGCTGCCAGGGCTGATCCATCGTCATCCCGGCAACAATATCGTCTTCCAGCCGTAGCAGGGATCGCTCCAGCTGTGCGGCACTCGCTTCAAATTCAGCCAGCAAGGTCGCACTGAGTACAACCCCCTGTTGGGGTAACAGCTGTTCAGGCTGGCTGAAATGTTGCTGATCCATGGCCAGGGCCTGCAATGCCTGGTTCAGCTGTTCGGCCAGAAAGCCGGGCACCCGCTGGCTGATCAGCGCATAGGCCGACAAGCTGCGCGCCATGCCCAGATGCTCGCGCACCGCCGCCAGCTCTCGCAGTATCAGTTGCAAAGCACCGTAATTAAAAGGGTCCGGGTCTTGCGCCAGGCCATGATCAAAAGCCAGCGTGGTCGCCAGCCGATCATTAAGCTGGGTCAGTTCGGCAAAGTGGGCAAACCGTGCCGCCAGATCCACCTGGCCATTGGCATACTGGCCGGTATCGATCTGCTGCCAGCGCGCCTGCAGTGGCCTGATCAAAGATGCAGCATCAGCGGTGTTGATGCCCGTAAAGCCGCGCTCAATTGCACGCCGCAGGTCCGTCAGCGCACCGCGCTGGGCTGATTGCTGCACGGGCGGTAGCAAACTGTCGGCAAAACGCAGATCACGGTACTGAATCAGGTTTTGTTGTAGCGCCTCCAGCTCGCGCAGCTGATGAACACCGGCCAGCCGTTGCTCGGTGGCATCATATTGGACCGACAACTGTTGCAGGTGAATAACGGCCAGAATAATCAGCGGTACCACTGGCACCAGGCTGATAAAGCCAAATTTGTAGAGGTAAGGTAATTGGTTCATCAGCCGGATAACCGGCCTGAGCAGCATATTCACCCACTGTCGCTCCCTTATAAGGACACCTGAGCGCGACAGGAAGGCTGCCAGCCCGGCATCTTTCATTATTATTTTCGAGCGTTTATTTCAGTCTAAAGTCGAATGGAATGCAGTAGCAAAAACCAACAGAAAAACTGACGAAAACGTTAACCCGGGCGGATCAACGGGAAAATAGATAGCGCTGCAGCAACATCATCAGCCACATCGCCAGTACAAATGGCGCGGTCAGCATGGGCAATGGCAGCACCTGCCAGGCCAGCAGCGTTAACCCCAGGGTAACGATAACTCCGGCGATCACCTGCCAGCGAGCGTGGCTGTGGCCTGGCGTGCAGCCCAGTGCCACCGCCACCAGGGCGCTGTTGTAACTAAACAGCCCTGTCGCCAGCGCCGACGCTGGTACACCACACAGCAGACCAGCCAGTGCCCCGGCGAAACTACCCACTAGTGCCCAGCCCAATGCCCGCCAGCCGGTGCCTAGCACCAGCCCCGCCGCCAGACACAGCGCCGACAGCAGGCTGCCCTGAAAACTCATCTGCCCCAGCCCCATCAACGTGCCGGTCAGCAATGGCCAGTCGAACCGTAGCGCCTCAACGGACAGCAGCCGTGGTGGTAAACATAGAAACAGCAGCACAGTGATAACAATATAGGGCGCGGTCAGCACCGCAAAGCCGCGTTTAAGCGCCCAGCCAAACAGCAACGACGTCACCACCGCACCGCAGGCAACCAGTAACCAGAGGTTCTGGGACGGTGCCAGCAGTAGCGCAGAGGCCAGCCCGAGTAACGCACCGTTGAAGCCAAACAGGCCCTGCCGATGGGCCTGAGGCTCCACCAGCCAGTAACCGGCCAGAGTCGAACAGACGCCACCAAGCAGTGCTGCCAGTAACATGGCAGGAGAGTTGAGGGCGATGCCCAGCAATACCAGCCCCCCTGCCCCGGCATGAGGCTGGAAGACCAGCTGACCATAACCGCGCAGAACCACTAGCAGCACCTGATAGCAGTCTCTGCTCAGGGTCACTGTTTTAACAGCCGGATCGTCTGCTGCATCAGATCTTTCATCGTCAGCGTGGTGCCATTCAGACCACGCACCCAGTACCAGAGGGTTTCCAGCACCTCCAGCAACCAGACCGCCCGTGCCAGGCCGCTGTTGAGCGTGGCCTGATCCAGTGCGGCCAGCGCCGGGAGCATGGCCAGCCGCTCGGCACTGATGCCGCAATGTTTATACAACGCCGCCGCATCAAACCAGGGATTGCCCAACGCGCCATATTCCCAGTCAAGCACGACCAATTGGCCCTCATGCTGGCACAGATTACCGGGGTGCAGATCATGATGCGTGACGACCTGCGGCACCGGCGGCAAAGACGCCAGCGCTTTATGTGCGCCCTGAATCAGTGCCTGTAGCGGTGCCTCCAGCGGCAGCCCGGCCACCCGAGGCTCGAATGCTGCAAACAACGCGGTGTAATCAAGGGTCAGCCGCTCATCGTTCAGCTCAACCAGCTGCCACTGGGTGACCGCCGCCAATAACAGCGCCTGATCACTGGCCACCAGCGGCTGCGTGACGCGCTCACCGTGCCACTGCATCAGCAGCCAGCCCTGCTGGGGCTGGTTCTGCACCACGGCAGGCATCCAGCCAGGCCCGGCCAGCTGTGCCAGCAACGCCGCCTCACGTTCCCGGCAGGCACCAAAGGCCACTTCCGCTGGAGCATTAAGTCGCAGCACCAGCTCACGGCCATCCCACTGGGCACGGAACAGCTGGTTGCTGCTGCCACAGAGGATCGGTAACCAGTGCGGGGCGGGCAGGTCGCACTGAGTACTATTGATAATCGTACTAAGGTATTGATTAACGGACTGGATTCGAGTTTCTGGCATGACGTACGTCTATGGTTCAGGGTAGAATTCAGCGCAGTTTAACCCGCAATCTCCCTGCCGTCTCTGCTGATATCGAGGTTTCCATGCGCAACGTTCTTAACCGGATGACAGTCCTGCTGTCTGGCCTGACTCTGGCAGGCACCGTTCAGTCAGCTGATCTGACGGTATACACCTATGACTCTTTTATCTCTGAATGGGGCCCGGGCCCACAGCTGGAAAAAGCCTTCGAGCAACACTGCCAGTGTGATATCGAGTTTATCGGTGTGGAAGATGGCGTCAGTATTCTTAACCGGTTACGCATTGAAGGCGAACGGACCAAAGCCGATGTCATCCTGGGTATCGACGATGCCCTGATGGAAGAGACCCGCGCAACCGGGCTAATCACCGAGCATCAGCAAGACCTGAGCCCGTTAAAAGCAGAGCTGAACTGGCAGGACCCACAGTTTGTACCCGTCGATTACGGCTACTTTGCCTTTATTTACGACAGCCGCAAGATCAGCCAGCCGGTCACCTCGCTGAAAGCGCTGGTCGAATCCGATGCGCGGGTGCTCTATCAGGACCCCCGCACCAGCACGCCAGGCCAGGGCCTGATGATGTGGATGAAGGCGGTTTACGGTGAGCAGTCCAGTCAGGGCTGGCAGCAACTGGCCGGGCACACGGTCACCGTCACCAAGGGCTGGTGGGAAGCCTACAGTATGTTTCTTAAAGGCAGTGCCGATTACGTGCTCAGCTACACCACCTCACCGGCTTATCACCAGCTGAATGAGCAAACCAGCCACTATAAAGCAGCACCGTTCAGTGAAGGGCATATTGCCCAGGTCGAGCTGGCTGCCGTCACCCGCACTAGCCAGAACCCTGTACTGGCCCGCCGCTTTGTCAGTTTTTTAACCTCGGATGAAGCACAGCGCATTATCCCGGTGACCAACTGGATGCTGCCGGTGCGCGATAATGTTGAGCTGCCCCCGGCGTTTGATCAGCTGATGCAACCCACACGTATCGGTTTCAGCGCCAGCGAGATGGCAGATCAGCGTAAAGGCTGGCTGCGTGAATGGCGTAACGCCGCCGCACTCTGATCAGCAGCCTGCGCACTTTGATTCTTTCCCGCCTCAAACACCACAGCGACACCGTCGCCGGGCTGACCAGCCTGGCCGCGATGGTGCTGATCAGTGTGGCTGCCTTTTATGGCCTGATTGGTTTCAGTGGCCAGGGGGCCGACTGGCAGCTGCTCAGTGACAACTATTATCAGTCGATCCTGCTGTTTTCGATCAAACAGGCAGCCCTGAGCATGTTATTGGCACTGCTGCTGGCCTGGCCGGTAG
This sequence comes from uncultured Oceanospirillaceae bacterium, assembly GCA_913057435.1. Lineage (GTDB taxonomy): Bacteria > Pseudomonadota > Gammaproteobacteria > Pseudomonadales > Balneatricaceae > Marinobacterium_C. The sequence goes on along the minus strand of CAJXNY010000014.1, from coordinate 74,936 downwards.
CACGGGCGCTGTATTACGGTCGCCTGCCGTTTCAGCACAGCTTTCTTAGTCTGTGTATTCTCTGTTTTGTGATGCCCACTCTGGTGCTGATCACCGGGCTGGTCGCCCTGCTGGGGCGAGATGGCCTGCTCACTCCACTGCTGGGAGAGTCCTGGAATCTGTATGGCCTCAATGGCATTCTGATCGCCCATATCTATCTCAATCTGCCCTTTGCAGTGCGGGTGTTATTACAGGCCCTGCACAACATCCCGGATCTGAGCTGGAAACTGGCAGTTCAGCTCAAATTCAGTCCATGGCAGCGCTTACGTCTGATCGAACTGCCAGCCCTGCGTGGTGCGTTTTTGCAGCTCAGCGGGTTTATCTTCGTACTGTGCTTTAACAGCTTTGCCGTCGTACTGGCACTGGGGGGTGGGCCACGCGCCACCACCCTTGAGGTGGCGATATATCAGGCACTTAAATATGATTTTAATATTCCCGAAGCACTGACCCTGGCCTGGAGCCAGCTGCTGATTGCCGGGGCCCTGTTTCTGCTGATCGCCCGCGCCGGGCGCAGCAACTGGCTGGCGGTGGACACCCTCAGCCATCAATTCACGCCACAGCCGGGCCTGTTCAGTCAGTGGGGCCACCGGGCGGTCTACCTGCTTAGCTGGCTGGGGATGTTATTGCCGATGCTGGCGCTGATTCCAGGCCTGTATCAGAGTGATCTGAGCCGCTTCTCGCTCAGTGCGCTGGTGCAGCCCACCCTGACCAGCCTGGTACTGGCCCTGGTGTCTGCCAGTACTGCCATTACGCTGGCCTGGCTAATGCTGATTCCGATCCGCCAGGCGCGGCTGCAACAGCACAATCGCCGGGCAATGGTGCTGGAATGGCTCAGTACCCATAGCCTTGTTGCACCGGCGATGGTGATTTCAGTGGGGCTCTATATTCTACTGCTGCCGCACTTTGATCTGGACCACCATGGTATCTGGCTGGTGCTATTGCTCAATTGCGCACTCGTTGTGCCCTACGCTGTCCAGCAATTACGCCCTCGTTTGCTGCAATACGATGCCCAGTATCAACACCTGAGCCAGAACCTTAAGCTCAGCCGCCGCCAGCGCTGGTGGGTCGAGTGGCCCTTTATCAAGCCCACGTTTATCAGCACCTTTGCATTGATCCTGCTACTGGCGCTGGGCGATGTCGCCATTATCTCTATTTTCGGCAGCGATGACTGGACCACCCTGCCCTTGCTAATTTACAGCTATGCCGGTAGCTACCGGATTGCCGAAGCATCACTGGCATCACTGCTGCTATTACTTATCTGCGCCCTGATCGTGTGGGCATTTGAACGGGCCCGCCACCATGCTTGAAGTTGACCACCTGGCCATCGAACGCGACGGCACCTTGCTGCAATATCAGCTGAGTGTTGCTACTGGGGAAATTCTGGCCATTCAGGGCCGCAGTGGTGTCGGCAAATCGACCTTGCTCAGTGCGCTGGCGGGGTTTGTTGCACCCTGCCAGGGTGACATGCGCTGGCAAGGCCAGTCTTTGCTGGGATTACCGGCAGAGCAACGGCCGGTGAGCATGCTGTTTCAGGATCACAACCTGTTTGAGCACCTGAGCGTACGGGAAAATCTGCAGCTGGGGTTCAGTGGCAAGGCGCCAGCCGAAGCCCTTAACGCTGCTTCTGTCGCTTTGCAGGTCAGTGATCTGCTGGATAAGAAACCACCGACCCTGTCTGGCGGCCAGCGCCAGCGCATCGCCATTATCCGCACGCTGTTAAGACCAGAACCAATTGTGCTGCTTGATGAGCCCTTTGCTGAGCTTGACCCCAGCACTCGCCAGCTGGCCACCAGCTGGACCCTGCACAGCGCCCGCGCGCAACAAAAAACGGTACTGCTGGTCACCCATCAGCAGGAAGATGTGACCCGACTGGCTGATCGGGCTATTGAACTGGGGTGAACACGTAACGGGGCAAAAACTAACCCGGTTCAGTCCTCATAGTCATCATGTCGGCGCAGCCAGGCCATCGGATAAGCCAGTGCCTGTTCATTTCGTCCAAGAGGTACCCTATCCATCAGCTGATAGGCGGTATTAAGGCAATCCAGCCCTCGCTCATAGCAACTATAGGTATGATAAATCTGCCCCTGCTCATCACGGTAAAATACGCTCAGCCCTGGCGCCTCTTCCAATGGAGAATGGTGTTGCTCATCATTATAAAAGACCGCCCCCTCAGCCTGCTCAGCCGCGCTGAAGGTTACTCCAAAATCCTGATTAAAGGTTGTACCCAGGGAAGAAACCCAACCGAAATCCCAGCCCATCCGTGCTCGATATGCCAGCAGTTTTTGTAACGCAGCGCGGGAGACCACCACCAGGGTAATATTTCGATGGGCCAGATGCACGCTCAAACCATCAAGGTGATCAGCCCAGAAGGAGCAGCTGACACAGCCCTGTTCCCAGTCTGGGCCAAACATAAAGTGATAGACCACCAGCTGGTTACGACCCGCAAACAGCTCAGTCAGACTTTGAGGGCCATGCTCGGTATCAAAGCTGTAGACCTGTTCCACTTTGACCCAGGGTAACTGTCGTCGCAGCGCACTGATTTCGTCGTTCAAACGGGTTAACGCTTTTTCCCGCTCAAGTAATTCTTTACGCGCTTCCAGCCACTGCGTCTGAGATACCACCGGGTGTTGCTTCATCGTTACCGCCCCTCTTCATCAACCCCATACCATCGCCCCATGCTGCTTTCAGTATATGAAAGAAAAAAGCGGACGAAGGGTCGTTTTCACAACCCCAGGCAACCCCGGAATCAGTAGCAGGCTCAGCAAGCAAAGATGAAACAGACCGATCAGCCAGAAACCCAGCTGAAAACTGCGTTTGCGGGTTTTATGCCGGAACAGCCGCTGCGCCAGAAAGCCGCCGGGCCAGCCCCCAAACAATGACAGCAGATGCAAACGGGCCTCGGGGACCCGCCAACCACCCCGCTGGGCCTGACGTTTGTCATAGCCATACAGCAGAAAAAGCACCAGGCTGAAAACCCCATACCCACCGAGCAATAACGTAGTCACATCCACCTGCCAAAAAATTGCAAAAAAAACCCACCCCGCCAGTGGCGAGGTGGGTCGGTATAGTACCAGCGTCGCTGTTTTATCAGTAACGGAAGCGCTGGATCAGCGTCTGCAGGTGCTGGCCGGTGTGCTCCAGATGCTCGCCAGAGCTGGAGCTCTGTTCAGCCTGACCACGCGTCTCTTCCGCCAGATCCGAGATCGCCTGTACACTGCGGTTAATATCTTCAAACGTGGCAGTCTGTTCTTCGGTCGCCGCTGCAATCTGCGTGTTCAACGAAGAGATATCGTGAATCGCCGAGGCTGCCAGCTGCAGTGCTTCAGCGGCACTACGACTTTCCTGCACCGACGTTTCACCGCTACGACGGATCGTCTCCATCACTTTCACCGCATCCTGAGTGCCCTGCTGCAACCGCTCGATCATCTTCTGAATCTCTTCGGTGCTGTTCTGGGTTCGACTGGCCAGGGTACGTACTTCGTCAGCCACAACCGCAAAACCGCGACCCTGCTCACCGGCACGGGCCGCCTCAATCGCTGCATTCAACGCCAGCAGGTTGGTCTGATCAGCGATATCACGGATCACATCCAGTACGGAGCCAATCTCATCAGCTTCATCGACCAGGGTCTGCATAACTGCCGAGCCATTTTCAACTTCACGGGACAGACCATCGATCACACCGATTGCATTGGTCAGAATTGTGCGACCCTGTTCCGCCTGATCAGCCCCATCGCGAGCAGAACCTGCACCGGATGCTGCACTATGAGCAACATCCTGGGCAGCTGCCAGCATCTCATGCATGGCGGCGGCCACTGAGCTGGTTTCATTATGTTGCTGATCAGCATTTCGACTGGTGCTACTGGCATTATTGGCCACAGCTTTTACCACTGAATGCAGATCATCAACCGTGCGTGCAAGCTCCTGCACCATGCCCTGAATCGAGCCAATAAAACCATTAAAATTCCCAGCCAGTTCAGCCAGTTCGTCACTACCGGAGTCATCCAGCCGCTGGGTCAGATCGGCATCGCCCTGGGCAATATCTTCCAGCGCTTTATTCGTGCGCTTCAGAGGTTTGAGAATAGTATTGGCCACCAGCATACTTATTATTGCCAGTACTATGATGCTCAGTAACGAAACAATTGTAATCTGAAGCAGGCTGCTGGAAATTTCATCTCGAACCCGGGCGCGCACCGCGACGACCTGCTGTTCAATATCATCGATATAGAAACCGGTTCCCAGGGTCACATTCCACTCAGGAATATACCGGGCATAGCCCATTTTCTCGGCAATCTGCTGATTATCCGGGCGGTTCCACCAGAAGGTAGTGTAGCCATCCCCACTGCGGGCTGAGGCCAACAGCTCTTTTACAATCCAGTTGCCCTTTTTATCCTGTACCCCGGTCATATCTCGACCGACAAGCGAGGCGTTAATTGGATGCATTAACATCACACCTCTCTCATCATAAAGAAAGAAGTAGCCTGTTTTGCCATAGCGCAACTGCTGCCAGATCGCTTGCGCCTGTTTCAATGTCTCGGGGTCGGCCTTGCTGCGCAGGTGAGCAACTGCAGTAAGCGCCATATCCATATACTGGGCCAGCTCAACCTGCTTGCCACTGACCATAGAGCCACTGATAGACTCAATTTCATGATCACCCTGTTGCTGGATATTCTGGATCGCAACAAAACCCAGCAAGCTGGATATAAGAAAGACCGGCATAACTGCCAGCAACATAATGCGCGCTTTTATGGAGAGTTTAGAAAGGCCCATGATCATCCTGTTCAATATTATCCAATGGGCGTCGATTGCCAGAACCAACAACCGGCCAAGGGTACGGTAAAAATAAGATAATTCTTGAGACTTTATTCAATTAAATAAAATTCCAAAAATCGCTCCAACTGACAGAGGCTCTGTGCCACGAAAATGCAGTATATTCCCGTCAGCGGCGACGGTAGATATTACCAAAGCACAGCTAGACTTTAAACGAAAAGTAGTACTGACTTACCCTTATATTGAGCAAGCGATCATTCTTGAATCAGAAAAATCTAATTGATTTTATCCTATAAATTAGATTATTACGATTCAATGAATAGATTGGCAGAAGAAGGTGCAATGCATTAAAAAAGGGTAGCCCTAAGCTACCCCTTCATTACCGAAAAAGATTCCGGCTCTATTGCCCTTACGGGCGTCATGCTGCAAGACGTCGATCAAAGCTGTGGTCTGACACTTCAATCAATGCTTGCGGGCAATTCTCTCTAATAAGACTGAATGCAGGTGGTAACACCTCCGCTGTCAGTTCAACAATCATCAGGAGCTGGCCCTGCGCAATCGCATTACGGTACTTGTCCAGCTCGCCTCTTGGGGTCTGTATACCAATCAGGACTCCTAACCAGCCACCGAGCCCGATACCAGCCAAACTGCTGATAAACACGACACCGCCGCCCGCGATAAAACCTGCCGGGCCGCCACCTACTACCGACAATCCGGCCAGCAGTCCAAGACTGCCTCCTGCCACCATGCCCCAGTCGAGGTCGTTTTCAAGCTCTGTTGTTTCGACATCCGTCGCCTGATGCAGGTGCGCTTTATCCAGCTGCTTCGGGTCGTCCGCCACGGCGTGCAAGTCTTCTTCTCCCACGCCCAGCGCAATCAGTCCATCGGCAACCGTCCTCGCCTGCTCAAGTGACGGCACCAAAAATATGATCTGTTTCATAACGCTGCCCCACTCACTGAATTCAGTATAGATTAAGCATTTTCAGCTGTAGTGAACCAGACATCTACTAAATTATATTTATTACTAAAAACACCTGTCATTTTTATTCAAGCCCGCTGCTAGCAATAACTAAGCACCTTACAACTGTCGTAGAAAATCCTTTAAAAACAAACAGGTAAAAAACTCTAACCGATAACTAACGGCGTTTTATACAACCACTGGTTATTGGCCAACTGTCCCACGATAAAATGCGCTACATCGGCCCTGGAGATCTTGCTGGCGGTGATCCCCTGCAGATCCGTCATCGCCTGATAGGCCTCAGTCAACGGCCCATGGGTCAGAAAGCCTGGCCGGACAATGGTCCAGTCCAGCGTACTGCCCATCACCTGCTGCTCCTGACGGTTTTTATCCTTATACAACGTGCCCATCACCAGCGGTTGAAACAGTCGATCGTACAGCCAGCCACCATGGCCTTTGCTGTCGCCCGCCCCGACCCCAGTTACAACAATCAGCCGCTTCATCTCAGCGATCTGCATCGCTTCGATCACATGAGCTGTGCCCGCCGAAAAGCAGCGCACAGGTTCAAAGCCAGGTAAGGCACCGATACAGATCACTACCGCATCATGACCAGGCACCAGACACTGCATGGCAAAACGATCCTCAATGCTGGCTTTCTTCAGGCTCAGCCGGGGGAAGCTACCGCCAATGGGCGGCAGCGTGCGGGCGACGGCAGTTACATCATGGCCAAGTGCCAGTGCCTGTTGCGCCACCAGCAAACCCACACCTCGACTCGCCCCCAGTACCAGTACCTTCATGTATCCTCCGGGTTATAAGCTCACCGGCTGTTCAAGCTGAACGGGTCAGCATCCAGGTGGGCTGGGAACGCCTCGCGGAATTGTTGCAACCCATCCAGCGACAGCGTCTGGCTGGCGACAAACGACTGACCCGCCTCAGCATCAAGCTGCGGCTCACCTTTGAAATCTACCAGCATGGAATCACCGCTATAAGCCAGGCCATTGCCATCGGTCCCCACCCGGTTGACTCCGGCCACATAGCAAAGGTTTTCAATTGCCCGGGCCTGCAACAGCGTTCGCCAGGGGTGGCGGCGCGGCGCTGGCCAGTTAGCAACACAGATCAGCAGGTCATAATCATTCTGGTTACGGCTGAAAACAGGGAAGCGCAGGTCATAACAGATCAGCGGTAAGATACGCCAGCCACGGTAGTGAAACAGCTGCCGCACCTGGCCGCTCTGATAATGACTGTGCTCATCCCCCATGCGGAAAAGGTGGCACTTGTCGTAGTGCTGAACATCACCTGTCGGGCTGACAAAAAACAGTCGGTTTACGTAGCCCGCTTCGGTTTCAATCGCCAGGCTGCCGGTAATGGCCGCCTGCAATTGCTCAGCCTGTTGTTGTAACCATTGCAGCGAAGGGCCATCAGCGGGTTCAGCAACCTGTTCAGGGGCCATGCTGAAACCGCTACTGAACATTTCAGGCAGGATAACCAGGTCGGTTTTACCCGCCAACGGGGCCATTTTTTCCGCCAGCATGGCACGGTTCAGAGCCGGTTGCTGCCAGTGTAGTTCAGTCTGAATCAGGCTGATGGTCAGATTTTGCATAGTAACTCCGCAGCCTGGGTCAGGGTTTCGCTGTTTTTGGCAAAGCACAGTCGGATCAACCGGGTATCGACCGGCGCGGCACTGAACGGCGACAGCGGAATCGCGGCAACACCGGCATGCGTGGTCAGCCAATGGCTGAATTCAACATCCGCCAGATCACTGATCTCGCTGTAATCGACCACCTGAAAATACGTTCCGGCACAGGGAGTAAAGCGGAACCGGCTCCCAGCCAGCAGCTGGTTGAACAGATCCCGTTTTTGCTGGTAGAACGCGGGTAACTGCTGATCATGGTTCGGCTCATCATTCAGGTAATCCGCCAGCGCCAGTTGCATCGGCGTGCTGATTGAGAATGTCAGATACTGGTGAACCTTACGCAATTCAGCGGTTAAAGGTGCTGGCGCGATGCAATAACCGATCTTCCAGCCGGTGGTGTGGAAGGTTTTACCGAAAGAGGACACCACAAAAGCGCGCTCAGCCAGCTCGGGATGACGCAGCAGACTCTGATGGGGCTGGCCATCGAAAACGATATGTTCGTAAACCTCATCACCCAGTAACAGAATATCGGTGTCGCGCACCAGTGCCGCCAACCGGTTGAGATCATCCGCATTCAATACGGTACCGGTTGGATTATGGGGGGTATTAACGATGATCATCCGGGTGCGCGGGTTAATAGCTCCAGCCAGTGCCGTCCAGTCGATGCAAAAATCCGGGCCCAGTAACGGCAGACGTACCGCTTTACCGCCGTTCAGGACGATGGCTGGTTCGTAGCTGTCGTAACTGGGATCAAACATGATCACTTCGTCACCACTGGAAACCACCGCACTGATGGCAGCAAACAACGCTTCCGTCGCACCACAGGTAACGGTGACTTCCTGCTCCGCACACACCTTAGCGCCATAACAGCGGGCGGTTTTTGCCGCTATCGCCTGGCGCAGCTGGGGCATACCGCTCATCGGCGCATACTGGTTCGCCCCCTGAGCAATATGCCAGCCCACCCGCTCACGCAGTGCCTGTGGCCCGTCAAAATCAGGAAAACCCTGGGACAGGTTCACAGCCTGATGCTCTGCCGCCAGCTGCGACATCTGAGAGAATATAGTGGTGCCCACCTGGGGCAATTTACTGGCTGGATAACGCATTGATCTGGCTACTCTTACCTGAGAAATCAAGCCATCAGTGTACCCAGCAATACCGGCGAATGCACCTGTAGCCCGGTGCGTACGGCCAGGCTATAGTGGTTCAACTTACTGTTTTTAATCAGGTTGGAACTTTTCTGCATCCGCCGGTCAAACAGCAGACTGTTAGCATTTCAAGACAAGGATATTTTCGATGGCAGAACCAAAGTGCCCTATCTGTTCAATTGAAGGGATGGAACATATCGTTTCCAGAGACAGCGATGAAAAAGCGCGGGATAACCGGGCCTGGTTTCAGGTCGCATTCTGCGATGGCTGCGGCCATATCTACGGGGTATTTGCCAAGCACACGATGTCACACCCGACCGGCCAGAAAGGCCCACAACTGGTGATCAAACGCTGAGTGTTGTCATGCCCGCTACAGCGCACTACTGTCCGGGGTAATTATGGCCAAAAATTCGGTTGACTTTTGTCGATTTCTTGCCGTGTTTTTCGCCTTCGTCGATACACGGTTTCTTCTGTTTCTGGACGATTGAAGAGCGTGCAGCTAATGACAACCACAAAGCTCTTGAGGCTACCTTCATAGCCTGTTTGAGGCCGGTGTAAATACAGCAGCAGATACGCAATGATGGCGATATAAATTTGATTGCGAACAGCATTTTCGTCGTGGGAAATAAAATGTTTTATCTTCAGGTTCTGTTTGATCCATTTGAAGAACAGTTCGATCTGCCAGCGGGCTTTATAGAGCTCGGCTATATCCTCTGCAGGCCTTGCCATATCATTGGTTGCCAGCACTAGTGGTGTTGTTTTATCGGGCCGGTCGACGACGACACACCGTAGCGGTTTCATGTAGTGATTGATCCGTTTCCCACCCGGGCGACGGTTTTTGAATTTCACTTTTTGATCACACAAAATCGGCGAGTCGACATCATCAGGCTGAACTGAAGACAGTAGTTTGAAGGCAGCATTCTGTTTGAATCGAGTCACGAAAATGGCATTCTGGCTCTCGATTTCATACCACCAGTTGTAATCGTTATAACCCTTGTCGAATACGTAGGTTGCACCGGACTCCAGGGGAACCTTCCGACCATCCGTAATATCGGTCACGTTCGGATTCGAGATCGCCGCGTACACCGGTGTGGCTCCGCTATGGTCATAAAGCACGTTGAGTTTGAGCCCCTGACAGCGATAAGTCCGATTCTTTGCGGCCCACTGATCATAACCACGGCCTTTCAGTTGAATCGGCGTTGAATCAAGCAAATAAAGGGCATTTTCAACCTGTTGGCGACATTTTCGTTTCACTTTTGCCAGCAGAGCCTGACAAATGTCCAAGTATAAAGTGCTATCAATCCGCTTATTGGCATCAGCCAGCGTCGAGCGCTTCAATGCTTGTGTTCCCAGGTGATAATGCACATTCGTGTGGGAATTAAAGCTACATTGAAGATCCCGCAGGCTACTTTGACCTGACAGCTGCAGATACATCATGGCTATCAGGTGGTCCCAGCTGGAAAAGCGCTTGGCGTATCGATCAGTCTTCAGTTCATTAACCCTTTTATCGAACAAACCTCGCGGGAACTGTTCCATCAACTGTGAAAAACGTGTATTTCTGTACACCGTTGTGGCCTCTGGATTGTTGAGTCGTGTCAACAGGTTTTAACCCTTAAATCCAGTGGCTACAACACCCCCAAGCAAACCCTTTCTTTTTTCCCCGGACAGTAGTGCGCTACAGCGGGCACACACTGAGGCCCTCAGAAAATGACCAGGTGCATCACCCCACGCACCAGCATTCCCAGACAGGCCCCCAGTACCGCTACCCGTGCCACCGCACCAACCCGTGGCCCGGCAGCCGCCAGGACAGCCACACCCACCAGGTCCAGCGGGTTGGTGGCGAAGCCTGCCATCCGGTTCAGATCCTGCACCGTTAACGCCCCCTGATTGAGCAGGTCCAGGGTGACCCCCATAAATGCTGTCCCCCCAGCGATGAATTTAGTCACCAGTGGCAACACCGTCGCTTCTGGCAAGCCAATCAGACCCAGCGCAGGGGCCAGCACGGTACTGATCAGGTCAATCGCATGCGTGGCTTTCAATGCGTTAACAAAACAAATTGCCAGGATAAGCATCGGCAACATCGCCAATACGATTTTCACCCCTTCCTGACCACCCTCCGACAGAATCTGCATGGCAGAGCGGGTTTCATGCCGGGCTTCGATCTCATCGGTATCGTCCACCGCCTGCTGCCAGCTCGGCTCCCGTGCCAGAACGTAGTAGGTAAATGCGGCGGCAACCAGACCACCCATCAGCGAGGTGGCCATAATCACTGGCAGGTTCAGGCCAACGGCAACCATCGGAAACACCACATTGGCCTGAGACATGGTCAGCACCATCGCCAGGGTCGCGGCAATCTGACGCTGGGCCGTACCTTTACTGTCCATCACTGCAAAGGTGGCAACCGGTGCCGCGAAACTGACAAACAGCAGTTTGATAATGGCAAAGACACCGAGCCCAGGCAGACCGAATACTTTCAGCAATGGACTGAGACGATTTGCCACCCAGGCCAGAATGCCGCGCGCATCCAGCAACTTCATAATAGCCAGCATCACCACCATAATCGGCATCAGCAGATACAGCGCCATATCAACAGCCGTACGGCCCGATTCCAGAATAACGCTGATAAATTGCTCCACTGACCCAGCTCCACGGCAGAAAAACGGCGATTGTACCTGCTAACCCTGCGTAAATCTTCTAACTGAGCCTATGCTTTAGCTATGCACAAATCTGCTTATAGACTGCCGCTAAGCTTGCTGCTTAGCCTGACATTCGCGGCCCCCGTGACAGCCGCCCGCTTTATCCTCAATGGCGACGACTCAGTGATCGGTGAGCTGCAACTGATCCCCGCCAACAAGGGAGATACCCTGGTGCGACTGGCCCGCACTCACAACCTGGGCTACCAGGCAATCGTGCAGGCAAACCAGACCACCGACCGCTGGCTGCCAACCACCGGCACTCCCGTTGTGCTACCCACACTGTTCGTATTACCCAGCAACAAGCGCCAGGGACTGCAGATCAACCTGGCCGAGATGCGACTGTATTACTACCCGCCAAAGCTACCCGATGAGGTCTGGAGCTTTCCAATTGGCATTGGCCGTGAAGGCTGGCAAACCCCGGTCGGGCGGACCCGTGTGCACAGTAAAATTGCACAGCCCAGCTGGACGCCACCCAAATCTATCCGCAACGAGGCGGCGGCCAGGGGCATTGAGTTACCGATCAATTTCCCACCCGGCCCTGATAACCCCCTCGGCGACTATGCTGTGCGGCTGGCACTGCCAGGCTACCTGCTTCATGGCACCAACCGCCCTGCCGGGGTAGGCATGCGGGTCAGTCATGGTTGCATCCGGCTGTACCCGGAAGACATCGAACAGCTGTTCAGCCAGATCTCTGCTGGCACCGCTGTCACGATCATGGATAACCCGGCCAAGCTAGGCTGGCGTAATAACCAGCTGCTGCTGGAAGTACACAAGCCCGCCTACCCGCGCAACACGCTGCAAGCAAACAACAGCAAAGGCAACCGCCTGATCAGTCAGATCAGCGATTTTGCCGAACAGGCAGAGATTGACTGGCAGGCCGTTACCCGGGCCATACAAAGCGCCAATGGTGTGCCCGCCCAGGTCGGTATTCGCAAACCTTCCGCCACTGAGAACCGTGGCGTCGTTGCAGAGCACAAGGCAGCCGGACTCGAGATAAAAGAAGCAGAGGAAGACACATCAACAGAACAGGCAATCGAGGATTATTCAGAGGGCTGGCTGGTACCCAGGCGATAGCCACTATGTAATAAACAGACGGTGGGTAATAAACAGGCCGGAGGTAATCAGCGGACGGGGCCGTTCACAGGAGTACGACCCATTCCAGATCGCCCCCTGCCTGCCCCACGGAAGCGGGCGTTCACTTGCGCATTGAATCCTCAAATGCACGATTGATCCGGGCCTTATTACTCTGGCAACAGGCCTGGGCGTTATTCGCGCCATTCATCGCGGAATTAGCATCCTGAGACGCCTGATCGGCGGCATCCATAGCCTGCTGGGCGAGTGAACGCACCTCATTGAGCTCAGACGTACTGGCGCAACCGGTGACTAAGGCGAACGCCATCAATGGCGCAGCAAGTTTGATTAACTTCATGGGAATAGCCTCTATCAGCTGGATATAGCGAACTGCTGTGGCCAAAGTATAGACAACAAAGCCTCTTAAAATACCCAAAATAGCGGACAAAAAATCCAATAAAGTCAGACTGTTAACTCTGATTAACAGCCTTATAAACTCAACTGTTACAGCGCTGATACAGTTTATATCACTCTTCTACGACATAAGGCTCAATGACAAAAGCTTCCAGCGCATACCCGGCAGTCCCTAGCTCATGGGTTTTGGTACTGATTGTCAGCTTTCCTGTCACCCAGATCGCATCATACAAATTGCTGACTTTCACCCCGGGCTCGTAGTTCACGTAGACAATCTGATTAGAGGGCGGTGGTGGCACATGGATACAGGCACCAAAATACGGCACCAGAAAGAAACTGGACACCGTTTCACCGTCACCTTCCAGCGGCACCACAAAGCCTGGCAGCTTGATCATCTTGCCATCCAGTGCCGTGACCACCGGCGCGGACTGCAGGGCACTCATCATCTCCCCCAGCGCCTGCTCTGCTTTTGGATCCATATCATCCAGTGAGCCTAACGCTTCACTCTGGGCAAACACTGAATCCAGGTTAAACCCGGCGGGCATCAGGTTATCCCATTCAAGCTCGTCGACGGACTGGCCATTAACGACCTCTTTTACGGCCGCCACGGGCTCTGCTGCCTGAAGCGGCGTCACCCCCAGCCACAGCACAGCTAACAGAGATATCCCATAGCGTCTCATCAATTCTGTACCTCAATCATCTTACGTAAAACCCACTTCTATAATCGTACACTCAAGCCATCGGCCAAACTGTTACGCCAGGCACGCCAGCCAGGAATCAGCCCGGCCAGTATGCCCGCCAGCATCACCATCCCCAGTAACCGCCACTGCCAGCCGGTCAACAGACCCAGCGTAATTTTCAGCCCCAGCTCAGCCTGAATCAGCGGTGCCGCCACAGCCAGCACAGCATACATCGTCAGGGTACCCAGTAAACAGGCAGTAAACGTTAACAGGCTACTCTCCAGCAGGATCAGCATCATAATGTGCCAGGGCCTGGCACCGACTGAACGCAGGATTGCCAGCTCGCGACGACGCTCATTCAGACTGCTGAGCAACACCGTCAGCATCCCTGTCAGACCGGTCAATACCACCATCACAGATATCGCCAGCAACGCCTGCTCAGCCACGCCGATCATCTGCCATAACTCCTGCAGCGCCACGCCGGGAAGAATCGCCAGCAACGGCTCACCGCGGTAATTGTTAATCGCCCGCTGTAGTTTAAACGTCGCCATTTTCGACTTCAGTCCGACCAGAAACGCGGTAATCTGCGCTGGCGTCAGATCAGCCTCGGCCAGTAATTTTTGCTCGTCGGCACCGGGTATTTTCACCCCGGACTGCCAGCCCACATGAATTGCTTCAATGGCCTGTAAACTGATATGCAGGCTCTGATCTACCGGCGTGCCGGTGGGGGCCAGAATGCCGTTCACGGTAAAGGGCTGATTTTCATGCTGCGCAAAACTGGTATTACCCATGCCATGGGCCACCACTACCTGATCCCCAAGTTTGTAGCCCAGTTCAGCCGCAACCCGTGCCCCTAGCACTACATCATGCAGATCAGCAAAGGGCTGCCCCTGAGCGAAGCTCAGCGGCTGTTTCTTACCATACTGGTAGTAACGAAAGTAATCGGCTGTGGTGCCGATTACCGACCGGCCACGGTGGGAGTCGCCCAGTGAAATGGGCACGGTCCAGGCGACCTGGCGGTGACTGGCGATCTTCTGGTAGCTTTTCCAGCTGATATTATTAGTGGCATTGCCCATTCGGAACACTGAGTACAGCAGCAGCTGGATCTGACCGGTACGAGCCCCCACCACCAGGTCGGTCCCGGATAAAGTGTTAGCAAAACTGCTACGTGCTTCCAGCCGGACCTTTTCCACACTGAGCAACAACAACACACTGAGGCTAAGGGAAAACAGCGTCAGCAGCACCGTCACTTTTCGGTTTAACAGGCTACGCCAGGCCAGATTCAATAACATCATACAACTGTACTCGCAGAGTTCAGCTCAGCCAGGGAGAGGCTACGGGAGAACCCTGTGGCCAGGCTCAGATCATGGCTGACAAACAGCAAAGCGCTACCACTGTGGGTGACCTGGCTGTCCAGTAATTCGATAAAGGTCTCACGCATATCGCTGTCCAGGGCCGATGTTGGTTCATCCGCAATAATCAGTTCGGGCTCACCAATCAACGCCCGCGCCGCCGCCACGCGCTGCTGCTGGCCGACCGACAGCTCAATCACCGGCCGTTTGAACAGCGCCGGATCTGACAACCCCAGGGTTGACAGCAGATAACGGGCAGCAGCCTCCTCAGAACCAAACCGCTGACGGGCCCTGCTGGCCCGACGGACAGAAAAGCGGCAGGGCAACAGGACATTATCAAGCAGAGAAAGATACGGCAGCAGGTTAAACACCTGAAAGATAAAACCGAGGTGGTCGGCCCGAACCTGATCCCGCTGCTGTGAAGTGCACTGGCTGAAGGGACGCCCCAACAGCTCAATATTGCCTTTGTCAGGCACCAGCACTCCGGCCAGCAGATTAAGCAAGGTAGTTTTGCCACTACCGGAAGCGCCATACAGAAACAACCGCTCTCCCGGTAACAGGCGAAACTGATCAATGGACAATAAAGCAGGCTGGTCTGGCCAGCCAAATTTAACGTCGGTCAGTGCAATCGCACTGTCAGCGAGTTGTGCGGTCATCTCAGAATTTGAACTCGGTCTGTTGTGGGCTTAATTCCGTCGCCCCCTGGCCTGCAGGGCTAGTCCATTGTACGTCAAGCTCGTCTAATAGCGGGAAGGCTTTGAAGAGTCCAAGCTTAACGGCTTTGAGCTGCGCTGGCTGCATACAAGTGAACTGCCAGGTCACATCAATATCAGAATGCGTTTCCCCTGCTGACTCATGCTCATCATGTTCATGCCCGTCATGATCTTTGTGCTCATCATCGTCATGATCTTTATGTTCATCATGACCCTTATCACCCGCCAGTAAGCCCTGACGGATGTCGACGGTATCCAGCAAACAAAGCGCATCCTTATCCAGCGCAACCATCGCATACCCTTGCCGGAGTTGCGTTAACATCGTCTGGACAGCAGCTTTGTGTTCAGGTGTGCGGGCTTTATGCTCAAACCCTACCAGGTTCATCGCCGGTGACTCCAGCGCCACTGTCAGAGATTTCCCGGATTGAGCAACCATCAACTCAGCATGACCATGCTCATGGGCACCATGCTGTTCAAATTCTTCAGCGACTGCATTCACTGCAGTACCCTGTGCCACCAGCAGGGCTGCCAGTGCTGAAACCGATCTGATCGCCATCCCTTTATTCTCCACATCATCAAGTTATCAAAAGATGCGGGCACGATAAATGATATAATATAACATTTCAATATAAAGCCGAGACGAATGCAACCGGGCCAGAAAAACGGGCCCGGTCGCAAATGAAATGCCTATAAATGAAACACTAAGGGCAGATCAGCCCGTTGCCATCAACAGCTGACCCAAAGAGAGCAAAGCCTCCCGGCGAGTACTGTGCCAGGGGTGGGCAAAGCTGAGTCGCAGGCAGTTTTTATAACGCGCCTGGGATGTGAACAGCCCCCCAGGGGTAATCACCATCCCTGCCGCCTGAGCCTGCGGATAACAGGCCAGGGTATCTACTGTGTCAGGCAGTTCCAGCCAGAGACATAAGCCCCCTTCCGGCTGACTGAACCGCACAGGCAGCGCCCATTCCTGCTGCAACATCTCCACCAGCTGGTCACGTTGACTCTGCAACTGCAGCCGCTGACGTCGCAAATGACGGTCATAGCCACCATCACAGATAAAATCAGCCACACCTTGCTCAATAAACCGATTCCCGGCCAGCATATTAATCAGTTTGAGCTGGTCAATCCGCTCCTGCCAGCGCCCAGCCACAACCCAGCCCAGCCGCAAATCACGGGACAGCGACTTGGATACCGAACCACAAAGAATCACCCGATCATTGTGATCCAGCGCCTTAAGCGGCGAGACAGAACCGGTAAAAGACAGCTCAGCGTAAATATCATCTTCGATGATCACCAGATCATACTGATCTGCCAGTGCCAGTAAGCGTGCCCGCGCCGCCTGGGGCATAAGGCTCCCCGTCGGGGTAGAAAAGGCTGGCGTGACCAGTACCGCTTTGACTGGCCATTCGATAAGCGCGCTGGCCAGCGCATCCATGTCCATACCGGTATCGGTACTGGCCGGAATCTCAAGAATTTTCAGCCCCAGCGATTCAGCCAGCTGAATCACCCCATAAAAGCCGGGTGACTCAACTGCGACCACATCCCCCGCCTGACAGGTCGCCATCAACGACAGAAACAACGCATGCTGACAGCCCGCCGTAATACTGATCTGCTCGGTACTGAACAGACAGCCACGACGCTGATAACGGCGCATCAGCTGATCACGTAACGGCTGCACCCCCAGTGGTTCATCATAATATTGATGCTGTAACCCTCGCTGGTGACGTAGCGCGCGCGCCACAGATCGATTCAACTCAACAATCCCGGCGGGCACATCTGCCCGCCGATCAGCATTCGGCAGCAGATCAAACGCCGCTCCTTTACGCATGATGTCCCGGATTAGCGCTGGCACCGTCACCAGCGCAGGCACCGTATCAGGGTCTCCGGTTGAAGGCATAGCAGGCGTAGATTCCTGGCGACGGACAAAGTAGCCCGCCTTAGGCCGGGCCTCGATCAGCCCTCGCGCCTCCAGCCGACTGTACGCATGCAATACGGTGGCTTTGGAAAGGTCTCGCTCACGGCATAGCTCACGGACCGACGGCAACCGCTCACCAGCCGCCCAGCGGCCCGCTTCAATTTCTTCACTGAACATTTGTTCAAGCTTGATATATAAAAATTCACTCATAGTGGTATTACTGTGCCGAAATCCAATCTGTACCGCAACAAAATTAATTTATTAAACCTGTCCCTATTTTTTATCTCCTGTAGATTAGCAATCCTTACCTGGACAGAGTGAACCGGTATGGCTGAGCCGCATACCCAAATCACTCGACAACGGAGCCTGCTATGCAACAAATACCCACCCGAACCGTTTCAACCACGACAGCGGTTGGCGGAAAAATTCACGTGCGCCTGACCCGCGGTTACTTTCAGAACCTGCGTCGCCTGATCAGCGGTCCGATGCTCATGATGTACTTTGCCCTGGTATGGGTACAGATTGATGGCCAACCCTGGTTACTGTTCGACTTCGCCAGCCGCCGTATCATGCTGTTTGGCACCCACATGGCCTGGCATGATCTGCCACTGATGGCGGGTCTGATGATCGCGGGCACCTGCCTGATGTTTTTTGCTGCCGTAGCCTGGGGGCGTGTCTGGTGTGGGTTTGCCTGTCCGCAAAGCATCTGGAGCTGGCTATTTATCCGCATAGAAACCCTGACTGAAGGCCGCGCAGCTACCCGCCGTCGGCAGGAAGATCAGGCGCTGACGGGCACCCCCCTGGCGCGTCGTATCGCCAAACACAGCCTGTGGATACTGGCTTCGTTAGTCACGGCCATGACTTTCACTGGCTACTTTATACCGATCCGCGAACTGGTCAGCGATCTGCTCAATCTGCAGATGGGGCTGGCGACCGCCAGCTGGCTGATCATTATGTCAGCGCTCACCTATTTTAATGCGGGCCTGGTACGGGAAAAGGTCTGTACCCACATGTGTCCGTACGCACGCTTTCAGGGGGTTATGTTTGACTCTGATACTCGTACCGTCAGCTATGATGCCGCACGGGGTGAACCACGCCGGGGCGTACGAGAAAAAGGTAGCGATGCAGGAGACTGTGTGGATTGTGACCTGTGCGTACAAGTCTGCCCAACCGGCATTGATATCCGTGACGGGCTGCAGTATGAGTGCATCGATTGCGGCGCCTGCATTGACGCCTGCGACACTGTAATGGACAAGATCAAACGCCCACGTGGCCTGATCGCTTTTCGTTCTGAAAACCAGCAGCAAAACAACGCCAGTCCAGTATTGCGCCCGCGTCTTGCAGGCTACGGTATGATTCTGTTCGTAACCATTGCGGCTGTGGTTTATGGTTTCCAGAACCGCAATAACTTGCTGCTGGAAGTATTGCGGGACCGCAATACCATCACCCACACTAATGCTCTGGGCGAACTGTGTAACAGCTATCTGGTGAAGCTGGAAGCCATTGACCCAACCATTGAACAGGTCAAGTTAACACTGCAAGGTCCGGCTGGACTTTACCTCACGGGGCCTGCGCAGCTGACCATGGAAGCCAGTGGCAGTACAGAGCAAACCTACCAGCTGTGTAACCGCGATCCAGACCTGCCGATTCGAAGCGAGATCACCTTTATCGCTGACACTGGCAGTGACCTGGTGAGCAAGCCCGGTATTTTCCTCCAGGCCAGCCATTAAATCGCCGTGACCCGCTGTTTTTCAGGATAACGTGTCAATGCCAGCGGCCAAAAGCCGCTGGCAACAATGCTTAAAACACAAAAGCCTGCTGCGTTAAGGCACCAGCGGTAACGGTGTAACAGATAATTCAGCTTGCAGTGCTGTCGTAGCTATATGCTCAATATTGCTCAAAGGCATCGGCTCACCCAACAGGAATCCCTGCAAGTAATCCACTCCCATCTCTTCAACCACCGACTTGACCCCCTCGCTATGGACAAACTCAGCAATCGTTAACAAGCCCAGGCGACGGGCAAAGTCGACGACAGTTTCCGCCACAATCCGCGAGTTTTTATCAACATCAACATGGCGAATCAGCGAGCCATCAATTTTGATGTAATCGATATCCAGCTTCAGCAGGTACTCAAAATTGGAATACCCGGTGCCAAAATCATCAACAGCAATCCGACATCCAATAGCTCGCGCCCGCTCTAAAAAGCAGCGGACTTTTTCGAAGTTTTCAATCCCTTCAGACTCCACCAGCTCAAGAATCAACCGTTGGGCAACACCTGTTTCTTGCGCCTGCTCCAGCAACAGATCAGCTGTTTCAGTATTCAGGATATCGCGTGCCGTAAGATTAATGGAGAACACGTCTTCACGTTCTGAAAAAAATGAAAACGAGCGGGCGATCACAATACGCGTCAGATCAGTATACAGCCGTGCTCGCTGTGCAGCCTCGAGGAAGAAGTATGGGGTATATATTTTGCCGTCTTCATCCACCAGCCGCATCAGGCACTCGTATTTAGCCACGGTCCCATCACGAGCATCAATAATGGGTTGAGCATACACCTCAATACGATCCTCGCGGATGGCATCACGGATACGCTTGACCCAGCGAATATTGCTTTCTATCTGCTGTTTAAGCCGTGAATCGCCATCAAAAACTTCAAACGAGCACTGATGTTCGCGAGCACGATGCAAAGCAATATCAGCCTCAATAAACGCATTGCCCCCCGACGCCGACCCCACAGCGATACTGATAGAGAACTCCTGATCATCCACCTGAATTCCGCGTGACTCGACCATCCGGATCAGCTGTAGGCAGAACTGCTCAAACACCCCCTGAGGCGCTGACGTACGCTGCAACACCGCGAATTCATCCCCGGCCAGCCGGTATAACTGCATGCCAGGCTCCAGGCTGTTATCCAGCAACACAGCAAGGTGCTGCAACAAACGATCCCCGGTGCGGTAACCGAAATATTCGTTAACCTCACTAAAGTCGATGATATTAATCAACGCCAACGAGCTCTGGGTTTCGCCGGTCAGATCAGACAGCAGTTTCTGCCGGTTTGGCAACCCTGTCAGCGCATCTGTTGTCTGGCGACGCAGCAGGGTTTCTGTCTCGATCAGATCCGTAACATCATGTCGCACCGACATAAACTCGCTGATAACGCCCTGGTCATTAAAAATAGGCAGCATGGTGGAGTTTACGTAGTAAGAGTGACCAAGTTTGTTACGATTCTGAATCACGCCTTTCCAGACATCTCCGGCACGAATGGTGCGCCACATATCCACAAAAGTTGCATCGAGGGTATCGGCATGACGAACAAGCGCATGGGTTTGACCGATCAGCTCTTCTCGGAGAAAACCTGAGATACGGCAAAACTCATCATTAACGTAAGTAATACGTCCCTCCAAATCCGTTTTGGAGACAATGACACTGGTGTCGACCGCCTTTTTATACTGCTCCATCAGGCGCTGGTTGAGCGCCAGCTCGTGGCGCTGCTCCGACATCAGTGTTGTCAGCTCAGCTTCACTGCCGCATTGATCAGAGATGTCTGTTAAAAAACCTTCTATCCAAACCAGCCGCCCATCAGCGTCACAAACGCCAATCCCCTGCTCCCAGCACCAGCGATATTCACCCCATCGCGTGCGCAAACGGTAGCGCAAACTATAAGAGCGCCGCTGCCCCATGGCCTCAATAATTGCATTATGAGCCACCGGTACATCATCTGGATGAATAATGTCAGCGAAGGCCTTCGGCTGCTGGCACACAAGCTCCTCTGGCGTATAACCGGTAATACGCTCTATATCCGAGGTAATATTCAACATTGTCCATTGCTGATCACACAAACACCGAAAATAAGCCCCTGGCAAGCGCTCAATCAGCGATGTAACATCCATTTTTCGAACCTCTGCGGTTAGCAAACTTACGACCTTCTCTCAGGTTTGTTGATAAACTCTGCATCGTGATGATCCCGGACAACCCCGGCCATCAGTGTGATTAGCGTCAGTTTTTCCTGCCGAGTAAGCTTCTTCACTGCATGTTCTCTGCGACTGGCTTCTGAGCGGTCTTCACATTGTTCCGCCCACACCAGTTCAACTGGACGCCGGCAACGGGTATAGCGCGCTCCGCCTTTACTAACACCATTATGTTGTGCAAGCCTGCGCTTTATATCGGTTGTAATGCCAGTATATAAAGTGCCATCAGCACAACGCACCATATAAATACGCCAGTCACTCAAGACGCGACTACCTGCAAAAACATAGCTAAAAACAAACAATATAATTCTGTTTTCAAAACGCCGAAAGCCTCAACAGTCAAACCCGCAGTACCGTTAAAAAATAAACATGAGCAAACGTTTGTATCAGGCAAAACCCCTGCATGGCGAGAACAACACCTGAAATGTAGACTAAAGTTTATCTCATCAGCAAGGCTGTAAGCCACGCTTACCCGTCAATATCATGATCTCACTCAGGCGACTTCTGATAGCCCAGCCCTGCCCTTCTCACCCCTGAAGGTTCACTCAGATCAGCCAGCCCGTTACAATGCGCCTTTGCGATTACACCACTATTGACCTGCGAGTAGTAAGCCTTGATTATCCGCCGTCCTCTGCCCTACCTGCCTGATAGCTATCGCTATTTTTCGCGTATCCGCCCCCTGGGTATGGCGGTATGGCTAGACAGTTGTCAACCGGCAGCACCTTCGGGCCGCTTTGATATCCTTAGTGCTGGCCCTGTCGCCACTTTCAGCTTTCATCAGCAACACGACGCTGGCTGTCCTTTCGCTCAACTGGAAGCATTATTAGCAGAACATCGAGTGAGCAGCCATTCCACGCCAGACCTGCCCTTTTGCGGCGGTGCGCTTGGCCATTTCGGTTATGATCTGGGTCGCACTGTGGAGGCGCTACCTGCGCTGGCTGAAAACGATATGCAGTTCCCGGATATGCAGATCGGTATTTATCTGTGGGCCGTTATTGTTGACCATCAGCAGCAACGTTGCGAACTGGTCATGCAACCGTCACTGGATGAGAGCACACAGGCGCTGATTGAAAGACAACTAACAACTCCAGTACGCACGAAAGACACTGAAAACCCATTCGAACTATCCTACCCATTTCGCGCCAATGTCACGGCTGACCAGTATCAACAGCGACTGAGCGCAATCGATGAGTATATCCACGCCGGAGACTGCTACCAGGTCAACTTTGCACAACGTTTCAGCAGTGAATTCAAGGGCGACCCATTACAGGCCTATATGAAACTGCGCGAAAAAGCCCCTGTGCCCTTCGCGGCCTATATTGAGTCACCGGCGGGCGCCGTACTGTCGTTGTCACCTGAGCGCTTCCTCCAGCTGGATAACGGCGAAGTGTCAACCAAACCAATCAAAGGCACTCGACCCACACATGCCAACCCGATAGAAAATCAGGCCGAAATAGATGATCTGCTCAGCTCAACCAAGGACCGAGCTGAAAATCTGATGATTGTCGACCTGCTACGTAACGATCTGAGTAAAGTATGTGAGTTTGGCAGCATAAAGGTGCCAGCGCTGTTTGCACTGGAAAGTTATGCCAACGTCCATCATCTGGTCAGCACGGTGACCGGCCAGCTTGATAATGATAAAAGCGCGGTCGAACTGCTACGCAGCTGCTTCCCCGGTGGCTCTATCACCGGCGCGCCTAAATTACGGGCAATGGAAATTATCGAAGAACTCGAGCCTCACCGACGCAGTGTGTACTGTGGCTCAATTGGCTATATCAGCTTCTGCGGCCGGATGGATACCAGCATTACAATCCGCACCCTGTTATTGGAAAACAATCGAATCCACTGCTGGGCCGGTGGCGGTATCGTAGCGGACTCTAAGATTGACGAGGAATATCAGGAGACCTTTAACAAGGTAAATAACCTGCTGCACTGCCTGGAAGACACACAGAAACAGACTTAAACAGACACAAAAAAGGATGGCAATGCCATCCTTTTTTTCGTGCTCATTATACCGCTTTAGTCATCAGGAACAGCTTTAGCCTGCTCACTGTTTTCATAAATCAGCAATGGCTCGCTATCACCGTTAATAACGTTCTCATCAATCACAACCTTGCTGACATTCTCCAGCGAAGGCAGCTCATACATGACTTCAAGCAGTGATGACTCAAGAATCGAGCGCAAACCACGTGCACCGGTGCGGCGCTCCAGAGCATGCTTGGCAACCGCGACCAATGCATCTTCACGGAAGTCGACTTCAGCCCCTTCCATGTCGAACAGCGCAGCATACTGCTTGGTCAGCGAGTTTTTAGGCTCAGTCAGGATTTGAATCAACGCTTCTTCATCCAGCTCTGCCAGCGTCGCTACCATCGGCAGACGACCTACAAACTCAGGAATCAGGCCAAATTTGACCAGGTCTTCCGCTTCGATATCCAGCAGCGTCTCGGTAATGGATTTACTTTCATCCTTACCTTTCACAATCGCGCTGAAACCGATCGAGCTTTTCTCGGAACGATCACGGATGATCTGCTCCAGACCAGAAAAGGCACCACCACAGATAAACAGGATGTTAGACGTATCAACCTGCAGAAATTCCTGCTGTGGGTGTTTACGACCACCCTGTGGCGGAACTGAAGCAACAGTCCCTTCAATCAGCTTCAACAGCGCTTGCTGCACACCTTCTCCCGATACATCACGGGTGATAGATGGGTTGTCAGATTTGCGAGAGATCTTATCGATCTCATCGATGTAAACAATGCCTCGCTCGGCACGTTCAACATCGTAATCACACTTCTGCAGCAGCTTCTGGATGATGTTCTCAACATCCTCACCTACGTAGCCTGCTTCAGTCAGCGTGGTCGCATCTGCAATGGTAAAGGGTACGTTCAAAGAACGCGCCAGTGTCTGCGCTAGCAGCGTCTTACCACTACCTGTCGGACCAATCAGCAAGATATTACTCTTACCCAGCTCAACGCCGTTATTTTTACCCTGAACCCGCAGGCGCTTGTAGTGGTTATACACCGCTACTGCCAATACCTTCTTCGCAGCTTCCTGACCAATAACGTAGTCATCCAGCATCGCCTTAATCTCCGCCGGAATAGGCAGGCGATCAGATGTATCTTCAGGCTCAGCGTCCTGAATCTCTTCGCGGATGATATCGTTGCAGAGGTCTACACATTCGTCACAGATAAAGACTGACGGACCTGCAATCAGCTTGCGTACTTCGTCCTGGCTCTTGCCACAGAACGAGCAGTACAGCAGCTTGCCGTCATCGCCACTCTTACTGTTTTTATCGTCGGACATTCGACTACCTCGTGCGTGAAAAACCCATTTCTAATTCTTAACCGCCGGCCACTATAGTGGCCTGACCGGTATTATTCGCCGCGCTTATTCAGTACAGCATCGATCAGACCGTAGTCTGCTGCCGCTTGCGCACCCATAAAGTTATCACGATCCGTGTCTCGGGCGATAGTTTCAAAATCCTGACCCGTATGTTCAGCCAGCAAGCCATTGAGTTTTTCACGGATACCCAGGATCTCACGGGTATGAATCTCAATGTCAGTAGCCTGACCCTGATAACCACCCAGAGGCTGGTGAATCATCACACGAGAGTTAGGCAGCGCAAAACGCTTACCTTTTTCACCACCGGCAAGCAGAAATGCACCCATAGACGCCGCCTGGCCAATACACATAGTACTGACGTCCGGTTTAATGAACTGCATTGTGTCGTAGATCGACATCCCTGCAGTGACAGAGCCACCGGGAGAATTGATATACAGATGAATATCTTTATCAGGATTCTCGGCTTCCAGAAATAGCATTTGCGCTACTACCAGATTAGCCATGTGATCTTCAACGGGACCTATCAGAAAGATAACGCGCTCTTTCAGCAGGCGGGAGTAGATATCATATGAACGCTCACCGCGGGCCGTTTGCTCTACAACCATCGGTACCAGCGCGTTCTGAATGTCAGAACCTGTCATCATCCCTTCTCCTTATTCAATAAAGCGAAAAAACGACAGCCAGCGAAACTGACTGCCGTTCTCTACTATATACGCATCAATGCCCGAAAAAGTTCCGCTAATTAAGCGTCTTCGCCTTCTTCGACATCTGCTTCAGGCTGTGGAGCCGGCTTCAGCGCATCTTCGTAGCTAACGTTTTCTTCAGTGACTTTAGCAGACGCCAGCAACTGATCAACTACCTGATCTTCCAGCACCAGGTTTTTAACCTGGCTCAGCGTCTCTTCGTTACCATAGTAGTAATCGATTACCTGCTGTGGCTCCTGGTAGGTTCCAGCCATCTCTTCAACCATCGCACGAACACGATCGTCATCAGCTGCGATGCTGTTAGCAGAGATGACTTCCTGAACCAGCAGACCAACGCTTACGCGTTTCTTAGCCTGCTCTTCAAACATCTCTTTAGGCAGCATGTTGATGTCCATCTCTGGCGCATTCGGGCCAGCGAACTGCTGGATAGCCTGACGACGCAGGTTATCGATTTCGCCATCAACCAGTGCAGCAGGTACATCCAGACCATTGAGTGCAACCAGCTGGCTGAACACCTGATCTTTCAGTTTCATCTTCAGAGACTGAGTCAGCTCACGATCCATGTTCTTGCGAACTTCAACCTGGAACGCTTCAACTGTGTTTTCAGTGATGCCGAACTTGGCGAAGAACTCTTCGTTCAGCTCTGGCAGTTCCTGAGTTTCAACAACCTGCACAGTCACTTTAAACAGTGCTGGCTTACCTTTCAGGTTTTCAGCCTGGTAATCGTCCGGGAAAGTGACATTCAGTTCAACTTCAGCACCGGCTTCAGCACCCTGCAGGCCATCTTCGAAGCCTGGGATCATAGTACCGGAACCCAGTACCAGCTCCATGCCTTCGCCTTTACCACCGTCGAATGCTTCACCATCGATGAAACCTTCGAAATCAATCTTAACGCGGTCGCCATCAGCAGCAGCACGATCAACAGTCGAGAATGTCGCCTGCTGCTTACGCAGCGTGTCGATCATTTTTTCCAGATCTGCGTCAGTAACTTCAGCGCTCTGCTTAGTGATCTCTGCAGCAGAGTAGTCTGCCAGCTCAACAGATGGGTAAACTTCAAACGTCGCAACGAACTGGAAGTCTTCACCTTCTTTATCTGTTTTCAGCTCGATACCCGGGGTACCCGCTGGCATCAGTTCTTCCTGCTGAACAGCTTCGTAGAAAGACTGCTGAACAACCTGTTCCAGAACCTCAGCACGAATGCCTGCACCGTACTTTTTCTTGATAACTTTAACTGGCACTTTACCTGGACGGAAACCGTCGAGACGAGCAGTACGCGCAGTCTGCTGTACACGAGTGTTTACATCCTGATCAATACGCTCGGCCGGTACAGTTACCGTCAGCTGACGTTCAAGGCCGGAAGTCGTTTCAACGGAAACTTGCATGGTATTCCTCACAAATACTTGTACACAATAATCTTAAAGATCGGCAGGAAGCATTACGCCCGCCTGGCAACCAACGCCCTGAAGATATGATCTGTGCAACCTTTACGGGCGAATCCAAAGCGCGAAATTCTGGGTGATTGAGGCAGATTAGTCAAGCTAAACCCTTGACCTGCTACGTAGTTTCGCGCTACCGGTCAAAACATAGCCAGCAGGACACACAGCAACCAGCACAACAGACGAATTTATGGACAGCAAAGAGGAGCAAACTTGAATGAAAAGATAAAAATAGAAAGGAAGCAGCAATAAGATAAGCTGATATCAAAATAGAGAGCAGGCTGAATAGCTCGTAAACGGCGAAGATCTACAGACAGTAACTGAATGATTACAGGAGATTTAAGAACAGGAATGGGGTGGACGATGGGGCTCGAACCCACGACCACCGGAATCACAATCCGGGGCTCTACCAACTGAGCTACGCCCACCACAACTTCGATAACACTACTTCAGTACCAATCCTGCAATAAGCAGAATAAACAAGCCAGAAATGATTACTACCATTCAAAGCCTGATGGCACTGACTAAACAGCCCTGCTGTTCAACGGGGACGGATATTACAGAGCCCCCCTGACACTGTCAACAAGAAAAACGCTCGATGTATCAATTAATTTCCGTATAGAAAACAACCAGATAGATCTGATTACTTATCAGCCAGCCAGGCTCACCCGGAGGATTGAATATAGAGAGTCAGAGCCAGACACACCTGCCCCACGACTGGACAACAAAGAGCGCCTGAGGATAACAGCCTCAGACCTTAGCCGAGCAGAATCGAGGACAAGGACAATCAAGGAAGAGATAATTACAAATAGAGAACACGAGCGTGACCAGAAATGATCACGAAGAAGAATGCGGGGATAGAAGGATTCGAACCCTCGACCACAGCCTTAGAAGGGCCGTGCTCTATCCAACTGAGCTATATCCCCAGAGCAGAAGATCTTATATCACAGGCCAGACATAACAGATGAAGGCCTGTGACGACAGCGTCAATCGCAACGACCAGCCCTGAAAAGCTCCAGAACCAGCATATGTAGCAACGATCAGATCTGATAAAACCAGACACTGCCTTAAAGATGTGCGCGTATTATAGACATGGAAAAACACCCGTCAACAGTCAGATTAAATTATTTAATAAAATAAAGGGGTTAGCTTACATCTCACCCAATAGATTCAGGCGCCATAAACTGTTCTGAGCAACGGCTTGGCCTCATCGGCCAAGCATGAGAAAATCAGCCTCAGTCATTTATATAGAGGACAACGGCTCAGTTATGAGTGCACAAATCATTGACGGTAAACAGATTGCAGCAGATGTACGTAAAGATGTCGCAGAAGGCGTTAAACAACGCCTGAGTGAAGGAAAATCTGCACCTTGCCTGGCAGTTATCCTGGTCGGAGCCGACCCTGCCTCACAGGTATACGTGCGTCACAAGAAAAATGCCTGCAAAGAAACCGGCATCGCATCACTTGCCTATGACCTCCCCGCTACAACGACGCAACAGGAATTATTAACCCTGGTCGACAAACTGAATAACGACAGCAGCATTCATGGCATCCTGGTACAGCTCCCTCTGCCAGAACACCTTGACGCTAATGAAATCCTGGAACGCATCCGCCCCGATAAAGACCCGGATGGTTTCCATGCTTTCAACCTGGGCCGACTGGCACAACGGATGCCCGTATTACGCCCCTGTACCCCTAAGGGGGTAATGAAGCTACTGGAGTCCACGGGCGTGGATCTGCACGGGAAAGAAGCGGTCGTGGTCGGTGCCTCCAATATTGTGGGTCGCCCGATGACACTGGAACTGCTACTGGCGGGTGCAACCACCACCACGACCCATCGCTTCACCGACAGCCTGGAGTTTCACATTCGTCGTGCCGACATCGTTGTTGTCGGCGTTGGCAAACCCGGCCTGGTCAATGGCGAGTGGATAAAAGAAGGCGCCATCGTGATCGATGTCGGCATCAACCTCCTCGATGATGGCCGTCTGGTTGGTGATGTTGATTATGCCGCAGCGTCAGCACGCGCGGGCTGGATTACCCCAGTACCGGGCGGCGTCGGCCCAATGACGGTTGCCTGCCTGATGGAAAACACGCTGGAAGCAGCCAACATTCTGGATAGCTGACACCCCCGCATAGCAACGATCTACTGAGTATTTGCCCGGACAAACAGGGCAAATACTCCCATATTCCGTTTGACGCCACCGCACCAGCCATTCGACCCCTGCACTATAAAATTCACATCGACATCACATAGTTTGAAGCTAACCCGCCTTTAGGTATAGACTGCCCGACTGTGCGGGAATATGCTCCGTTAGCTTCCTCAAGGAATGATACTCAAGCTGTATGTCTTTCTATCCGGTAACAAAAAATTCAACCAGGCGCTCATGGCACACCATCGCGCTCCCTCTGTTATTGCTGGCTTCACTGGCGGCACTCAGCTTCTTTACTGCCCAGCAGGTCAGTAAACAGAAGCGCTCGGACCGCATGGCGCAGTTCAAAACCACCAGCATCCAGACCGTCCAGTTACTTCAGGAAAAGCTCAACCGCTATCCACAGTTGCTCAAGTCAACCCGTGGCATGGTCATTAACCATGATTTTCGGCCAAATCAGACTCAGTGGCACAATTTTTTCCACTCGTTAAGCCTGAATTACCGAAAGGTAGGCATCATCGGGATGACATATACTGAGTACGTCGACAAAACTACACGCGAGCACTTTATTAGCGACAACCGACGTACCTACGGGGAACAGTTCGATATTTTCCCTCAGACCAACCGGGATGAAAATTTTGTCATCATGCAGGCGGTACCGGAAGCGATTGCAGACAAAATTCGAGGTTACGATATTGGCTCTGAGCTGCGCCGTTATGAGGCCGCTCAATATGCGAAAAACAGTGGCCAGATAGCCATAACCAACCCCATATCACTCCTGCCAACAGACCAGTATTCACTTGATTACCTTATGCTCGAGCCGGTCTACGCTAACGCAGAACAACCCGACTCAGGCATGTTTCTGGACAGCGATATGGCGTTCAGTGGCTGGATTACCATCGGCTTCAGTCTGAGTCTGCTAATAGAGCAGACGCTTGCTGACATTAACGAACCTCTGCGCCTGCGTGTACATGACCCTCGCTCACCTGCTGGCACTCTGAATTTCGATTCCAGCCCTGGCGATGTCAGCATATTGCAACACAGCTACCAGCGCAGCCACATGCTCGATATTGGCGACGAGCCGATCAAACTGGTTATCATGCCCGCAGAGCAATCAGCGAGCCAGTTTGCCGTTCCTGAATACAATCATGAAGTCCTCATTGCAAGCCTGCTAACCAGCCTCCTTGCCGCACTGTCACTACGCCAGGTGCTTAATGCCCGGCAAAGTGCTCTGCGTCTGGCTGCCCGCATGATAGATCGCTCCCAGGAAACCAATTTCCGTTATCAGGCACTGTTTGAGCAATCACCAGAAGCAGTCATCATCCATATCAATCGCGGCATTGTTTTATGCAACCAGTCAGCTTTACGCCTGATGGGGGCCGAGCACGCATCCGAGCTCGTTGGCCGCGACATCATGGAACTGGTGCACCCTGACAGCCAGGCACTGGTTGAGAGCCGTCTCAAACGCATCAAAGTTAACCCGCACCTGAAATCAGTTGAGCAGAGAATTCAACGGCTGGATGGCAGCTCATTCCTGGCGGAAGTCAGCAGTTCGCAGATCATCTATGACAGCCAGCCCGGCGTACAGGTGATGTTCCGAGATATCACCGCCGTAAAAGAGAGCCGCAATCAGGCCAAAATCGCACAACGGGTACTTGAACACACCCACGAAGCAATTATGGTCACCAATCTCTGTGCGCAGATCGTGATGACCAACCCGGCCTTTACAGAGTTGACCGGTTACTCGCGTGATGAAGTAGCAAACCAGAGCCCCACACTGCTAGGGTCCGGTCACCATGATGCAGCGTTCTTCACGCATATGTGGCAGCACCTGATGAACACCGGTAGCTGGGTAGGAGAAGTAGTTAATCGGCGGAAAAATGGGGAAATTTACATCCAGCAAACCAATATCTCTGCCGTTTATGACAAATACGGCGATATAAGCCATTTTGTCTGCCTGATGAGCGACATCACCGAACAGAAGAAAGCCCTCGAATCCATCCGCTTCCAGGCAATGCACGACAACCTTACCCGACTGCCTAATCGCACACATTTTGAAGCAAGGGCAAAAGACGCCCTAAAACGCGCCAAACAACTGAACGGCATGATCGCCATCCTTTTTATTGATCTTGATGGTTTCAAACCGATCAATGACACCTGGGGGCACGCGGTTGGTGACAAACTGCTGATCGCACTGGCTGAACGGCTCAGCGATATGCTGCGCTCAACCGACACCCTGGCCCGTATTGGCGGAGATGAATTCCTGATTCTGGTAGATGAATTACAGCACCAGCATGATGTGCTGCAAATCGGAGAACAGGCACTGGAACAAATCAATAGCGAGCTGGATATCGACGGTGTCAAACTCCGGGTCAGCGCCAGTATAGGAATATCCATTTACCCTGTGCACCACGACAGCATTGAACAACTGATTGGGTCTGCCGATGCAGCAATGTACAAGGCAAAACACCAGGGTAAAAACCAGCTTCAGCTGGCTGAAATTCCCAGCGCAGCACCCACCACTACGGTATTAATGTGAGTCAGGTGCCCGGCCAAAAAAAACCGGTCACCCATGGGTGACCGGTTTTTTATTACCTGATGACCAGACTACCGAGGCGTCACACTCAGGCAGGCGCTCCGCTATGGAAACGAAACTCGGTCGAGTCAGCAGACTCAATCAACTCACGTTCGATTTCACGAAAATGCGCAATACGCTCGTCAATCGGCTCACCCGCATAGTCCCTGGCAAGACCCAGGTAATCCTGATAATGACGTCCTTCGGACTTCAGCAGCGAACGGTAGAATTTCGCCAGCTCATCATCCAGAAACGGCGCCAGTTTGGCAAAACGCTCACAGGAGCGCGCTTCAATAAAGGCCCCCACAATCAGCGTATCGACCAGCCTGCCAGGCTCGGACGTACGCACATCCTGACGCATACCGCCAGCATAACGGGCCGGGGACATATGACAGTACTGCACACCACGTGCTTCCATTAAAGCCAGCACCTGCTCAAAGTGGATCAACTCCTCACGAGCAAGGCGGGACATTTTATTGAGCAAATCGGTACGGTCCACATAACGAAACATCAGCGTCATAGCAGTGGATGCCGCTTTTTTTTCACAATGGGCATGATCAATCAACAGCACGGGCTGGCTTTCAGGCTGGCGTGCCAGCTCAATCCAGCTGTCCGGTGTTTCACAGGCCAGAAACTCTTTTATTTCGTCTAGTGCATCCATAAATAATCTTTTCTATCTACGTCAGAATCGGTGGGCATTATAACGGCCGCTGCCATAATCAGCCATGGCTCTCAGCGCGCATGCGAGCATACAGCGCTTCACAGGCATCCACCTTGACCCTGGACGGTTTTTTACGCACTGAGGTATAGCCCAGCAACTGGCCCTGACGGATATTTGGCATCACCGTCGCTTTTACCCAGTAATGACTACCGTCTTTACACCGGTTTTTCAAATAGCCATGCCAGCGCCGACCCTGACCAATGGTCAGCCACATCTGCGCGAACACATCACAGGGCATATCCGGGTGGCGCAACAGATTATGCCGCTGACCAAGCAACTCCTGCTGGCAGTAACCCGAAATATCAACCAGCGCCTGATTCACATGGGTAATCACGCCCTCAGGGTCTGTGCGAGATACAATAATCGCATCCTCAGGGAAAGGCCGTTCAATGCCAGTTACATACCTGCCACCGATCCCGGCATTTTGCTGCAATCCAGCCACCTCAACCCGCGTTACACAATTACCTTTCATATGCTCACCAAACCTTACTTAAGAACAGTCGTCCTGCACCACCACAAACCCAAACCTGTTACGTATAACACCGCAACAGGTGCGTACAACTTTAGCAGTGCAATGCTGCACCTGCGTTGATCTGATGCCGACCTTTTGCCCTGCCCAGGTTCTGACTGAGAGCAAAAGTAACGAACCTCGCCGAACCCGTCACAAATGAGACTAATACATCTGTTTTTGACAACCAATAACAAATAATAATGCGATGCAATATCAACAACCCTCATCTGGCAGAAAAAAGCAGTCCAAAACAGGCCGAATTATTTTGAATTTTTTGTTTAATTCAGCCATTTAAAAGCATAAAAGCAATTGTCACGAAATATTTTTAACCTTTACATATCAAATAGTTAATAGCATACAGTACATGAAATATTGTTATGAAATGCTCGTTTTCAGGCCAAAGTCTAAGGCCTCAGATTGTCGACAAAACTTAACATTTACGACCGTTTTGGCTAAAATCCGCCGCGTCAATCGAATTGATCGATTCCGTATCGATAGCCGCCGAGATAAGTAGAACGCAATACTCGGCGATGACAACAGATGAGGGCTATATCGTGCTTGAAGCTTATCGTAAACATGTAGAAGAACGCGCTGCTCTGGGTGTACCCCCAAAAGCGCTGGACGCCGATCAGACAGCTGCGCTGGTTGAGCTGGTTAAAAACCCGCCTGCAGGTGAGGAAGATTTTGTACTGGACCTGCTGAGCAATCGTGTTCCTGCGGGTGTTGACCAGGCTGCTTACGTAAAAGCAGGCTTCCTGGCCGCTATCGCCAAAGGCGACGCTCAATCCCCACTGATCGACGCTGTTAAAGCGGTTGAGCTGCTGGGTACCATGCTGGGTGGTTACAACATCGAGCCGCTGATCGACGCACTGGATAACGACGCTCTGGCACCTGCAGCGGCAACGGCCCTGTCTGGCACGTTGCTGATGTTTGACGCCTTCCATGACGTTAAAGAAAAAATGGACGCGGGCAACACTTTCGCTAAACAGGTGGTTGAATCCTGGGCGAACGCTGAATGGTTCACGTCCAAGCCAGCACTGGCTGAGAAGATCACTGTTACCGTATTCAAGGTACCAGGCGAAACCAACACCGACGATCTGTCTCCAGCACCGGACGCATTTACCCGTCCTGATATCCCACTGCACGCCAACGCTATGCTGAAAATGGCGCGTGAAGGTATCGAGCCTCAGGAACAGGGCGTTGTTGGCCCACTGAAGCAGATCGAAGACGTAAAAGCCAAAGGCCACCCGGTTGCCTATGTAGGTGACGTTGTGGGTACCGGTTCTTCCCGTAAATCGGCAACTAACTCCGTACTGTGGTTCTTCGGCGACGACATCCCGGCCGTACCGAACAAACGTGCTGGCGGTTACTGCTTCGGCGACAAGATCGCTCCAATCTTCTTCAACACCATGGAAGATGCTGGCGCACTGCCAATCGAGATGGACACATCCGGCATGCACATGGGCGACGTTGTCGACGTTTACCCATACGAAGGCCGTGCTGTTAACGCTGAAACCGGTGCTGAGCTGTGCACATTCGGCCTGAAAACACCGGTACTGCTGGACGAAGTTCGTGCAGGCGGTCGTATCCCGCTGATCATCGGTCGTGGCCTGACAGACAAAGCCCGTGAAGCTCTGAGCCTCCCGGCAACAGATCTGTTCCGCGCACCAGAGCAGCCAGCTGACACCGGCAAAGGCTACTCCCTGGCGCAGAAAATGGTGGGTAAAGCATGTGGCGTAGACGGCATTCGTCCAGGCACTTACTGCGAACCTAAGATGACCACGGTTGGTTCTCAGGACACTACAGGTCCGATGACCCGTGATGAACTGAAAGATCTGGCATGTCTGGGCTTCTCCGCCGATCTGACCATGCAGTCTTTCTGTCACACTGCGGCGTACCCTAAGCCAGTTGACGTGAACACGCACCATACCCTGCCAGATTTCATCATGAACCGTGGCGGTGTCTCTCTGCGCCCTGGTGACGGTGTAATCCACTCCTGGCTGAACCGTATGCTGCTGCCGGATACTGTGGGCACCGGTGGTGACTCCCACACCCGTTTCCCAATCGGTATCTCCTTCCCAGCCGGTTCCGGCCTGGTTGCAT
The DNA here is from genome assembly GCA_913057435.1 of uncultured Oceanospirillaceae bacterium. Classification (GTDB taxonomy): domain Bacteria; phylum Pseudomonadota; class Gammaproteobacteria; order Pseudomonadales; family Balneatricaceae; genus Marinobacterium_C. The sequence goes on along the minus strand of CAJXNY010000014.1, from coordinate 40,043 downwards.
TCGCAGCGGCCACGGGCGTAATGCCACTGGATATGCCTGAGTCTGTACTGGTTCGCTTCAAGGGCGACACGCTGCAGCCAGGTATCACGCTACGTGATCTGGTTAACGCCATCCCTTACTACGCGATCAAACAGGGTCTGCTGACCGTTGCCAAAGCCGGTAAGAAGAACATCTTCTCCGGTCGCATCCTGGAAATCGAAGGTCTGCCAGATCTGAAAGTAGAGCAGGCATTCGAACTGTCTGACTCCGCTGCAGAGCGCTCCGCTGCGGCGTGTTCTATCAAGCTGAACGAAGCACCGATTGCCGAGTACCTGAACTCCAACATCACCATGCTCAAGTGGATGATCTCTGAAGGTTACGGCGATGTTCGTACCATCGAGCGTCGTATCGCCGGTATGGAAGCATGGCTGGCAGATCCACAGCTGATGGAAGGCGACGCTGACGCTGACTACGCTGCGGTTATCGAGATCGACCTGAACGATGTTAAAGAGCCAATCCTGGCCTGCCCGAACGACCCGGATGACGTAAAAGTCCTGTCCGAGCTGTCTGGCGAGAAAATCGATGAAGTCTTCATCGGTTCCTGTATGACCAACATCGGTCACTTCCGTGCGGCAGGTAAACTGCTGGAAGCATCCGGTAAATCGGTTCCAACGCGTCTGTGGATTGCACCACCGACCAAGATGGATGCCGCTCAGCTGACGGAAGAGGGTTACTACAACATCTTCGGCAAAGCTGGCGCACGTATGGAGATGCCAGGTTGTTCCCTGTGTATGGGTAACCAGGCACGTGTAGGCGACAACACAACAGTTGTTTCCACCTCTACACGTAACTTCCCGAACCGTCTGGGTACCGGTGCTAACGTATACCTGTCCTCCGCCGAGCTGGCTGCGGTTGCTGCCCTGACCGGCAAGCTGCCAACGGTTGCTGAGTACATGGAATACGCGACGCAGATCGACAGCATGGCTGCCGATGTATACCGCTACCTGAACTTCGATCAGATCGAAACGTACGTTAATAAAGCCTCTTCAGTGATCCCGACTGTTGAAGCTTAATTGATGTAAGAGTTACCTCTGGTAACTAAAAACGGCGACCCGAGGGTCGCCGTTTTTGTTTATGCTTTCACCTGTAAACCGCCAGTACAGACGACTGACGGCATACAAAACCAGATCAGGCGATCTGACGATCCACCGCTGCCGCAACCATACGGGTCAGGCTGCTCAGGTCAAACACAGGCAGGCCAAACTTTGCCTGCAATACCGGCGCGAAGTGCGACAGGTCCGTACACTCCAGTACCAGCGCTCCAACATCTGGATTTTCAGTCAGCATGCTTTGAATCACCGAGCACAGCTCCGCCTCAAACAGCTCCATGTCCAGATCATCGGTATCACCGCGCAGAATAACCTCGGCAAACTGCGTCTGATGCTGCATACCGGCAATTACCATCGGCTCATCAACAATCCCTACGCCCCTCAGGTGATCAGTACTCAGGGCATCACTATTGGCGACAACCACGCCCACTTTCTGATCCCGCTTAAGCAATCGGGACACCAGCGGCACCTGAATCAGGCTGGACATAAACACCGGAACATTCACGGCATCAGCAATCTCTTTCTGGTGCAGTGCCAGAAAACCGCAGCTGCCAGTAATTGCTTTAACTCCTTCACGCTCCAGTTCCTGTGCCGCTTCAATAAACGGTTTCAGCAACTCAGGATCACGCTCACGGATCAGGCGATCAATCGTCGCCCCTTTGACCGTGTTATAGATCATTGGAAACTCAAAACTGGCCGGATGCTTAATATGGCCAGCAGGCTTGGGAAAGTAGGACTCCAGCGAGATAACCCCGATGGTCAGCCCGCAAACATTGATACCGCCTTTAATAATCATGCAAACACCCTATCAGCTAAAACGTGCGGCAGAGAACGGCTTCAGATCCACCGATCCTTCCCGTCCCTGTATAGATTCTGTAATTAATTTCCCGGTGACGGCACCCAGGGTCAGCCCCAGATGCCCATGGCCAAAGCCCACAGTTATCCTGGGATGCTGCGCCAGTGGCCCGATGATCGGTAACGAGTCCGGCGTTGATGGGCGACTGCCCACCCAGGTCGACTTTATCGACGGCTCCTCACCCAGCATGACCCTGGCGTGTTCCAGCATCACATCGGTGCGCTCTGGATTGAGCGGTGCATCCACCGCCGCAAACTCTGCCGTACCCGCCAGCCGTACACCGCCGTCCATTGGCGTAAGAAACACGGATTTATCCAGCCAGCCGACCGGCCGGGACAGGGATTTAGCACCCGTATCCAGCGTCAGATGGTAGCCACGCTCGCTGACTAGCGGTACTTTCACCCCCAGCGGCGCGAGAATCGCCTTTGATGCCACACCGGCACATACCACAACCTGATCATACTCAACCACCCGATCACTCAGGCGAACCACAACATCGTTATCGCCAGGCACCACAGCCTGCACTTCATCCTGCAGGATGACGCCACCATTGGCGATAAAGTGCTGTGCATAGCAGCGGCTTAATTCAATCGGGCTAATCGTGAAGCGGGTATCGGGATAAAAAACACCCCCCACGTGAAAGCCGGATAAATCAGGCTCTAATTCACCCACCTGCTCAGCACTGAGAAACTCAAGATTAACCCCCTGCTCCCTGCGCTCCTGAAGATCACCACGCTGCCCAGCCGCAAAGCTTTCTTCGGTTGAGAATAATCCCAGGCACCCCTGGGATTTAATCAGATGGTGGCCATCGGTCAGGTCCAGCAATGTCTGGTCAGCTTGTCGTGCAATAGCCTGCAAGCTTTTCAGCGCTGCTTTTCCCTGTTCGTAATTCTGGGCAAAGCAGGCTTTAAAGAAGCCCCAGCCATACGGCATCAGCGAGGGCAAATAACTACGCTGCATCGACAGTGGGCTGTTTTTATCCATCAGCATGGCGGGCATTTTGCGCATCATCGCAAAGGTGCTGAATGGCAGGCAGGCATAATCAGCAAACAAGCCCGCGTTGCCAAATGAGACACCCATGCCGGGCAGCTCTTTATCAATCAATGTGACCTGGTAGCCCGCTTTTTGCAGATGCAGTGCCGCCGAGAGGCCGACAATACCCGCCCCTAAAATTCCAATCGTTGAACTTTGCATAGTCGTTACGTGGTGGAATCACCACGCCTCTATAAGCTTATATTTTGGCGGCAACCACCTGAATCTCTACCAGCAGCTCAGGCCGAGCCAGCTGCGCCTCAACACAGGCCCGGGCCGGTGGATTTTCACTGTCCACCCAGGCATCCCATACCGCGTTCATCTCAGCAAACTGACTGATATCCGACACCCAGATCGTGGCATTAAGCAGATTGCGTTTATCGGTACCAGCCTCAGCCAGCAGCGCATCGATTTGCGCCAGCACTTCGCCGGTCTGCCCGGCCATATCAAGGGTAGGGGTTTTCGCCACCTGGCCGGCTGTCCAGACCATATTGGCGAAACTCACCAACTGGCTCATACGTTGATTAGAATGTTGGCGCTGGATCATGTCGTACTCACTTCGTGTTTATTGTTTTTCCACTGACCGATCAGCTGGAGTACTCACTCTCCTGCCTGAAACCCTTATGGTCAGCGTCGTAAACACTATTATTCATGCCAAAAACATAATGCCTAATCGTAAATATTTAATATTTCATCAGGTTTGCTTATGTTTTGTGGAATATTCAAACCTGATGCGCCTGCCACTACTCGCAGTTATCCGCTATGAATAACAGACAGGCCCACTCAACCCTTACGCAGCAATAGAGACATCGCCGACACGAACGAAAACATAAGAATAATTTATATAATCAAATATTTTTCCGAATTGTTTCTATGTTTGGTTTGTTTAGACTGAATCAAACAGCAGCCTTCAGCCTGTGACCGTTCAGTTAGCAGAACGGGCTCAACTGCCAGCCACATCCATGCTCTGGCAACAGGGTCAGGCCGATAAAAATAAGAAATATTGAGGTATTACAATGGATAGAAGAAAAATAGACGTCGTCTTATCGACGTTTTTGATCATCGTTTCCGTGATCATTTTTACCAACGATGGCCTTGTAGAAGGCGGCGCCGAAAGCGACCTGGGCTCTATGTTTTTGCCTCGCCTCGTTGCGGGTCTGATCATTATCTTTGCTGCAACTATTTCTATCCAGTCCTTCAGAAAGCTAGCCAAAGGCACCCAGCCTGAAGGTCAGGAAATCATCACCACGAACGGGTTCTCCGGTGTTTTCATCTATATCGGGATCTTTATTGCCTATTGGTTCACCGTGCCTCATGTAGGTTTCCTGGTGGCTACCCCATTTATCATGATCGCTGTCGCACTGCTTCTCGGCGGACGCAACTGGGTTCCTATCATTGCCACGTCGGTTATCACTCCCGTACTGATCTATTACGGATCTAAAGAATTTCTCCGGGTATACCTGCCAACCTGGACTCTGTAAGGGGAAATAATCAGATGTTTGACAATATTATTAGCGGCTTCACCTCCATTCTGGCAGTCGGTCCGATTCTGGGCATCATTGCTGGCGTAGTCATCGGGATTACTTTTGGCGCCATTCCGGGTATCTCCGCCATTATGGCGATCGCCATCATTCTACCGATGACCTTTTATGTCGATCCGATCATCGGTATCACCATGCTGCTGGCGGTCTATAAAGCAGGTATTTACGGGGGCTCGATCTCTGCAATCCTGATCAACACGCCAGGGGCTGCAGCCTCGTTCCTGACCGCTCAGGATGGCCATGCACTAACCAAAGCAGGTAAAGCAGGCAAAGCACTGGATATGTCTTTGTTTGCATCAGTCTCCGGTGAGATGCTGGCAACACTGGTACTGATCCTTGTCGCTGCACCCTTCTCTTTGATCTCGCTGCAGGCCGGTCCGATCGAGAAGGTATTCCTGCTGCTGTTCGCCTTTACTGTTATCGGCTCCATGGCCGGTGAGTCGATCCCCCGTGGTCTGCTCTCCTGCTGTCTGGGTATGCTGTTTGCGATGGTGGGCATGTCATCTATTACCGGTGCGGCCCGCTTCACCTTTGGTTATACCGAACTGATGGGCGGCTTTACCTTTACACCGATGCTGATCGGTATCCTGGTCATGCCTGAGGTCTTCAATGTAATCCGCAAGCGCAAGATTCCACACCAGGAGATGATGATTACACACTCACCCAATCCGGCTGACAACCGTATCAGTTTCAAAGAGTTCCGTAGCGTATTCAGTACTATCCTGAAATCCAGTGGTATCGGTACCTTTATCGGCGCCCTGCCAGGCCTGGGCTCCAGTACCGCCGCGTTCATCGCCTACGGCGAAGCAAAACGCACCTCCAAGAAGCCCAAAGAGTATGGCAAAGGTTCTGTAGAAGGTATTGCTGCGGCAGAATCCGCCAACAACGCCGTATGCGGCTCCAGCATGATTCCAATGCTGACCCTGAGTATTCCGGGTGACGATGTAGCTGCGTTATTGATGGGCGCATTCCTGATCCACGGCCTGACGCCTGGCCCGATGATCTTTTTCGAGCATACAGAAACCATCTACGCGATTTTTGCAGGGTTCCTGATCACCGATCTGTTCCTGTTGGGCATCGCACGCTCTGGCTTCAAGTTCTTTGTCAAAATGGCTTCGCTACGTCGCTATTACATCTTCCCATGTGTGACCGTCTTTGCCTTCACCGGTGCCTTCACTGCGGGTCAGAATATGGACGATATCCTGGTCCTGATCGCCTTCACAGTAATGGGTTACGGCATGCGACTGGTTGGGCTGAACCCGGCAGTGTTTATCATCGGCTTTATCCTGACACCATTCCTGGAACAGAATCTGGATCAGGCCATGTCCATTGTTGGCACTGACTACCATCTGTTCTTCGCTTCACCGTTTTCCTGGGTATTTATCGCCCTGTCCGTATTCTTTGTTTTCTCAAGTATGCGGATGAAACAAAAAAGCGCCTCTGCTCCGCTGCAGGGGAAAGCCGCCTGAGCAGAAAACCAAGCCCCCTTCACAGGATCGTAACTCCCAGGCCCCAGACAAAGGCCGCATATCCATGTGAAGACCGTTAAACGTAAATAAAAATAAATCGAAGGAAGTAACCATGAAAAACCTTAACAAAACACTGGCAACGCTGACTGCAGCAGTAACCGTCACATTTGCATCGGGTGCAGTACTGGCAGCCTACCCAGAGAAACCGATCAACGTTATCGTCCCTTGGGGTGCTGGTGGTGACTCTGATCTGACTACCCGTATCTGGGCCGATGCAGTAGAGAAAGAGTTGGGTGTTCCGGTCGTTGTAATCAACAAGACCGGTGGCGGCGGTGTGGTTGGTACCTCGTTTGTAGCTCGTGCTAAAAACGACGGCTACACGCTGATCAACGCGGGTTTGAGTAACATGCTGGTGACTCCGAACTTCAGCAACACTCCATACAACTTTGATACCTTTACGCCGGTTGTAAAATACACCTCTGTTCCGCTGGCTATAGTCGTAGCCAAAGATAGCCCTTATAAAACATTTGATGACTTTATCACTGGTGCGAAGAGTAAAAGAGTGACCCAGGGCTCCTGGGGTGCATCCTCTTCCGGCACTATCATGGCGAACATTATTGCCAACCAGGCCGGTTACACAACGAAATACGTACACGCTAAAAGTGCAGCAGATTCTATGGTTTCCGTGGTAGGTGGCCACATCGATTCCGCGCTTTCCTTTCCGCCTGCATTTGGCCCGCATGTAAAAGCCGACCGTGCACGCGCGCTTGTTATTAACCAGAAAATGGATGCATTTCCTGGGGTACCGACCTTCGCAGATTACGGTATCAAGGGCAGCTTTGGCGGATGGTCTGGTTTATTTGCACCCAAAGGTGTGCCTCAGGAAGTCATAGACAAACTGACCGCTGCTACCGCCAAGGCAATGAAGGATCCCAAGGTGCTTGCGGCTTACCAGAACATTGGCGCGCTTGTGGACTTCCGCCACGGTCCTGAGTGGGTTTCAGACCTGGAAGAAACCTACAAGATCTACACAGACGAAGCAGCGCGCGTTAGCAAAAAGTAACGGCTACAACCGTTCTTTAGCGGCACCCAATGCCTCAGTGCATTGGGCTGCTGCGATACCCTGTTCTGAACAAACAGGTTCTGAAGGTCCGTGCTCTGAAATTAACCTGATCCCCGATTTTTCATTCATAGCCCTCAATCGAAATTGCCCCCTCCTGAAGCTCTGCTCGATTTTATCAATCCCTTTCTGACCTGCTATACGCCACCAATCACATCTGAGGCAGCACTCTATGCACGGGCATTAAGAGCTGATGTGCGGTATATTTTGCCAATAACATAATTAATCACTTATTTTTATTACTATCCATCAGCTAAGTTAATATTTTAAGGCAGAGCAATGAATCTCAAACAGATGGAAGCCTTTCGTGCGGTAATGCTGACCGGTTCGGTTTCGCAGGCCGCCAAGCAGCTATTTCGAACTCAGCCGGCGGTGAGCATGATGATCAGCTCACTGGAAAGTGATATTGGTTTCCAGCTGTTTGAGCGGTATAAGAAACGCCTCTATCCCACCCCTGAAGCTGACTACCTGTACAAAGAGATAGAAGCGATTTTCTCCCGTATCCAGGATGTGAGCCAGACCGTTCAGGACATTCAGAATAAGCAGTACGGCTTTCTGCGCATCGGTTGCATGCCGGGCCCTTCCAGCTTTTTTGTACCCGACATCCTGGCCGACTTCCTGGAAGAGCACCCCAAAATACAGGCCTCTCTGCAAACCCGTACCTCTGATGCCGTGGTCGAGTGGATTGCTTCTAATCAGTACGACATGGGGCTGGCAGAAATGTCTACCCACCAGTCTAAAAGCGGCAAAAACCAGTTGTTCGAGTTACTCTGTATCTGCGCCCTGCCTGCAAACCACCCACTGGCTGAACAGGACATCATCACCCCCGCCATGCTGGATGACGAACCGATGATCACCCTGCATCCAGACCACATGATTTTCCACGACCTGATGCAGCTGTTCGAAGCCAGCGGCCACCGTATGAACGTCCGCCTGCAAACCCGCTTCTTTACCCCAGCCTTACAGTTTGTAGAACGGGGACTGGGCGTTTCAGTGATCGACCCGATCTCAGCCGTCAGCTACACCAGCTACGCCCAACCAGGCAAAGTGGTATTCCGCCGCTTTGAACCCGATGTACACCTGCGCATCGGCCTGATGTTCCCATCCGACAAACCCTCCTCCATGATCACCATGGAATTTGCCGAGCTGCTGCGCGCACGTATCGAGGATGTTCTCGAAAATTCGGATAGGTTTCTCAATTGGGGCAAGTGACAGAGGGTACGAATCAATACGTGGTGCAGTTCAACTATGACCGCAGCAACAACAATGGCCGGTCAGCTTTGCTGCGAAACGGTCAGGATTGGCCATCCGCTGGGGGAGCGGATGACCAATAGCATAGCGGATGGGGAAGCCCCTGGATGTAAGCTCACTCAGACTTTAAACTGACCGACAAACTGACGTAAATCCTGCAATGACTGCTCCATTCCTTTACTGGCCTCAGAGGTGCGCTGGGCACCGTCACTGGTATGGTTGGCCACTTCGGTAATGCGTACCAGGTTCTGGTTGATCTCCAGCGCCACTTCCGCCTGTTGCTCAGAAGCCGATGCAATATGCGTGTTCAGTTCAGCAATTTCTTTTACCGCCTGGGAGCCGGTTTCCAGTGCCTCGGATGTCGCCTTGGCTTTTTCAAGGCAATCTACCGCATTCTGCTGGCCACGCTGCATGGTCTCTACCGCCTGCTTAGCCTGTACCTGCAAGCTCTCAAGCAATGCCTGTATATCCTGGGTTGAGCTTTGCGTGCGCTGTGCCAGTTCGCGTACTTCATCGGCAACCACAGCAAAGCCACGGCCACGTTCACCGGCACGGGCCGCCTCGATCGCCGCATTCAAAGCCAGCAGGTTAGTCTGCTCGGCAATGCCCTTGATGGCTTCCAGTACCCTGTTAATGCGGTCAGTTTCACTGGCCAGTGAGGTAATCACATCAGCCGCATTAGACACATCATCACTCAGGCTCTGCATGATCACCTGGCTGTCTGAAGCTGATACCATTCCTTCAGACACCTGTTCCAGCACGACCTGACCAAGCTGGGCTGCACGTTCGGTACTTTTCGCCACTTCAGCAACGGTTGCGGCCATTTCCTCTACCGCAGCGGCCACCATCTCCGTTTCCTGCTGCTGGCGATCAACATAAACGCAGGTATTATCCATCACCTCAACGGTCTGCACTGAACGCTCACACAGCTGATCTGAGGTCTGGCCAATGGTACGAATCATGTCGGCCAGTTTCTGTAGCAGCTGGTTAAATGCGTGAGCTGTCTGGCCTGTTTCATCTGTGGCCTTATCTTCCAGCCGCAGCCGCAGATCTCCATCCCCATTGACCAGATCGAGGATACGATCACGCATCGACAACACCGGCCCGGAGATGGCGCTGGCAATAACAAACGGCAAAATTAACGAGATCACTAGCGCCACTGCCGCCATAATCAGAATCAGCGTGGCGCCGTCCTGCTCATCAGCTTCAGCCTTTTTGGCTGCGTTCTGGGTCAGTTGCTGCACCGAACTCAACGCCGCACTGAGCTCATGCTCAATACGTATTTCAAGGGCTACAAGAGGCTGTGCCTGACGATAGGCACTGGTCACCTCCCCCCGCATCAGCAACTCGAACAGCTTTAAAGCCGTATCGTTATACTGCTGATGCTCACGATCAATCGAGGTTAACTCTGTTCGCAGTGAGCGAAATAAAGCGACAGCCTCAGCTGAATGCGAAAGGCGGATCGCCTCATCAACCTTAGCTTCTGCTGCTTTAAATTCCGTATCAACCTTGTGTGCGAGCCCTTCAAAGGTTGCTCTGAGCTGGGCAAGGCTGTCATGTGCTGACAGGTTATTTTTTTCCGCAAAACCTGCCGCTAATCCTCGCTCAAATATCACCACCTGTTCGAGGTTATGCTCAGTGATCTGCGCGATCATATTGGTAATTGGAATATCTTCTTCAGCGATATCAACCAGTTCAGTACCTATTTTATTCATCTGAACCAGCGCCACGGTTGCCACTGCCACCAGCAGTGCCAGCTCAATCGCCGCAAAAAGGTAGACTCGAGTAGAAATTTTAAATGATTGCAATAATGTCATTACGCTATCCTGGTACATAACTTCACTTATTGAAGCGAAAAACGATAAGTGTCCCTGTAAGCCCAGAATTAAACGCTCCTCATCTAAAACAGGCAAGCTAAACTTTCGATCAGTAGCGGTTAATTACATTACCTGTGAGTCCGCCAAAGAAGCACGACTGTCATTACAGGAATAGCACTCCTTAGAAAAGTATCCCGGCGCGTTAGCCCGCAGCCATCTGCAGGCCCTGAAATCCGGTGCTGATCGCCAGAAACAATAACAATAACGCCCCGATACGCGTCAGGACTGCCTGTTGGTGCGCCAGCTGGCGACGTAATTCCTGCCCGAGCAAGGCCACCCCGTAACGCACCAGTAACACCGGTATCACAATGGCCCCCAGGCCAAATGCCATCGCCAGACCAGCGCCCATTACAGGGTCGCCACTCTGAGCCGCAGCAGCCAGCAATCCAAGCAACGGTACACAAGGGTTCAGTGCCAGCGAGCCGCCCAGCAACAACAGCTGTAGTCCATTACGTTCAGACGGCATGTTGTCGGCATCCGTGGCGATCATTTGTGGACGGGGCGTCACCATGACAGCGCTTACCGACACGGGAGCCTGACACCCACTTTGCCCAGCTTGCATAAATAACCGAAAAGCCAGCCAGGCAGTCAGCGCGGCGACTCCCAGAGGCAGCACAGGATGGACCAGCATTTGTTCAACCGACGCCCCCAGCCAGCCGGCGATCCCTCCTAACACCATGTAACCAAGCAAACGGCCCAGCATGAACGGCACAATCAACGCTCGAAACGGCTGACTGGCCGCCGGCCCCAGCAGCACTGGGCCCAGATAAGGCAGACAGGTCAGATTGCAGGGCCCACTGCCAAAACTCAGGCCAATCAGAAACGCTCCCAGCACCCCGGCACCGAACAGGTCCGCCGTCATGCAGAGCCTCCTTTACCGGGTTTTGCTGCTTTTGTAACTGGGCGTACTGTCAGGTCCGTAATACTGATCTTATCCCAGCTTTTCTGGGCTTTATTACGCTGTTTGAAATACTGCGGGTCCGCACTGAACAACGGTAAATTCAGGTAACGAATTTGCAGTACGTCCTTGTCCGGGCAGAACTCCACACAGCGGCCACAGAGGGTGCAGTCCGCCAGCGTTATATCCTGGGGTTTGTCGGTATCGTTAAAGTCAGTTTGCAGCTCTCGAATGTCCATCGGGCAGGCCTGGGCACACAGCCCGCATTTATCACAGCGGGCACTGCCCTGCTTTACCAGCCGGGCCATGCCCAGTTTACGAAACAGGGCGTGCATGGCCAGCAATGGGCAGATCCGGCAGAATGGCTGGCGCAGCGTCAGCGCCATGGCCACCATCAGACCAAACAGAAAATCACCTATCACCGACAATGCCATATAGGGGTAGCTGGCGGTATCTACATACAGTTGCTCATTAGTGCCGCTGACCAGTGTTGTCATAATCCGGCTGGGGCATATTTTGCAGAACGGGTCGCCCAGTTCCTTGCTGACAAACCCCAGGCTGCTCAGTGCTGGCAATCCGAACACCAGTACGCCCAGCATCAGCCATTTCACCGGCCGAAGTTTATCCACCCAGCTATCGGATAAACGGTTTACGTTTCGCAGCCCCAGCTTCTGGCCAATCAGATGCACCACTTCCTGAAAAAAACCCAGCGGGCATATCCAGCCGCAAAAGGCTTTATTGAGCACCACAAACATCAACAGGAAGGTGCCAAGGGTGGTCAGGATCGGCAGGAAGAACATCAGCCAGTTGCCGCTGTCCATCGCCCGTCCCAGGCCATGGCCCACCTGGTGTTGCAAAGGGATCAGCGCACAATAATCCGCCCCTTTCTCATCGTAGGCACAGGCCAGCGACGGTAACGCACCCGACAGTTTATCCGCCGCGTACACGCCCATCACCGCAGCCCCATAAACCAGAAAAACAAAGGCCAGTAACTGGACTGCCCGGCGTAACAGGGTGAGATTAGTCAGAGTCATTTCGCTTTTCTCCGTGACTGTACCGGTAACCGGCGATTTACTCCCAGGCCCACGCCAAACCCGAGTATGGCCACCGCCAGACCCAGGCCATAGCGCTGCCAATTGGCCGGACTCGGGTGGTAAGGGGCGCTCAGGCTGGTATTAAAAAGTACCCCCTGATCACGGATATAGGTTGTCAGTTGCCACTCCAGTGGGCGGTTGTTACGGCGGCCTTTTTTTATCTCGGCAAAATCTTCGGGTAATACCAGCGCCAGTATGCCGTTATCGTCCGTTAGTAAATCCAGCCGGGTACCGGCCTGGGTGCTAAACATAATCGGCTGCTGTGGCATCAGCTGCTGATCAAAGCGCACTTCAAAGCGGTATGATTTTCGGCTTTCATAGCGTCGATGTTCGCGGGGTAACGGGGCTGGCACGATTTCCAGCCGGGATAATGGCTGCGCCAGCAGTTCAGATGGCGAGTGGCCGGAGGGTTTACCATTGAGATACACATAGCGTATTGCCACGGACTCAGTGGTTGCTGTCGTCTGCCTGGCCACCAGCGCATGGTAATTATTCACCCCGGTCGAACGAACACTGACCTGATTACCCGCCAGTATTAATGGCTGGGAACTCAGGTCAGGCTGGTAGAGTACGATTTCAGGCTGCCCGCTCATCTCGCCCTGTAGCTGAAATGGCTTACCTGCAGGGCGTTTACCATGCCCACCATGCCCGCGGTGAGCATCTGATGCAGCGGCCACCGGTTGCCAGATCAGCTGTGCCTGGGCCGCCGGTAGATAGAGCGCCAGCAACACCGGCCAACAGGTACGCAAAAGCTTCATAACACAACCTATCCATGGAAATTTGCGCGCATTCTATCGACCCGCCGGGCAAACACCGATGTGGCATATTGTCACAGTGCGGAGTCTTTCAGCCGCCAGGCTGCGACAACATGTCACATTCATGACAGGGTGCCAGGCCCGTATAGTGCGCCCACCTGAAGCCTGCCCTTTCAGTGACAACAGCCCGGCGCTGCGCCCCTTCCGTAGCGCAGCTAGCCACCTGGCAGGCCGCCCTTGTTGTACATGGAGTTACCAATGCGCGTTTCCCCGCTTTATCTGTTCTGCAGCCTGGCTGCCACCAGCTGTGCCACTACGGCACAGGCCTCCCACACCACCGACACCAGCAGCCAGCGCGGCCTTGAGTCACTGACCGTTGTCGGTAGCCATGCCAGCCAGAATGCCAACCTGGGTGGCCTGCCGTTGAAGCAGCTACCGATTAATGCCCATGTTGTGAGTGCCGAAGAGATTGAGCGACTAAAATTCGTTGACCCTGATGAGCTGCTGGACCGTATTCCTGGTGAAACCCAGGTGCGTAACCTGCGTATCCCCAATGGCGGCAAGAGCTACACCATTCCGATGGTCGATGGCATCCCGCTGGAAAGCCCCTATGAAGGGGCAACACAGCGGCTGGACCGGGTGAATACCAGCGATATAGAGCGGGTAGAAGTGATCAAAAGCCCGGTATCAGCGCTCTATGGCAACAACGCCTTTGGTGGCGTGGTCAATGTGGTGACCCGCCCGGCCCCTGAGCAGACAGAAACCCGCCTCTGGGCGGAAAGCGGTATGTTTAACCGTGAGCGTTACGGTATCAACAGCGGTGGCCAGCTGGGCGATATGGGTTATTTTATTGACGGTAATTTACGTCGGCTGGATGGTCTGCGTGAAGGGACTAAAAATGATCGCAACCAGGCCAGCGGCAAGTTCAGCTACCGCTTCAATGACGACACGGAACTGACCGCCCGGCTGGAACGGCTGGAAGAGACACTGATCGCCCGGGGTGATCTCAGCGCTGAGCAAATCGCTGCAGACCCGAAACAGGCTGGTTCACTCAGCTCTTCCACTGATTACGAACAGGACAGCGCCTCGTTACGGCTGGAACACCAGCTGGACAGCGGCGCGCTCGACCTGGCGCTGTCATGGCGCGAAAAAGACACCGTCGGCATCTCCCGCTTCCGTGGCCCACAAGACGAGAATGATGTGGGCATTGGCAGCAAGCTGATGTATCGCCATGATTTCGAAGCATCAAACCTGATTGTTGGCACCGATATTTACCGGGGTGAGCAGGACACACTGCAGTACGCACGTAGTGACCTCAATTTAAGTGGCCCCGCTGATCACTTTATCAACCATCTGGATATCGACGCCTGGTTTGGCCAGTATCAATTTTCGCCGCTGGATAAGCTGACCATCACTGCCGGTGTACGTCATGAAAGCATTGAACTGGCCTCCAGCAGTTACACTGACAGCGCCCGCTTTAGTGACCTGTCGCCCAAGCTCGGTGCCAGCTGGCAGTTCAACCCACACACCATGCTCTGGGCCAATATTTCCGAGGGTTTCTACGCCCCCAGCCTGAGTAACCTGTTTAACCCGGGCACCGGTAACCCGCTGCTGAAACCCGAGCAGGCGACTAACATTGAAATTGGCCTGCGCGGCAGTATCGGCGATATCAGTTACGACAGTTCGGTTTATCACAACACCATTGAAAACTATCTGGTCACTCAGGAGTTTTTTGAGAATGGCGTTGAGGTTGAGCGCACCACCAATGCCGGTCAGGTGACGGTACGCGGGCTGGAAACGGTGCTCGAATATGCCCCGCGCAATGCCGACTGGCGGCTGGGGTTAACCCATACCTATGCCCGTAATCGCTATGACCACTTTGTCAGCAGCAAAGGCGATTTCAGTGGTAACTCGCTGAACCGCTCACCCAAGCACCACCTTAATTTAAGACTGGCTATCGAGCCGATCAACAACCTGGTCGTCGAGCTTGAAGGGGATATAAACAGCCGCTACTTCAGCGACGATGCCAATAGCCCAGCGGGCACGTTCAAGCGGGATGAAAGAATCAACCTGCGGCTGCAGTATGACCAGGGCCCATGGCAGGTCTGGCTCAATGCGCTGAACCTGACCAATACCCTGGAAGATCGCGCCAGCTACAGCCGGGGCACGCTGAAATTCCGCACGGTAGATGGCCGTTCAGTTTACGCTGGCGTGGCGTACAACTTCTGATCAGCCCAGGCTGACTTTCACCCGGTTATTCATATCGCGGCTCTGGCGGATCAGTGCATTACCGTCCGCGTGAGACGCTGACTTGGCGGTACGGTCATAGAGGACAACATTGACCGTTGCCGCCAGATTAAGGCAGCCCTGGGTCGGGATATACACCACCGCATCCGCCCGATTGACCACCGCCTGACTGACGGTGCCATCTTCCGGGCCAAAGATATAAAAGGCAGCCTCCGGGTGCTGGAAATCCGGCAGCGCCGTCGCCCCTTCAACCAGATCCACACAGACGACCTTTGCCCCCGCCGGTACATGGGCAAACAGATCATCCACCCCGCTGAGCGGGATATTCTGCGCCGCATCTTTGGTATCGGTATGGAAACGTGCCGCACGGTCGTAACGATCACCGGTATAAAGCACGGCATCGGCCTGAAAGCAGCCTGCCGCACGCATCACAGCCCCCACATTGGTCGGGCTTTTCGGGTTAATCAGGCCAATTGAAACGCTGGAGTCTTTCATATCACTGCTTACACACTTGCTGCCGGAAAAGTGCAGCATTAAAGCGCGTGTACCTCTCAGGTACAACTGTTATCAGCCGTGTACAGGCATAGACTTAGCAACCGGATCGGCGACGCGGGGTTTTTTCAGCAATACTGAATGCACTGCTAACAACCCACGGGACACGCTGTATGTACAGTAAACTGATGGTGCCAGTTGATCTGGCACATACCGCCGCACTGCAAAAAGCACTGACAGTCGCCGCCGATCTGGCGCGTCACTATCTATGCCCGATCTGCTACGTCGGCATCTGCCCTACCAGCCCCAACGAGGTTGCTCACAATCCGGAAGAGTTCCAGCGTTGCCTGGAGGAATTTGGCCAGCAACAGGCGGCCCACCACAGACTGAACCAGGTCAGTACGCTCGTCTGCACCAGCCATGATCCGGCCGTCGACCTGAACCAGATACTGATGCAGGCCGCCGTGGATAATGATTTCGACCTAGTAGTGATGGCCTCCCATGCTCCCGGCCTGGCTGATTATATCTTTGCCTCGCATGCTGGCTACCTGGCCTCGCACTGTGAGATCTCCGTGCTGGTGGTACGTTAACGCACCTTGCCTCGGGACCAGGACGTCCAGGCTGCTATCAGGCTATACGCCAGCCCCAGACAAAGCGCCAGCTGGAGCACCTCCAGCAACGCCGGGTACTGCTCAGGACTGAGTTCGGTCGAACCCAGCATCTGGTTAAACAGCAGCACCACAATCGCCATGCTGAACATATTGCCCAGGGTCCGGGCCAGGCTCAGCAAGGCAGAGGCTATGCTGAGCCGGTCTTTATTAACGGCACTGAGCGCGGCATTATTATTCGGCGATGAGAACAGCCCAAAGCCGACACCCAGTAAAATCAGCGCCGTTGCCAGCTGGGCCATCGACGTCTGCGCATCAACACCCAGCAAACACAGGTGACCAGCGGCGAACAACAGACACCCCAGGGTCGCGATCAGCCGGGGCTCAAAGCGGTCTGACAGCCGCCCTGCCACCGGTGCCAGGCAGGCCATCATCAATGCCTGCAACAGGATCAGCTGGCCCGAGGCCGCCGGAGACATCCCCTGAATAAACTGCAGATAGAGGCTGAGCAGAAACAGCAACGGCACATGGGCCCCATACATAAACAGTCCGGTTAGCAGTGAGCGGCTCAGCACCCGGTTCTGTTGCAATGCCTGAATATTCACCAGCGGATGAGCGGACGCTTTTTGCTGACGAATAAACACCACTAACAGGATAAAACCCGCACCCAGCAGTAGCAGATATGGCCAGTCTGGCAGCCCAGACAGGCCGAAGAACAGCGCCGTTGTCCAGCCTGCGAACAGCCCACTGCCCAGCCAGTCGAAGCGACCCCGCTCACGGCTGCGCCAGTCGCCTTTGATCGCCGCCAGCACCAGTACAATGGATAACAGCAACAACGGTACTGGCACCCAGAACACACTGCGCCAGCCCAGCCATTCGGTCAGAAAACCGCCCAGCAGCGGCCCACAGGTCAGCCCCAGATAAACCGACGTTGAGACAAGGCCGAGTGCCATACCGCGATTTTTGTCATCGAATAGCGCACTGGCCATCGCCATCGCCGTGCCAAACACCAGTGCACTGGACAGGCCCTGGCATAAGCGCACCAGCAATAATGACTCAACCGTCTGTGGCAACAACACGAGTAACGATGACAGAGCAAAGCTCAATGTGCCCAGCAGGTAAATACGTTTACGGCCCAGCATATCTGCCAGCCGCCCCGCCGGTAACATCAATACCACACTGCCCCACAGATTGACCGTGGACAGCCAGCTGACATCCACAGCATCTGCCCTCAGCTCACTGGCAATCATCGGCAACGCAATATTGACCGCAGACATCGCCTGAGGAATCAAAAATGTGGCAAGACAGAGGCTAGCTAAAGCCAGCCAGCGAGACGACGCCACGGCAGGGGTTGACATAGAAAATACTCAGCAGAAAAACAGACTTGCCAGAATGACAGGATGAAAGCCGATGCCGATCAGCACCGGCCTGCGCTAGCGATTATAAGACTCAGCACATCAGGTGCCAGCAGGCCAGGGGCTTGATCCCGCTGTCAGGTGACTCAATACCTCATCCCCCTGAGCACGATTCCCCCCCTCCTGCTTGGCGGTCAACAGATTGGCGTTCGCACGACGGATAATCTGTTCCGTATTATCAATCAGCCCGGCCAGTGTCGCGATACCAATACTGACCTGAAAATGGAAGGGGCCATTGGCAGAGCTGACCTCCAGCCCGGCGGCCAGATCAATAATACGCTCACCCACCAGCAAGGACTGAGCCTGGCTTGTTTCCGGTAACATCAAGGCAAACCGGTCATCACCGATACGTACCAGGAAATCTGAAGTGCGTTTAACCCGCTCCAGCTCGGCGGCAAGCAACATCAGAACCTTATCGCCGCCATCACGCCCATAGCGCTGATTAATCCGGTGCAGCCCATCAATATCAATCAGTGCCAGTGAACAGTTATATTCATAACGTTGGGACTGCGCGATGGCCTGGTTAAGAACAGGCACCAGCGCCTTACGGTTATAAGTCTGAGTAAGCGGATCACGCGCCTTCTGCTTACTGGCCCAGGCCGCTGCTGCACGCTGCTGGCTGATATCCTGCAACACCAGAATAACGTTATCAGCGGCCAGCTTTCCCCGTACCAGGCAAAGCTGATTACGTGTCAAACCAAGGTCCGCCAGTACAGGGCAAGTCTTGGGGGTCAGGTGTAACTCGACTGGGGGAGGTGTCTTACCACGACGTAACTGCCCACAAAGGTTATTAAGTAACAGGGCTGACTCATGACTGAAAATTGTTGCGATCGTCGCACCGAGCAGTGCTGAAGGCTGAACCCAGTCGCTATCGCCACCACAGCGACTGACTCGCTGATTTTCATCGAGGATAAGAACCGTATCTGAGAGGGTTTCCAGAAGGGCATTAAACAGCACGTCACCAGACATTGATTTTTCCTCGGGGATTACAGTCATTTACCGCCATTGGTAATGGTAGCTAGCGCAACAGCATAGCTGAACACCATAACACCCCTGGCCTCCGGCTGTTACGCTATGATAAACCCTATAAACCTTATTGAAAACTGTATGCATAGCAAAGAGTTAATAGCCAGGGCCTGCCTCCGTACTATCAGCTGATAGCGCTGAGGTCAGAGCTGGGTGTCTTCAGCACAGCCGTTGCCACCGCTTATCAACTGATAAGAATAACTATTTATACACTCTGTCCAGGCGACATTACATTACCCATCGCGATTAACCCGCCCAGTCAGCAGAAGGAAACACTCCAGTGTCTAACGCTATCAACCAGATCACCCAGGCAATCGAACACAAATTCAGTACCCTTGAGGCAACCCTGTTCTCCGGTGAGATGTTCGCCAACTGGCGCGGCAGCTTTGAAGTCAAAAAGGTTTACATCAAAAAGGAAGGCGCCGATATCAAGTGTGATCTGGATATCCGGTTGGGCCACTGGCCTGAAGGTGTGTTTGTTAAAGTGTACAAACACAAAGCGCTGGCGGTATTACCCTACGTAAAAGATGAAGCCATCGTGCGTGAGCACCTTAAAACGGAACCGGTACCCTGCAAATTCTGGAAGGATGCGTTCTACTTTTCCCATATCGACGATCTGGACGAAGGCCGCTATGTACTGCGTGAAGGCAACAACATGACCGATGCAGACGGTCAGCAGTGCCTGGCTATGCTGAAAACGTTTATTGAAGAGATTGAAAGTATTTTGAACGCTGGCTGAGGGTTCGCTCTAGCGCGGTCCAGTCATGGCTATCGATGTCGATAGCCATGACTGGACGTTTACTCCTGAACAGGCGCTTCGAACGTGACCGGTTCTTTTCTAAGATCACGTATCACCAGCGTTCCGGCCAGTTTATCGTGCCAACCCTGTTTCCGCTTATCGATACCGACCCAGATAATACCCATAAACAGCGGAAGCATCGCCACAAAATAGGCAAAATACCGCCCCACTAATTGACCTGCTGAAGGCTTCCCTCCGGTTTTAGCATCAACGACTTTCATTTTAAAAGCCATTTTTCCCGGTGTCGCTGATTTGTAAAACCAGAACAGAATTATAGCCATGGCAGGGAATATATAATTGAGAATTACGTCCCAGAACCCCATCACAACTGATTCAGATAACCAGGCATCATCGCCATAAATTAAAAAAATTAGCGGGGCTGACACCCCCATGATGAGGCACGTGTCGACTAACGACGCACCCACTCGCGGCCAGAACCCTGCGTATTCAAGATCTTCCGTATTATCCATTATTTCCATAGTCATCATCTCCTGAAGCAGACCAGACCGACACACCCAATACAGTTCCAGTGACAGGATGACACCTTAATACACATCAGCGATCAATTCAGCCAACGAGGTGTATCCCACCAAGGAAAGCTGCCTGAGGTCAGGCCGTCTTAGGGTTAGCACCGAAGCTATTTCCCTCACGGCTATCCTGTGCCAGAAACACGATGAGGACAATGCCACCAATCAGGGGGATCAGGCTGAGCAACTGCCACCAGCCACTGCGACCGGTGTCATGCAAACGACGTGTCGCGATACTGATCGACGGTAAGAACAGACCGATCCCCACCAGCGGAGAAAATATGTAGGTACCAGCAACAGTATCAAGAACCCCTGCAACGATATAAAATATCATCAGAAAAAGGATAAACATCCAGTACTCTTTTCTACGTGCGCGGCCAGAGAAATCTACATATTTTTTAATACCAGAAATAAAGTATTCCATTACCATCCCTACTTAACAATTCAATTAATTGCGGCACAATTTACTGAAAGAACATAACCTTGCCTACTACTCAGTCTGGTAGGATTACTCGCACAGTTACGTTCAGTAACCTGTACCAGAACCCACCTGACACGCAAGGAGTTCCGATGACAGCCCGTACCCTGCACTTCTATTTTGACTACCTGTCGCCCTATGCATACTTCAGCTGGCGTGCGTTACAGCCATTGTGCCAGAGATATAACCTGACTCTTGAGCCCCACCCGGTAGTGTTCGGTAAACTGCTGGACCACTGGGGCCAGCTAGGCCCTGCTGAGGTCGTGCCTAAAAAAGCCGCACTGTATCGTTACTGTTATCGGTATGCAGCGGTGCACGGTTTTGAGTTCAACCCGCCCCACTGTCATCCATTCAATCCCTTGCCCGCACTGCGCCTGTCGCTGGCGGCAGTCAGCGGGGAAAAACAGACAACACTGATCAGCGCAATTTTCGACGCCGGCTGGTCACAGGGCGCTGACCTGAGTTGCACTGAAACCCTGAGGGGAATCGTTAGCGCAGCAGGACTCGAGGCGGACGTTGTACTGGAGAAGATCACACAGACTGATACCAAAGCCCTGCTTCATAAAGAAACAGAACAGGCGATTGCTCAGGGCGTGTTTGGTGTACCGACATTTATCATTGAAGACGCGCTGTTCTGGGGTAATGACCAGCTCGAGCACATCGAGCTGTTCCTGCAGGGAAAAGACCCGCTGGACGCTGAAAAAGTAGCACAGATGCTGGCCCGCGAACGCGGTATAGACCGTAAAGTCATGCAGAAAAAGGGCCCAGCATAGCGAGGTTAACGATTGCTCAGCTGGCCGCGAGCGGCGTATAGTGGCGGTTCATTCACGGGAGAACCGCCATGACAACGAAAGCAAAAACGATGCAACACAACGCATCGACCAACGGAGCCACCGATACCGGGCGCGGCAAAATAAATGATAATTTCCTTGCTGCACTGGTCACCTCAAAAGCCTACCGGGCACAGGTGGTTAAAGCCCGTAAAGGCAAAGGTGCTTATCAGCGTACAGACAAACACAAAGGACGAGAGTCCTGTTTAATAGCGGCCTGAATGCCACTATCAAACAGGGCTTTTACCTGGTTAAAATCAACATCCTTTCCTGCCTTACCTCCGATTTTCGCACATAAAAAAAGCCCCGCAGTTTCCCACGGGGCTAATAAAGCAGAGAAGACGCTGATAGGCACACCCCTCCGCTTTGTCTCTAAGGCTAACCCGTTCAGGGAACGCGCAGCCCGGTAACTCAAACCTGAATATTAGAAGCTGTCGCCCGGAATACGAACGAAACCTTCCATCAATACACGGGCGCTACGGCTCATGATCGCTTTGTTCACCGCCCAGTTTCCATCAACCTGGCTGGCTTCAGCACCCACACGCAAAGTGCCCGATGGGTGGCCAAAGGTAACGGCGTTGCGATCACCGCCACCGGCAGCCAGGTTCACCAGCGTGCCTGGGATGGCTGCCGCAGTGCCGATGGCAACCGCAGCGGTGCCCATCATGGCGTGGTGCAGTTTGCCCATAGACAACGCACGAACCAGCAGGTCCATATCCGCTGCCGTCAGCTGCTTGCCACTGGAGCTGACGTAATCCGCTGGCGGGGCAACAAAGGCAACTTTTGGCGTGTGCTGACGGCCCGCCGCCTGCTCTACGGTTTCGATCAGGCCCATGCGTACCGCACCGTGGGCACGGATAGTCTCGAAACGCTCCAGCGCAGCCGGGTCGCCATTGATCGCGTCCTGTAACTCAGCACCGGTGTAACCGATCTCTGCTGCATTAAGGAAGATGGTCGGGATACCGGCATTGATCATGGTCGCCTTCAGCGTACCAACACCCGGCACTTCCAGATCATCCACCAGGTTGCCTGTCGGGAACATCGCGCCTTCGCCGTCAGCCGGGTCAAGAAACTCAACCTGTACTTCTGCCGCTGGGAACGTGACACCGTCCAGTTCAAAATCACCGGTTTCCTGTACTTCACCATTGGTGATTGGCACATGGGCGATGATGGTTTTGCTGATATTTTTCTGCCATATACGGACAACAGCAACACCGTTTTCCGGAATGCGGCTGGCATCCACCAGCCCGCTGCTGATGGCAAACGCGCCGACAGCGGCAGTCAGGTTGCCACAGTTGCCGCTCCAGTCGACAAATGGCTTGTCGATGGAAACCTGACCAAACAGGTAGTCCACATCGTGCTCTGGCTGGCTGGTTTTGGACAGGATAACCGTTTTACTGGTACTGGAGGTCGCACCGCCCATACCATCGGTCTGTTTACCGTAAGGGTCCGGGCTGCCGATCACGCGCAGCAGGATAGCGTCACGCGCAGCACCGGGCACCTGAGCAGACTCAGGCAGGTCCTGCAGACTGAAGAAAACGCCTTTACTGGTGCCGCCACGGATATACGTAGCGGGAATCTTGATCTGGGGTACGTGGGCCATGGGCTTTATATCCTGTAAAAAGAGGGTCCGCAAAAGACACCGCGGCACATTGCTGCGCCGCGGCTAAAAGATTCCTCGGGCTCAGGCTGCGGTGCCCTGCTGTCAGCAGACGGCAGTAAACACCAGGTGAGGGTGCAGCCAGACAGAACCGTCAGAAGATTTCGGCTGGCCGCCCGGGAATAAAGGGCGGCCAGATCAGCAGTCTCAGCTATTCGCTGTAGACTCCAGGAAATCCTGGGCAAAGCGCTGCAGTACACCGCCCGCTTCATACACATGAACTTCTTCCGCTGTATCCAGACGGCAGGTCACTGGCACTTCCACTTTCTCGCCGTTCTTACGGGTGATGATCACCGTCAGGTCAGCGCGTGGCGTCAGCTCGCCCACAACATCGTAGGTTTCAGTACCGTCGATAGCGTAAGTCTCACGGGTCTCACCGGCTTTGAACTGCAGCGGCAGTACGCCCATGCCCACCAGGTTGGTACGGTGGATACGCTCGAAACCTTCAGCAACGATGGTTTCAACACCGGCCAGACGTACACCTTTGGCCGCCCAGTCACGGGAAGAACCCTGACCGTAGTCGGCACCGGCGATGATGATCAGCGGCTGCTTACGCTCCATGTAGGTCTCGATTGCTTCCCACATGCGGCTTTCAGTGCCTTCTGGCTCAATACGGGCCAGAGAACCCTGCTTCACGTTGCCATCTGCATCCAGACACATTTCGTTCAGCAGTTTCGGGTTCGCGAACGTAGCGCGCTGTGCTGTCAGGTGATCACCACGGTGCGTTGCGTAAGAGTTGTAATCTTCTTCCGGCAAGCCCATCTTGGCGCAATATTCACCCGCCGCACTGGACGCCTGAATGGCATTGGATGGAGACAGGTGATCGGTAGTGATGTTGTCACCCAGCACGGCCAGTGGACGCATACCTTTCATGGTACGTTCGCCTGCCAGCGCGCCTTCCCAGTATGGCGGACGACGGATATAGGTGGTCTGTGGACGCCAGTCGTACAGCGGGCTTTCAGCCTGCTCAACGGCACCCAGATCAAACATCGGGATGTAAACCTGTTTGAACTGTTCTGGCTTAACCGCTTTAGCAACGATGGAATCGATCTCTTCGTCGCTCGGCCAGATATCTTTCAGCGTGACAGGGTTACCGTCTTTGTCGTTACCCAGCACATCTTTTTCGATATCGAAACGCATGGTACCAGCAATCGCGTAAGCAACAACCAGTGGTGGTGACGCCAGGAACGCCTGCTTCGCATGTGGATGGATACGGCCATCAAAGTTACGGTTACCGGACAGGACTGCAGTTGAGTACAGGTCACGGTCAATGATTTCCTGCTGGATTTTTGGATCCAGCGCGCCGCTCATACCGTTACAGGTTGTACAGGCGTAACCCACGATACCGAAGCCCAGCTTCTCCATTTCTGGCAGCAGACCGGCTTCTTCAAGGTACAGTTTGGCAACCTTGGAACCTGGCGCAAAAGAAGACTTAACCCAGGGCTTACGTACCAGGCCCAGCTCGTTGGCTTTCTTGGCAACAAGACCCGCAGCAACAACGTTGCGTGGGTTAGAAGTATTCGTACAGGAGGTGATTGCTGCGATGATTACCGCACCATCCGGCATCAGGCCTTCAGACTCTTCCGCTTTGGCCGCAGCCAGCATCTCATCACCGGCAATGCCACGCTCATTTAGCGCAGACGTTGGCAGACGACGGTGCGGGTTAGATGGACCCGCCATGTTGCGTACAACACTAGACAGGTCGAAGGTCAGCACACGTTCGTATTCAGCAGCAACCAGATCATCCGCCCACAGGCCGGTTTCTTTAGCGTACTGCTCAACCAGGGCAACCTGCTCTGGCTCACGACCGGTCAGCTTCAGGTAATCAATGGTCTGTTCATCGATGTAGAACATACCCGCAGACGCGCCAAATTCAGGCGTCATGTTGGAGATGGTTGCACGGTCACCGATGGTCAGATCTTTCGCGCCGTCACCGAAGAATTCCAGGTAAGAAGAAACTACTTTCTTGTTACGCAGGAATTCAGTGATCGCCAGAACCATATCTGTTGCAGTGATACCGGGCTGGCGTTTGCCGACCAGCTTCACACCGATGATGTCCGGCAGGCGCATCATGGATGGGCGACCCAGCATCACGGTTTCAGCTTCCAGACCACCGACACCGATGGCGATAACGCCCAGTGCATCAACGTGTGGTGTGTGGGAATCAGTACCCACACAGGTATCCGGGTAGGCAACACCGTCACGCGCCTGAATAACCGGAGACATTTTCTCCAGGTTGATCTGGTGCATGATGCCGTTACCGGCAGGGATCACATCAACGTTGTCAAAGGCAGTCTTACACCACTCGATAAAGTGGAAGCGGTCATCGTTACGACGGTCTTCAATATCGCGGTTTTTCTGGAAAGCATCAGCATCGAAGCCCGGTGCTTCTACAGCCAGAGAGTGGTCAACGATCAGCTGTGTAGGCACAACCGGGTTAACTTTGGCTGGATCACCGCCCTGGTCAGCAATGGCATCACGCAGACCTGCCAGGTCAACCAGTGCGGTCTGACCGAGGATGTCGTGACATACCACACGCGCCGGGTACCATGGGAAATCCAGGTCCTGCTTGCGTTCGATAATCTGTGTCAGGGAGGCAGTCAGGGCCGCTGGGTCACAGCGACGCACCAGCTGCTCAGCCAGTACACGTGAGGTGTATGGCAGCGTTGCGTAGGCACCAGGTTTGATCGCTTCAACCGCTTCACGGGTATCAAAGTAATCAAGGCCAGAACCCGCCAGAGTCTTACGGTATAAAGTATTCATAGCGTTGGGAATCCATCGGAAGAAGTTCACGGAGGTCAGGCAGGCGCGACTTAAATGCTGCGCCCTGCCCTTTTCAATAGTGCGAGGGTCTGCTTATGGACGATCTTCGATCGCGATCCATTCTGCAGTCTCTGGGCCGGTGTAGTCAGCCGATGGACGGATAATACGGTTGTTAGCACGCTGCTCCATGGAGTGTGCCGTCCAGCCTGCTACACGCGAACATACGAAGATCGGCGTGAACAGTTTGGTTGGAATACCCATGAAGTTGTAAGCAGAGGCATGGAAGAAGTCAGCATTACAGAACAGTTTCTTCTCGCGCCACATAACGGCTTCAACACGCTCAGAAACCGCATACAGGTGCGTATCGCCAACCTGTGCAGACAGCTTCTTGGACCATTCTTTGATGATCGCGTTACGTGGGTCAGACTCGCGGTAGATCGCGTGGCCAAAGCCCATGATCTTGTCTTTACGTTCCAGCATGCCCATAACAGCGGTTTCTGCTTCATCGGCAGAGGTCCACTGTTGAATCATATCCATGGCGGCTTCGTTTGCACCACCGTGCAGTGGGCCACGCAGAGAACCAATCGCAGCCGTTACACAGCTGTGGATATCAGACAGCGTGGAAGCACAGACGCGTGCCGTAAAGGTAGAAGCGTTGAACTCGTGCTCAGCATACAGGTTCAGCGATGCGTGCATCACTTCAACGTGCAGCGGCTCAGGTTTCTTGTCGTGCAGGGTCCACAGGAACTGCTCAGCAATGGAGTCAGCATCCGTTTCTACATTGATACGCTTGCCATTGTGGCTGAAGTTGTACCAGTAGTTGATGATGCCCGGGAACGTTGCCAGCATACGGTCGATATGGTCGTGCTGCTCAGAGAAATCCTGCTCAGTTTCCAGGTTACCCAGCATGGAACAACCGGTACGCATCACATCCATTGGATGCGCTGACGCAGGAATCTGTTCCAGTACTGTTTTCAGGGCGTCTGGCAATCCGCGCATGCTTTTCAGCTTGGCGTTATAGGCATCCAGTTCAGCCTGGTTTGGCAGTTTTCCGTACAGCAGCAGGTAAGCAACTTCTTCGAATTTAGCCTTAGCAGCCAGTTCAGCGATATCATAACCGCGGTATGTCAGGCCGGAACCTGTCTGGCCAACAGTACACAGAGCTGTTTCACCAGCAGATTGACCACGCAAACCCGCGCCGCTCAGTTTCTTCTCAGACATATCGTGCTCCTTTGTTGTCACCACAGGCTCTACGGCCCGTTCGATTCTTATTCGTATCTAAACCGGGCAACGGTTCAGAATTCCGTCACGTTGCCCATCCGTTAATGCCAATAAGGGATATTACTTATTTTTGCCTTCGGCGAACAGTGCATCAAGCTTCTGTTCGAAATCGTGGTAGTTCAGGAAGTCGTACAGTTCCATACGGGTCTGCATGCTATCGACAACCGCTTTCTGGTCGCCATCATTCAGCAGATGCTCGTATACGTTCAGTGCAGCTTTGTTGGCAGCACGGAAAGCAGACAGCGGGTACAGCACCATGGTTGCACCGTTTTCAGCCAGTTCAGCTTTATTGAACAGTGGCGTCGCACCAAACTCGGTGATGTTCGCCAGCAGGTGAGAACCGTTGATGCCATCAGCAAAGGCTTTGTAGTCATCCAGGGTGTGAACGGCTTCAGCGAAGATACCGTCAGCACCGGCTTCCAGACATGCCTGAGCACGATCAACCGCAGCGTTCAGGCCTTCCATCTGGAATGCGTCAGTACGGGCAATGATGAAGAAATCATCGTCTGTTTTGGCATCAACCGCCGCTTTAACACGGTCAACCATCTCGGTCAGAGAAACGATCTCTTTGTTTGGACGGTGGCCACAACGTTTCTGGGCAATCTGATCTTCCAGATGTACCGCAGCCGCACCGGCTTTAGTCATCTCTTTAACCGCACGAGCGATGTTGAATGCACCACCCCAGCCAGTATCGATATCAACCAGCAGCGGCGTTTCTACTGCACTGCTGATACGGCGTACGTCTTCCAGCACGTCGTTCATGGAGGTCATGCCCAGATCTGGCAGGCCGTAAGAGTGGTTGGCAACGCCGCCGCCGGACAGGTAAATTGCCTGGTGACCAACACGTTCCGCCATCATCGCGTGATAAGCGTTAGTAGTACCTACGATCTGCAATGGGCTATTTTCAGCCAGAGCTTTGCGAAAACGAGCGCCCGGAGTCAGTTTCTGAGACATGCTTTATCCCCTATATGTCGGTTGTGTCTTTCAGTTTGCCTTCGATGTTTTTACGCGCGTTACTGATGTGACGGCGCATTAACATCTCTGCCAGCTCTGGGTCCCGCGCTTCAATCGCATCGATAATCTGGCGATGCTCTTTAAGTGCACGTTTAGGACGTGAGCTGGAGACACTGAACTGATAACGGTACATACGTACCAGGTGATACAGGTCGCCGCCCAGCAGTTCCAGCAACTTACCGTTGCGGCTGCCCTGTACAATTCGATAATGAAAGTCGAGGTCGCCTTCCTTCTGAAAGTAAGAGCGACCGTCCAGCTGTTCAACAGCGGACTCATGTTCATCCAGCAGTACCCGCAGAGCATCAATCTCATCCTGCGGCATTTCGGTGGCAGCCTGACGGCAGGCCATGCCTTCCAGGGCTTCGCGCACCCGGTAGATCTCGATCAGTTCGCGGGCTGTCAGTTTGACGACACGCGCTCCTACATGGGCTTTACGCTCAACCAGTCGCCAGCCTTCCAGCCGACGAATTGCCTCACGCAACGGACCACGACTGATGCCGTAGTTGCGGGCAAGTTCAGGTTCGCTAATCTTTTGGCCCGGTAAAATATCACCTTTGATAATCGCCGTAGCGATCTGATCGCAAACGCGATCGGCAAGGGTGCGTGCTTCCGGTCTGATCGGTTCTATAACTGCTTTCTCTGTCATAACAATCCGCTTTTTAAGATTGTCGACAATCTCGACGTGGAGCAAAGATACTCTGGCTAAAAAGCACCGTCAACAGAGCCAGGCTGAAAAATTGTCAACATTATACAAAAGTATAGGCGCATATTACGGGGTTGAAGCACGGCAGTACAACATTGTTGCAGTGCTGTAATCAGCCCAGATATCGGCCCAGTTCCGCGTTAAATATCCGCCCGATCTGGCGCGGTTTCTGAAACGGTAAAGAGTGATCAGTACCCGCCACAAGAAAGTAATGCCAGCTGGGCAAACGTTCCGCCAGGCCCCGGTGGTACTGGTGCATAAGGTCTATACTGAGGCCACCAACAAAGCTGCTGACATCACCTTGTGCAGCCACCAGCGACTCTCGATCCAGCTCACTAATGGCAGCAGTAACGCACTGCAGCGCATTGGCAAAACCGAGCGGTCGCTGTGCCAGACGCTGAATGGTCATCCGTTCTGCTTGTGTCGACACTTTGCGATTTGGGGAGATAGTATCGAGGAAATTTAATACGCCTTTTTCAGCATCACCGGCTCTCATTTGCTCGGCAGCATGGGAATATTGTTGACGTAACGCTACGGTCGTATCCCAACAAGGCCGGTCCAGTACGGCCGGTTCCAGCAGAAATTGCTTGGCTACCCGCTCCGGGTGCGCCTGTTTGTAGAGCAGACTGACCAGCCCGCCCATGGAGTAACCGCCCAGATCAAACTGCCACCAGCCCAGATGGTCAACCAGCTGACTGATATCCAGCATTAGCTGTTGTGCGGTAAAGGGGACTTCCTCCCCATCCGGTGCATGGGTGCCGCCCATGCCACGCAGATCGGGCACCAGGATTTCATGCCACTGATCCAGAAAAGCCGTCAGCGCATGCCAGGTGTCTTCACCGGCCACGCCAGCACCGTGCAAAAGCACCAGTTTTCGATCACCGGAAACGGCAGGGTTACGATAGATACGGTAGTGAATATGTTGATCAGGCAGGCGTAATTCACGCTGTGTTATCTGACAGGGATGCTGCATAGGGCTAATTGTCTACACTTTCTGAAGAATCATCCGTTTTATTATACGGAGTTGCAGAAAAGTAGACAGTTGACAGGGGATGAGAGGCAGGCAAAGTTATCAGCCGAGGTAGCACACCAGTCCAATAGACTGGCGCACTGGCGTGCTACCGATATTAACAGCTAGAGCGCCTAACTCCAGATATCAAAGCTGATACCGTTGGTAATCTGATCAGCGGTACCCTGCTGGTTCTCCTGACTTTCACTGAAGCCCGTCAGGACACCCGCACGGCTCGATATCCCCTGTTCAAGCTCTCCTGTCCAGAAGGCATAACCGGCATCATCTGGATCTCGATTTAGCACGTTCTGGTACATCGCATTGACAAAACCACGGTCATCCAGCTCTCCATACTTCTGCTGAAACTCAGCACTACCCAGGAAGCTCTGACTAACATTGCTCAGGTCTGCTCCTTTATCCATGGAGTCTATCCAGAACCCAAGCCCTTCCATATCCGGCTCCCGATCAAATGCAGCCTGGTATAAACGGTAGGCCTTACCCGCAATACCATCGATATCGAAGGCAACACCTTCTTCACCAAAGTGCAGCCGCTCAACACCTTTCAGAGTATCCAGACTCTGTTCTCGTTCAACCTCGACCAGATCGTTATTCACCCGGATAGTAAAATCACTGCGGCCAGGGCCAAAATCTACGGTATCGCGACCAGCCCCACCATCGAAAAATTCATTACCGCTACCAGCAATCCAGTGATCATCACCCTCGGTACGATCATCCGATGCGTCGACAGCATCTTCCGGCTTGTCCGCTGACTCACTTCCGGGCTGCTCTTCCACTCCATCTACCGGTTGCTCATCAGCATCGCGCACTGCCCGCACCATATTATCAATACGAAGAACATCACCCTGTGGGCCATGACCATAGGGGTAATCAGCAGCATCACCGGTTTTGGGATCACTGCGCTGTGCACCGGCACCATGAACGTCTTCCAGGCTATAAGACCCATCGCGCTCAATCCAGCCTAACGCACGGCCGAACGATAGATACACCGCATAGTCACCTGTTTCAGCTTCAACATGTGTGGTGCCCGTCCAGTAATAGCTGTACTCCGCCGCGCCGTCTGTGCCTATATTGGTAACGCTAAACAACGGATCAATGGCCGCAGAGTCGGTGGTATCCGGGCTGCGCTCGTAGTCCACCAGGCTTTG
Organism: uncultured Oceanospirillaceae bacterium; assembly: GCA_913057435.1. Taxonomy (GTDB): domain Bacteria; phylum Pseudomonadota; class Gammaproteobacteria; order Pseudomonadales; family Balneatricaceae; genus Marinobacterium_C. Next base: position 9,044 of record CAJXNY010000014.1, on the reverse strand, counting down.
CAGCTCTTTGGCATTGGGTAACCGCCAGTCGTCATAACCGCCGTACTCCAGATTTTCTGCCCAGGCCAGCGCCGCTTCCCAGCTCATCGCCTCACCACTATCCGCCTGCTGCCACATCAGACCGGTAGCATTGTCCGTAACCGTACCGTCACTATTACTGACGAAGTCGTTTTCTCCATAGTCATCATTGCCGCGCACATAACGGACATCGTTTTCTTTATCCGGGCTGTGGTTATTACCATTGGGGTAACTCTTGATCCTTCCATCGGCAAAGTTAACCCCAAATGTACTGGAATTACCGCCCATAGTGGTTGCTTCGTACTCCGTTGCAGACCAGTACTGAGCATCAATCAAGCGTACCCCGGCATCGGGGTCGCCGTAGCTGAAATCAAAGTAATCAGTTTCAAGGTAAGGTTCAGAGTCATGACCCGTACGACCACTGTAACCACTGAAATCCATCAGCGAATACAGCTCTTTAAGGGTTGGCAGCCGCCAGTCATCATAACCCGCAGTCGTAGCCCCCTCAGCACCGGCAACCGCATTGCTGAAAGTCTGATTTTCAGTTGATGTACTCTGCCACATCAACCCTGTATTAAGATCGCTGACCGTACCATCGCCGTTATCCTGATAAGACGCCTGCACACCTTGGTACTGCGCATCCTGACCATAGAAAGCGCTGCCCTCTGTGGGCGTATTCATCACATCAGCATTGTCGTAGTGCGACGTCTGATTGGTATCAACAATTGTGTAAGTCCGAGAACTGCTCATCCCTTTTGCCCCATCTGAAACATATAAGTCGTTAAGCCCGACGTCTTAGCCATACCCTGACTTTACGCTATAACCCATATAAAAATATGGAGACTGTGTGGAGATTAGCCTCGGCTCGTAACGTTAACTTCTGGACGACAGCATGCTTGATAACACTGCATCTGCTCAAACTGGACGTATAGGTAAAGTCAGGTAGTCACCTGTCGCACCTAGAGGAAACCGTTCCTTCTATTTCGTAGCTCCCTCTTTCTTTAGGCTTCACCTGCCCTGACAAATTCAGGGGGTCAGTTACTCACCTCTCAGGCGAGTTACCTATCACTGCTTAATACAAGGAATTAACCCATGAAACCAATCACACATAAACAGCCAAAACAGACACGTAGCCAGAGCCGCCAAAAACGTACTGAAATCATCACCCATGGTGCGGCTGATGGCGGCGTTCAGGCATCTGGCTGGATGGATGTACTGGGCAAAGCAGCCAAAGGAGCGCTGGGCGCAGTAATGGGCTAAGCCCACTGGCAGCACGGAGCTAACCGCTCCGGCTGCCTACTTATTCAGTGCCGACAGGCTGGATCATATGGACAACACCTCTACGACACTAACACAATGGAATTCTGGCCAGATGATGCCTGGTTTGGCGCGTCTCAAGACACGTAGTACCGGCCACAGCGCGATCAGAGTCGCTGTACTGGATACAGCTATTGATGCCAACCACCTCCTTTTACGCCACCAACAATTACCGGAATCCGCAGCACCTGCCGAGCATGGTACGCACATCGCCAGCATTATTGCCGGGCGCTGCGATATGCCACCCAACCGTTATGTAGGTATCGCCCCGGATATCCATTTATTACCGATTCAGGTTTACCCGAGATCAGCGCAAGGCACGCTGCAAAGTTGCAGTCAGGCAATGCTTGCTGATGCTATCCATCAGGCATGTGATAGCGGCGCACACATCATCAATATCAGTGGTGGCGATGTGAGCCGGTTTGCCACTTGCCCGGGAGCACTGAGTGATGCGGTTCAGCGTGCTGTCACTGAGAACCGTCTTGTCGTTGCCGCCACCGGAAACAACGGCAACGACAGTATCCACACTCCAGCGTGCTTACCCCACGTACTGGCCGTTGGTGCTGCAGACTGGAATAGCTGCCCTTCATCTTTTAGTAATTTCGGTGCCCGTTACCATGAAAATGCCGTGCTGGCACCCGGTGAAGATATACCCGGCGCAGGCATGGATGACGTGATTTGTCTGCATAGCGGTACCAGTTTCGCCGCACCGATTGTCACAGGCATCAGCGCCTTGCTGCTGTCATTACAAATTGAGGCAGGCATCCAGCCCGACCCGCAAGCACTGCGTGATCTGATTCTGAAAACCGCTACAGCAGCGCAAGAACAGGAAAAGCTGGACCCGAAACGGGTTCTGGTTGGTCGGCTAAATGTTGAAAAACTTACCCAGGCGTTTGATGCCCGTTATCAGCTGGCCGCCCAACAAACCAGACACTCCCCCTCGTTGAATAACTGCAAGGACACAACAATGAATGACTCCAATGCTTCTCAGCCATACACACCAGCACACCCGGTTAACCCAGCTCAGGTTTCTGACCCGACAGCACAGCTCTCTGACCAGATGGTACCAGCATCACTTCTGTCTCAGCCTGTGCTGCCACAAGTCGCTGTTCAACCTCAAATCAGACCAGCTTCGATCGACGCTACAGTGGCAAAAAAACTGGTTTACTGTCTAGGTAGTATGGGCTTTGATTTCCAGATAGAAGCCCGAATGGACTACTTCATTCAACGTATAGCTGAGTACCATGATGGCCCCCTGGACCTGAGGATGTTTCGTTATATCGTTGAAAATGACGAATGGGATAACGCTGAATTACTGACATGGGTACTTAAAATAGATGGCACACCCACTTATGCCATCAATCCTGTTGGCTCGGGTAAAAGCGATCTTTATAAAACACTTATCGCTTGTCTTTACTACCAGCTACCCCAGGATTTACGACCTGATATCGAGCGGGAATTTTACACTAACCAACAACAGAACATCCTCTTTAAACATGGTATGGATTTCAGTTCTGATTCTGCTCGGGTAAATCCAAAATTAATCCGGGGAAAAGACGAGTTAGATTATCATGTATATATGGAGGAAGAGATAAAACTCCATAAACTGGGTGAATATAAGAAATTAACTGTCGATCAGGTAGCGATTGCCGGGGAAATCACCGGAGAAGTAAAACTCTACAATGGATCAACTGTTCCTTTAATTAATGTTGCAATTTCTGGTATTTCTCCATGGAATAAATCCAACCTGATTGAACAGCAGGTAATGACAGCCACGTCCGGTACTCAATTTACTGATTACTTAAATCAACTTTCAACATCTGATAGTACTGCTAGAAAGCTGGAGTCACTTAGCGATAATATACGTGAGTCGGTTGAACGCGCACTGGAAAAAGTCTACCACGAGTTCAAAAACAACGGTGTCAGCGAAGATGACCGGGCCATCAACTATGTCGGTACCAATATATTGACACTGGTCGATATATTCAGTGACGTCTTCGAAGTTGTAGAAGAAAATAGTAAGTTTCATACTCGCTACGAATTTGACACAGCCGTTGTTGAAACCAGTAAAGTCCAACGCCCCACCAGTATCCTGAAAGATGTAGTGCTCCGATTTTTTGAGCCATCAAACCTGGACAAAGCCTACAAATGCTACCGGTTCACGATAGACGTATCTGATATCAACCCGGTGATGGTTGAAGGCAAACCAAAAGTCTTCTTTGAGAGTAACAAGCGCTAAACTGAACAACCCGCCTTAAACCAGCCCTGAATCTACCCTGCCAGACTCCCTGGTCAAAGGGCTGGTCGTGCCCTGCCTGGGGTGAGTTTGTAGATGGGTCCGCCAGTGCTCGGCCAGCAGCACTGAACAGCCAGGGTGCCTTCAGTGCAGATGGCCTGGCACCCGGCAGAGCGGATCATTGGGATATCAATGCCCGGTAGGACCGGTGCCCTGCCGGGAAGCTCTTACTCTTGCCTTTATCATCAAGCTGTCAATACCCAGCCGGTGTCATCATCCACACCACCACCGCATCTTCTGTCTCGGAAGGGTTGCATACCAGGTGCGGTTCATCGCCGTCCAGGGAAAAGCTGTCCCCGGTATTGAGCATAAATTGCTGTTCGCCCAGGGTCAGTTCCAGGCTGCCTGACTGCACATACCCTCCCTCTTCGCCTTTACGCTGGCGTGGTTCCGGGTGGCCTGCGCCTGGGGCGAAGGTGGTCAGAATCATCTGCAGCTGGCCGCTCATGCGGGGTGACAGCAGTTCTTCACGGATACCGGTGCCCGCAAAGCTCAGGCTGCGACGATTATCCTTTCGCACCACATGGTTCAGTTCTTCCACAGGAGTCTGGCTGTCTGAGTGGAAAAACCAGCTGATCTGTACCCCCAGCAAATCACAGATACGCTGCAATACCGGGATCGGCAACGCCGATACGCCCCGTTCTACCTGGCTGATATAGCCCACGGATTTACCGACCGTTTCCGCCATGGTGCTGATGGTTACACCCTTGGCTTTACGAAGATCACGAATCTGACGGCCAATACGTAAATTTTCACTATCAATGGAATTCTGTACTTTAGACTCAGCCATCTACGGGACTTCCTGTAATTTTTATTCAGCTAAATGGTACCACAGCACCGATTAAGCCGTGTACTGGCCGCATCCACTACTGCCCGTTGGCCCAACGCACCCTTACCCTGGCCCCCTACAATCAGCACAATCATAATTTTTACCCGTGCCGACACTGCAACCCGATTGCACCCGGCCCTCTATAAAGAAGGAAGTCCCATGTCCGATATTATTGTTGATCAGCCTGACCTGATGGTGAGCGTGCGTGAACTGTTCGGTATTAACACTGATCTGAAAGTACCGGCCTTCTCCACACGGGACGACCACGTACCAGATATCGACCCGGCCTACCTGTTCAACCCGGAAGTCACCCTGGCGATTCTGGCCGGTTTCAGCCGCGACCGTCGTGTGATGATCCAGGGCCTGCACGGCACCGGTAAATCCACTCACATCGAACAGGTTGCTGCCCGGCTGAACTGGCCCTGCCTGCGAGTTAACCTGGATGGCCACATCAGCCGTCTGGACCTGGTGGGTAAAGACAGCATCGTGCTGCGTGATGGCAAACAGATCACCGAGTTTAAAGAAGGCATCGTGCCCTGGGCCCTGAAACGCCCGGTCGCGCTGATCTTTGATGAGTTCGATGCCGGTCGCCCGGACGTAATGTTCGTGATCCAGCGTATTCTGGAGCGTGACGGCAAATTCACCCTGCTGGATCAAAACGAAGTGATCCACCCCCACGCCAGCTTCCGCCTGTTCGCCACCGCCAACACCGTTGGCCTGGGTAACCTGAACGGCCTCTACCACGGCACTCAGATGATCAACCAGGCACAGATGGACCGCTGGAACATCGTCTCCACCCTGAACTACCTGCCTGCCGACGATGAGCTGAAAATCATCCAGGGCCGGGTGCCGTCCTTCCAGACCGACAAAGGCCGCCAGCAGGTAGAAGCGATGATCGCCGTCGCGGACCTCACCCGCAAAGGCTTCGCCGCCGGTGATCTGTCTACCCTGATGTCACCGCGTACGCTGATATCCTGGGCCGAGAACACCGAGATATTCCACAGCGTCTCCGTCGCCTTCCGTCTGTCTTTCCTCAACAAGTGTGACGAAGCCGAACGGCCTATCATCGCTGAATACTTCCAGCGCTGCTTCGATCAGGAACTGGAAGAGTCTTACCTGCACAGCGAGGTGATGGGCGGATGAGCACAGCCGCAGAACAACCCCGTATTGAAAAGCTGCAGCAGCAGGCAGAGGAGTTGTCAGCGGCAGTGATCCGGGCCAACACCGGCCTGCGCGATTTGCGTTTTCGCGGCCAGCGGCTGGAGATAGACGGCCATATCGCGCCGATCCGTGCCGCGCACCTGAGCACCGACCGCACCAGCGATGACTACCGTTCCTTCCGTGGCGCGGCCGATGGCTTCGCCCTGCGCCTGCTGCACAGTGACCCGGAACTGCACAAATCACTGATGCCCGAGCCGCCGGTCGAGCAGATGATATTCGAGCTGCTGGAACAGCTGCGCTGTGAAGCCCTGGTGGACGACAGCCACCCCGGTGCAAAACAGAACATGCACTACCGCTACCGCCGCTGGTGTGAGCAGTTCAGCAACTCCAATATGGTTGAAAGCCATATCGGCCTGCTGGTGTACACCCTGGCCCAGAGCTGCTGGTCCCGCCTGACCGGCCAGCCAGTGGCTGAAGCCACGGAAGATCTGATCGAACCGCATCGGATGATGCTGGCCCCGCATATCGGTGGTTACCTGGCGGGCTTGCGCCGCTATAAAGAAGATCAGGCAAAGTTTGCCGAACAGTCACTGGGCATTATCGAAGTGCTCAGTTCACTGGTTGAAATGCTCGACAACGAAACCGATGAAGAAGCGGCCAAGAAAGCCAAAGACGAGCTGGTCAGCAACTTCACCCTGATGCTCAACCTGGGCGAAGGTGATTTTGAAGTGGCCAACGCCGCGCAGGATTTCCGCGCCTCCACCCCCAAGCAACTGGCTGAACAGCTGGAAGCCTACTCGGTGTACACCCGCGAGTTTGACCGCGAAGTGAACGCCGACAAACTGGTGCGCGCCGCCCAGCTGGTGGAGCTGCGCGAACAACTGGACGCACGCATCACCGGCCAGGGGCTTAACCGCTCATGGCTGACTCGCGAACTGCGCAAAATGCTCGCCGCGCCCCAGCGTGATGGCTGGAACTTCGGCGAAGAAGAAGGCTACCTGGATGGCCGCCGCCTCGCCTCGCTAATCACCAACCCCAGCGACCACGCCCTGTTCAAGCAGGAACGCCACCAACCCCACACCGACTGCTCCGTCACCTTCCTGCTCGACAACTCCGGCTCCATGAAACAGCACATCGACGGCATCTCCATGATGGTCGATCTGTTTGCCCGTGCGCTGGAACAGGCCGGTGCCAAAACCGAAATCCTCGGTTTCACCACCGGCGGCTGGAAAGGTGGCAAAGCCTACAAAAAATGGCAACGCGCAGGCAACAAACCCGATAATCCGGGCCGCCTGAACGAAGTCCACCACGTCATCTACAAAGACGTAAACACCAGCTGGCGTCGCGCCCGCCCGGCTATCGCTGCCATGCTCAAACCCAGCCTGTTCCGCGAAAGCATCGACGGCGAAGCCGTACTCTGGGCCAGCAACCGCCTGCTGAGCCAGGACACCGCCCGCCGCATCCTGATCGTCATCTCCGACGGCTGCCCGATGGACTCCGCCACCGTGCACACCAACGAAGAAGACTTCCTGGATAACCACCTCAAACAGGCCGCCGCCATGATCGAAAACCAGGGCGCAATCGAACTCTACGCCCTGGGCGTCGGCCTCGACCTGAGCGCCTACTACCGCCACAACCTGGCGCTGGACCTGGAACACGGCATCGACAACGCCCTGTTCAAAGAGATCCTGCAGCTGATCAGTGGCCGCAGAGGGCGGTAAACGTTCGGATAAAGCTTCCTGGTGCCCTGTGGGGCCGACTCTTCGTGGGGTTGGCTCTATGTGGGACCGGTGTCTCACCGGGAAGCTCTGCTCTTTCTCGATATTACCCTTACCCCTCAATCCTTAAATGTGGGAAATAAAGCAGACAAAAGATCTAACTCATGCTCCAAATCATGAGGAGAATAAAACTTCCACCCAGCCACGACCAACGGCCCCAGCACAGAATTCAGGCACTGCACAACCAGGCATAATGACTGAACAGCATCGATACCATAGGAATATTCATTGAAGGAAAGCTCTGGAATTTCAACCTTACAGCGGAAATCAGCTCCATTTGATTCAGGATCAGGTTCTGGGCTACCGATAGTGATATTTAACATTACCAGTATGCCATCAGATTTTTTGGCTACGTACTTACTGGAGACTATAGGCATTTATATATTCTCTATATAATGCGCTAAAAAGAACGCAGGGGGACAGCTTATACACCCCTGATTTTTCGACGTCTATGAGCTTAAATTTTATTTAAAAAACCCACAGAAAAAACCATTACTAATTTTATATTCAAAAGTGAACACCTAAGTAATAATCCATACTATCGAAGAAATCCTTAGCGTAAGATCCAGCATATATATCTCCAGCGATACCAACCTCTTTAGATTCCTGAACTACATACCGGACGCCAAAGCGGCCGTCTTTAGCCTTTCTAATAAATATCGCAGCAACCGCATTCCAACGTGTCCAACTTATACCACCGCTCAAATAAATTACTCCTTTTTCATAATTTTCTTCAGAAACTTTCATTCCATATTTATTAGAAGACTTGATTGCAGCATCCCAAACAGATCTTTTATTTCGACTATAAAATTGAGTCGCTGCTTCTTTAGCCCAGCCACTTTGAGGGGCAAATGCTTCTTCTGGAGCTGGAAGATCATTAACAGATGCACACCCACCTAGTGTCATTGCAAAAGCACCAATAATGGTCATAACTTTTTTCATTGGATAATACCTATCAGTGAAAATTAATAGAAATACTTATTTTTAAAAATGTATTTTTATTTCGCTTACCAAGCGTAACCTGGATTCCTACCTAGATTCATCCTCATATGAGACTTACCGTATTCCCGATAAAGCTTGTACAGCTCTCGGATTAAATCTTCTGCATTGTCGATAATCATGGTAGATACCTGATGGACTTAACGAGGCTGTCGGATTAGCAGCAGAGGACGATAAACCCTAACCAACTTACATTCTGATAAGCCTTCATTCCATTTTGCCACTGATACCAACCAGTTACGCCTTGTTTTTCAAACAGTCTATATCAATGCTATACGCCGCGATATACTCTTTTTGCACCACCTTTCAGCATCAGTGTTGGTGCAGGCCCTGCGTCGCTATTTTCTCGATATCATGCACCATGTAGTACATCAACCACTGAGCGTTGACCTTCTGTTTACCCCGCAGCGTGAACCGTTTGAGCCCTTTATTGGTTTCGATATTTCCGAACACCGACTCTACCGTTCCCAGGCGTTGGCTGTAAATATGCCGTCCCATCGGGCTGTCAATCTTGTTTTTCATTTTCTCCATGTGGCTACGCTCGGCCAGTTTATCCGTCAGGTTGAACTGCACCTGCCGTGCGGGCTGCTAGTGACGTTTTCGCATGCATTGTCCGCGTAGCGGGCAGGATCGACAATCTTTGAGA
>CAJXNY010000013.1 GCA_913057435.1 uncultured Oceanospirillaceae bacterium | reverse complement strand
ATGTAAGTTGGTGAGGGTTTATCGTCCTCTGCTGCTAATCCGACAGCCTCGTTAGTTGCCATGGATAGCTCACCATAAAATGGAGGTTAAATGATCACTAATTTACCTGAACCGAATGAGTTCAAAAATTTGAGTATTCAATATTTAGCTCAAGCGATTGATCATATATTTAAAACCGAACTAGCGATCTCTCCCGCTGCTTTAGTTTCGAGCTTTGGTGATTTAGATGAAGAGTGGGATAGTAGGCAAGGAGTACTTGGTAACTCTTTAATAATGCTTTTCCTTAGTGTTGAAAACTTCTTCAAATATGAAGTTAGTACACAAGACCCTCTCGAACTTTTAACAGATGAATCAAGAGATAAAATAGATTCTCCAGAATCGTTCGACTTTGAAACTTTATACCTGATGGGCCTAGATGATCTTGTCTCAAAGTATAAAAAAATTGATGGTAAAAGCCTATCCGGTTCAGCTTTAACGATGTTAGAAGAATTAAGAGTGAGCAGGAATAAGTTCACACATGGTTTGCACAGGGAGCTTATTGAACCAAACTATACCGTTGAAGTTATCGCGGAGTATTTAACCGATATATGGACACCAAATTGGATATCAGAATTTAGGGAGGTTATGCTAACAGAACCCTTATACGGTCTATTTAATGAAGATGAAGAAAACATGCAACTTCTTCAGTATTATAAATTTTTTGAAGATTATTTATCTCAGAGAAAATTTAAGAAACTTATTGGTATGCCGTTAGAGGGGCGACGCTACCTATGTCCTCATTGTCAAGAAAACGCAATAGAATCGGGAAGTGTGCTTGATGCTAAATACGCATGTTTAGAGCCAAATGAATCTGATTCTACCGAAGTGCATTGTTGGTTGTGCCATGGGTATGCCGAGATTGAAAGAGAATCTTGCCAAGAGCAATCATGCCCTGCAAATGTGATCTATCCAACTGATTCTTACAAATTACATACTAGCAATACTTGTCTTACATGTGGCAGTGAACAAAGCAACTAACAAGAGCTTTAAACGGAACTAAAACAGTGGGTTAGGTTTCGCTTCGCTACACATTTTAACCCACCATTTTAGTCCGCTTAAGCAGGCGTTAGCCCCCGCAATCACCAGCTGCCAGAGCTAATCCAGGCAAACTGGCGACCAAAGCCAGCGACCCCTAAAACGCCGCCCCCAGCATCATCACCCCACTTAACGTCAGCAACCCATTGGCAATATGGCGAAACTGCGCCTTGCTGATCCGCTGTAACGCCAGCTTGCCCAGCTGATTACCGATCATCGCTCCCAGCCCGAGAACCAGCCCCAGCCAGAGCCAGCTGCTGGGTGCATCCAGAAACCACAGATAGCCCGCCAGTTTAACCAGCTGCATCAGCAGCGTGCTGATCGCCTTGGTGGCCAGGATCTGTTCCTTTTCCACGCCATAGTTGAGGTAGAACGGGTTTAGCACCGGGCCGACGGCACCGATCAGGGCTGAGAGCAGGGCGGTAACGAAGCCTGCGCCGGTGAACCAGGAGAGTCGGGTTTTAAAGCTCAGCCGTCCGCTGAACAGGTAATCGTTGAGGCCATTGAACAGTAGAAACAGCGCCACCAGGCCGCCGAGCCAGGGCAGGCTGATCTGGCTGAATAGCCAGCTGCCCAATAATGCGCCGCTGATGATGCCTGGCAGCAGCCAGCGCAGGATCTGCCAGTTGATCTGCTGGCGGAACAGCCAGCCGCGATGGGCTGCGCCCAGTACTGATCCGGTACAGAGCACCGGGGCGACCAGCCCCAGTGGCAGCACCGTATTGAGCAGCGGGATACTCAGCAGCGCACCGCCGCCTGCAGCCAGTGAGCTGAACAGCCAGCCGGTGCTGCCCGCCAGGATCAGCAGGCTGATATTGAGCAGGTCGAAACTGGGGATAAGCAGGGTAGTACTGTCCATGGTGACTCCTGATAACCGGTGAGATGGGTATACTAAAAGGCTGGGTTAACCGCAAGATAACAGCAGGATGACAACCATGTATAAACTGGCATTTTTTGTTCCCCAGGAGAATCTGGAGACGGTTAAACAGGCGCTGTTTGCGGTGGGGGCGGGGCGCATTGGTGATTATGACAGCTGCTGCTGGCAGACCTTGGGCACCGGGCAGTTTCGTCCGCTGGCGGGCAGTGATCCGCATATTGGTCAGCGCGGTGAGGTGGAGCAGCTGGCGGAGTGGAAGGTGGAGCTGGTGTGCAGTGATGAACTTATCCACAGTGCAGTGGCGGCGCTGAAGCAGGCCCATCCTTATGAAGAGGTGGCCTACGATGTCTGGCAGCTGGCAGCTATTTGACGGCAACAGACTGTAGATAAGGTTATCCACAGAAACACTGAGTAACCTGTGGGATAAGCTGGGTATAGTCGTCTGATAACTGTGCCAGGGCCCGCGCTCAGGCGATTCTGACGGGCTGATGTTTTTTCGCACGGCCCTGTTTTACTGGCGGATTAGCGGCCCGACAAAGCGTGATAAATATATTGAACAGAGCCGGTCGCGCTTGACGGGCGGTGGGTATAAAAGTTATCCACCGGGCGGAGTCAGTCTTTATGCTGGCGTCTGTTGCGCTCAATACTGATATGGCGCAGTGGAAACTCACCCTGTTTGCGATCGGCAAAATAGAAGCTCAGCGCATTGTGGATTGTTTCAAAGGCCAGCTCCTGCCAGGGAATTTCATCTTCAGCAAACAGGCCGACTTCCAGCGTTTCTTCTCCTACACCAAATTCAGGCACGGCCAGCTCGGCCAGGTAGAGCATCTGTACCTGATTGACATGGACAATGGAGGTCACGGTATACAGCTGCAGGTTGCTGGCTTCGGCGCAGGCCTCTTCACGGGTTTCACGGGCAGCGGCCACTTCAACGGCTTCGCCATTCTCCATAAAACCGGCGGGCAGGGTCCACAGGCCGATGCGTGGCTCAATGGCACGGCGGCATAGCAGCACCTTGTCCTGGTACACCGGGATGCATCCGGCGACGATGTTCGGGTTCTGGTAATGGATGGTCTGACAGCTGTCGCAGACGTAGCGAAGGCGGCTGTCACCGGCAGGGACTTTCAGTTCAACGGCGCTACCGCACTGGCTGCAGAAGTTCATCATCTATCCTTTATAGAGTGAAGGCTCATTGTAGAGCCTGCCTGGTTGTCTGCTCAAGCGCCGTTACAGTGATGCTCAACTTTCGGGTAAGACGGCGGTATGATCAAAGCAGGCTAATAATGACGAGGTCCTATGATACGCAAATTAAAGCAACGTATGGCACACCATCGTCCCGTCCGATTTCGCAGTGAGGGCCCTAAAGCCAGCGTGCTGGTGGCGCTGACTGATCACCCGGGTGATCCTGAAATTATTCTGACGCAACGCGCCGCCCGCCTTTCCACCCATGGCGGTGAAGTGGCCTTTCCTGGCGGCAAGCATGATGCAACCGATCCTGACCTGCAATTTACCGCACTGCGCGAGGCCCATGAAGAGGTGGGCCTGCCGCCGGAGCAGGTGGAAATCCTGGGCCCGCTGGGCCAGATCATGTCCAAGCATCAGTTGCAGGTGACGCCCTGGGTGGGGTTGATTGACCCGGCTGTCGAGCTGGTGCCAAACCCCGGTGAGCTGGATGCGGTGTTCCGGGTGCCGGTCAGCTTTCTGCTGGAAGCGGGGCATTATCGTACTCATCAGATTCGCGCCTATGGTCGGATTCATGAGGTTCCGGCCTGGCAGTATGGTGATTACACCATCTGGGGGCTGACCGCCTATGTGCTGACCGAGTTGATGAATACGGTTTATGACGCCGGTATTCCGATGCGGGCCCGGCCAGAACACCAGCAAGCAAATACCAAATAAGGACGATTTCTATGCTGTTTACACTTGAAGGCCGTGCAGTTGAGCTGCAGGGTGAGGAGCACTTTGTTGCCCATAATGCCACGGTACTGGGCTCGGTCACGCTGCATGATTGCAGCAGTGTCTGGTTCAATGTGGTGATCCGGGGCGACAATGATCAGATCACCATTGGCCGGGGCAGTAATATCCAGGACGGTGCCATTCTGCACACCGATCCGGGTTACCCGCTGACCGTGGGTCAGGATGTGACGGTGGGCCATCAGGCGATGCTGCATGGCTGCACGGTGGGTGATGGTTCGCTGATCGGGATCGGCGCGGTGGTGCTCAATGGGGCAAAAATTGGTAAAGGCTGCCTGATCGGGGCCAATGCGCTGGTGCCAGAAGGCATGGATATTCCGGATGGTTCGCTGGTGGTGGGCTCACCGGCCAAGGTAAAACGTATACTTAGTGATGAGCAGCAGCAGGGATTGCTGGCCAACGCCCATAGCTATGTGGACAATATGCGCCGATTCAATCGCAGCTTTGAGCCCCAGTAATGATCTCTGAACCCGCCGTGAGTAATGAAGAGCGTCCCGTACGCAGTCCCTGTGTCAGTGTTTGCGCACTGGATGCGCATGATATCTGTATTGCCTGCCAGCGCAGCGGTCAGGAGATCTCCCGCTGGGGAGCGATGGACAATAATGAAAAACGTGCGGTAATGCACAAGGTCGCACGCCGTGAACAGGGCGAGCGGGTATAACAAAAATAATACCAGGAGTAGTGCAATGAGAGTCATGGTTGATCTGTGTGTCATCCCCATTGATGTCGGTAATTCGGTGTCGGCCCATGTAACGGCCTGTCAGCGGGTACTGAAAGAGGCGGGTCTGTCGTACCAGATGCATGCTTACGGCACCAATATTGAAGGTGACTGGGATGAGGTGTTCGGTGCGGTGAAGCGTTGCCACCAGGTGGTGCATGAGATGGGCGCGGTGCGGGTCAGCAGTTCGCTGCGTGTTGGCACCCGTACGGATCGGGTCCAGACCATGGATGACAAGATTCGCAGTGTTGAAGAAAAGCTCAAAAGCTGAGTAAAGAAGGCAGACCGGAACCGGTCTGCCTTAGCTGTCGCGAAGTCTCGCTCAGTCGTCTGTGTCCTGCTTTTTCAGTACGGTAATCCGCACGGTCTTGATCAGGTTGTCGTTGATCTGCAGGGTTTCGATGCGGAAGTTGTCTATCTGCAGGCAGACATTGGCATCCGGGATCGCTTCCAGCGTTTCGGTGATCAGGCCGTTGAGGGTTTTTGGCCCGTCAGTGGGCAGTTCCCAGTCCATGGCTTTGTTGATATCGCGAATGGTCGCGGTGCCATCAATAAAGAAGCTGCCATCTTCCTGTGGATGAATGTCCTGGTTGTCGTCGCCGCCCTGGTTCGACAGCTCGCCGACGATCTCTTCCAGAATATCTTCCAGCGTGACAATCCCTTCGACATCACCATACTCGTCCACCACCAGACCGATTCGGCGGGTGTTTTTCTGGAAATTCAGCAGCTGGGTTTGCAGCGGAGTGCTTTCCGGGACGAAGTAAGGCTCGTGCACCACCTGCATGATGGCGGCTTTGCTGATGGAGCCGGTGTGGAGGATCTGCGCCAGGTTGCGCATGTGCAGCACTCCGACCACCTTGTTCAGTTCGCCCTGGTAAACCGGCAGCCGGGTGTGGGAGCTTTCGCTGAGCTGTTTGATGATGGTGTCGATATCGTCTTCCAGATCGATGCCGATCACCTCGTTACGCGGCACCATGATGTCGTTAACGGTGACTTCAGACAGCTCCAGTACGCCCAGCAGCATGGACTGATTTTGCGGTAGCAGTGCGCCAGCTTCATGTACCAGAGTGCGCAGCTCTTCACTGCTCAGGTGGTGGTTGTTGCCTTCGGTAACTTTGACCCCGAACAGCCGCAGCAGGCCGTTGGTGATGCCGTTGACCACCCATACCAGCGGGTAGCTGAGTTTGAGCAGCGGGTTAAGCAGCAGTGCGGCGGGGAAAGCGATGCGCTCCGGGTGCAGGGCGGCCAGTGTTTTGGGGGTGACTTCGGCAAAAATCAGAATGACAAACGTCAGTCCGGCGGTGGCGATCGCGATACCGGCATCGCCCCATAGCCGCACCGCAATCACGGTAGCGATGGCCGAGGCCAGGATGTTGACGAAGTTGTTGCCGATCAGGATAACCCCGATCAGTCGGTCTGGGCGCTCCAGCAGTTTGCTGGCGCGCCGCGCGCCGCGGTGCTTCTTCTTTACCAGGTGCTTCAACCGGTAGCGGTTGAGCGACATCATGCCGGTCTCGGAGCTGGAGAAAAAAGCGGAACAGAGGATCAGAAAACAGAGTATGCCTGCAAGCAGGCTAATCGATGCGTCTTCCAAGACGGCGAGACCTTAATTTTATAATCGGACGGGCATTTTCAGATGCCGACACCCTGGAGTCAATACTCAGAAGCAGATGAGCGTCGTCATCCAGGGTGTCGTTGTCGCGGGTGGCACTTAACTGTTGATAAACAGCTCGAGTACGATTTTGGAGCCAAAGAACGCAAACGCCAGTACGCCGAAGCCGCCGATGGTCCAGCGCAGGGCGGTCCGGCTGCGCCAGCCAAACCGCCAGCGGCCGATCAGCAGCAGGCTGTAGAGCAGCCAGGCGAGGATCGACAGGACGGTTTTATGCACCAGCTGCTGGGCAAACAGATCTTCGACGAACAGAAAACCGGTCAGCAGGGCGGCAGTCAGCAGCACCAGGCCGGTGCCGATCATCTCGAACAGCAGCCGTTCCATGGTTTGCAGTGGTGGCAGGGTGGCGATCAGGCCACGGGTGCTGTGGCTTTTCAGCGCCTTTTCCTGCTGCTGTAATAACACTGCCTGCAGCATAGCAATGGTGAAGATGCTGTAAGCCAGTATCGACAGCAGAATATGGGCAATAACGCCGCCGCCGTAGGCTTTGGCAATGCCGGTTTCAGGTACCAAGGCGCTGCACAGACCCATGATGGCAGCCAGCGGGAAAACCCCCAGGTAGAGGTTCTCAATCGACTGGCGCAGGCTGCTGACCAGTACGATGCCTGCAACCAGCCAGCTGATCAGAGAGGCGACGTTAAACAGGCTCAGGTTAATATCATTACCCTGATGTAAATGCAGGTAGAGCCCCAGGGTGTGCAGCAGCCAGCCTGCGCCGCCCAGTCCTTTGATCAGTCGGCTATCAGCACTGCTCTGTTGCAGTACCTGCCATTGTTTTGCTGTGGCTGCCAGATAGCAGACCAGCGCCAGTATCGCTAACCCTGTCAGCATGCGTCCTCCAAAGCCTGGATCACTGTTTTCAGGCTGAAATTTAAGCGCTCTAGTGTGGCATATTTCGTCACACTGTGGAATGTGGCGGGGCGGTATGTAACGGTGCTTTCTCGGTGGGTTAGCCGCTGGCAAATAAAGGCGATTCTGAGAATCGGTACAGCTGGTGTACAATGCCCAGTTATTCCAAATTGACAGTTGCCGGGCAGTCCGCCGGGCATGACTCAGAGATTAAGCATGTTTCAGAATCTTTCCGAACGGTTAACCCAGACACTGCGCTCGGTAACCGGCCAGGCAAAACTGACTGAAGACAATATCAAAGGCACCCTGCGCGAGGTGCGTATGGCGCTGCTGGAAGCGGATGTTGCGCTGCCGGTGGTGAAAGAGTTTGTTAACAGTGTGAAAGAGCGCGCCGTTGGCACCGAAGTCACCAAGAGCCTGAGCCCCGGCCAGGTGTTTGTGAAGATCGTCAACGAAGAGATGGTCAAGGTGATGGGGGAGGCCAATGAAGAGCTGAACCTGTCAGCTCAGCCTCCAGCGGTTGTGATGATGGCCGGTTTGCAGGGGGCGGGTAAAACCACCTCCGTGGCCAAGCTGTCGCGTTTCCTGCGTGAGCGTAAAAAGAAGAAAGTGCTGGTGGTCTCGGCTGACGTTTACCGTCCGGCGGCGATCAAGCAGCTGGAAACCCTGGCCGCTGAGGTTGACGTTGATTTCTTCCCGTCCAGTGCTGATCAGGACCCGGTTGATATCGTCAACGCAGCGGTCCAGCATGCCCGCATTCAGCACCACGATGTACTGCTGGTAGATACCGCCGGTCGTCTGCATGTTGATACCGACATGATGGATGAGATCAAGCGCCTGCACGCGGCGGTGAAGCCGGTAGAAACGCTGTTTGTGGTCGATGCCATGACCGGTCAGGATGCTGCCAATACCGCTCGCGCCTTCAATGAAGTGCTGCCGCTGACCGGTGTGATCCTCACCAAAGCGGATGGTGATGCCCGTGGGGGTGCCGCGCTGTCGGTGCGTCACATCACCGGTAAACCGATCAAATTTATCGGTATGGGGGAGAAGGTCGACGCGCTCGAGCCGTTCCACCCTGACCGTATCGCCTCGCGTATCCTGGGCATGGGTGACGTACTGTCGCTGATCGAGGAAGCCGAGCAGAAGATTGATAAGGACAAAGCTGAAAAATTTGCCCAGAAGATCAAGAAAGGTCGTGGTTTCGATCTGGAAGATTTCCATGAGCAGCTGCAGCAGATGAAAAACATGGGCGGCATGATGGGCATGATGCAGAAGCTGCCTGGTATGGGCCAGTTAGCGGAAGCTGCTCAGTCGGCTAACGCTGAAAAAGGCATGGGCCAGATGGAATCGATCATCAACTCCATGACGCCTCACGAACGTCGTCACCCGGATGTGATCAGCGGTTCACGTAAAAAGCGTATCGCAGCGGGCTCCGGTACCCAGATTCAGGATATCAATCGCCTGCTCAAACAGCATAAACAGATGTCGAAGATGATGAAGAAGTTCTCCGGCAAAGGCGGTATGAGCAAGATGATGCGTGGCATGAAAGGCATGCTGCCACCGGGTATGGGTGGTGGTCCGGGAGGTGGTATGCCACCGGGCATTGGCGGCGGTGGCTTCCCCTTTAAGTAACCGTTCGGGTTACCTTTGCCGGCTGTTCATGAAGGGTCGGCTAAAATACACACAGATTACACTTCTCATGGGCCGCGGATTAGCGTAAGATTCCGGCCCTGATTTTATTGGTTCTCAGTTAAGCAGGTTCGCCGTCTTAACTGTGAAATCTTCTAACAGTGGGCGATGTTAAAACCCACTCAATAAAGGGATCTAACGCATGGTAACTATCCGTTTATCTCGTGGCGGCGCGAAAAAGCGTCCTTTCTATCACATCACTGTAGCGGACTCACGTAATGCTCGTGACGGTCGCTTTATTGAGCGCGTGGGTTTCTTCAACCCGGTTGCTCGTGGTCAGGAAGAGCGTCTGCGTGTAGACATGGAGCGAGTTCAGTACTGGCAGGGCAAGGGCGCACAGCTGTCCGCTCGTGTTGCTAAAGTACTGAAAGACGCTGCTAAAGCTGCTGAGTAATTGGTGCTGATCAGGATATGAGTGAACAGTCGCAAGACAAGCACGTAATTGTCGGACGCATTACCAGTGTGTATGGCGTGAAAGGTATGGTGAAAGTTTTTTCGCATACCGAGCCGATGGAAAATATCCTGAACTATTCACCCTGGGTGCTGAAGCTGGATGGTCGTTGGACGGAAGTCAAACTGGCCGAAGGTCGGCGCCACGGTAAAGGCATCGTTGTCAGACTGGCTGGTTGTTCCGACCGTGATGTAGCTCGCAAGTATTGTGAGATGGACATTGCGGTAAGTAGTGCACTGATTCCTGAATTGGAAACTGGTGAATACTATTGGAGCCAGCTGGAAAAGCTTAAAGTTTATACCCTGGACGGCATTTTGCTGGGCCAGGTGAATCATCTGATCGAAACCGGCTCTAATGATGTGCTGGTGGTTCAACAGTGTGAAGGCAGTCTCGACGAGCGCGAGCGTCTGATCCCTTATTTACCTGATCAGGTGGTCCAGGACATAGACTTGGAAGCAGGTACACTACGGGTCGATTGGGACCCGGAATTCTAGGCTGTGTGGTTTGGTGTAGTTACATTGTTTCCGGAGATGTTCGAGGCGATTAAAAGCCACGGCGTAACCGGTCGAGCAGTGCGTAATCAGTTGATCGATATCCAGTGCTGGAGTCCCCGTGACTTCGCGCATGATAAACACCGTACCGTTGATGATCGCCCTTATGGCGGTGGTCCTGGCATGCTGATGAAGGTGCAGCCCTTACGGGAGGCTATTCAGGCAGCACGGCAGGCGGCAGACGGTCCTGCGAAAGTGATTTACCTCTCCCCTCAGGGGCGAAAGATGGATCATGCAGGGGTGGAGCAACTGGCAACTGAACAGAATCTGATTCTGGTTGCTGGTCGCTATGAAGGTATTGATGAACGCCTTATCGAGGCAGAGATTGACGAAGAGTGGTCCCTCGGGGACTTCGTTCTGAGTGGCGGCGAACTGCCTGCCATGACGATGATCGACGCAATTTCTCGTTTGGTGCCCGGGGTTCTCGGCCATCAGAACTCGGCGCAGGAAGATTCTTTCTGCGATGGATTACTGGATTGCCCGCACTATACACGACCAGAACAGCTGGATGAGGCAGTGGTACCTGAGGTGCTGCTGAGCGGTAACCACGAGAGGATCAGGCGCTGGCGTCTGAAACAGCAACTGGGAAGGACATGGCAACGCCGACCGGACCTGTTGGATAACGTGGAATTAAGTGCCGAACAGCAGACGTTGTTAACCGAATATATCCGTGAGACCGACGCGTCTGACGGCTAAATACCAGGATTAGGAGCGAGCCCATGAGCAGCAAAAACCTGATCATTCAGCAGATTGAAGCTGAACAGATGACTAAAGAAGTGCCAACTTTTGCACCGGGCGATACAGTAATCGTTCAGGTAAAAGTTGTAGAGGGTACGCGTACCCGTCTGCAGGCATACGAAGGCGTAGTAATCGGCAAGCGTAACCGCGGCCTGAACTCTGCTTTCACTGTACGTAAAATCTCCCACGGTGTGGGCGTTGAGCGTACTTTCCAGACTTTCAGCAACACAGTAGACAGCATCACTGTTAAGCGTCGTGGTGACGTTCGTCAGGCGAAACTGTACTACTTGCGTGAGCGTTCTGGTAAATCTGCACGTATCAAAGAGAAGTTGGCGAAGTAATTCGTCTGCTCTTGATGATCGAAAAAAAGCGGCCTCGGCCGCTTTTTTTGTGCCTGAAATTTGGCGAGCGCAGTATGATGCCCGGATTGAATTCAGGCCGGTTTCAGCAAAGGAGGTCATAATGGCAAAAACAGCCATAGCGACAGAGGACCAGCGGGTTATTGAGCAGTACCTGGATGCCATCTGGCTGGAGAAAGGTCTGGCTGATAACACCCTGGCGTCTTACCGGCGAGATCTGAATCATTTTGCCCACTGGTTAAATGAACGTAACTGTAGCTTGATGACGATTGATCGCGAGTGGATCCAGGTTCACCTTGACTGGCGTCAACAGGAGATGCTCAAGGCCAGTTCTACGGCCAGGATGATGTCCTGTTTGCGAGGGTTTTATCGATTCTCACTGCGAGAACACTGGCTGGATGAAGATCCAACCCTGCGTATCGATAGCCCCAAACGTGCCCGGCCATTGCCGAAAAGCCTGACAGAAACTGATGTGGAAGCGCTGCTGGCCGCACCGGACATTGAGACTGCGCTGGGCTTGCGTGACCGTACCATGCTGGAATTGCTGTATGCCGCGGGCCTGCGTGTGAGCGAGCTGGTGACGCTGACCCGATCGCGGTTAAACCTGGTGCAGGGCGTGGTACGGGTGACGGGTAAAGGTGGCAAAGACCGGCTGGTACCGGTAGGTGATGAAGCACTGGACTGGTTGCGGCGTTATATGGCTGAGCTGGACCCGGCGTTTTGCGGTGATGTGCTGTTTCCCGGCCGTACCGGCGGGCCGATGACCCGCCAGACCTTCTGGTATCGCATTAAACACCATGCGGTGGTCGCCGGGATTGATAAGCCGCTGTCACCGCATACACTGCGTCATGCGTTTGCCACGCACCTGCTTAACCATGGTGCCGATCTGCGGGTGGTGCAGTTGTTACTTGGTCACAGTGACCTGTCTACTACGCAGATATATACTCATGTCGCCCAGCACCGCCTGCAGACGCTGCATCAGCAGCACCACCCGCGGGGCTGAGCGGGCTAACTAATTTGCAGGGCCTGGGAACTTTGTGCGCTTCGGGTAATCGTACAGTCGTGCCACTCTTGCAACCTGAGCAAAGTAACGAGGATTTGAATGCGTAAAGTATTGGTAAGCGCCCTGATGATACTGGGCCTGAATGGAACTCTGATGGCTGCGCAAAGTGCTGAAGAGCGTATCGTGGCACAGTTGAAAAAGGTGAATGAAGGTATTCCGGTTGCCTCGGTAAAACCCGCAGCGATGGGTGGACTCTATGAGGTGACGCTGGGCAGTGGTGAAACGCTGTTTTCCGACCCTCAGGGTGAATACTTTGTGGTGGGCCAGCTGTACCGTTATAGCGATAACGATGGCTTTGTGAACCTGACCGAGAAAAAAGCGGCAGTAACGCGGGCGCAGAAAGTTGCTGCCATCTCCGATGATGACAAAATTGTTTATGCCCCGGCGGGCGAAGTGAAAGCAACTATCAATGTTTTCACCGATACCAGCTGCCCTTATTGCCGCAAGTTGCATGAAGAAATCCCGGCGCTGAATAAAATGGGCGTGCAGGTTAATTACCTGGCGTACCCGCGTGCGGGCTTCGGTTCCCCGGCGTATAAAGAGATGGTATCCATCTGGTGTGAAAGTGCGGGCAAGGCCCGTGCTGATGCGATGCACAGTTCTAAAACCGGCGGTAAGGTTGCTGCGAAAACCTGCACCAATCCGGTGATGGAGCAGATGGCGCTGGGCCAGTCGGTGGGTGTGAACGGTACCCCTGCGATGGTGCTGGAAGATGGCACCCTGATTCCAGGCTACGTACCGGCTGAGCGGCTGGCAGCGATGCTTGAACTGAAGTAATCTTGCACAATTCATTAAAAAGGAGCATTGAATGCTCCTTTTTTTATGCCTTTAAACAGAGGTTTTTTCGGCCTCTATTTGTTTCTGCCAGTTGTTAGGTCTGCGCCTGGCAATCAGATATACTGTTTGGCCTGTTTTCGGTCGCAAGTGCGGCCGATCCTATCGTAAATGGTTTGCGCGAGGTGTTGGTTTGAAACCGGTAAAAGTGGGTATCTGTGGACTGGGTACGGTCGGTGGCGGTACGTTCAACGTTCTGAAACGTAATGCAGACGAGATTGCGCGTCGTGCAGGCCGAAAAATTGTTGTCGAGGAAATTGGTGCCCGTCGTGAAAATCCGGCGATTGACACCAAAGGCACGCAGATGACCAGCGATGTTTTTGCGGTCGCGACCAACCCTGAAATTGACATCGTGGTTGAACTGATCGGTGGTTACGACGTAGCCCTGGATCTGGTGATGACAGCGATTGAAAACGGCAAGCATGTCGTTACCGCGAACAAAGCGCTGATTGCCGAACATGGTAATGAGATCTTTGAGGCGGCGCAGAAGAAAAACGTGATGGTGGCGTTTGAAGCCGGTGTTGCCGGTGGCATCCCGATCATCAAAGCAATCCGTGAAGGTCTGTCTGCTAACCGAATCAACTGGCTGGCGGGCATCATCAACGGCACCGGTAACTTCATCCTGACTGAGATGAAAGAGAAAGGCCGTGACTTTGATGATGTGCTCAAAGAAGCCCAGGAACTGGGCTACGCTGAAGCGGATCCAACCTTCGATGTTGAAGGTATCGATGCAGCACACAAGCTGACCATCCTGTCCTCCATCGCCTTCGGTATTCCGTTGCAGTTCAACAAGGCATACACCGAAGGGATCAGCAAGATTACCTCGGAAGATGTGCAGTACGCTGAAGAGCTGGGCTACCGTATCAAGCATCTGGGCATCAGCCGTCGTACCGATCACGGTGTTGAGCTGCGTGTGCACCCGGCTCTGATTCCTGAACAGGCACTGCTGGCCAATGTAAACGGCGTGATGAACGCCGTTGTTGTGGACGGCGATGCCGTCGGCCAGACCCTGTATTACGGTGCAGGTGCGGGTGCAGAACCAACGGCGTCTGCCGTGGTTGCTGACCTTATTGATGTTGTGCGTACGCTGACAGCGGACCGTGATAACCGTGTACCTCACCTGGCGTTCCACCCGGGTTCGCTGTATGACACGCCGATTGCTGCGATTGAGCAGACTGAAACCGCCTGTTACCTGCGCCTGTCTGCCAGCGAACAGCCGGGCACCCTGGCAGCGATCACCAGCATTCTGGGCGAGCAGGGCATCAACATTGAAGCGATCATCCAGAAAGAGACCAGCGAGCAGCAGGTACCGGTGATCATCCTGACCCAGAAGGTACAGGAGCAGAAAATGAATGACGCAATCACTGCCATTGAAGCACTGGCAGAGATCAACGGTAGCGTAACCCGCATCCGTGTAGAGCAGTTGTAAGCGAGGACCTGAACGTGAAATATATCTCCACTCGAGGTCAGGCTCCGGCGCTGAACTTTGAAGACGTATTGCTGGCTGGTCTGGCCAGCGATGGCGGTCTGTACGTACCTGAAACTCTGCCAACGTTCTCTAAAGAAGAGATCGCCAGCTGGGCAGGCCTGCCGTACAGCGATCTGGCATTTAAAATCATCAGCCCGTTTGTCGCTGGCTGTATTGATGATGCCGATCTGAAGCAGATGATTGATGAGACCTATGCCGGTTTCAATCACATCGGTGTGGCACCGGTACAGGGCCTGGGTACCAACGAATGGATCCTGGAGCTGTTCCATGGTCCGACGCTGGCCTTTAAAGATTTTGCCCTGCAGCTGCTGGGCCGCCTGATGGACTACGTGCTGAGCAAGCGCAAAGAACGTCTGGTGATCATGGGCGCGACGTCCGGTGATACCGGTTCTGCTGCCATTGAAGGTTGCTGCCATAGCGAGCATCTGGATATCTTTATCCTGCATCCGCATAACCGCGTATCCGAAGTGCAGCGTCGCCAGATGACCACCATCCTGGAAGACAACGTCTATAACGTTGCGCTGGAAGGTAACTTCGATGACTGTCAGCAGATGGTTAAAGACAGCTTCGCCGATCAGGGTTTCCTGAAGGGTCTGAAACTGGGTGCCGTGAACTCCATCAACTGGGCGCGCATCATGTCCCAGATTGTGTACTACTTTTCAGCCTCACTGGCTGTGGGTGGTCCACACCGTGAAGTGAGCTTCTCTGTGCCAACCGGTAACTTCGGCGATATCTTCGCTGGCTATCTGGCTAAACAGATGGGCCTGCCGATCAAACAGCTGGTGGTTGCCACCAACCGTAACGATATTCTGCACCGTGTAATCAGCGGCAACGATATGTCTAAAGGCACTCTGGAGCACACGTTGTCGCCATCCATGGATATCATGGTGTCGTCCAACTTTGAACGTATGCTGTTCGATATTTACGACCGCGACGGTGCGGCTATTGCTGATCTGATGGACCGCTTCAAGTCCGAATCTGTACAGCTTGATGGCGCGCGCTGGGACAAGGTACGTGAACTGTTCGACAGCTGTGCGGTAGACGATGAGACGACCTGTGCGGTGATCAAACAGGTGTATGCTGAAACCGGTTACCTGCTGGACCCACACACGGCGATTGCCGTGAAAGCGGCCCGCGAGTGCAACAGTGACCGCAGCGTACCGATGATCATTCTGGCGACAGCGCATCCGGTTAAATTCCCGGAACCGGTGGTTAAAGCCGGTCTGGAAAGTCCGCAGCTGCCTGCGCACCTGACGGACCTGTTTGAGCGTGAAGAACGTCTGACTGTTCTGGTGAATGATCTGGGCACCGTGCAGCAGTTTGTTGCCAGCCATGTTCATAACAGCTGAATGCACTGAGCAGTAATGCTCGGCTCAGGCCCGGTACCGTCGTGCAGGAATGCACGAGGGCCGGGCTTTTTACTTTTTAAGGAGAGAGGGAGAAACTATGGACAGTTTTTTTGCCCTGTCAAAACTGGGCTGGACGCTGGTGCAACCTGATCACCTGCTGGTTATTCTGCTGGTGCTGGCCATCCTGCTGACCAGTTTTCGCTGGCGTGGCGGGCTGACGCTGTTGTGGTTCAGTGCCCTCCTGCTGGTTACCGTGACTCTGTTTCCGCTGGGTAACTGGCTGTTGCGGCCGCTGGAAACCCGCTTTGCTCAACCGGAGCCGGTGCAGGACATTGGTGGCATTATTGTGCTGGGTGGGGGTGAAATCGCCGAACAGAGTGTGCGCTGGCAACAGCCACAGTTTAATGCCGCCGGTGATCGGGTGTTGGCGATGCTGCCGTTGATGAAGCGTTACCCGGATGTGCCGGTGATTTTCAGTGGCGGTTCGGGCTCTCTGTTACGGCCAGAGTACCGTGGTGGTGATGTCGTGCAGCAGTGGCTACGCAGTGTCGGTATGGCAGAGCGTGTGCAGATTGAGCGTAACTCGCGTAATACCCATGAAAATGCCCGTGAAAGTCGAAAACTGTTACTCAGTACGCCCGAAAAGCCCTGGTTGCTGGTAACGTCGGCATACCATATGCCGCGTTCAGTTGGCGTCTTTCGTCAGCATGGCTGGCCGGTGATTCCCTGGCCGGTAGATTACTACAGTGGTGAAAACCGTTATCGGCCCATCCTGTGGAAAAACCTGCGTGACCTTAGTATTGCCAGTCGTGAGTGGCTGGGGCTGGCCGTTTATTTTCTGACTGGCAAAACTGGCCAGTGGTTTCCCGCGCCATTAACCGCGCCCAGAGAGCACAATGAAGCAACTGATAATCGAACGTCGTCCATCTCCGCCAGCGGGCCTGCCGATTGAACAGCAGGTCTCTCCTGTACTGGCGCGAATTTATGCCAGTCGTGGCATTACCGACCAGGCCGAGCTGGGCCGTAACCTGAAAGAGCTGCTGCCAGACACTGCTATGAAAGGCATGGACGCTGCGGTGGTACGGCTGGTTGAGGCGCTGGAAAAACAGCAGAAGATCCTGATTGTTGGTGACTTCGACTGTGACGGTGCGACCAGTACAGCGGTGGCGATAGAAGCGCTGCGTATGATGGGGGCGGGGGAGGTTGAATATCTGGTGCCTAACCGCTTTGAATACGGCTATGGTCTGAGCCCGGAAATTGTTGAGGTGGCGGTGACCCAGCAGCCACAACTGTTGATCACCGTTGATAACGGCATCTCCTCGGTGGAAGGGGTGGCGCGGGCTAACAGCCATGGCGTGGATGTGGTGGTCACGGATCACCATTTGCCAGGGGCTGAGCTGCCGGACGCCTGTGCCATTGTGAATCCCAATCAGCCGGGCTGTGATTTTATTGCCAAATCGACTTGCGGCGTAGGGGTGATTTTCTATGTGATGATCGCCCTGCGCCGGGCATTACAGCAGCGAGGCTGGTTTGAAGCTCGCGGGCTGGGTACACCTAATCTTGGCGTGTTGCTGGATCTGGTGGCGCTGGGCACCGTGGCAGATGTTGTCGCGCTGGAACATAACAACCGGACCCTGGTGCACCAGGGCCTGCAGCGGATCCGGGCGGGCTATATGCGGCCGGGTATCCAGGCGCTGATCGAAATCGCCGGGCGTGATCCGAGCAAGATGGTAGCGGCTGATTTTGGTTTTGCGCTGGCACCCCGGCTCAATGCCGCCGGGCGGCTGGAAGATATGTCGATCGGCATTGAGTGTCTGCTTAGCCCGGACCTGGACTATGCCCGTGATCTGGCCAATACCCTGGATGAACTGAATAAAGAGCGCCGCCAGATTGAGCAGGAGATGCAGCAGCAAGCGCTGGTGATCCTCAACGATATAGAGCTGTCTGACGAGCAGCTGCCCTGGGGCGTGGCGCTGTACGATGCCAGCTGGCATCAGGGGGTGATCGGTATTCTGGCCTCGCGGATAAAAGACCGAGTACACCGACCGGTAATCGCTTTTGCCCCCGGTGATGAGGGCGAGATCAAAGGTTCGGCCCGCTCGATTCCAGGCTTCCATATCCGCGATGGCCTCGACGCGATCGCTGCGCGCTATCCTGAATTGCTGCGCAAGTTTGGTGGCCATGCCATGGCTGCCGGACTAACCATTGCCGCTGACAAACTGGAACTGTTTCAGCAGGCACTGGATGAAGAAGTGCGTCGCCAGCTCGATGCTGAGGATCTGCAACAACGGGTGCTGACCGATGGTCAGCTCAGTGGTGCTGAAATCAGCATGGAGCTGGCTCAGCTGCTACGTGACAATGGTCCTTGGGGGCATCAGTTCCCGGAGCCGCTGTTTGATGGTGAATTCAGCCTGTTACAGCAGCGTATTGTCGGTCAGCGCCATCTAAAAATGGTGCTGATGGATCCGGCCAGTGGCATCGCCATTGATGCAATCCATTTTAACTGCGACGCCGAACTCTGGCCGGATGAAGGTATCAACCGGGTGCAGGTGGTGTACCGGCTGGATATTAATGAATTCCGTGGCAAGCGTAGTATTCAGCTGATGGTAGATCATCTGCTACCGGCCTGATGTTGAAGGCTGAATAAAAAATGAGCGTATTTCGGTTGCCTGGCCGGAAATGGCTCTATAGACTTGCCGCCCTGAAAAATTAAACTGCTGGAGATGTGGCGTGAACGACTTTACCCTGGACGAGCTGAAAGCCCTGTTGAACGTGTTTGAAAAAGCCGCTGTTAATCAGCAGGATGGTCTGGCTGGAGAGTTACTGGAGCGGCTGCAGCAGTCCCATGCGGCCCGTGAAGAGCTGGAATCCATGGATTTTGACGACTGTCTCGGCGGCGCCTGCAAGCTGTAAACCGATGGGTAAGCCGCACTCTATTGGTGCTCATGCCAGTACGGTGGGAGAGGTGCACGATGTGCACCTGAATGATTCTAAAGCTGCTCTGGGTGCGCGACTGGACCGCCACCACAACCTGGGGCAGAGCGAAATCGGCTGGCCGCTGTTTCGCAGATCTAATGCAGGATGCATGTTTTCGCGGGGATCCAGAGATACTGGAAACCCTCGATGACACCTTGTGGGCAGAGGAGATCCACGCGCTGCGTCAGTTTGCAGCAGGGATGACTGAACTGGGTAACTGAGTTGCCCTCGCCTGACGTACAGGCTGCTGAAGCCTGATTGGAGTGTACTGCTGTGTTAACGATCATAACCGTTCTGGTTCTGTTGCTGGTCGTCACCCTGATTGTGATCTTTCGCCAGCGTCAGCAGCTGAAACAGCTGCGGGTGCAGAAACAGCAGTTCAAACGTCGTCAGCGCCGACTGCGGGCATTGCTGGATAATGTGCCTGACCTTATCTACGTCAAAGACAACTCCGGTCAGTATCTGGAATGTAACCGCGCCTTTGCGGCTTTTGTTGGTAAACCTGTTGAACACGTTTGCCAGGCTCAGACACCTCAGATACGTGATGGTGCAGAGCTGGAAGCGGCCGATGCTCAGGTACTGACCAGTCGTTACATTCAGAGCGGTGAACACTGGGTCAGCCACTATGATGGCCGGCCGGTGTTACTGGAAAGTCAGAAAATCCCCATCCATGGCACCGAAGGCAGTAAGGATACGGTGCTGTCTATTTCCCGTGATATTACCCGACAGAAGCACGATGAGCTGTTGCTGCGGCTGCAGACTAATGTACTGGACCTGGTGCTGCGTGGTGAAGCGCAGGACATTGTGCTGCACTCCATTGTGCAGCAGGTTGAGGCCATGGTGCCGGAGATGATCTGTTCAATCCTGCTGCTTGATCGTGAACGGGAGCACCTGCAGTGTGTGGCTGCGCCGGGCCTGCCCGAGTTCTATAACGACGCAATTGATGGCATGGCTATCGGCCAGGGTATCGGCTCCTGTGGTCATGCTGCCAGCACGGCAGAGCTGACCATTGTTGGCAATATTAAAACGCACCCCTACTGGACTCCCTTTCGTGAGCTGGCATTGCAGGCTGGCGTAGCAGCCTGCTGGTCGCAACCCATCTTTGGCAGTCATGATGAAGTGGTGGGTACTTTTGCTATTTATTACCCGCGCCCCTGGGAGCCGGATGCGGTGCATCTGGAGTTGATCCGTGCCGCCGCTCAGCTGACCGGGCTGGTGCTGGAACGGCAGCAGACCGAGGCGATGCTGCAGAAGATGTACCGCGCTGTGGAGCAGAGTCCCAGTATGGTGTTGATTACCGATGCGCGTGGGGCGATTGAGTATGTGAATGAAGAGTTTGTCGAC
This sequence comes from uncultured Oceanospirillaceae bacterium, assembly GCA_913057435.1. Taxonomy (GTDB): domain Bacteria; phylum Pseudomonadota; class Gammaproteobacteria; order Pseudomonadales; family Balneatricaceae; genus Marinobacterium_C. Next base: position 84,224 of record CAJXNY010000013.1, on the reverse strand, counting down.
GTTACCGGTTATAGCGCTGTTGAGGTCATCGGGCTGAACCCGCGTATTCTGAGCAGTGGTGACAGTGACCTGCATCTGTATGAACAGATGTGGCAGAGCATCAGTGTTGGTCAGGACTGGCACGGTGAGCTGCTGAACTGCACGAAAGCCGGGGTGACTTACTGGTCTTCATTGTCGATCTCACCGATTACCAACGAGGTGGGGGATATCACCCACTACGTCAGTATCAGTGAAGATATCAGCAAGCAGAAAGAGACTCAGGCGCAGATTGAGCGGCTGGCATTCTACGACCCGCTGACCAAGCTGGGCAATCGACGGCTGTTTCGCGAACAGCTCGATCTGGAGTTGCGTAAGGTACAGCGTCAGGGGCGCTTCCTTGGCATGCTGTACCTGGATCTGGACAACTTTAAGCAGATTAATGATGGCCTGGGCCATGATGTGGGCGATCTGTTGCTGCAGCAGGTTGCCGACCGTTTACGTGAGACCCTGCGTGACTCCGATATTATTGCCCGCCTTGGCGGTGACGAATTTGTGGTACTGATCCCTGAAGCCCGTAAGGCCGGCCTGGCCCGAGTGGCGAACAAGCTGATTGAACGGCTGGTAGAGCCCTACCAGCTGCAGGGCCAGAGTGTCATCGTTACCGCCAGTGTGGGGGTTACTGTGGCCCCGGAAGATGGCCGTGATGCCGCCCAGCTGATGAAAAATGCTGACCTTGCAATGTACCGGGCCAAGCATAAAGGCCGTAATAATTTTCAGTTCTTCACCGCAGAGATGAACGATGAGGTGATGCGCCGGATTCAGTTTGAGAAAGAGCTGCGCGAAGGGCTGGAGCAGGGGCAATTTCAGTTACATTACCAGCCTCAGTGGGCGCTGGACGATCCCATCCGGCTGGTGGGCGTTGAGGCGCTGCTACGCTGGCAGCACCCGGAGAAGGGCTGGGTCTCACCTGCTGACTTTATTCCGCTGGCTGAAGAGCTGGGGCTGATTGTGCCGCTGGGCGAGTGGGTAATGCATGAAGCCTGCCATACCATTGCGGCCCTGCAGCAGCCGGGCCAGCCGTTACTGGTGGCAGTCAATCTGTCGCTGCGCCAGTTCCGGGACCCGAACCTGTTGCCCTGTATTCGTGGTGTACTGGCTGAAAGTGGCCTGCCTGCCCACTGTCTTGAGCTGGAAATTACCGAGTCGATGGTGATGGATGATGAGGAGCGGGTACTGCGTATTCTGCAGTCCATGCGGGAGCTGGGGGTCAAACTGGCCATTGATGACTTCGGCAGTGGCTATTCCTCATTGAGTTACCTGAAAAAGTTGCCGGTGCATCAGCTTAAAGTGGATGCCAGTTTTGTCCGTGATATTCCCCACGACCGCAACGATATGGAGATTACCGCAGCGGTGATTGCCATGTCGCATAAGTTGGGGCTGGGAGTCGTAGCTGAAGGGATCGAGACCGAAGCACAACTGGATTTCCTGCGTCAGCATCAGTGTGACACGGGCCAGGGCTACCTGTTGGCACGACCCGTACCACTGCCTGAGCTGAAAGAGATTCTTGCTCGGCATCATGTTTGATGTAGCGTCAGGTTGACTTGTCAAGATTAAAAGTGAATGTCATCTAACTGTCACCCCTTGTGCCTAGTCTTGGCTGCTTATCTAATCAGCCAGGACTCTCTCCATGGAACACTCTACTCAGACTGATACCTGCGCGCACTCGTTGCAAGCTCGCCTGCTGGATATTATCCACAATGAGCAGCTGGAGCCGCATTTTCAGCCGATTGTGGATATGCATCTGGGGGAGGTTATTGGCCACGAGGCGTTAATTCGCGGCCAGCCGGACTGCCCATTACAGTTTCCAGACGCACTGTTCGGCACGGCGATAGCCTGTAATCGGATGCTGGAGCTTGAGTTGTTGTGCCGACGTCGTTCGATAGAGCGTTTTGCTGAACTGGGCCTGCCGGGTAAGCTATTTTTGAATGTTACCGCTTCATCACTGCAAAGTGCCGAGCACCAGGATGGCTATACCGCATCCCTGCTGAAACAGCATGGAATCAGTCTGGACCGGGTCGTGATCGAACTGTCGGAGGAGCACCCGTTTGATCATGAAGGGCTCAGCCGGGAGGCGGTGGAACATTACCGTCAGATGGGCTTTGATATCGCCATTGATGATCTGGGCAGTGGCTACTCCGGGTTGAAACTCTGGTCCCAGCTGACCCCTGAATACGTCAAAATCGACAAGCACTTTATTGCGGGTATCGATCGTGACCCGGTCAAGCGGGAGCTGGTACGTTCGGTCTGCAATATTGGCCAGAGCATGCGCTGCAAGGTGATTGCTGAAGGGATCGAGCGCATTGAAGAGCTGCGTACCCTGCAGAAACTGGGCGTCACCCTGGGGCAGGGGTTTCTGCTGGGGCGGCCAGAGCCAGTGCCGGAAAATTGTGTCGCCGATGTGGTGGTTAATGAGTACAAGCGGGCGCGAAATCGTCGTCAGGCTGAAGTTGGCGAGACGGCTTTCTCGCTGTTACGCCCAGCTCCGGCGATCAGCCTGGATGACCGGATTGGCCACGTATCTGATCTGTTTCGCAAGCACCCGGAACTGACCGCCATTCCGGCGCTGCAGGATGGCCGGCCTATCGGTGTGGTGCGTAAAGCTGACCTGCTGGAGGTGTTTTCTGCTCAGTATGGCCGGGCGTTATATGAGAACAAGCCGGTGCGTAAGATGCTCAGCCAGCAGGCGCTGGTGGTCGAGTCCGAAGTCACTCTGGAGCAGGTCTCCCGGCTGGTGACCGATCAGAATGATTTCTCTTTGCAGCAGGATATTGTGATTACCCAGGATGGCTGCTATCTGGGAATGGGCAGTGTCAAAGACCTGCTTAAACGCATTACGGAGCTGAAAATTCGCAACGCCCGTTACTCCAACCCGTTAACCCTGTTACCCGGCAATGTACCGATCCAGAATGAAATTGATCTGCTGTTGCAGCAGACCGCTGACTTCCGGGTTGCCTATTTTGATCTCAATAACTTCAAGCCGTTTAACGACTGCTACGGTTATTCAAAAGGGGATCAGGTGATCCGTCTGTTGGGTGATCTGCTGATGCGCTTTTGTGACAGCAGTGAAAACTTTATCGGCCATATCGGTGGGGATGATTTTGTGGTGGTGTTCCGTCATTCACAATGGGGGGATATCTGTGAACAGGTACTGTTGCAGTTTGATGAGCAGGTGGGCAGTTTCTACACCCCGCGTGACCTGCAGCAAGGCGGTATCTGGGCCAGTGACCGTAAAGGCGAGCCTGCTTTCTATCCGATGCTGGGGCTGGCCATTGGTGTGGTGCACCCGGACCCGTACAAATGTACCAGCCACCACGAGGTCGCCGAGCTGGCAGCTATGGCGAAGAAAGAAGCGAAGAAGCTGCCCGGCAGTGCGTTGTTTGTGTCCCGTCGCCGCAAGATTGGTTATAGCGCTGAGCATGACGTGCTTGATGCCCGTCAGGGAGAAGGCCGTGTCGGACCGATGCTGGATATACGGCCGGGTATCGAGATGGAATATAACCCGGACCAGCTAAATTAAGCGGCAGGGTACCGGTCAGTAGAGTCAGGGCCGCGTACGGCTCTGGCATCGACATACTATTTATCTATCTAACTTACTAAAGTTGGCAGCTGGTTTTTAGCTTTTTCCAGGTTATAACTTACAATTGACTACTGTCTTTTATTGATATTTTCTATGGGTGGTTGTCAATAAAATATGACTTGTTATCAATATTTCTTATAGATATGAGCCATATCAATATTTCCTGTCTCTTCTGAATCGCCCTGTTAACAAGCAGTTAACAATTAATTAACAACCAGTTAACAATTAATTAACAACTTGTTTATAATTCTTTGTATTTCATGCGTGTCGTTATTCTTGCAAGTCAAGCTGGAACTTATTCCTGATAGTAGTTTTGTTCATTCAGTTGTTTTATTTGATTTAATTATCATACAGCTGTGGGAACAAACGTCGCGATGGATCGTATTATAGAAGGTAGTGAAAAACTGATTTATTATATAGATATAGGGTTATTACCAGGTTTGCTGAAAGACCTGGTTGATCTTATTGGTATTGATAACGCATTTCTGCTTACACATCATTACGGTGGCCAGTTAAAATATATTGCAAAATCACCTCACCGCACGGCTATGCGACAGCATCTTAACGGTGAGGCACTGGAAAAAATCTGTTACCAGTACGGTGGTTTGACGCTCGAAGTACCGAAAAATGATCACTTCCAGAAACAGATACGGAACACTCACATCATGCATGCGCTGGCCTCCGGAAAGTCTCGGGCACAGGTCGCTCAGGAGTTCAGTCTTGGGGTTCGACAGGTCGGGAACATCAAGCGGGCCCTTAACGCAGGGAAAGCGAATAACTACTACGCGATTACTCCCCCCTTCTCTATGTCCAGATAGCTGGCCTACTGGCCGTTTAAAACCGGAGCTGCGCTGTTAAGCGAAGGGTCTTGAATTTAGGCGTAGCTCTGCCAGTACTGCCCAGTCAGGCTGTAGGCCGCTGTAAGCAGTGCTTTGCTGAAAGGACAAGTTGTACCGCAGAAGCGGTCCGCGCTGCATGTAGGCCCCGTGAGGCACTAGCTTCCACTGTTTCAGGACATTCCCCCGGAATTCTGGGAGTGGTCGTTGAATGTTATTTCCATCCCGGAAACTATCAAGCTCGTCTTGGCAGAGTTGAATTTACGAAGTACTTAATCATATGTATCAATGACTCTTCACTTTATTTTCTGAAGGCGTAATGTTCTTATTGATTGTCATTGCGTTGAAGGCAGGTCGTTTATGATGGATGTTCGTTATGCAGGTTGATGTTTTCACTAGTCGTCAGAGCGTTCAAATGTTATTAGAGATTCAGGGTCAGAAGATTGAGCAGGTTTGCAAATGTGGAATTTCAAAGATAAGAGTAATTTTTGTGAAAGTTTGTTGTTGTTAAATGTCAGTGCCTGATAGTGATATATGTTGTTATTTTTTAAAAAATTGAAAAGTAGATTTAATGCCTGTTTGGCGAATCCATTTCCTCGCCAACACTGACCAATCCAGTAACTGAGGCGGGCTATCAATCTATGTCCCATGTTATATATCTGGTAACCTATTAAACCGATCAAGCCATGCTTGGGATGATGGATCGCTAGCCTATTCCACTGTTGCCCTTGCTCGCAGCGTAGGTAAGTCTTGACTTCTTCTATAGTTTCTGGAGGTGTTATGTCAAGATAGTAGCAGGTTTCAGGGCATAGTAATTTCAGTATTTTATTACTGTCATTGGTGCTGGCAGGATGTAATTTTAGTCCTGAAGTTCTGATTGTTCTTGATTTGATTTTTCTTTTGTTCGTAGGCATATTTTTATTGATGTTTTAGTATTTAGAACTTAGGTTGTTGTAGGAAGTGGTGTTTTCATAAAATAAACTTCACTTAAAAATTTCAGGGTGAGAAATCTTTAAGTATTTTCGCCGATTTTTCGCCTACATCAGCAAAATGTTTAGCAGCATTGGTGGCAACACTTTCAGCCTCTTTGATAACACCTACGTACAGAGGGTCTTTCGTTGCGAGAAACTTTGCTAATGCGACACCGATGGTTGTGGTTGATATTGTACTGAGGTTACGCAGGTTATCTGTCGCATCCTGGACCGCGATCGAAGTGCTCTGCGCAACAGATTTCTGTGCATTAAGGCACGCCATATTTTTTTCAGCAGACATAATGCTTATCCAGTCGGTTGATCAGCCAGAGGGATCAGGCGGCTATCGTTCAGATACCTTGCTTCAGAATCAGGGCGCAGCTGCTGGAGACTGAGGTATTCGTTATAACCTGCATTCCTTGCTGAATACTAACTGCATTTTGCATAGCCAGGCTGATGGTATCGTCCAGTACTGTATCGCTCAGGTTCTGGACTATATCTTCGGTACTCTCTTCAGATGAACTCACTATATTACTCTCCATTTTCAGCAGGAAAAATAATTCTCAGTTCTGCAGGAACAAGATAAACGGCACACTACATCTGTGCCGAAATATACCTGGCTCCAGCCTTATTTTTCAAGTAGCTCCTCGCTTGATCGGCCGATGACGGCGGTACCTATGCTGGTCAATGAGTTGACGCTCTGTACAGTGCTTGTCTGGCTGGTGATATTAGAGTGCTGCTGTCCTGTGGTTGCGTTGTGTGCTGCATTACTTAATGCCTGACCTGTTGCCAGAAACAGATTTCCCATCGCTGAAGATGGCACACTGGCTAATGTCTGAACGGTGGTTTGGGTGATGGAGTCGGTGATCTGTTCGTTAACGGTGGTGCCGGTGATCGCTGAATCAGCTGTTGTTGTCATGAGGTTTATCCTTCAGGTGCAGGTGCAAGCCTGCGTGTTTTAATCATTTTAAAATTCAGACAGGTACAGATTATTGTTCTCCCTGCCGGTAGCGGGTATCTGAGCCTATCTGCACCGTGACAGAATCTGTGCAACTAAAGCCTGGCCGGTGGTGGTAATTGAATTGACGCCGCATATTGTGGTGGTCTGCATTAGCAAGTAGCCCTGCTGTTGGGCCAGACTGGCGTTGTGGGCCGTCAGTGACAGTGCATGGTTGCTGGCTAGTAGTAAGTTACTACTGGCAATGCCTGGTGCCATGGCCATGGTTGTCACGCCGACCTGGCTCAGGGTATCCGGTATCATCAGGTTAACGGACATGGTGGTGCTCCACTATGGAGAAGTCTGCTTGCTGATGGCCTCAATTTGTTCATTGATGGCATTCATCGCTTTTTCCAGCTGTTCATTTACGCTTTGGTAAAGGTTTCCCATTTGCTCGTCCAGTGGCCCTTCGCCTGTCGGCTCGATCGGTTGGAATGCGTCCAGCTTTTGCTGCGTGCCTGAGATTAGCTGAGCCACCTTTTCATGTTGCTGCTGTGACATTTCTTCAACCTTCGCCAGATATTTATCCACGCTGGTACTGGTGCTTTCTTCAGGCTGGGTGGTCATCGTTGTTCTCCTTGCTCAACGGGTAATGGCGGCAGGTTCATTTCTGGGTTGGCCTAACCGCTGCCAGAAGCTATTTTTCTTCGTTTTACCATCGTCGCTTAGATGAGCATCGTTATTCAGTGAGGGGTTTTTACTGCGAACAGAGGGGGCTGCTGTGGCCTCTTCAGTTGTACTGGCTTTAACGGCAATCGATGCTGGCTCCGGTATTGTTGGTTTTGTGGCCTGCAGGGTAGAGCTGGTCAGGGCTGGACTGGGGGATTCAGACGCCGTAGAGAGCGCTTCGTTGCTATTGTCACCGCCAGGTATAGTTGAGCTTTCTTTGGTAGAACGGGGTTCTGTTTTTGTATGGTCAGCCGCTGTAGCCGTTGTATTTTCAGGCTGCTCTGGCGACTCACTATTGGCTACTGCAAGCGGTGCCGTATCGTTGCTGACGTTCTCTGTTGTATTGGTAGGCTCACTCATTTCCTGCGAGTCACTTTGGTCTGTTGTCTGTGCTTCATTGGAAGGTGCTGGTGCTGGTGCTGGTGCTGGTGGGGCGGAGGGCAGGCTGCATTGTAAAATGCGGTTACAGGCAGAAGTGACAGATGTTGCCGCAGACATCTGCGCATTGAGTTGCGAGTTGATTGCGTTATGCATTGACAGGCCCAATGTCTCAGCAAAAGTGGCATCGATTAATCCTGTTGCCTGGTGATCATAGGACTGAAAAATACTGGCCGTGGGGCTACCAGCTGCCTTGGCTTCGTTCGCATCAGAATTAGTATCGTCACTCATTGTTAGCTACCTGTATTGGTGTGTGGGAACCACCCTTATCCTACGGATACCGCTGAGGATTAATCGGTCAAATCGATGCTGTCTGGCCGTAGTCTGGGTGTTAGTTGTCTTTGAATAACTTGGCTACCTGGGTACCTACGGCTCCAAAATTATCAGCCCCTGTGGTGACGACATCCTGGGCCTTACTGATCATGTCGGCGTACTTTAAATCGCCGGTTTCAATCAGGTTTGACAGCGCAACCCCGATTGCTGTTGTGCTCAGAGTGTTCAGGTTGCGCAGGTTGTCAGTGGCATCTGACATGGCCAGGGCACTAGACTGAGCGATGGCTTGCCGGGCCTCTTCATGAGGGGGGCGGCTGGGGGCAGCGGGTTGTTCTTCCATGTTGGACTCCATGTTTATTTATCTGTTAACAGGTTGGTATTGTTGACGGCTATGGAATTTAGCGTCGCCGGTGCATTCTAAAACTAACGGCTGGACTGTTACCGAGACCGTGTTTGCTGGCCGGTCACGATCAGGCTGTTCAAACCTTGTACGGTGGCTATCTGCAGCTGCATATCAGACATGACCTGGTCCTGGCCGGCTGACAACGCCTGGTTGGCTAGTGCATGTGTGGTTGCCATGGTCATATTTGCTTGCGCTATTGTCGGTGTGAACGCTGCAATTTCCAGGTCAATCGGCTGGAGGTGGCTGGTCATTTCAGACGTTGCATCAATGCTGTTCGTTTCAGAGGGTGTTACCGTCGAACCGGCTTTGCTGGGCGGTGGGGCGCTGATTTTTTTTGCTGCCATGATTGCGACTCCTTTGCGGGGCTGTAATGGCGTAGCCGGATAGAAGAAGTAAGGGCCTTAGGCCCTTACTCACGAAGCGATCAGCCTTTCTCGATGATCGACTCTGCGCTACGACCGATAACGGACGTACCTGTAGACATCAGGGAGTTAACGCCCTGTACAGTTGCCGTTTGCATCGTGATGCTGGCCTGCTGCTGATTGTTGGTGGCATTGTGGGCTGCGTTGCTCAGCGCCTGACCCGTAGCCATCAGCAGGTTACCCATGGCCATGGCTGGCGTTTCGCCAACAACTTTGGTATTTACCTGAGTGACGGAATCGGTGATCTGTTCGTTAACTGGCATGATTAATTCCTTATTGAAAGTATTAAAGCGTTAGATAGAAATGACGGATGACCGTTATCCCTTTTCGATAATGGATTCAGCGCTGCGGCCAATCACAGCAGAACCGGTCGACATCAGGGAATTGACCCCCTGAACTGTTGCAGCCTGCATGGTAATACCAGCCTGCTGCTGATTATTACTGGCGTTATGTGCCGCGTTAGCCAGCGCCTGGCTGGTAGACATCAACAGGTTGCCCATTGCCATCGCAGGTGTTTCACCAACGACTTTGGTATTTACCTGAGTAACAGAGTCAGTGATCTGTTCATTCACTGTTTTAGCAGCTTCAGTCATTATTCCTTCCTTCTATCAGAGGTGTTTTTATTACAGAGTCCGGTTAATTGTAGTGATCAACCTTTCTCGATAATTTCTTCAGCTACGCGGCCAACAATCGCGCTACCAGTTGCCATCAAGGAGTTGATACCCTGAACGGTAGCTGCCTGCATCATTACACTGGCCTGCTGCTGGTTATTGGTCGCATTGTGCGCAGAGTTAGCCAGCGCCTGGCCGGTAGACATCAGCAAGTTACCCATGGCCATTGCCGGTGTTTCGCCAACAACTTTAGTGTTTACCTGAGTAACAGAATCAGTGATCTGTTCGTTAACACCTTTGCTTGCTGCTGCTGGAGCTGGAGCTGTAGATTCAGACATGTCGATATTCCTTTTTGTGGTTAGTGGTTGTTTCGTTTATTACCAAGAGGGCTGAATACTATGATCAGCCTCCTTCAATCAGGTTGCGGGCCGTGCGGCCGGAAACAGCGGAGCCTGTTGCCATCAGAGATTGAATGCCTTGTACCGTAGCTGCCTGCCAGGTGATATTGGCCTGCTGCTGAGCATTAGTTGCATTATGGGCAGCATTCGAGAGTGCCTGGCTGGTAGACATCAACAGGTTACCCATTGCCATGGCAGGAGCGTCGCCTATTACTTGTGTGTTGACCTGAGTTACAGAGTCAGTTATCTGAGAATTAACGGGCATTATTGTCACCTTGTCGCTTAATTATAATAACCAAGCATTAGCCTGTGATTGCTTTCGCACCCATAACGTGCAAAAGGGAAACTGAATTATTAGTTGCTGCTTGTGTCGTTATGTTTGTCTCTTGTTGTTTTTTTGTTGCATTATGTGAAGCATTTGAAAGAGCTTGTGATGTAGCCTGAAAAAGCATGCTTTTCGCAATAGGAGGTGAAAATTCAACCAATGTGCTGTTTGCATTTTCAATGGCATTTTGTCCTTCTTTAGACATAATTTCCTCCTTGATATGTTTATATAGGCTGGTATTTATAGCTGCTCTTTTAGGGCAGCTATTGTCATAATAAAATTAGCTTGATACAGTGATTTTTCCGTCAGAGTAAGAGAGCTCTGATACAAAGTTTTCCTTGTTGTCGTACAATTTCCCACTGTCTTTTTTGTTATTCCATATTGCTGATTTTCTGCCAAATGAAAAGCCACCTGATTTTGGTTCAATAGTATTCGTATAGACGCGAATAGACTTTCCAGGGAGTAACAATGTACTGGCAGGAAAAATGAAATCCTGATCTTTTCCTGCGGTCACTCGCCAGTGGCTGATGTCAGCAATCGCATTCCCGTAGTTGGTTATTTCAGCATACTCATCGGCTTCACCACGGCCCTGGATACCGTCGTACTGGATTTCTGATATATAGACGATCTCCGCAGCATCCTGGCCATAGGTGAATCGGCATACTTCTTTTCCGCTGGCATTGAATAGCAGGCCCGTGTCACCTCGGTTATTCCACAGTGGCGTCTTACTTTTGAATGAATACTTTGATCTACGCAACGTGTATATTTTTATGCTATCACCTGACGCAAGAACCTCACTGTCTGGGAATATATAATTTTGGCCATCGCTACCAGCATTTATTTTCCACCCGGACAGATCTTTTTCAAAAGGTCCGATGTTCTCTATGCATATGTATTCTTCCAGTTTATTCTTTGTTGCTGCTTCTTCACAAATATGTGAAATGATAATTTGATGGTTTTCCACAGATTTTTTTGCTGTTTCCCACCAGGTGTTAACAAATGATCTGTTTAAAAGGCTGGTGCAATTTGATAATGACGACGTTTCAAGCCGTTTATAATGGTCGATGCTGATTGGGTCAGTATTTATTATATCTGATGATGAGGTTCTTTCTTTGTCTGAATTGGAAGCTGAGTTCATTTTTATTTTCCTGATTGGCTTCATTCGGTTAGCGGGGATTGATAATAATCACTGACTGCCTTTGTGACTTGGTTTAATCAATGATCATATATGTGTGTTATCAAGCTCACATATGGATGTTTTTATTGTCTTTGCTGAGGGATTGATTTGTTACCCCTGGTTGTTACATGAAAACTCTGGCAGGTTTATGATCCGCTCCGCATCGTCATAACATAAGCAGGGTTGCTTAGTGGTGCGTGGGTAATCAAGCTTTAATTAACAATCAGGAGGCGTTTTATGAAATATACAGTCGAGTCAGGGGATACGCTTAGTAAAATCGCAGGGAATTTACTAGGAGACAGCTCTCGTTATATGGAAATTGCTCAGATTAATGGTATTAGTAATCCTGACAATATTCGAGTTGGCCAGCAGCTGGATATTCCGAATGATGATAAAAATGACTCCGTTTTGATCCCGGCAGCTGGGGCGATTGCTGGACAGGAATTGATGCTGACGGCCCAGCAGCTGAGTGAAATGATGCCGGATGCCAGTGCCGAAGCGGTTGAACGCTATCTGATAGCTATTAATCAGTGTCTGAATGATTATCAGATGTCTACACCTTTACGTACCGCTCATTTCATTGCTCAGGTTGGGCATGAAAGTGGTTCATTTCGTTACGTATCGGAAAATCTTAACTATAGCGCCAAGGCGCTACGTTCAGTCTTTGGTAAATATTTTCCGGATAATAGTATGGCTGAAAGCTATGCTCGACAGCCAGAAAAAATTGCCGGGCGAGTATACGCAGATCGCATGGGTAATGGCAGTGAAGCTTCTGGTGATGGCTGGAAATACAGAGGGCGAGGGCTTATTCAGTTGACCGGTAAGGATAACTACCAGTCATTCAGTGACAGTATTGATGGCAATCTGCTTGCCGAGCCTGATAGTGTTGCTGATAACCCAGAGCTGGCAGTTGCTGCGGCAGGCTGGTTTTGGAACGTTCGTAAGCTTAATGATTATGCTGACCAGGATGATGTGCGTTCAGTAACACGTCGTATTAATGGAGGCTATCATGGGCTGACAGATCGTGAAACTCGATTGTCGCGGGCCAAGCAGGTACTAGGCTATACGGGCTGATTGCCTGTTTATTAACACCAGAAAGCCGGGCAAATTAGTATTTGAGTTGTCCGGCTATTTACCCATAATATCTATTTCAATCCCCCATTGTTTACTCGCTGCGTTGTTTCCTCAACCCGAGCCAGAAAAATTTAGACAGTATAATGCTGTTACTTTTTTCAGATGACTTCCAGCTCTTTCGCTACTTCATTTTTGTTAGCTGTTAATCGCAGTCTGACATTATTACGGTAGGTGCGTGGAGCCATGGCTGTGTAGCGGCGGAACATTTTTTCAAAATGGCTGAGATCAAAAAAACCTGAGTAGAGTGATACCTCAGTAATCATTGCTGCTGGGTTTTTTTCTATAAGCATCATCGCATGGCGAATTCGTAATTCACTTAGTAAATTTTTGAAGCGTAGATTGAGGCACTGTCGGAACAGGTATGACAGGTGAGAGCTGCTGATAAATGCCTGATCGGCAACGTCGCTCAGAGCAACCGGATCAGTGTAGTGGTTACATATATAATATATGGCGCGCTGTAATGCTGGAGGATAGTTAGCAATCACCTGCATATTACCAATGAATAACTGTTCGCTGATAATACCCAGGTTGGCCTGGGTTGTATTTTCAATCCGTTGACAGTCCATAATGCTCTGCTCTCTATTAAGTAAAAAGATGAGCAGAGAGACTGACAGCCAGCGCTGGCTAGATGCATAAGGAACAATCTCCCCCCTTAACTTCTATCCATAAGTGGCAGTGTGCTGGTAGTGGTGTCAGCGATGGGTTATGGCCTTCGGTGGATGGCTGAATATCAGCGCTTTCATTGCCTCATCCGTAGTAAAAAATACCTGCCCCTGGCCCATATGCTGGAAGAAGTCGCTGTGTGCCAGCTGGTCCTGCACCGGGCCTTTGATCTCGGCCAGGTGCAGGGTGGCACCGTCATTGCGCAGGTGAACGATCAGGTTTTCCAGCGTTTCCAGCGCGCTGGCATCGATAAAATTCACTGCATTACAGATCAGCACCACATGCTCGATGTTCGGCCGGGCCGCGCGCTCGGCCAGGATAAACGACTCCACATAACGGGTGTTGGCGAAGTACAGGCTCTCGTCGATGCGGATGGCCAGAATATGACTGCGGGTGCTGACGGCATGGCGGCGTTCATTGCGGAAGTGCTCTGAGTCGCCAACCCGGCCCACCACCGCCATATGGGGCTGGCTGGTGCGATACAGCAGCAACCCAATCGACAGGGTGATGCCGCCCAGAATCCCTAGCTCAACCCCCAGCGCCAGTACCAGTACAAAGGTGCCGAGCAGGGTCAGCGCATCGGCGCGGTTAAAGCGCCAGCTGCTGCGCAGGCTGTCGATATCGATCAGTGGTAACACTGCCATGATAATTACCGCCCCCAGCGCAGCTTTGGGCAGGTAGTAAAACAGCGGGGTGAAAAAGGCCACTACCACCGCCAGTACCAGCGCCGAGATCAGAGAGGCAATGGTGGTCTGGGCCCCTGCGCTGTAATTGACCATCGAGCGGCCAAACCCGCCTGCCACCGGGTAGGTGCCACTGACCGCTGCGGCCAGATTGGCGGCACCCAGTGCGACCAGTTCCTTGTTGGCATCCACCCGCTCGCGCTGTTTGCTGGCCAGGGCTGTTGCCACTGACACACTTTCCAGAAAGCCGATCAGTGCGATCAGCAGAGCCGGTACCAGCAGCGCCTGGGCCAGGCGTAGGTCAATGCTCAGCTCACCCAGTACTGGCAATCCAGCAGGTATCATCCCTACGGTAAGGACATCCGCATTGCTGTCCAGCGCCAGCAGGCTGACCAGCCCGGCGGTAAGGCTAATGGCGAACATGGGCCCGGCTTTGCTCAGCGGCTGGCTTACCCCGCTGGGCAGGCCCCATTGCTGCAGTAAGGAGCCGAGCCGGGCTTTACTGAACCAGAGGATCAGTACAGCCAGCAGTCCCAGCGCCAGGGTGGGCAGGTGGATATCTGCCAGGTGCTGGAACATAAAACCAAGTTGTTGATCTGCCCGCAGCTGGCGAGGAATATCCAGCGCCAGCAAATACTTGAGCTGGCTGATGGCAATCATCAGCGCAGCGGCAGTGGTAAAGCCGGAGATCACCGAGTGGCTCATAAAGTTAACAATGGAGCCCAGCCGCAGCAGCCGTAACAGTAGCAGACAGAGCCCAACCAGCAGGGACAGATGTACCGCAGCATTGAGTAGCGCCGCTTCCCCCTGACTGGCGTAAGGCGCAATGGTGGTGCCTACCATCAGCGAGGCGATCGCCACGGGCCCCACAGCCAGTGCCCGGCTGGAGCCGAGCAGGGCATAGACCATCAACGGCAGAATACCGGCATAGAGGCCATATTCGGGCGGCAGTCCGGCGAGAAAGGCATAGGCCATCCCCTGAGGCACCAGCATGATGGCGACAATTATCCCGGCCATGCTATCGCCGATCAGCATCTCCCGGTTGTAGTGCTTCAACCAGTTAAGCAGAGGAAGGGCGCTGTCTGTGTTGGACATGGCAGAGTACCTGCTGGTCATATTCGTTATGGGTATAAGGTTATTCTTGCTGATTATATACCTGTTGCTCGTTAACAGCAGCCAGTGTACTTGCCGTTTGTTCATGCCCTGCGTCCAGGCTGAGGTGCTGAGCGGTTGCGCAGCCATTTGAGTGTGCATGCTATAGTGCTGCCATCACTCAGCGTTGAGGCAGGAACCCGATGAGCAATCCCTGGCAACCGGAATTTACAACAGCGGATGTGGAAGTAACGGAACAGGAAGTACTGTTCGACGGCTTCTTCCAACTGAAAAAACTGCACTTGACTCATCGTACCTTTGCCGGTGGCAACGTGACGCTGGAGCGTGAACTGTTCTGGCGTGATGATGCAGTTGCGGTGCTGCTGTATGACCCGGACCGGGATGCGGTGGTGATGGTGGAGCAGTTCCGCCCGGGCGCCATTGATCACCCGCGCAGCCCCTGGTTGCTGGAAGTCGTAGCCGGGATGGTTGAGCCTGGTGAACAGCCGGAGCAGGTTGCCCGTCGTGAGGCCCGGGAAGAGGCCGGTGCTACACTGGGTGAGTTGATGCCGATCACCCGCTATATGAGCAGCCCCGGTGGCAGTCGCGAGTATTTGTCATTGTATTGCGCGCCTGTGGATAGCAGCACCCTGGGGGGGATTCATGGGCTGGAGGATGAGGGCGAAGATATTCGCGTGCACACATTGCCGGTGCAGCAGGCCTTTGCGCTGGTGGCTAATGGCAGTATCGACAACGCAGCCAGCATAATTTCGTTACAATGGCTGCAACTGAACCATTCACGACTTAAACAGCATTGGGAGGGCCCGGATGAAGTCGAAGTATGTGCCTGACCTGAGTCGTCAGATGGCGCAATGTGAAGCCAATTACTGGCGTATTCTCAAGCTGATGCCGGATTTTGATGCCTGCGATGAGCGCGAATTCCAGATCAGCCACGAGGCGATCAATGCCCGGATTAAATTACGGGTAGATGAACGTTTTGCCTACACCAGCACGCTGGAAATTTCTCAGCAGGACACGGGCGATTCACGCTGGCTGGAAGCGCCGGTGCTACAGGTACGGATGTACCACGACGCTTCTATGGCTGAGGTGGTGTGTGTGCGTCGGCGGCAGATGGCAGGCGTCTATCCATACCCTAACCCGCTGATGCACCAGCCGGATGAGAAAGCCCAGCTCAACAGTTATCTGGGTGAGTGGCTGAGCCACTGCCTCAGCCATGGTCATATGGTTGAGCCTGTCTATGCCCGCTGATGCACTGATTGTGCAGATCACCGATCTGCACCTGCAACCGGAGCCTGGCGAGTACTATCGTGGTTTTGATCTGGCCGCTCGACTGCATCAGGTGCTGGTGGAGGTTCGTCGTCGCTTTGAGCAGGTTGACCTGCTGCTGTTGACCGGCGATCTGACTCACCATGGTGAGGCGGCCACTTATAACTGGCTGGCTGAGCAGGTTGAGGGCGTCGCTGCGCAGACCTGCTGGATTCCTGGTAACCACGATATTGCTGAGCATATGACCGGTTCGCTGTGGCAGCGTTCACTGAGTCTGGCCGGCTGGCAGGTTGTATTGCTGGATTCCACTGCCGAGCCGGATGGATGTGGTTCGGGTGCGCTGGCTGACAGCGAGCTGGCGGCACTGCAGCAACAGCTGGCTGACAACACACAGCCCACGCTGGTGGTATTGCACCATAACCCGCTGGCCACCGGCAGTGCCTGGCAGGATGCGGTGATGCTCAGCAATGCCCCACAGTTCTGGCAAGCACTGACCGGCCATCTACAGGTGAGTGCTGTGCTGCATGGTCATATCCATCAGCAGTTTGAGCAGTATCAGGGCAGCGTAGAGGTATTGAGTACTCCAGCGATCGCGCCGCAGTTCAAACCGCAGCAAGCTGATTTCACCCTGGAAGATAACCCAGCCCATACGGGGCCGGCCTTCCGCTGGTTACGGCTGATGAGTGACGGCAGCCTGGACAGCGCGGTTGTCCGGCTCTGATTGTAGATGAAATCTGAGCACTGTCTGATCACCTGACTGCCTTTGTTATTACCTGTTGTTGCAGCCGTTGCCCCCCTCCGGTAACGTCTGCCGACAGCCGCAGGGAGATCACTTTTTGAAAAAGACACTCTTTATCTACGTCCATGGCTTTAACAGCTCGCCTCACTCGTTCAAGGCCCGGATGTTGGGCCAGATGATGACGCAGTGGGGCATGGCTGATCAGTATCAGGTGCCTGAGCTGAGCCATTGGCCTGATGAGGCGATGGCGACTCTGGAGGCGCTGGTTAAAACCCATAGCGACCGCCCGGTGGTACTGATTGGCAGCTCGCTGGGGGGCTATTACAGTACCTGGCTGACCGAACGTTACTTCCATGTGCGCACGGTGCTGGTCAACCCGGCGGTAACGCCGTATCGGTTACTGGAAGACTGGCTGGGTGATAGTGAAAATCTGTATACCCATGAACAGTACACCCTGACCCGTGAGCATCTGGAGCAGCTAATCGCGCTGGACTGTGAACGGGTATTGCGCCCGGAGGCGTACCTGCTGCTGGCCCAGGCGGCCGATGAAACGCTGGACTATATGGAGGCTGTGCGTAAATTTGCTGCCTGTCCAAAGTTTGTCCAGCCTGGCGGCAGTCATGGCTTTGAACAATTTGAAAATCTGATTCCGTCCATTCTGGCGTTTGCCGAAGGACGTATCGACCTGCCTGAAGAGACGCCGATCGCGTCGCCACAGAGCAGCTGAGGAAAATAGACACAGATGGGCCAATATACAGCCGACTCGATTGAAGTACTTAGTGGTCTGGACCCGGTAAAACGCCGCCCTGGCATGTATACCGAAACCGACTGCCCCAACCACCTGGCACAGGAAGTCATCGATAACTCGGTTGATGAAGCCCTGGCCGGGCATGCCAAACAGATTGATGTAGTGCTCGAAAAAGGTAACTACCTGAGCGTGACCGATGATGGCCGGGGTATGCCGGTGGATATTCACCCGGAGGAAGGCGTCAGCGGGGTTGAGCTGATCCTCACCAAACTGCATGCCGGTGGTAAATTCAACAACGACAACTACAACTTCTCCGGCGGTTTGCACGGCGTGGGTGTGTCGGTGGTGAATGCGCTGTCCAAACTGCTGGAAGTGGTGGTTCGCCGTGATGGCCAGGTGCACCGCATCGGCTTTTCCGATGGTGACAAGGTGTCCGAGCTGGAAGTGATCGACAGCTGTGGCAAACGTAATACCGGCACCACGGTACGCTTTCTGGCAAACCCGAAATACTTCGATACCCCGAAATACAGTGTTAACCGGCTCAAGCATATGTTGCGGGCCAAGGCGGTGCTGTGCCCGGGTCTGAAAGTAACGTTCAGTGATAAAACCGGCGCTAAAGTTGAAAAAGAAGAGTGGTATTACGAGGATGGCCTCAGTGCCTATCTGGAAAGTAATACCCAGGGCTTTGAGGTTCTCCCGGCTGCACCCTTTGCCGGTGAATTTAAAGGCACTGAAGACGCCGTTGAGTGGGCCATTCAGTGGTTGCCCGAAGGGGGTGAACAGACCGGTGAAAGCTACGTTAACCTGATCCCAACGGTGCAGGGCGGCACTCATGTTAACGGCTTGCGTACCGGCCTGCTGGAAGCGATGCGTGAGTTCTGTGAGTTCCGTAGCCTGCTGCCACGAGGCGTCAAGCTGGCGGCGGATGATGTCTGGCTGCGCTGTAACTACGTGCTGTCGGCTAAAATGCAGGACCCGCAATTTGCCGGTCAGACCAAAGAGCGGCTCAGCTCGCGCCAGATTGCCGGATTTATCTCCAGTGCGATCAAGGATGCCTTTTCTCTGTGGCTGAACCGCCATGTGGAGGAGGGCGAGCTGCTGGCCGAACTGGTGATCAGCAACGCCCAGAAACGACTGCGCTCCAATAAGAAAGTGGTGCGTAAAAAAGTCAGCGCCGGGCCTGCGCTGCCGGGCAAGCTGGCTGACTGTACCGGTAATGATGCCATGCAGGGCGAGCTGTTTCTGGTCGAGGGTGACTCGGCCGGTGGTTCCGCCAAACAGGCGCGTGATCGTGAATATCAGGCCATCATGCCGCTGCGCGGTAAGATCCTGAACACCTGGGAAGTAGAGCCCGCTCAGGTATTGGCCTCGCAGGAAGTACACGATATCTCCGTCGCGATCGGTGTTGAGCCGGGCTCGGCTGATCTGGATGGCCTGCGTTACGGCAAAGTCTGCATCCTCGCCGATGCCGATTCTGATGGCCTGCATATCGCCACGTTGCTGTGTGCGCTGTTTGTCCGCCACTTCAAGCCGCTGGTAGCGGCGGGTCATGTGTTTGTTGCCATGCCACCGCTGTACCGTATTGATGTGGCCAAAGAGGTGTATTACGCGCTGGATGATGCCGAGAAAGACAGCATCATCAACCGGATTCAGAGCGAACGTAAAAACGCCAAAATTGGCGTGCAGCGCTTTAAGGGACTGGGTGAGATGAACCCGCCCCAGCTGCGCGAAACCACCATGGCCCGCGATACCCGTCGACTGGTACAGCTGACCATCGAGACTGGTGATGACACTGCTGAAACCATGGATATGCTGCTGGCCAAAAAGCGTTCCGGCGATCGTAAAAGCTGGCTGGAAGACAAAGGCGACCTGGCTGAGGTGGTGTAACGGCCTGTTGTAGCAGCTCGCTCCGCGAGCGTCTGGTCGCGGATACTGGTCTCGTTCCCATGCACTGCGTGGGAACGCATACCCGCACCAGGAGGGCCAATGAAAAGACTGACGTTTGCATTGCTGTTACTACCGCTGGCGCTGCCGGTACTGGCGGGCCAGCCGGAAGGCTGGGCCTATCAGTTGTTTGTTGATCGCGAGTTGTGGCAGCAACAGCGGATTCAGGTGGCACCGCGTGTTCAGCTCGGATTGCTGGCGGATTCTGAAGCGGCTGGGCTGGATAGCGACGAAGGGCTGCTACTGAACCGGGCTGAATTGCTGGTGTATCGACCGCTGAAAGGGCGGGTGTTACCTGGCAAGGGTGCCAAAGCCGGGCCGATGCGGCAGCGCTGGGACTGGGGTTTTCGGCTGGAGGGGCGTTACGGCAGTGACTTTGCCCCGCTGTACGGGGTTGATGAGGGCCGTGATCAGCGGCTTAAACTGAGCCTGCCGCAGTGGTATCTGCAGGGCTATGCGCCGTTACTGGATGGCGTCACGCTGCAGCTGGGCAACTTTATTAGCCCGGTGGGCAATGAAAATGACAGCCCTAATGACCCGCCTCGGCCGTTTTACAGCCATAGCCTGGCATATGACTATGGCCCCAAACGCCATGTGGGCGCACTGTTTTCCGCCCGTCTGCCCTGGGCGCAGCAGCGCGGGCAATGGAGTGCTGATCTTGGCCTGGTGCAGGGCTGGGATAACCTGCAGGACAATAATGACCGCCCGACACTGCTGACCGGGTTGCACTGGCGGCGCCGGGATGGCCGCTTCACGCTGGACTGGGAAAGTCTGTGGGGCGTGGAGCAGTCGTCCGAACCCGGTCAGCTGCAGGCACCTTTTAAGGTACTCAGTGACACTGCTCGGCCAAGGCAGTTTCAGTCACTGACGTTACGTTACTGGAATAAAGATAAACGCTGGCGTACGGACTTCAATGTGATTGAGGGTCGTCAGCGTGGTGGTGATGCCGGGCCCGGACTGATCAGTACTGACAGTCACTGGTATGGCGCAAACCTGACGGTGGTGCGCCAGCTGGCCCCGCAATGGCAACTGGCTGGCGGCTATGAATGGCTGCGTGATCAGGATCATGCCCATAGCACGCTGCCCGGTGGCATTTACCAGAGTGGTCGAATCAGCCTTAGCTGGTTCCCTGAAGCCTGGTTACGAATTCGGCCCGAACTGCGCTATGACGATTACCGTCAGGCAGCGGGCCAGCCCGATCAAGATAACCGCTGGTTGCTGAGTCTGGATGCAACCCTGTTTCTGTGAGTTTGAGAATTAAATGAGCGTAGAAACCACGTTTGAGGGCGGTACCGAGCGTATCGCCTTGCGAGACTTTACCGAGAAGGCGTATCTGGATTACTCCATGTACGTGATTCTTGACCGCGCCCTGCCGAACATCGGCGACGGCATGAAGCCAGTACAGCGGCGTATTGTCTACGCCATGTCCGAACTGGGACTCAAGTCCACCTCCAAACATAAGAAATCGGCCCGTACCGTGGGTGATGTGCTGGGTAAGTTCCACCCCCATGGTGACTCGGCCTGTTATGAGGCGATGGTGCTGATGGCGCAGCCGTTCAGCTATCGCTATCCGCTGGTGGACGGTCAGGGTAACTGGGGCTCGCCGGATGACCCTAAATCCTTTGCCGCCATGCGTTACACCGAGTCGCGGCTGGCAAAGTATGCCGAAGTGCTGCTGCAGGAAGTGGCGCAGGGCACCGTGGAATGGGTGCCCAACTTCGATGGCACCCTGCGTGAGCCTTCGGTGCTGCCTGCCCGGCTGCCGAATATTCTGCTCAACGGTGGCACCGGCATTGCGGTGGGGATGGCGACGGATATACCGCCGCATAACCTGCGTGAAGTGGCCAGCGCCTGTATTCATCTGCTGGACCAGCCTCAGGCCACGCTGGACGATATTACCGCGCTGATTCCCGGCCCGGATATGCCCACCGATGCCGAGATCATTACCCCGCGTAAAGAGCTGCGCAAACTGTACGAGACTGGCAAAGGCTCGCTGCGGATGCGGGCGGTGTATCACAAAGAGCAGGGCGATATCGTGATTACCGCACTGCCGCATCAGGTGTCGGGTAACAAGATTCTGGAGCAGATCGCCCAGCAGATGCAGGCGAAGAAACTGCCGATGGTGACCGACCTGCGTGACGAGTCGGATCATGAAAACCCGACCCGACTGGTGATTGCGCCCAAGCGCGGTAAAGACGCCGATGAACTGATGCGTCATCTGTTTGCCTCCACGGACCTGGAGCGTACGTATCGAGTCAACCTGAACATGATCGGCGTGGACGGTCGGCCTCAGGTGAAAAACCTGCGCCAGATCCTGGTGGAGTGGCTGGGCTGGCGTACCGATATCGTTACCCGCCGGCTGAGCCATCGACTGGAAAAAGTTAACGACCGCCTGCATATCCTCGCCGGTCTGATGATCGCGTACCTCAATATCGATGAGATCATCGAGATTATCCGTACTGAGGATGAGCCGAAAACGGTGATGATGGAACGTTTCAATATCACTGATATTCAGGCCAACGCGATTCTGGACCTCAAGCTGCGCCATCTGGCGAAGCTGGAAGAGTTCAAGATTCGCGGTGAGCAGGATGAGCTGGAAGCCGAACGCAAACAGCTGGAAGCGATCCTGGGCAGCGACGAGAAGATGCGCAAGCTGATCAAGGAAGAGATTCAGCAGGCCGCCGAAGAACATGGTGATGAGCGCCGTTCGCCGATTGTTGAGCGTGAAGAAGCCCAGGCGTTTAGCGAAAAAGACCTGCTCAGTGCTGAGCCGGTTACCGTTGTACTATCAAAACAGGGCTGGGCACGGGCCGGTAAAGGCCACGATGTTGATGGTGCCGGGCTGAGTTACAAATCTGGCGACAGTTTCAAGCTGGCCTGCCACGGCCGGATGAACCAGCCAACAATGCTGCTGGACAGCACCGGTCGCAGTTACACCGTAGATACCCATACCCTGCCGTCAGCCCGTGGCCAGGGGGAGCCGATCACCGGTAAGATTTCATTGCCTAAAGGGGCGACGGTGGATGCCGCCTTTAATGGTCGGGACACTGATCAGGTGTTGCTGGCATCGGATGCCGGTTATGGTTTTATTGCCACTATTGCGGAGCTGAGCAGTAAAACCAAAAACGGCAAGGCGGCGCTGACACTGCCCAAAGGGGCGCAACTGGTTCCACCGATATTGCTGGAGGGGGACCCGGATCTCATGATTGCAGCGGTGTCCAACGAGGGGCGGATGCTGGTGTTCCCGCTGTCTGAGCTGCCGCAACTGGCCCGTGGCAAGGGCAACAAAATGATCAATATCCCAACGGCCCGTGCAGCCAGCCGGGAAGAGTTGATGACTCATATGGTGGTGCTGCGCCGTACTGATACTTTGCTGGTGCACGCAGGTAAGCAGCACCAGAAATTGCGCGGTGCTGATCTTGAACACTACATCGCTGAACGTGGCCGGCGGGGGAATAAGCTGTCCCGTGGTTATCAAAATGTCGACCGGCTGGAGGTTCTGAGCTCCGTCACGGAGCAGGATTGATCTGATCTGCTAAGTCCGACAGACGCCTGACACTACAGCAGCCCGCCCCTCGGGTTGCTGTTCTTTCGTATGGCTGTACCTCTCCCCACCTCTCCTCAAAAAAACTGAATAACCGGTCCTCCCTCTTCAACTTTGGTCTGTTTAGCTCTGGCGGCTTTCTTTAGATAGGCTTAGGGTCTGCCAGACTATGGCAACATCGCGGTGATACCACGGATGTGGTTGGTAAATTGTGAAAAGGGACAGCTGATGGAAATGAATAGCCATATTTTTGGTCAGGTTGCACCGACTCTGGCTCAGGCACTGGAGGGGCCCTGCGCCACCATGGCGCAGCGATTTCTGCTGGAGGGGCTGCAGCAGGCCGAGGTGCCTGTTGATATCAAGCAACCACTTAATCAGCAAGCCTGGTTGAATGATACACGGGCGCTGCAGGCTGTGCGTCAGCTGGAACAGGGGTTTCAGCAGGAGCTGCAGTCACTTGGCCTGGGGGCTGAAGCGCTAAAAATGCCGGTAGCTGCCGTGGCTGCCGCGCCTGCGCGGCGATTCCGACAGGTGGAGAACTACCGGCCGCAGATGTTTATCAGTGCGCTGTTCTTTGTCGCCTATTTTTTGATTCTGGGCGCCATTATTTATATCGAAGCCAGTGACTCAGTCAATATGCAGCAGGGTGAAAATTCGTTTATGGATCAGATTCAGATTCTGATCGGGGTATTAACGGCGGGAGTGGGTCAGGTGCTCAGTTACTGGTTTGGCGGCATGATGGGTACAAAGGATAAGGCAGGAACCGACTGAAGCGACTACAGTAAACGGACTTTTCGATGTGAAATATGATCAAAGATGCGACGAGGGAGAGGCGCAATGAGCATAAAGCATACGTTGTCTGCTGCGGGTACTGAGCTGGTTGTGGTGCTGGGGGAGCGGTTTGAGTTTGTCGAGGTACAGGACTTTCTGCAGCAGGTCTGCACCGAGCTTGATGAGGTGGAGCAGGTGGTGCTGGATATGTCAGCCGTGAGCCTGATCGACAGTGCCACGCTGGCGCAGCTGGTAAATATTTACCGGGTGCTACAGGGGGCTAATAACGAGCTGGCCTTCGAGGCACGTGGCTGCAGCACGATGGTGAAAACGGTGCTGGAAAGGGTCCAGCTGGACCAGCTGTTCGAACTGGTTTGAGCGCATCGTGGGCTGAATTCAGTCGGCTGCAGTCTCATGCTGTGCCGCGTTAGCCATCTGTTGACGATAGTGTTTAAGCGGTAGCATGTTATGTTTCTTCAACTGTGCGCGTAACTGATGGTAACTCAGCCCCAGGGCGTCGGCGGTAGGCTGCTGCTGGTAGTGATGCTGCTGCAGGGCGCGTGCAATCAGTTGTTTTTCCATCCGGGCCACCTGTTCGGTCAGGCTCAGGTTTGTCCGAGACTCAGTGTCTGGCTCTGACCGGGTTCTGACCGGCGGGTCTGTCATTATCTGGGCGGGCTCAGCGGCCAGCGGGGTTTGCCAGGGCGGGATAAACGGGTCCAGGATAATCTGCTCAATCGGGGCGTCAGGCGTTTCACTGCGGTATACGCTGCGTTCCACCACATTCTTCAGTTCTCGAATATTACCCGGCCAGGGGTGATGGTTTAGCGTTGCCAGCGCCTGTTCAGTGAAGCCGGGGAAGAAAGGCCGCTGCAGCTCCATGCACATCGCGACGGCAAAGTGTGTGGCCAGCAGGGGGATGTCACCCTCACGGTAACGCAGTGGCGGCAGGTGTAATACATCAAACGCCAGCCGGTCCAGCAGGTCGGGGCGAAATTCACCCTGCTCGGTCATTTGGGCGATGTCAGCATTGGTGGCCGCAATCAGCCGCACATCGACCTGAATCGTCTGCTGGCCACCCAGCCGCTCCAGCTCACCATACTCGATCACCCGTAACAGCTTCTCCTGCACCGGCGCAGAACAGGTTGCCAGTTCATCCAGAAACAGGGTGCCGCCGTCGGCGCGCTCAAAGCGGCCCAGGTGTAGCCCGGTCGCGCCGGTAAAGGCCCCGCGTTCATGGCCAAACAGCTCGGACTCCAGCAGGCTGTCACTCATGGCGGCGCAGTTGAGTTTGATAAACGGTTGGTCCCAGCGCGGGGATAAAAAATGTAATCGCTCGGCGACCAGTTCTTTGCCGGTGCCGCGTTCACCCAGCACCAGAACAGGCTTGTCCAGGCCTGCCAGCCGGGACAGCTGCTCCATCAGATCCATTAACTGGGACGATTCACCGAGCATGCTCTGTTTTGGTTTCATACACTCTAATCTGGTTTATTTGGCTTAAAGTTAGTCTATAAGACCACTGTAAGGCTATCGCTATATTTTATTGTTTTTATAAAAATCTATTTTATAACAATGAGTTAGTGTGTCTTTGTCGGTGTTGGCACGGTCCTGGCTATAGCTAAGGTAACTGACAACATGATGATGGAGACTGGACCATGGGTATTTTTTCCCGCTTTCGTGACATTGTGAATGCTAACCTGAGTGACCTGCTGGACCGGGCTGAAGACCCGCAAAAAATGATCCGCATGATGATTCAGGAGATGGAAGAGACACTGGTCGAGGTACGCACTACCTCGGCCAGAGTGATTGCTGACCGTAAAAGTCTGGAGCGTCGAATTGAAAACCTGCAGCTGGAAACCCGTGAATGGGAAGCTAAAGCCCGGCTGGCACTGAGCAAGGGACGGGAAGATCTGGCCCGCGCTGCGCTGGTGGAGCAGTCCAGCTGTGAAGAGATGCTGGCGTTGGCCGAGCTGGAGCTGACCGCGGTATCGGGCCATATTGCTGAACTCAATGATGAAATCGGCCAGCTGCAGCGTAAGCTTGATGATGCTAAAGCCCGACAGAAATCACTGGTGGTACGGGAGCAGACAGCCCGCTCTCGGCTGGATATTCGTCAACGTTTCAGCCGCGATAAACTGAATGAAGCCTTCGACAAATTTGATGCCTATGAGCGACGCATGGATAACCTGGAGGGCGAGGTAGAAGCGTTTGATCTGGGTGCTAAAGACCTGTCAGACGAAATTGACGATCTGGCGCGTACGGACAAGGTGGATGATGCGCTGGCAAAACTGAAAGCACAGATGAAAAAAGCCAATTCTGCTAACTGATCAGGGGTAAGCGAGTATGTCTGGACTGGTGTTCTTTTTTGTGCCGACGGTGATCTTTATGGGGCTGATCGCACCGCTATGGCTGTTGCTGCACTACCTCAGTAAAGGGCGTGCCGAGAAGGGATTGTCGGCGGCTGACCGTCAGGAGCTGGAAGCGGCACTGGCACTGGTCGACACACTGGAAGACCGTATCGAGACACTGGAGTCCATTCTCGATGCGGACCACCACGACTGGCGTCGTCAGGACGCCAATGCCAACCGGCACGGAGGTCATAATGCTTAAAGGCAAACATAACGGCTACGATATCAACCTCTATCGCAGCCCGGATAATAACTGGATAGGCGGTGTCTGCGGCGGTATTGCCGAGAATATCAACTGGCCAGTCTGGCTGGTGCGGCTGGTGGCACTGATGCTGTTTTCGGTGACCGGTATACTGGCGGTAATCGCTTACATTATCGCGGTCTTTCTGCTGGAAAAACGCGAAGTGCCGTTGCCGGGTCGGATGGGAAGTACCACGCGTACACAACACTCATCATCTTCCGGGCATACGCTGAAAGATACCGTGTTCAGTTATAAGGCAGAGCCAGGCAGCCAGGCCAGAGATCTTAATAAGCGCATGCAGCAGCTGGATCAGCGGCTGCAGCAGATGGAAACCTATGTCACCTCGCGTAAATATCAGTTTGATCAGGAGCTGAAGCGATCCTGAGCAGGATTAATTGCTACGCTGTTTATGAAAATGTCAGTAAACCGATGGTTTGCTGGCATTTTTTTTAAGCTATTGTTTATAAAACAGATCCTGCCATAGACGCACAGATTTAAGCGCTGTTTCATACGCCGTGTTTATGTTCTTTTAAATGCTAACTTACTGATTTTAAAGTTATATATATTAGATATAGGCGATGTTATAGCAGCCGGTTATGGCCGGGTACCCAGACTGGGTGCCAAATGCAGCACCGGTGGTGAAAGAAATAGCGGGTAACTGTTTGATTGTTACCACGATAGTGCTGGTAAATCCCTTTAATTTCCGGTGTATACTGACTGGCGGTGCTGAATTACGCCTGATCACCTGTTTCATTTTCGTAACAGATCCGTGGTGGGTTTGTTGCCAGTGTTCAGCATGATGTACCGATAGATAAAGGATTATAACGATGACACAGTTTCGCTACCCCTCACCCGGACTGGATGATCTTTTCTCAGGTGTATCCCAGCCGGTAAAGACCCTGGAAGTATTGCGCCACCTGTTGCAGGGAGCGATAACCCATGAGTTTGCAGCAATTGCCCCCTGTATGACTGCCCTGTGGTCGATTAAGCAGGTTGAGAGCGATGTTGCCCACTATATCCATCAGCAGGTGTTCAGCAAGCTGGCGCAGGCTTACCAGATGGCCAATCTGTTACTGGCCGTGGGTGGGGTGCCAAAATTCAGCGGTGTGCATGCGCCGGTCTACCCCTGTTATCTGCCAGGGGGTGAGGTTGGTCATCAGGTGAAGCTGGTGCTGGGCGAGGCGGATCATCACTTCTATCGCGACATACTCCCTGTGCTGGCGGTGGCGTCTCAGGCCCAGGCCCCGGCTGAGGGTGCGTCTATCGAGACAGTCGGTCAGTTTTATAAGGTGATCGAAGATGGTCTGGTGCAGCTGGAAGAACAGGCCCAGTTGCAGGGCGAAACCATCTTTAAAACCACGCCGGGCTATAAACAGGCGGCGCGCATGGGGTATGGCGTTGAAGGTTATACCCTGTTGCAGGTCACCAATCTGATGCAGGGGCATCAGGTGTTACGTCAGCTGATTGGCCAGACTGAGCAATCAATGCCGCCACTGCCATTTTCACTGGTGGCGCTGGGGGTTGAGCAGGCTGCTTTACCTGCTGTGCAACCGGTACAGCAGGCCGCCTCTGGTGATATGTGCTGGGCGGCGGTTGGCCTGACGACGGCGCAGCTATTTGATGGCTATTACTCCGAGCTGATGCGGGTGCTGGAGCGCAGCTTTGAAAAAGACGAGCGCATGCATCAGCGCTATCTGGATATGGCAAAACCGCTGATGCGTGATGTACTGCCAGCGCTGGCTAAAGCGTTGATGCAGTTACCCGCGGCGGTCGCGGCCAGCGAGCTGGCGGTGCCCCAGTGGCGTTACTCACTGGCAACGCTGGCACAGACTCAGCAGCAGGCCGAGCAGTTACAGCAACAGCTGAACACGCTGGAGGCTGGTCCGGCCCTGAGAGTGGAAAATCTGAGCCATGTGCTGGGCCAGATCAGCGCCCAGATGGCTGTGCTGGATTAATCCCGTGCTACCGCTGCCGACAATAATGCAGCGGCAGGGCGGTGGTATCGACAATCTTGCGCATCAGGAAGGCTGACTTTACCCCGCTAACCCCGGCGATTCGGGTGATCTTTCCCAGCAGAATATCGTGATAGCGGTCCATATCCGGCACCGCTACTTTCAGCTGATAATCGGCATCATGGCCGGTAATCAGATAACACTCTAGCACCTCGGGCAGTTTGGCGATCTCCCGCTCGAAGGTTTCGAAGCGTTCCGGGATATGCTTATCCATGCTGATATGCAGGATCACCATCAGGTTTAAGTCCAGCGCTCGCTCATCCAGTCGTACCACCCGTTGCTGAATCACCCCGGATTCTTCCAGTTGCCGTACCCGGCGTGAGCAGGGCGCGGCGGTCAGCCCGACCCGCTCGGCCAGTTCCTGATTAGACAGCGCGCCATCGTCCTGCAACGCCTGCAATATTTTCAGATCAAATCGGTCCATCGTGATGCTGGATTGCATTATTTTTACTCTGCGCGCAATTTATTGTAAGTGTTAATCGTAAATGCTTTATTAATTTTGCGCAATTTATGTTTATGGCGCTAAACACGATCGGTAATTGCGCCGGGCTCTCTCTACAATAGCTCTTGTGGGTTACGGCAGCTTTCCCATCCTTATTGTGAGAAGCAACATAACTCTGCAGGCCAATCAGCCTGTGGTGGAGCAACCGCCAGAAGCGGGCGTTTCCGGGCTTTTCCACTGCCTAGCGGGCAGGCCCCTGTACTCCAGAAGGGTACGTCAGACATCTCCCTCGGGGCTTACGCCTCGGGGGAGGTCATCCAGATCTCTGTTTTAACCACCCTTGATACTAACGCCGACATTGAAGCCACCACTAAAAAAACAGGACAGCAGCATGTTTGATCACCGTAAGTACCGCCCGTTTGAACCCGTTCGTTTGACCGACCGTACCTGGCCGGATCAGCAACTGACTGCCGCGCCAGACTGGTGCAGCGTGGATCTGCGTGATGGTAACCAGGCGCTGATTAATCCGATGAATGTGGAACAGAAAACCCGCATGTTCGCGTTGCTGGTCAAGTTGGGTTTCAAAGAGATTGAAGTGGGCTTTCCTGCAGCCTCACAGCCGGACTTCGATTTCGTGCGGGCACTGATCGAACAGGGCCATATCCCCGATGATGTCACCATCCAGGTGCTGACCCAGGCACGGGAAGATCTGATCAGCCGCAGTTACGAAGCATTGGCTGGGGCAAAAAGTGCCATCGTCCATGTGTATAACTCCACTTCTACGGTGCAGCGCGAGCAGGTGTTTGGCCGCGACCGCGACGGTATCAAAGAGATCGCCGTGCAGGGTGCGCGTTGGGTGCGCGACTATGCTGCACGTTATCCACAGACGAGCTGGACCTTCCAGTACTCGCCAGAAAGCTTTACTGGCACCGAACTGGATTACGCCGTTGAGGTGTGTGACGCGGTGATCGAACAGTGGCAGCCACAAAATGGCCAGCCGGTGGTGATCAACCTGCCTGCAACGGTTGAAGTGTCCACCCCCAATGTCTTTGCTGATCAGATCGAATGGTTCTGCCGCCATATCAGCCAGCGTGAGCATATCCGCATCTGCCTGCACACTCATAATGACCGGGGTTGCGGTGTGGCAGCGGCGGAGCTGGGTGTGATGGCCGGTGCGGACCGCATCGAAGGCACTTTGCTGGGTAACGGCGAGCGTACCGGTAATATGGATATTGTTACCATGGGGATGAACCTGTACTCCCAGGGCATCGATCCGGAACTGGATTTCTCCGATATCAAAGAGATCATCGAGGTAGTGGAATACTGCACCGAGCTGCCCGTTGCTGCCCGCCACCCCTGGGCGGGCGAGCTGGTGTACACGGCCTTCTCCGGCAGTCACCAGGACGCGATTCGAAAATCGATGAACTACCACGCCGAGCATGGCAAAACTGACAGTCACTGGGACGTGGCTTACCTGCCCATCGACCCGCGTGATATTGGTCGTGAATACGATGCTGTGGTACGGATCAATAGTCAGAGTGGTAAAGGCGGCGTGGCGCTGGTGCTGGAGCGTGACTTCGGTATCGCTTTGCCAAAATGGATGCACACCGAAGTCAGCAAAGTCGTACAACAGGCCGCCGAAGACAGCGGAGTAGAAGTCTCGCCTGCTACGATTAAAGCGCTGTTTGATGCCCACTTCGTCCAGGCTGAAAGCAGCTGGCAATTACGTGGCTATGATCTGCATACCGATGATCATCAACTGCGTGCCCAGTTCCGCATTGGCCAGGTCAGCTTTGCTGGCGGTGGTGCCGGGGTACTGGAAGCGTTGTGTGATGGTCTCAGCCGTCAGTACCAGGTACAGATTGCTGTCAGTCAGTATGACCAGCATGCCATCGGTGAAGGGACGGATGCTAAAGCACTGGCGGCGATCTCGGTGCAGATTGATAACCAGCAGATCAGTGCTATTGCGATTGATGAAGACACCTCAACTGCCACCTTACAGGCGTTGCTGACGGCCTTCAGTCGCAGCGGTATTGAGGCGGTGATTGCTGCCTGATATACCAGCGTTATATATAGCAGCGTCAACGCCTGGCCAATGCCCCAGGGTTATTGGCCAGGCTTGGCTGCTATCATTATTTATCTGTCGAATATTCATCGTTCCAGGGTACGCTTTGTCCCCCCCTGTGCTATATCCGAATATTTGAGCCTGAGAGCCGTTTAATAACGGCTCTGCTGGACCGAAGCGCGCTCTTTGGTCTCCGGCAGGCAGTGCGCCAGATACCCCTGACGTTTCCAGATCAACGCTTCATAAAGTTCTGAGAAATCAGTTACGACAGAGTTGATTACCGATGGCAGCGCTAATAACCGGTCGCTCCATTGTGCGATTTTTGGTAATGCCTCTCTGTCAAAAACCGGGATGTGGCGGTCAATAAGCCCCAATCGTACGAATAAGGGTGCGTAGGCCGCATCGACTAATGAGAAGTCATCACCATTAAAGAACGGGCCTTCACCGATCTCCGCCTCCAGCATTTCAAGTTTTGCTTTATTCGCGTTCACTACGTTATGAAACGCTTCCTCGGTTTTGGCGGTTGTCATGTGCAAAGTGTCCACCAGACAGTTTGAGCTGAACTCGATCCAGCTCCGGTTAAATGCACTCTGTATTGGTTTAGTTGGGTGAAGCCGAGCGGGTGTGAGTTCATCAACGAGTTCGTTGATCACTGCCGACTCGTAAATTACATGGTTGCCGTCCACTACTAACAGAGGAACTTTTCCTGTTGGAGATAAATCCAGGAACCAGGCAGGTGGCTCTGACAAGTCTACGTAGCGGATACGAAACTTCACTTGCTTGTGCAAAAGCGTGATGACAGATCGTTGTACGAATGGACATAGCTTGAAGCTGATCAGTTCAAAATCTACAGTAGCCAGCGTTGTGAGCTTTTCGTGGGCGAGGTGCTCGAAATGATCTCCGAAGTGTTGCAGTAATGCTTCCTCACTTACGCCAATGTCATACGCTGGTGATGTGACGCTGCGCGCGCGCTGGACCTCGAGTACAACCACTCCCCGAACCTCCTCTTTTAGAGGTCCCCATTGCTCGAAGTGCTGGTGTATTTTTGGATACAGGTCATCGAACGCAGGCGAATCCCGCTTTATATATTGCGCCGTACCTTTGAATCGAAATCCTGTTCTGGAAAGCGGATCAACGATGTTTATTTCAAGCGAGGGATTACGCTGCAGGTTCGACACGGTATCAGGCGATCGGATGTCACCGAACAGGATGTGATTATCGTCCAGAACAACCATCGTCCCCTTTGGCGACAGGTTCGGCGTTCCATCCTCGTCGACTGTTGCGACGAACCCCAGGCGCTGTTGCGCCACCAGCTGTTTCATTTCATCCGTCAGGATACCCATCAGTGATACTCCATTGTTCATGTTGAGATTTACTCAACAAGTGTCTGAAAACTATTTTTTAAAATCTGACTGATGAACCGCCATCGGTGACGATTGATGTAACTGCGGCAGCTGTTAACTGTTTTATCGCGCCGCGTATGAACAACAGAAATGCCATCATGTGTTAATGATCCGGTTCAATAAGCGGATATTAAGCCCGCAACATATGTGATTAAATATCACATTGCTCTTAATAGTTATGAATATATTTCACTTATGGACAAACTTAATCTGCTGAAGCAATTTGTTGTATCCGTTGAGCAAGGTGGATTTGCCGCCGCCGCTAACCACCTGGGTTTATCCCCCTCGACTCTAAGCAAAGGCATCGCCAGGTTAGAAGAGCACCTGAGCTTCAAGCTCTTTCACAGGTCGACCCGGCAGGTAAGCCTGACCGAAGCGGGTGGTCGATATCTGGTTACTGCGCGACGTATCCTCATGGAACTGGAGCAGTGTGAGCAACAGCTCCAGCAGGCTAATGAGGAGCCCAAAGGCCGGATAAAAGTAAACCTGCAGGTATCCTACGGACGCCTTTATGTGATGCCGTTACTGCAGAGTTTTAGTCAGCAGTACCCAGACATCGAGCTGGAGCTGTCATTTAACGACAGCTATGTTGATATGCTGGAGCAAGGGATTGATCTGACAATTCGCAGTGGCAGCCTGGAGGACAGGCGCCTGGTCGCTCGAAAGCTGAGTCCCGTCGACTTTTTGATCTGTGCTGCGCCCGATTATCTGACAAAGAACGGATGCCCATTAACCGCAGCGCAGTTCAAGGATCATCCCTGGATTCGCTTTCGCTATCGACAGACGGGACGATTAATGCCAGTGACAATGTCCAGTGGAGGTGTGGAGCAACACTATGATCCAGGACAGCAATTTATTGTCGATGATGGCGAGGCCTTGGCTGAACTTTGTGCTCAGGGGTTAGGGCTAACCCAGCTGCCCCATTTTATCGCCCGGAACTGGCTTAAAGATAATCGTATTGTTCCGGTCCTGCCTTACTACCGGCCACAGCATCATGGCGTATACGCTATTTATCCAAAGCGTGAATTTTTGCCGGCAAAGGTCCGGGTACTAATCGAATTCCTGATTCAGCAGATAGAAGAGAGTGGCGAGAGCGTTTACCGTACCTGGGCAGAAGAGCTGGAGAGCTACTCGGGCCCAACCTAAACCTGCCAGCTGGGCAGGTCACTTTTGTGGAGCCTGCTCGTCGAGAACAGCTAAGGTTACTGGCTGCACCTTGCTATCACTGTATTTACACGTCGTATCCGTCGCGCTTTTTTGTCTGGTTGTCGGTGCTGGCGCAGTAGTCGTATTTACTCTACAGGTTGAAAAAAACGATAACAATCACTGTTAATAAAAAATCAGTCGCAGCTGTCCCTGGCAGTAGCTTTCGCTTGATAGCGAAAAGTTAAAATAATAAAAAACGCCGAACCCGCAGTCACGGCGTTTGATTATCTACCTCAACCACACAATCAGGCGAACGGCTGAAAGCGCTCATCCAGTGGCGTATCTGCAACATGGTTGGTGAAGTTACTCATCACTTTCTGGCTGATTCCCAGAATAATTTCCAGCACATTTTTCTGACTGTATCCGGCACTGTAGAACGCTTCGAGTTGTGCTTCACTGATCTGGCCGCGCTGGCGAACCAGTATCAGGGTGGTCTCGCGCAGGATTTCCAGTTTTGGCTCGGCCAGCGGTTGCTGATCCCGCAATGCTTGTGTCAGTGCTGGATCAACTTTCATCGCATCCGCAATCATCGCATGGGCCGGCACGCAGTAATGGCACTCGTGTTCGACATTGATGCTCTGCCAGACCACGGTCAGTTCTTCTTTGTTGAAGGAGGTTTGCTGAAACAGCTGGTGCAGTCGCTGGTAGCCTTCCAGCAGTTGTGGTGACTCGGCCATCATGCCATGCAGGGCCGGAATCATACCGAAGCCTTTAAGGGAATTTTCCAGCAGGGGCTTGCTGGCAGCGGGGGCGCTGTCCATGGTGTGCAGGGTGAATGTGCTCATGGGGCTGATCTCCAGTGTATAGGGACAGATACACAATATTTGAACATGAACGACTGTTCAAGGCATAATTTGAATAATTATTCATCAGTAGTGAGTTCAGGAGGGCAGGATGGTGAATCCAGCAAAATTTGACCGCCAGCAGGTAGTCGAACAGGCGATGCTGCTGTTCTGGCAGAAAGGCTTTCATGCCACCTCCATGCGACACCTGCAGCAGGCGGTTGATTTGCGCCCCGGCAGCCTGTACGCGACCTTTGGCAGTAAAGAGGGGTTGTTTCGTGAGGCGTTGCAGCAGTATGCGGCCCACGGGGAGCGGCTGCTGGCTCAGTTACATGCGCAGGAAGGCTCGGCATTGCGAGCGCTGCAGTTGTTTTTTCATCAGGCGATCATCGAGCAGGGGGGAAGGGCTCCCAGCCGGATGTGTCTGCTGGCCAAAACCGTGGCAGAGCTGACAGATGCCAATGCTGAGCTGTTAGCCGAAGCCCGACGCCAGCTGAAGCGGATGGAACAGGCATTTTTGCGTCTGCTGCAACAGGCGCAGTCGGACGGTGAGCTGGCATTGGGGTGTCTGCCGGAGCAGCTGGCGCCGTTTCTGCAGATGCAGATGATGGGGTTGCGTGCCTATATGCAGATGAGCTGTGACCCGGCGGCCGGTGAGCGGATGTTGCAGCAGGTGTTTATGCCGCTGCGGGTGGTGCCGTCATGAGGGCTGGCTATCAGTGGCAGGGTGTGTGTTGATGGAATTGATCGACAGTCACTGTCATATGGATTTTCCGATCCTGCGGGCCCAGGCACCGCAGCTGCTGGACGCTGCCCAGGCGGTGGGTGTGGGTCTGGTTGTGGTGCCCGGCGTCTTGCAGGATGACTGGCTGGCATTACAGCGTTTTTGCCGGGCGGACAAACGGCTGGTGCCTGCGTTTGGCCTGCATCCCTGTTTTATGGCGCAGCATGGTGATTTTACTCAGGCATTGCTGCAGCTGGACGCGCTGTTAGCACAGCCGGACACGGTGGCTGTAGGTGAAATCGGGCTGGATTTTTTTATGGCTGATGTGGATCGAGGCGCGCAAATGACGTTGTTTCAGGCTCAGCTGCGGTTAGCGCAGCAGCACCAGCTGCCGGTGCTGCTGCATGTGCGTAAAGCCCATGATCAGGTGCTGGCGCTGCTACGGCGGTTGAAGCTGCCCAGTGGGGGGATCGTTCATGCGTTTTCAGGCAGTGCGCAGCAAGCTCAGCAGTATATTGAGCTGGGTTTTGTGCTGGGGTTTGGCGGCACGGTGACTTACGCGCGGGCCAGCAAGGTGCGTCAGCTGGCGAGCACGCTGCCACTGGCAGCGATGGTGCTGGAAACGGATGGGCCGGATATGCCATTAGCGCAGTATCGGGATCAGCCGAACTGTCCACAACGGGTACGGGAGGTGGCGCAGGTGATTGCGCAACTGCGCGGGATTTCGCTGGAGGAGGTGGCGGCGGTGACCACGGCCACCGCTCGTCAGCTATTACTACAGCGCGTTGTTTGAGCCGTAGTGGTCGGTATGGGCCTGTTTAAGCAGGTTCCACAGTTGAGTTGTACGCTCAGTGATGGGTAGTTTGTATTGATACTGCAGGCCTGGCAGTGGCTGAGCGGTATAGGCCTGGTCGGCTGGCTGTAGCACCAGTTTCATCAGGCCGCGCACGGTGTTATTGGTTTCGATCGTGCTGCCATAGGCTTGCTCGACCTGTTGCAGCAGGTGGCTGGAGGAGGCGATCAGGATCAGATCCTGACAGAGGTTGGTTTCCCCCCGGCAGAACATGCGACTGTTAGCATCCAGTCGATAGAAACTGGTGTCCTTGGTGGTATCAGGTTTCAGGCTCTCCATCGAGAGGCAGCCGGTCAGGGTCAGGGCGGTCAGCAGCAGCGCAGCGAACTTCATCCGTTATTTTTCCTGGGTCAGATTGGCAAAGGCTGGGCGCAATGCGCTCAGCACATATCGTCAAATGGGTTTTCTACATTCAGATCAACAGCTTTGGCGTAGCCTGGCAGCTGGATCTCGCCATGGCTGATGCTAAGGTCTTCACCGCTGAGCACATTGTGGTCATAACGGTAGATCGGCCGCGCTTCACCGCGCAGGGACTGCTGTTCGTAAACGGCAGCCTGTTCAATGGTGGCTTCCTGCTTGTTACGCAGGTCTTGCATGGCTTTCTCACCATGGCGACGGCTGAGCAGCTGCTCGGTGATCGCCGGTGACAATACCGGGGCCGAGGCGTTGTTACCGCCAAACCCTTTGGAATTCAGCAGTACGGTGTCCATGCCATTAACGCCGACTTCCAGGTGCTGCAATGGCAGCAGCAGGTTGCTCTGGTGGACATCATCGGCAATCACGCCGGTGGTGGTCAGGCCCGGAATAATACCGTGTGCCCAGACGCCCAGCGAGGTGGTCAGCTGATCGCCACCGGCGGTACCCTGGGAATGGCCCAGATACGCCTTAACGGCGGATACCGGCCAGTGACCAATACCATAGGCCTTGGCAATCTCGTTGATCACATGGGACTCAGTGACCCGATTCTGCGGGGTGCTGGTGCCATGAGCCTGGACGAAGCTGCGCTGGCGCAGCGACTCAGTCCCCAGCATGTTCTCGACCAGTGCGGCGGCTTTACCCAGGGTGATGTAGTTACCAATACCCGGAGCAGAAATCGATTTTTTGTGGCCGTCGGCATTCACAAAGACTTCAGGCACACAGCCGAAGATCTGTGCGCCCATTTCCAGTGCCAGATCATCCGCCATCAGCAGAATAAACTGGCTGGATTCACCAATGGTGAAGCCGCAGTTGTTACCGAATGGGCGGCAGGCACGACGGTAATGGGCGGCGGTCAGTTCGTTAACGCCATCCAGCGCCCGCAGATCTTTGTCTTCTGCCAGTGCGCCCATGGCACGGAAGCCTTCGATCACCTCAGGAATCACTGGTGCATCGCTACCGCCAACCAGCACGACTTTACGTCGACCGCTGCGAATATCATCGACACCGCTGCGCAGGTTGTAGAGGAAGGTGGCACAGGCACCCAGCGCGCCGCCGGTGGTGCCGACACTGCCAAGCAGGTAGGCGTTGATAAAGTCAGCGGGCATCTGGGCATAACCCAGTGGCATCTGCTTTGAGGTGGTGCGCTTGCCGATCGCCGGATATTTGGTTAATCCGCCAAAGCCGAAGTCATCCAGCTGGCCGATAGAGTTGCTGGCGTAGACGGCAATCTGATCCGGACGCAGGCGGCTGGCGATATCTTCGAAGGCCATACCGCTGGAGAACAGTGCGTCGGAAGCACCGTAAACGGTCATCTGCAGGTTGCGCGGATGGTTGCGTGACTGGTACAGCTTGCCGGGCTTGAACCCGGTTGGCAGCTGACCGGCTGACTGTACCGGTGCCTGTTTGCTGTCCGGGAATATCACCTCCAGCGCGCCGGTGACGATAATGTCGAACAGTCCCGGGCTGCTTTCAGTTACCTGCCAGTTGGTGGGAATCTGCAGCGGCATCTGGCGCTTGCGCAGCTGGAAGCGAATGTCGCCGTCCGGGTTGCTGGCGCTGGCCGGGCGATTGAACATGACGTTGTTTACGTCAAAGCAATCTTCCTGAATCTGGCGAATCAGGGTGTTATTCCGCACCTGCTGCTCAATGTCTGCGGCCAGCGCCTGGGCGCTGATCGGTTCACCGGCGCTGTTCAGGTAGCTACCATTTTCATAGCGGCTCAATCCCATCAGGGCAGCAAGGCTGAGAAGCGTTTCGGTGCGCTGCTGATCAGACAGGCTGTCCATGATCAGGCGACGATAGGCATGGTGGAATGATGCGCGCCCGGCTGGGTTTATGCCGCCAAAACCAACGATAACGGGTAGCTGTGCCAATGACTGGTCCTCGGGGTGGTGTACTACGTGTGATACCTTGAGGTGTCGCCTATGTCCCGTCGAGCATGTAAATTGAGTGCGTGTGGGCGGGGCAGCGAACGCCTGTTACAGACGCAACATTCTATCCATTGTTGGCGGGGCTGGCCAGACTGAAATCAGTGGGTTGAGCGTTGTCAGCTGGGGTTAATGCTGCACTGCATAAAATTAACCACTATTTATCTGTCGGGTTGGCAGGCCTGTGGTCGAGGGTTTTTGTTAGTAAATAGCATGAGCCAGAGTATGACAGGCGGTAAACTCGCAGTCTGAATTGCCGAGTTGCGGGCTATATGGAAGCCTGCGCTGGTTCACTGGAGTACGTGATTATTATGAAAAAACTGACGATTGCTGTTGTGCTGGCCGCGGCGACCCTGGCGGGTTGTCAGACAACAGACCCTTATACCCGGGATAGCAAAACCAGCAGTACAGCGACCGGTGCCGGTATTGGTGCCCTGGCCGGTGCTGTACTGGGTGCTGCGGTATCCAGTAAGAAAGACCGTGGGCGTGGGGCGCTGACCGGTGCACTGGTCGGTGGTGCTGTGGGTGGCGGTGTGGGCTATTACATGGATCAGCAGGAAGCGCTGCTGCGTCAGGAGTTGGAAGCAACGGGCGTTCGTGTTGAACGGGTAGGGAAAGACTCTATCCGGTTGATCATGCCGGGCAATGTAACGTTTGCCACCGGTGCGGATCGTCTGCAGCCCCGCTTCCACCGTACGCTGGACTCGGTTACGCGGGTGTTGACTGAATTTGATCGTAGTCTGATCGAAGTGGCCGGGTATACCGACAGTGTCGGCAGCTTTGAGTCTAATCAGCAGCTATCTGAACGTCGGGCGTTTAGTGTGGCGGATTATATGATTGGTCAGGGTGTTCGGTCTGCCCGTGTTAGCACGCATGGCTACGGTGAGCGTTATCCGGTGGCTGGTAATGATGTTGCGGCGGGTCGGCAGCAGAATCGCCGGGTAGAGCTGAGCATTCGCGGCCAGATCTGACAGATCCAGCCGCCAGCGGGGCGAGAGCTTAGCTCTCGTCCTGTGCAAAGCGGGCCAGCAGGCCTTTCAGACGGTCGGTCGACTCGTTCTGTGCTTCTTCCAGGCTGGCATTGTTATTTGCCAGCTGGCCTTTCTCTTCTTTCAGCTCAGTCACTTCCATTCGAAGCAGTTCAACTTCGTCAAGCAGCTGACCAATTTTTGATTCCAGTTGTTCCAGTAATTCTTTGTGCATGAGTCTTCCAATATTCAGGGGGGCGAAAGGCCTGATTATACGGTTCTTTACAGAACGGTGAAATGGATGCGACTGGAGAATATCGTCACAGAGGCTGTTTAAAACCGACTCTGTGACTCATGTTCGAACATCACTTACCAGGCTTTGACGACGTCGCCCTCTCTTATATTCAAAATGCCTGAATCCTGGCTTAAGCGCGCCGTGGAAAAGGTGGGCTGAACCTCTTCTATAATCGCGGTAGCACGGGTATTTGTCAGTTGTTCCTGGGTCATCAGGCCGTCGGTGTAGGCGGTGGAGCGGCGGTAGACGGTGACTTTGTCACCACGAGACAGGCCATCCAGTTTACCTGCTGTAATCCACAGGGTGCGGTCATCAGTGCGGGTGATGCGCGCAGAGAACGGGCGGCAGCGCAGTTCTTCGGCGACTTCTTTATTCATCTCGCCGAGCAGCATTTCGATTTTCTGGCCATAGTCACTCTGGCCAAACGCTGCGCTGCTAAAGCCGGTACGGAATTCGGGTTCGTAGTGCCACAGGCCAGCTGTCTGGTAGCGCTTTTGCCACAGCAGTGCACCAGTGTAGCCATCATGCAGGAACAGGTCGAAGGACAGGGTGCGCAGATGTTTTTTACTTTTGTAATCCAGCCGGTTGTACAGGTCGATAAAGTAGTTGTCCTGCTGAGCGGCACGCTGGTCCACCATCGACATATCGCGAATGACGCCTGACACAATGTACTGAACGTTCAGGTTGCGGCTGTTGGCGACCACGGTGGTGAGTGCGCCGTTGTCGAGCTGGCGGCTGGCAGCAGTCTGCAAATTGGGATGCAGATTGATATTGGTCGCATTGATGGGCTGCAGAAACTCGATGCCCTGCATCCGTTGTAGCAGTTTACGGCTCAGGCCATGTTCAATGTCGGCCAGGCCGCCGCGGTTGGCCTGGGTAGGGCGCTCCAGAGGGAAAGCCGCAATGGCCACGGATTTAAGATAACGGTTGCTGTTACCATTCTCGCAACCGGTATCGCTGTTCACGTCGGCCTGAATGCGGACTATGTACTGGCGACCGATCACTTTTTTGTCGAGGATTTTGATATCGCTGACTCTGCCCAGCGTCGCGATCTGCATATTATCAACTTCGAGAATGCCATCACGCAGGTGCTGGTTGCTGCTGACATACACCGCGGCTTGCATGGAGGCTTGTTGAGTCGCATCCTGGAGCGCGGCTTCTTCTGCAGACGTCAGATCATTATCCAGAATCAGGGCTCTGCCTTCTGCGACGACGGTAACGGCAGGTGCCAGGGTTGAAAACAGTAATGCAAAGAGGCTAAAAAACAGAGGTAACAGGGCGCTATACATGGTTTAAAAGTCCGCGGTCCATCAGGTTCAGGCAACATTATTTACATTCTATCGGCGATTCAATCTAATGCGATAGTTAAAAATCACTGCTCCATGCCGATACTATAGGGCTACGAGTTTTAATCTGTTCTGATTTGATCAATGGCTTTGGGGCTTTTGTGATAGATTACGGCTGATAAGCGAATATAGCGGAGACGATGGAATGAGATTTTTCCTGTTACCTCTGGTGGGCGCCTTAATGTCTGGTGTCGCCACAGTGGCGCTGGCAGGTGCGCAAACAGAGCCATTCTTTCCTCAGGGCAAGGAGCAGCCTCTTTATTTACAGGACTCTGCTTTAGTCACGCCAGCAGAGGTCGCTGATGCGACGAGTACGGAGCCAGCGGTAGCTGTTGATACGATGGAAGCTAGCGCGCAGACTGTGATGGTGCCGCCGATGCCGGTGTTGTCTGACCCGGTCAGTGTGGCGACCCGTGATATAGGGGCGCTGATTGAAGAAGGCCTGAATCAGGCGCGCGTTCAACGCCTGCCGCTGGCGGTGATGCCGTTTGTTGAGCGGCCTCACGTACAAAAACAGAATGCACTGGGTGAGCGGATCAGTGAATCGTTTGTTTATCAGTTGCAGTCTCGCGGGTTTAACCTGGTGGACTACCGTGCTGTGAGTATGAATACCACGGTCAAGTCTGCACTGAGTGCTAAACAGCTATCCGGTTTACGCAGTCGTTTTCGGATTTATTTTGTCCTGACCGGCACCTATGCCCGCTATCCAGACGGTATTGTGATTAATGCCCGGGTGCTGGATACAACAACTCGTCAGGTGGTTGCCAGTGGGCAGGCGCATATAGCGAATGATCAGCTGGAAGGGGCATTGCCGGGATATGATCCATTAACGGCGATGCGCAAAGGGATGATTATTGAAAATGCTCAGGGGCCGGCAGGGGTAAAATGATGCGATTGATTAAACTGGGGCTGGTTACAGCCTTGCTGGTGTTGCTCAGTGGTTGTGAAACCATAACCGAGTCGGCCAAAGAAATTGCGTCGTCAATGCCGAGGTCTGGCGATCGGCTGGTACAGCAAAAACCTCAGCCACCGCACTGGGTGCGGGCAACAGGCTATGCGCCGATCAGCCTGCAGCCAGGCAAAAGCCGTGAGCATAAGATGATTGTAGCGATGCGTGCGTCCAAGTTGCGGGCGTATCAGGAGCTGGCAGCCATTGTGCATGGCCAGTACCTGTTCGGTACGTCGCGGGTTAAAGATATGATCGTTGAAAGCGATCAGTTCAAGGCGGCAGTGTCGGGGATTGTACGGGGTGCGCGGGTGGTGAAAACGTTCCCGATTCAGAAAGACACCTATGCGACAACGCTGGAAGTGGATATGAACCAGGTGCAACGTGCCTGGGTGGATATGAAAGTGGCGCGTTAATGTGAACGCGGCGGTGAAAAAAGGCGCTTAAGGCGCCTTTTTTATGCTCTGGCTATAATGAAAAACTTCTTTCAAGGCAGTGTTATTTACCGGTTTTCTGAGCAAATTTTTCCAGCTGTTCGGCAGTGGCTTGCTGCTGGTGTTTTTCTTTCCAGTCGTCATACGGTTCGCCATAGACCCGTTCACGTGCGGCATCGTAATCGACGCTTTCGCCACGCGTATCTGCTTCGGCCATATACCATTTGGACAGGCAGTTACGGCAGAATGAGGCCAGGTTCATCAAATCGATGTTCTGTACCTCTTTATGGCTGTCCAGGTGGGACAGCAGGCGCCGGAAGACGGCGGCCTCAATTTCCAGTTCAGTCTGTTTGTCCATGACGGTGTCCTCAAAAAATACGGCGTTTATTGTTGCTGGATATGTTCGTCCAGTTGCTGGCAGAGCTGATTCTGCAGGCGATGGCACAGTTCGGGGTCCGAAATTGGCTGGCCCTGCTCATCGGTAATAAAGAAGAAATCTTCGACCCGTTCGCCCACGCTGGAAATTTTTGCTTTGCGTACAGCGATCTGATTTTCGACGAAAATACGGCCAATGCGGGCCAGCAGGCCGGGGCGGTCGGCGGTCTGGACTTCAAGAATGGTAATCAGCGCGGTGGGGTCGTTACTCAGCCGAACCATGGTGCGGGTAGCGAACAGTTTCAGCTGGCGTGGCACGTGGTGCTGGATAATGGCCGGATAATCATCGGGGTCGTCGAGCTGTTCCACCAGGTGGTTGGCGATGTATTCCAGCTGGTCGGGGTTTTCCGATAGCGGCTCGTCGTTGTCGGTGAGTACGGTGAATGTGTTGAGGGTATAGCCGTTATCGGTGGCGATAACACGCGCATCCTGGATGTTCAGGTTGAGCTGGTCCATTGCGGCCACGGTGGCCGCAAACAGATTAGGCAGATCGCGGCTGTAGATGAAAATCTCGGTCGCACCTTCGTAAAGGCGATGCGAGGTCTGGCGAATCAGGATCAGCGGTAGCTCTTTATCTGTGTGTTCCAGGATAGCGCGGGTGTGCCAGCTGATGCTCTGGGCCGTTTCGCGCAAAAAGTAGTCATCACCCAGGGTGCTCCAGAATTCCAGTACGCTAGATTCATTCAGCCCCTGGCGCTGCAGGCTGGCCATGGTTTCGTGCTGTATCTGTTCGATACGGTCTTCTTTGTTGACCGGGCATTCCAGTCCGCGACGCAGGGTGCGTTTTGTTTCGGTGTAGAGTTGGCGCATCAGTGTGGCGCGCCAGCTGTTCCACAGGCTGTGGTTGGTGGCGTTGATGTCGGCCACGGTCAGTGCGTAGAGGTAATCAAGATGCAGCTGGTCGCCCACCTGACCGGCGAAGTGATGGATGACTTCGGGGTCAGAAATGTCTTTACGCTGAGCGGTCATCGACATTAGCAGGTGGTTGCGGACCAGCCAGGCAACCAGCTGAGTGTCCCATTTGCCAAGGTGATGGCGCTGACAGAACTCAATGGCATCGCCGGCGCCGAGCTGGGAGTGGTCACCGCCCCTGCCTTTGCCGATATCGTGGTAGAGACCAGCGATATACAGCAACTCGACTTTGGGCAGCTGATTGGTGATGCGGTGCGCAATCGGGAACTGTTC
Source organism: uncultured Oceanospirillaceae bacterium (assembly GCA_913057435.1). Taxonomy (GTDB): domain Bacteria; phylum Pseudomonadota; class Gammaproteobacteria; order Pseudomonadales; family Balneatricaceae; genus Marinobacterium_C. The sequence continues at coordinate 40,393 of CAJXNY010000013.1, read as the reverse complement.
GCGATAGTCCCGGTGACGGAACTGACGCATTTTCTGGATCACCTTCATGGTGTGCGCATCAACGGTGTAAATATGGAACAGGTCGTGCTGCATCTGGCCGACGATCTCGCCGAACTCGGGCAGGTAACGTCCCAGGATGCCGTAACGGTTCATCCGTTTCAGTTCACTGGACACGCCTTCCGGGGAACGTAGCAGTTCCATAAACAGGCTGGTGTTACGCAGGTCATTACGGAATTCGTCGTTGATCAGGTAGCGGTGATCGCGCAGCAGGCGGATGGTGGAGGCGCGCACGCCTTTGATTTGTCGATTCTGCGCGATCAGTACAAACAGCTCCATCAGTGCGAACGGAGTGTGCTCGAACACTTTATCGTGGGTGACTTCGATAGCGTTGTTGTTGATCTGGAAGCGGTTATTCAGCTCTTCGATGTGCGGGGTTTCATCGACTTTGATGATCGCTTCATAGAAGTACTGCAGCAGCATGTCGTTGAATTCGGACATCGCTTTAGCGACCCGGTAGTACTTGTTCATGAACTGCTCAACGGCCAGGCCATTGTCCTGGTCTTTATAGCCGAAAAATTCGGCCAGGGTACGCTGATGGTCAAACAGCAACCGGTCTTCACGTCGCCCGCAGAGCATGTGCAGTGCGTAGCGTACAGTCCACAGATAAAGCTCGCCGCGGTTCAGGGTGTCCAGTTCTGACTCGGTGAGAAAGCCGTGATCGACCAGGTTACGAATAAAGGTGGCGCCGAAATGGCGCTTGGCGACCCAGCCGATGGTCTGCAGGTCGCGCAGCCCGCCGGGGGAGTTCTTGACGTTGGGTTCCAGGTTATATTCGGTGTTGTTGGTTTTCTCGTGGCGGCCCTGCTGTTCTTTACGCTTGGCTTTAAAAAATTCTTTGTCGGTCCATGCCCCTTCGCTGGTCACCCGCAGGTACATCTGCTCGTGGAGCAGGGTGTTACCGATCAGGGTGCGTGACTCGATCAGGTTGGTGGCGATGGTGATATCGTTGCGGGCTTCGTTATAGCACTCGTCCAGATTGCGGACGCTGGAGCCAATGTCCAGTGACAGATCCCACAGCAGGGTCAGAAAGCCGCTGATTGTGTCGTTATAATCTTCGGCTTTGATGCCGTCAACCAGGATCAGAATGTCCACATCGGAGCGCGGGTGCAGTTCGCCGCGGCCGTAGCCACCGACGGCAATCAACGCGACGTGTTTGTCGTCGGGCCAGTCAAACAGTTGCCATGCCGCGGTGAGTACCTGATCGACAATCCAGGCGCGACCGTAGATAAGTTGCCGGATGTCGCCACCGCTGCGAAAGCGCTGGTCCATTTTTTCCTGCGCAGTTGTCAAGGCGTGCTTGAGTACGGGCAGCGCGTGGCGGCTGGCCGCTAGCTCGCGATGCAATTCAGCAGGGTTCAGAAGATCGTGGTCCTGGATCTGTTCTGGAATGGGCATGGCGCTCTCGTAACGGTTGGTTCAGATTATCCCGGGCTGATCAGAAGCTTTCTTCTGAGCGCCTGGTCAGGACTTCATAGCCGTCGGCGGTCAGCAGAATAGTATGCTCCCACTGAGCTGACAGGCGGCGGTCGGCGGTGGTTACGGTCCAGCCGTCCTGGTTGGATAGCTTGACCTGGCGTTTGCCAGCATTAATCATCGGCTCGATGGTGAAAATCATGCCTTCCTTGAGGGCTTCGCCAGTACCGGCTTTACCGTAATGCAGTACCTGTGGCTCTTCGTGGAAGCCCAGGCCGATCCCATGGCCACAGTACTCACGTACCACGCTGTAATGGTGTTTTTCAGCGTGTTGCTGAATCACCGCGCCAATGTCGCCCAGGCGTACCCCTGGCTTCAGCAGCTCCATTGCTTTATAGAGGCATTCCTGGGTGACTTCAACCAGACGCTGGGCATGGGGTAGCGGTTTACCAACAAAGAACATCTTGCTGGTGTCGCCGTGATAGCCATCTTTGATCACGGTGATATCTATGTTGACCAGATCACCGCTTTTCAGTGCCTTGTCATTAGGGATGCCATGACAGACGACGTGGTTAACCGAGGTACAGATGGACTTGGGAAAACCGTGATAGTTCAACGGTGCTGGAATGGCGTCCTGAACATTGACAATATAGTCATGGCACAGCTGGTTCAGCGCGTTGGTGGTGACGCCAGCCTGGACATGGGGTTCGATCATCTCCAGTACGTCGGCGGCCAGCCGGCCTGCGATGCGCATTTTTTCTATATCGGTAGCAGTTTTAATGATAATGCTCATGATGTCCTTAACTATTCTTCATATAGGCAGCGTCTTTCCGGGCTGCCAGCGCGAGCCGGTCTGAACCGGTTGCTGCAGGTTCTGGCGTTAAATGAGCCCGTGTGGGCATCTGTCTGTTACCGGTATTCTATCCGGTTGTCGGCCGATGTGCGCTGTGTTGCGATACTTTGGCCTGACTCTGGCTGGAGATTGTAGCAACGCCGCAGGCTCAAGCCAAAAGAAGCGCTTTAATCCAGCGCTCGCTTGTGGTTTAATTCGCGCTCGAAAATTGCGCTTGACGCAAAAATTACACACGGTCCGAGACATTTGTCAGGGTGCCCATCCGGGTTTGCCAGATGCGGATTGTGGAAGCAGAAACCCAAACATTATAGGAATTATCATGGCTAAAATTAGCATGCGCGACCTGCTCAAAGCAGGTGTACACTTCGGTCACCAGACGCGTTACTGGAACCCGAAAATGGGCAAATACATTTTCGGCGCTCGTAACAAAATCCATATCATCAACCTGGAGCACACGCTGCCAGCGATGAACGGTGCGCTGGACGTTGTTCAGAACATGGCTTCAAACAAGAACAAGGTTCTGTTTGTTGGTACTAAACGCGCTGCCGGTAAGATCATCAAAGAAGAAGCCCTGCGTGCGAGCATGCCGTTCGTAAACCACCGCTGGTTGGGTGGTATGCTGACGAACTACAAGACTATTCGTCAGTCTATCCGTCGTCTGCGTGAGCTGGAATCCCAGAGCCAGGACGGTACGTTCGAGAAGCTGACCAAGAAAGAAGCGCTGATGCGTCAGCGCGAAATGGAAAAGCTGGACCGTTCTATCGGTGGTATCAAGGATATGGGCGGCCTGCCGGACGCTCTGTTCGTAATCGATGTTGACCACGAGCGTATCGCTGTTAACGAAGCCAACAAACTGGGTATCCCAGTTATCGGTGTTGTTGATACTAACAGCAACCCTGATGGCATCGACTACGTAATTCCGGGTAACGATGACGCTCTGCGTGCTATCCAGATCTACGTTAAGTCTGCTGCTGACGCTTGCCTGGAAGGCGCTTCTGCCGCTACTGGCGAGAAGAGCGAATTCGTCGAAGTCGAAGCACCAAACGCCGCAGAGTAAATCTGCTGTAACGCGTTCCGGGTATCTTCGGACTGAAATACAGAGGGGGGCCTAAGGCTCCCCTTTTTTGAATTTCTGTTTTTATTCGTAAAATTTTGAGGGGTAAACCACCATGGCGATTTCCGCTAAACTGGTTAAAGAACTGCGCGACCGTACGGGTCTGGGTATGATGGAATGCAAAAAGTCTTTGGCTGCTGCGGATGGCGACATCGATAAGGCGATCGAAGAGCTGCGCAAAGCATCTGGCATGAAGGCGGCTAAAAAAGCTAGCCGTACTGCTGCTGACGGCATTGTTGTCATTAAAGTTGCTAGCGACAACAGCTACGCTGTTGCCGTTGAAGTTAACTCTGAAACTGATTTCGCTGCCCGTGATGAAGGCTTCCTGGCGTTCACTCGTCTGGTATCTGAAGCAGCCTTCGAAGCTAAAGCGACTGATGTTGCTGCGCTGATGAATGGCGAACTGGAAAATGCTCGCGAAGCACTGGTTCAGAAAATCGGTGAAAACATCACTGTCCGTCGCGCATTCCTGGTTGAAGGCGCTATGGTTGCTGCTTACGTTCACAGCAACGCTAAAATTGCTGCAATTGTAGAGCTGGACGGTGGTGACGCTGACGTTGCTAAAGATATCGCTATGCACGTAACGGCGGTTAATCCGCAGGTTGTGAGCAAAGAAGATATGCCTGCTGATGTTGTTGCTAAAGAGAAAGACATCATCATGGCGCAGCCAGATATGGCATCCAAGCCTGCTGAAATCGCTGAGAAAATGGCGACTGGCCGTATCAACAAATTCCTGGCGGAAAACAGCCTGGTAGAGCAGGCGTTCGTTAAGAATCCTGAGCTGAAAGTAGGTCAGTTTGCTAAAAATGCAGGCGCTACTGTTAAATCTTTCACTCGCATCGAAGTGGGTGAAGGTATCGAAGTTGAAGAAGTTGACTTCGCTGCTGAAGTTGCGGCACAGCTGAAAGGCTAAGCGCGTAACCCCTCCGGTTGTGCGCGGCATTGGTCGTGCGCAACCTCGATCTTTCCTGCTACACTGTTGACCCCCTTGAGTGGAGAACCTTGCATGCCTGCCAGTGATAAACAATCCAGATACAAGCGTATATTGCTGAAACTTTCCGGTGAAGCCCTGATGGGTGACGAAAATTTCGGCATCGATCCGAAAGTGCTAAATCGAATGGCACTGGAAATCGGTCAGTTGGTCGGGATTGGTGTTCAGGTGGGGATCGTTATCGGTGGCGGTAACCTGTTCCGCGGTGCGGCACTGAGTGCGGCTGGAATGGACCGTGTGACCGGCGACCATATGGGTATGCTGGCAACGGTGATGAATGCGCTGGCCATGCGCGATGCGCTGGAACGCAGTAATATTTCTACACGGGTAATGTCTGCGATTCCGATGAGCGGCGTTGTCGATCACTATGACCGTCGTCATGCCATGCGGGCACTGGCGCAGGGTGACGTGGTGATCTTCTCTGCTGGTACCGGTAATCCATTCTTTACCACCGACTCTGCCGCCTGTCTGCGCGGTATTGAAGTCGAAGTGGATGTCGTGCTGAAAGCGACCAAAGTTGATGGCGTTTACACGGCTGATCCGATGAAAGATCCAAATGCGACGCTGTATACTCATCTGAGTTTTGATGAGGTGCTGGAACGCCAGCTGGGTGTGATGGACCTGACGGCCATCTGCCTGACCCGTGATCACAAGATGCCGATCCGGGTCTTTAATATGAACAAGCCGGGGGCGCTGGTTAATCTGGTTGTCGGCGGTAATGAAGGAACGCTGATTGACTGCGGTAAAGCGGCAGCAGGAGAAGCAAATGCTCAATGAGATTAACCAGGATGCGCAGGCGCGCATGCAGAAGAGTGCTAACGCACTGATCGATAACTTCAAAAAAATTCGTACCGGGCGTGCACACCCAAGCATCCTTGAGGGTGTGATGGTGCCGTACTACGGTTCCGATGTGCCGCTGACTCAGGTGGCTAACGTATCGGTTGAAGATGCACGTACTTTGAGCATCTCGCCATGGGAAAAGCCGATGGTCGGTGCTATCGAAAAAGCGATCATGAAGTCTGATCTGGGTCTGAACCCGGCGTCAAATGGCGATATGATCCGGGTGCCAATGCCAGCGCTGACCGAAGAAACCCGTAAGGGCTATATTCGCCAGGCACGTAAAGAAGCTGAAGGCGCAAAAGTCTCAATCCGTAATATCCGTCGTGATGCAAACGGTGACTTTAAAGATCTGCTGAAAGAAAAGGAAATCACTGAAGATGATCTGCGCCGCGGCGAAGATCTGATTCAGAAACTGACGGACAAATTTGTTGCTGAAGTAGATTCGCTGCTTGAGAGCAAAGAAAAAGATCTGATGGAAATCTAAGGTGTAGCGGGGCTGAAAAGCTCCGCACTGTTAATTTATGGCTGCAAACGAAACTCTTTCTTTGCCTGAGGGTAAGGAACCGCCAAAGCATATTGCCATTATCATGGACGGTAATAATCGCTGGGCCAAGGCACGAAGGCTACCGGGTATTGCTGGTCATAAGGCTGGTGTCGATGCTGTGCGGGATGTTATCAGGGGTTGTGCGGAGCTTGGCGTAGAGTCGCTGACGTTGTTTGCATTCAGCTCTGAAAACTGGCGGCGCCCGCCGTTGGAAGTCAAAGCGTTGATGGAGTTGTTCAAGCTGGCGCTTGATCGTCAGGTGCGCAAGTTGCATCAGCATAATATCTGTTTACGTGTACTGGGTGATTTGTCTGGGTTTAGTGGCGGGATTCAACGCCGAATAGCCTCAGCCCATGAGCTAACACGTAATAATACCGGCCTGAAACTTAATATCGCTGCCAATTATGGTGGGCGCTGGGATATTGTTCAGGCAGCGCAGAAGCTGGCGCAGCAATGTGCTGCGGGTGAACTCAAGCCTGAACAGATTGATGAGCAGTTGTTTGATCAGCAGCTTTCGACGGCGGGTTTACCAGAGCCAGATCTGTGTATTCGCACCGGTGGTGAGCAGCGGGTCAGTAATTTTCTGATCTGGCAGTTTGCCTATGCTGAGTACTACTTTACGGATGCTTTCTGGCCTGATTTTGGCCGGGAGCAGTTATTAGAAGCGGTTGCTGACTTTGCAAATCGTCAGCGGCGCTTCGGTCGAACGTCTGAACAGGTGGAGGCAGATTCGAGTGCTTAAACAGCGCATTCTGACAGCTCTTGTACTGGCGCCACTGGCAATCTGGGCATTGTTTTTTCTGCCGCTTGACCAGTTTATGGTGTTATTTGATGTTGTATTGCTGATTGCCGCCTGGGAGTGGTCAGCATTATCGGGGCTGAAGCGTGTGCTGCCGCGGTTGTTGTATGTCTTCAGTCATGCGCTGGCACTGGCATCGATGCATCTATTGGCGGTGTACTGGTTATCGCCGCAACTCTTTATTGTACCGTTACTGATGTGGGCGATGGCTCTGTGGTGGGTCAGTCGGTATCCAGCCGGTGGTATCTGGCAGGTGATTAACGTGCGCCTGTTGCTGGGCTACCTTGCACTATTGCCGTGCTGGCTGGCGTTCCTGGCGATTAAAGCACATCCATGGTCTGATCAGTTGCTGCTGGTGTTGCTGCTGCTGGTCTGGGGCGCCGATGTTGGTGCATATTTCTCAGGCAAACGCTTTGGTAAAACACGGCTGGCTGCCGTGAGCCCGGGTAAGACTCGCGAAGGGCTTTATGGTGGTATGGTAGCCTGTCTGCTGGTCGGTCTGGGGGCTGCGCTCTACTGGGAACTTAGTGCTGCAGTGGCAGTCTATCTGGTAGCGCTGGCGCTGGCGACGGGGTTGATTTCCGTATTGGGCGATCTGTTTGAAAGTATGCTCAAACGGCATTGCGGCCTTAAGGACAGTGGTAATATCCTGCCTGGTCATGGTGGTGTAATGGATCGCCTGGATAGCCTCACGGCAGCAGCTCCGATGTTTGCACTGGGTGTGCAACTTCTTCCGGTTTAATTAAAAGGGCATCTTCATGCTCGATCTTCTCCAGACAATATTAGCCACCCTGGTGACCCTTGGTATTCTGGTGACCATCCATGAATGGGGTCACTTCTGGGTCGCGCGGCGGTGTGGTGTTAAAGTGCTGCGCTTCTCGGTTGGCTTTGGTAAGTCGCTTTACAGCTGGGCTGACCGCCAGGGTACAGAGTATACGATTGCGGCTATCCCCCTTGGCGGCTATGTCCGGATGCTGGATGAGCGTGAAGGGGATGTGCCTGCCGATGAGCGTCATGCGGCGTTTAATAATAAGCCACTCTGGCAGCGTATGGCCGTGGTGGTGGCGGGTCCACTGGTTAATTTACTGTTTGCGGTGTTTGCTTACTGGCTTATTTTCCTGGTCGGTATCAGTGCTGTGAAACCGGTAATTGGTGAGGTGATACCTGGTTCTCCGGCCCAGCAGGCTGGAGTTGAAGCTGGTTATCAGGTGGTGGCCGTCAATCAGCGGCCTACGGCTTCCTGGGAAGATATTAATTTACAGCTGGCCAGCTGGATTGGCGAAGACACACGTATTGTCCTGGATCTGCAGCATTTTGAGCGCGAGGAACGTCGCGCGGTGCCGGTTGATCTGCGCCAGTGGCAGGTGAATCTGGAATCCCAGAGCCCGCTGAATGCTTTTGGTATCATTCCCTGGCGCCCGGCTGTGCCGCCGGTGATTGGTCAGTTGCTGGCCGATGGGCAGGCGGTTTTGGGTGGTTTGGCCAGCGGAGATAAGGTGCTGTCAATTGATGGTACTTCTACCCCGAGCTGGCAGGCGCTGGTTAAGCTGGTACAACAAAGCCCCGATCAGGCGCTAGTGTTCCTGGTGGAGCGTTCCGGCCAGCAGGTCGAGCTGGTGATTACGCCGGGCCGCCGAAAGGGTCCGGATAACCGCTCGCTGGGCTATATAGGTGCTGGCGTACAGCAGGTCGACTGGCCTCAGAAGATGCAGCATGTACGACAGTTTGGCCTGTTTGAGGGTTTTGTTGCCGCGCTGGCCAAGACGGGTCAGATGATTAGCCTGACGCTGGACTCCATCTGGAAAATGATCGAGGGTGTCATCTCGGTAAAAAACTTGAGTGGCCCGATAACCATTGCTAAAGTGGCTGGGGCCTCTGCGGCTTCGGGTGTTGAGGCCTTTGTCGGTTTTCTTGCCTATCTCAGTATCAGTCTGGGTGTGCTGAATCTGTTACCTATACCCATGCTTGATGGCGGTCATCTACTGTACTATCTGGTAGAAGCTGTACGGGGTAAACCTGTCGCAGAGGAGGTGCAGTTATGGGGCCTCAAAATCGGTATGGCGATTCTGTTTTCGTTGATGGCGGTTGCGATTTTCAATGATGTCGCGCGACTGTAATGGCGGCGGGCTGTCTTTCTTTTCTAACGGATAAAAGAAGTACTACATGAAACGCGGGATTCGGTTTCTGGCTGCGCTGACCCTGTCGGGTGCGTTAGTGCAGAACGCACAGGCTTTTTCAGTTACAGACATTCGCCTCGATGGCCTGCAGCGCGTTGCGCCGGGCATTGTTTTTCGGAATTTTCCGGTTAATACGGGTGATGATATTGGTTCAGCAGAGCTGGCTGAGGCTATTCGTCGGCTGTTTGCATCGGGCTATTTTGATGATATCCAGGTGTTACGCGATGGCGATGCAATAATATTGCAGCTGCATGAACGTCCAGCAATCAGCAAAATTCGTATCGATGGCAATGATGTCATTGAGACCGAAGATTTGCTCAAGGGCCTGAAAGAGAGCGGCCTGCAGGAAGGTGATGTTTTCAAGCGGGCAACCCTTGAAAAAATCCGTACGGATCTGGTACGCGTTTATGCTGCGCAGGGCCGTTACGGTGCACAGATCACTACCGAAGTTGAGCAGATCGGCGGTAACCGTGTCGCATTAAACATTGATGTTAACGAAGGTAAGGTTGCGACCATTCAGCATGTAAATGTGATTGGTAATACAGTCTTCGATGACGAGAAGCTGGTGGATCTGTTCTCTCTGAAAGAGAGCAATTTCTGGAGTTTCTATAAAAAAGACGATGTTTATGCGCGGCAGAAACTGGCGGCAGATCTTGAACGCCTGACTTCTGAGTATATGGATGCCGGTTACCTGAACTTTTCAGTTGACTCTGCTCAGGTCTCAATTACCCCGGATCGAAAGCATATCTACATCACGGTTAACATTACCGAAGGTGATCAGTATCGGGTCAGTGATATCAATCTGGCCGGTAATATGGTGGTGCCAGAGGTCGAGCTGGCTAACCTGATCGAGATTGAAAACGGTGCGCTATTTTCCCGCCGGGCCATGACTGATGGTCGTGAAGCGGTGGTCAAGCGACTGGGTGATGATGGCTATATGTTTGCCAATGTCACGCCCATTCCTGAAGTGAATGAAGCCGACAAAACGGTTGCCATCCGTTATCTGATTGACCCGGGTAAACGTACCTATGTGCGCCGGATTGAAATTAAGGGGAATACGCGTACCTCTGACATTGTTATCCGTCAGCGGATGCAGCAGATGGAAGGGGCGATTGTTTCCTCCACTGATATTGAGCGCTCCAAGCTGAAACTGGACCGTACCGGTTACTTCCGCACTGTGAGCGTGAATACCCGGCCGGTACCGGGCACTGATGATCAGGTTGATCTGGAATACACCGTAGAAGAGCAACAGTCAGGCTCTTTTGGTGCCAGTGTCGGCTTTTCTCAGGATAACGGGGTCATCCTGAATCTGAGTGTGACCCAGGATAACTTCCTGGGCAGTGGTAAAAAAGTCAGTTTCGCAGTGACCAATACCGACTCAACCACCGAGTACAGCTTCAGTCATCTTGATCCGTACTATACGGTTGATGGTGTGAGTCGTGGTTATAACCTGTACTACCGTTCCCGTGATTTTGACGAAGATGACGTCAGTGCTTACACCACGGATGAAATCGGTGCAGGGCTGAATTTCGGTTATCCGATTGATGATAACCAGCGGTTAAACTTCGGTGCCAACGTTGAGATGGTATCGATCAATACTGCGCTGCAGACACCGCAGGAAATCATTGATTTTGTTGCCAATGAAGGTGAGGACTACCTCAACTTTATCGGCAAAGTGAGCTGGAGTGACAATAACCTCAATAAAGGTCTGTTCCCGACTCGGGGTTATTCACAAAGTGCATCATTTGAATTGTCTATACCGGGTAGTGATCTGAGTTACTACCGTACCAATTACAATATGAAGTACTACCAGCCATTGAATGAAAATGAGAACTGGATTCTCTCCTTCCGCGGTAAGCTGGGCTATGCCGGTGATCTGGGCGGTAATGAGTATCCGTTTTATAAGAATTTCTTCGCCGGTGGTTTACGATCAGTGCGTGGCTATAAAGCCAACACGCTGGGGCCGAAAGACACCCCGCAGTCGGGCTCGAATGAAACCCCGGATGCCTTTGGTGGTAATGTGCTGATGGCCGGTAGTGCCGAGATAATCTTCCCGATGCCGTTCATCGAGGATCAATCTTCATGGCGTACATTGCTGTTTGTTGATGCCGGTAACGTGTTTGATACCAGTTGCCCGACCACCAGCGTCAATTGTCAGGAAGGTATCGAGTTTGAAGAGATTCGTTACACTGCCGGTTTTGGTTTGAGCTGGATTACCCCGATTGGCCCGCTGTCTATTGCGATCGGTGTACCGCTGAATGAGAAAGAAGGCGACGATACCGAAGTGTTCCAGTTTGCGCTGGGCCAGACCTTTTAATACAAGGAGCCAGGATGAAAGCAATTGTTAAGGTAGTGCTGTTATGCGCTGCGCTGGTCAGTGCACCAGCGATGGCTGAGAAAGTTGCCGTGCTGGGTGTGCAGGAAGCGCTGCTGAGTTCTCAGGCCGCAAAAGATTTCCGTGGTCAGCTGAAAACTCGTTTCGGTGCTGATATCAAGCAGCTGACACAGCTGGAAAAACAGGCTAAAACCGCTCGTGACAAGCTGCAGAAAAACAAGGATCTGGCCTCACAGGAAGAACTGAATAAAATGCGTATGCAGTTCCAGAAGGCATACACTGAGTTTCAGAAGCGTGGCAAGGTGTTGCAGCAGAAGCAGGCTCAGGAAGAGCAGGCTTTCCTGAAGCAGATGCGTCCAAAGCTGGATAAAGTTATTCGCGGCCTGATTGAAAAACAGGGCTTCGATGTCGTGGTAGCCAAGCAGGCTACACTTTATGCCAGTAAAAAAATTGATATTACAGCTCAGGTTATTGAGCTGCTGAATAAGGCTAAATAAGTACCCATGACCCACCCATTATTCTCCCTGCAGCAGATAGCTGAACGTATTGGTGGACGAGTGGATGGCGATGGTGAGTATCAGGTGTCAGGGCTCGGCACACTGGAGAGCGCTGATGCTTCTCTGTTATCGCTATACACCGGCACCCGCTATCAGCAACAACTGAATGCCACAGCAGCGGGCGCTGTACTGATCAGTGAGGAGCATCGTGCTCAGACTGATTTGCATGCCATTGTTGTGGATGACCCTTACGCTGCGTTTGCTCAGCTGACACATCTGTTTGATCGTAACTCAACGGTGGTTGCAGGCATCCACCCCTCAGCAATTCTGGCACCGAGTGCCCGTATTGCTGAGGGGGTTCAGGTCTGTGCCCATGTGGTGGTTGGTGAAGGGGCTGTGATTGAGGCCGGGTGTTATATCGGTGCCAATACGGTGATCGGTGAACGCTGTATCGTGGGCGAGAATTGCCGCCTTAACCCGAACGTTACTCTCTATAACGACACTGTACTGGGTCAGCGTGTGCTGATTCATAGCGGTGCCGTGCTGGGGGCTGATGGTTTCGGTTTTGCCCCTTACCAGGGAACCTGGTTCAAAATTGCTCAGCTCGGTGCTGTGATTGTTGAGGAAGATGTCGAAATTGGTGCCTGTACCACGGTTGATCGTGGTGCGCTGGATAACACTGTTTTGCGTAAAGGCGTCAAGCTCGATAACCAGATCATGGTTGCACATAACGTAGAAATTGGTGAACACTCTGCTGTGGCGGCCTGTGTTGGTATTGCGGGCAGCACGCACATTGGTAAAGGTGTACGTATTGCTGGTGGTGCCGGGCTGGCGGGTCATATCACGGTTGCTGATAACAGCTATATCAGTGGCATGGCAATGGTCACCAAATCTGTTACACAAGCGGGTTCCTATTCATCAGGGACTGCGCTGGAGCCGACCGCCAGCTGGCGCCGCAATGTGGTGCGCTTTAGACAGCTTGATCAGCTGGTAGGTCGGGTTAAAGAACTTGAGAAGAAGATTAAAGAGATTGAAGGTCATTCGTAATGATGGATGTTAAGGAAATTCGCGAGTATCTGCCGCACCGCTATCCGTTTCTGCTGGTAGACCGTGTACTTGAGCTGACGGAAGGTGAGTCGATTGTGGCGTATAAAAATGTCACAGTGAACGAGCCCTTCTTCAACGGCCACTTTCCTGATCATCCGGTAATGCCTGGTGTTCTGATTGTTGAGGCCATGGCTCAGGCTGCGGGTATCCTGGGGTTTAAAACCATGGATAAAAAACCGCAGGATGGTTCTATCTACTACTTCGTTGGTTCTGACAAGCTGCGTTTTAAGCGCCCGGTCGTGCCTGGGGATCAGCTGATGCTGGAGGCCCGGGTGATGTCTGAGCGTCGAGGCATCTGGAAATTTGATGTAAAAGCAACGGTTGATGGTGAAACGGTAAGCAGTGCTACCATTCTGTGTGCTGATAGGAAGGTCTAATCTTGATTGATTCTCGCGCCATTATCGACCCTTCTGCAACGCTGGCTGACGACGTAACGGTCGGCCCCTGGTCCTTTATTGGCCCAGGTGTAGAGATTGGATCCGGCACGGTGATTAATTCCCATGTAGTCATCAAGGGACCGACCCGTATTGGTGCCCATAACAAGATTTTTCAGTTCGCCTCCGTTGGCGAGGAATGCCAGGATAAGAAATACGCCGATGAGCCTACTACGCTGGTAATGGGCGATCACAACGTTGTCCGGGAAGGGGTGACCATTCACCGTGGTACCGTGCAGGATAATGGTGAAACGCGTATTGGCAGCCATAACCTGTTTATGGCGTATGCCCATGTTGCCCATGACTGTGTAGTGGGTGACCACATCATCATGGCCAATAATGCATCCATTGCGGGTCATGTGAAAGTGGGAGACTGGGCGATTCTGGGTGGCTTTACTGCTGTCCATCAGTTCTGTCAGATAGGCGCTCATGCCATGACAGGTGCCTCCTCGCTGGTTATCAAGGATGTACCGGCCTATGTGATGGCCAATGGTAACAGTGCTGCGCCCCACGGTATTAATACGGAAGGCCTGAAGCGTCGAGGTTTTTCCAAAACGGCCATTCAGGTGCTGCGTCGGGCGTATAAAGCGATCTATCGTGAAGGGCTGACGGTAGCTCAGGCGCTGGTCAGATTGCGTGAACTGGAGCAGCATGCGCCAGAAGTCGCGTTGTTGATCCAGTCACTGGAGAACTCTAACCGCGGTATCATTCGCTGAGGCTGTTTCTATGTCTCGTCCGATTCGAATCGGCATTGTTGCCGGAGAAGCCTCCGGTGACATTCTTGGCGCAGGCCTGATCAAGGCGATCAAGCGCCGTTATCCAGATGCAGAGTTTGAAGGCATTGGTGGCGACCTGATGGTCGCTGCTGGTTGCCGCTCGCATGTACCGATGGAACGCCTGTCTGTAATGGGTATTGGTGCCGTACTGGGTCGTCTGCGTGAGCTGCTTAATATTCGCCGCGAGCTGGCGGAGTACTTTATTGCCACCCCGCCTGATCTGTTTATTGGTATAGACGCACCGGACTTTACTCTCAAGCTTGAGGGGCGGCTGAAAGCCGAGGGGATTCCGACGGTTCACTACGTCAGCCCGTCGGTGTGGGCGTGGAAGAAAAAACGCATCTATAGCATCAAGCAGACCACGGATCTGGTGCTGGCGCTGTTTCCATTTGAGCCACCGTACTACGCCCCTACGCAGCAGAAGGTTGCGGTCGTCGGCCACCCGCTGGCCAGCCTGTTACCCGGTGCCGTTGATCAAGCAGCGGCCCTGCATAAATTTGCTGTCAAAGATGGTGAGACCATTATCGGGGTTTTGCCGGGCAGTCGCAGCAGTGAGGTCAAGTACATTGCTGAGCCTTTCCTGGACACCGCTCGCTGGCTCAGTCAGCGACTGGATAATGTTCGCTTTATCATTCCGGCGGCCAACGAAAAGTTACATGACCGACTCAGTCAGCTGCTCAGTGAAAAGTATTCGGATCTGAATATCCAGCTGGTACTTGGCCACTCCCGTGAAGTGATGGCGATCTCGGATACGATTCTGATCGCCTCGGGCACGGCAACACTGGAAGCACTGCTGATGGGCACGCCGATGGTGGTGGGCTATAAAGCGGGCTGGCTGACCTATCAGATCATTATCCGCATGATCGAGCTCGAGCTGTATTCGCTGCCTAATATTCTGGCCGGTGAAGCCATTGTGCCCGAGTTCTGGCAGCAACAGCTGACCCCGGAGCTGGCTGGGCCTGCCGTGCTACGGTCATTGCAGGATGATAATTACCGACAGACGCTGAAGCAGCACTTTACCGCGATCCATCAGCAACTGGATATCAATGCCGATGAGCGCGCAGCGGATGCCGTATTGGCCCTGTTACACGAAAAAGAGACGGTCTGATGCAAAGCTCTGAGTTTATCTATGTTAACGCTCGTAATATCGCCGGTGTTGATGAAGTCGGGCGTGGGCCGCTGGTAGGTGATGTGGTCACCGCTGCGGTCATTCTCGATCCTGACCAGCCGATCGTTGGGCTGGCGGACTCAAAAAAGCTCTCCGAGAAAAAGCGCGAAGCCCTGTATCTGGAAATAATCGAGAAGGCTGCTGCCTGGTCGGTGGGGCGAGCGTCACCGGCAGAAATCGATGAACTGAATATCCTGCATGCCACCATGCTGGCGATGCAGCGTGCAGTCGCCGGGTTGTCTATCGCGCCTGACTATGTCTATATCGATGGTAACCGCTGCCCGGAGATGCCGTGTCCGGCTGAACCGGTGGTAAAAGGTGATAGCAAAGTCGCTGAAATCAGCGCTGCTTCCATCATTGCTAAAGTAACCCGTGATCGTGAAATGCAGGTGCTGCATGATGCACATCCTGAGTATGGCTTTGATAAGCACAAGGGTTATCCGACGCCGGCGCACCTTGCGCTGCTGAAAGCCCATGGTCCCCTCCCTGAATACCGTCGCAGCTTCCGCCCGGTGCGTGAGTTGCTGGATACCTGATACGCGTTATGACCGATCCTCAATTTGTTCACCTGCGGGTCCACAGTGAATTTTCACTGGTGGACGGCCTTGTCCGTATTAAAGAGCTGGTAAAGGCGTCAGCGCAGGCAAAGATGCCCGCCGTTGCTCTGACCGACCAGGTTAATCTGTTTGCACTGGTTAAATTTTACAAAGCAGCGCTGGGGGCCGGGGTCAAACCGATCTGTGGTACCGACCTGCTGGTAGTTAACCCGCAGGCACCTGATGCTGCTCCGTTCCGGATGACGTTGCTGGTCAGCAACGGTCAGGGTTATCGTAATCTGATGGAGCTGGTATCGCGGGCCTACAGTGATGGCCAGAATTACATCATTGATCTGGCGTTGGTGGAGAAGCAGTGGGTCGCGGAGAAGTCGGAAGGGCTGATCGCTCTGTCCGGGGCGAAAGGTGGTGACATTGGCCAGGCGTTACTCGGTGGCCGGGAGGCGGAAGCGCAACAGCTGCTTGAACAGTGGATGGCTGTCTTTCCGAACCGGTTCTACCTCGAGCTGCAACGCACCGGGCGGCCTGGCGAAGAAGCGCTGATCCATCGCAGTGTTGAGCTGGCGCAGCGCACTGGTTGTCCCGTCGTCGCTACCAATGATGTGATGTTTATTCACAGCAGCGACTACGAAGCCCATGAAACCCGGGTCTGCATTAACCAGGGCCGGGTACTGGAAGATTCGGGCCGACCTCGGGACTATTCAGAACAGCAGTACTTTCGCAGTCAGGAAGAAATGGTTGCGCTGTTTGCTGATATTCCGTCGGCGTTGCAGAACAGTGTTGAGATTGCCAAACGCTGTAATATCGATATTGAAATAGGCACCTACTACCTGCCCAAGTATCCGATCCCGCAAGGGATGCTGATGGATGATTACTTCCGTAAAGTTTCGTTTGATGGTCTGGAAGAACGGCTGGAAATCCTGCTCGATAAAGAAGACCCGGACTATGCAGCCAAGCGTAAACCCTATATCGACCGGTTGAACTTTGAACTGGAAATCATCATTCAGATGGGTTTCCCCGGCTACTTCCTCATCGTAATGGACTTTATTAAATGGGGTAAAGAGAACGGCGTACCGGTAGGGCCTGGCCGAGGCTCCGGTGCCGGTTCGCTGGTGGCCTATGCGCAGAAGATCACCGATCTGGACCCGCTGGAATATGACCTTCTGTTCGAACGGTTTCTGAACCCTGAACGTGTTTCCATGCCCGATTTCGATATCGATTTCTGTATGGAAAACCGCGATAAGGTGATCGACTACGTGGCCAATACCTATGGTCGCGACGCGGTATCTCAGATTGTGACGTTCGGTACCATGGCGGCAAAAGCAGTAGTGCGCGATGTGGCGCGGGTGCAGGGCAAGCCGTTTGGTATGGCGGACCGGTTGTCCAAATTGATTCCGTTTGAAGTCGGGATGACTTTGAAGAAGGCCTGGGACCAGGAAGAACTGCTGCGTGACTACGTGACTGGTAGTGATGAAGTGCAGGAAATCATGGAGATGGCCTACAAGCTGGAGGGGGTTACCCGCGGTGTTGGTAAACATGCCGGGGGAGTGGTGATTGCCCCGACCAAACTGACCGATTTTGCGGCCACTTACTGCGACTCTGAAGGCAAGGGCCTGGTAACTCAGTTTGATAAGAACGATGTGGAGGAGGCCGGGCTGGTTAAGTTCGACTTCCTGGGTCTGCGGACTCTGACCATCATCGACTGGGCACTGAAAACCATCAACAAAGTGCGCGCCCAGGACGGTCAGGCGCCGCTGGATATCGCCCTGATCGACCTGGAAGATAAACCGACCTTTGATTTGTTGCAGTCGGCAGCAACCACAGCGGTGTTCCAGCTTGAGTCCAATGGCATGAAGGACCTGGTACGCCGCCTGTTACCCTCACGCTTTGAAGATATCGTCGCCCTGGTAGCGCTGTTCCGGCCTGGGCCGCTGCAGTCCGGCATGGTAGATGACTTTATCAACCGTAAGCACGGGCGAGCCGAGATGGCCTGGCCGCACCCTGATTACCAGCTCGACAGCCTGCAACCGGTACTGGAGCCGACCTACGGTATCATCCTGTATCAGGAGCAGGTGATGCAAATCGCCCAGGTGATGGCCGGTTATACCCTGGGCGGGGCAGATATGCTGCGTCGGGCCATGGGTAAGAAAAAGCCAGAGGAGATGGCCAAGCAGCGGACACTCTTTCTTGATGGCTGTGCTGAATACGATATTGATGCGAACCTTGCGGGTAACATCTTCGATCTGGTAGAAAAGTTTGCCGGTTACGGCTTTAACAAATCTCACTCGGCTGCTTATGCCCTGGTGTCGTACCAGACTGCCTGGCTGAAAACCCATTACCCGGCGCCGTTTATGGCGGCGGTGATATCTTCGGATATGCAGACCACCGACAAGGTGGTTATCTTCATTGAAGAGTGCCGCAACATGGGGCATGCCCCGCTACCACCCGATGTCAGCAGTGGCGAGTACATGTTTACCGTCAACGAGGCGGGTAAGATTGTCTACGGTCTGGGGGCAATCAAGGGGGTCGGTGAAGGCCCGATTGATGCCATCGTTGAAGCGCGGCAGGATGGCAAAGGTAATTTTAGCGATATCTTCGACTTCTGTTCCCGTGTTGGCAGCAAAAAGCTGAACAAACGGGTGATGGAAGCATTGGTACGCAGCGGTGCGCTGGACAATGTCGGCCCAAGCCGGGCGGTAATGTTTGAAGCGATTGCTGATGCGCTGAAAGCGGCTGACCAGGGCGAGCGTAATCAGGATGCCGGGATGTTCGACCTGTTTGGCGAGGTTGAGGTTGAACAGCCACGAGACCCTTACGAAGACTACCAGCGCCGGGTACGTGAATGGACCGATAAAGAGCGGCTGGGGGGTGAAAAGGATACTCTGGGGCTCTACCTGACTGGCCACCCGATCGACGAATACGAGCGTGAGCTCAAGCACTTCGTCAGCAAAAAAATTGTTGAGATTCAGCCTGCCCGTGGTCAGTTCCAGAAAATGGCCGGGCTGGTCGTCGATATGCGGCTGAAGAAAACCAAGAAAGGCGATAACCTCTGTTTTGTCACCCTGGATGACCGCAGTGCCCGCATTGATGTCACCCTGTTTGGTGAAGTGTACGATGCCAACCGCGAACTGATTGCCAAAGACAAGATTCTGGTGGTTGAGGGGGAAGTGAAAGAAGATCACTTCTCCGGCGGCATAAAAGTTGGCGTGCGTGAGGTGATGGACATTCCGATGGCGCGGGCCCGCTATGCGCGCTGCCTGCAGATCCGTTGCACGACCGGGCAGCTGAACCAGCGGGGGTTGAAACAGCTGCAGGATACACTGGCCACCTATCGTGGTAATGGCTCGCTGGCAGTGAATCTTCACTATCGGCGAGCGGATGCTGAAGGCGAAATTGCGTTGGGTAATAACCACCGGGTACAGGCCAGTGATGAGCTGATGCTGGCGCTGCTGGACCAGTTTGGTACCGGCAGTGTTCAGACCCTTTATGATAAACGTTAGTGACTGAGCCGGGCTAAAGAGCCGCTTGCTGTGTACGCTGGTTCTTAAACGACCAAGCGGGTACACTTGAGCGCAATTTTTTACCCTGATCTGAAAAGAATTTAAGCTGGATACCGAACGGGCATGAATCCGAATTACCTGGACTTTGAACAACCGATTGCGGAACTGCAGGCCAAGATTGACGAGTTACGTCTGGTCAGCGATGACACCGAATCACTTAACCTTTCTGACGAGATCGAGACGCTGCAGGCGAAAAGTCGCTCTCTGACCGAGTCGATCTTCTCTGACCTGTCCGCGTGGCAGGTATCACAGATCGCGCGTCACCCACAGCGTCCTTACACGCTGGATTACATCGAGCATGTCTTTGAAGACTTCGATGAAATTCACGGTGATCGCCACTTCGCCGATGATGCGGCGATTGTTGCCGGTGTTGGCCGAATCGATGGTCGTCCAGTGATGGTCGTTGGCCATCAGAAGGGCCGTGAAGTCAAAGAGAAGGTACGTCGTAACTTCGGTATGCCGCGGCCTGAAGGTTACCGTAAAGCACTGCGTATCATGGAAATAGCTGAGCGCTTCAAGCTGCCAGTGATGACGTTTATTGATACACCGGGTGCGTACCCGGGGATCGATGCTGAGGAGCGTGGTCAGTCTGAGGCGATCGCTTACAACCTGCTGAAGCTATCCAGCCTGAACACGCCGATTATCTCCACGGTGATTGGTGAAGGTGGTTCCGGTGGTGCGCTGGCGATCGGTGTCTGTGATGAGTTGATGATGCTGCAGTACGGTACCTATTCGGTGATCTCACCGGAAGGGTGTGCCTCCATTCTGTGGAAGAGTGCTGATCGTGCCCCTGATGCTGCTAAAGCGATGGGTATTACCTCTGAACGCTTGCATGAACTGGGGCTGGTGGATCAGATTATCAGCGAGCCACTGGGTGGCGCGCACCGTGATGTACCGTTGATGGCTGCCAATCTGAAGAAGCATCTGATTGAAGCGCTGGATAAGCTGGAAGCATTGCCAGCAGACGAACGGCTGGAACGCCGTTACCAGCGTCTGATGTCTTACGGTCTGGACGGCGAAACCGCCTGAGCGTAATAAATATCCGGTACAGTGAGCTGGATGCGGCGTTCTGCCGTCAGCTCGCTGCACTGACCCCGGCTCCGCGGCGCTGGCTAATCGGCCATAGCGGGGGGCTGGACTCCCAGGTGTTGTTACACCTGGCCGCTCGCCACCTGCCTGCTGAGCAGTTGCAGGTTATTCATATCAATCACCAGTTACAGTCTGACGCCCTGGCATGGGCGGCGTTTTCGGCTGCCCAGGCGAGACAGCTGGGGCTGGAACAGCAGACGCTGAGGGTTGAGCTTGAAACCTCGTCGGAAAACAGTGCCCGTGATGCCCGTTATGAGGCTTTCAGCCGCCAGCTGGTGGTCGGTGACTGTTTGTTGCTGGGCCATCATGCGGATGACCAGGCGGAGACGTTACTGTTCAGGTTGTTGCGCGGCACCGGGCTGACTGGACTGGCGGGGATTCCAGAGACTCGGATGCTGGCGGCAGGGCAACTGTTGCGGCCGCTTCTACAGCATTCACGTGCCCAGCTTGAGGCGTGGGCGCATGCGCAACAGTTAAGCTGGGTAGAAGACCCCTCTAATGCGCTGGATGACTACGATCGTAACTTCCTGCGCAACAGGGTGATGCCGGTGCTGGCGCAGCGCTGGCCGGGGTTTGCTGCCCGCTGGGCGCATACGGCACAGCTTATGGCTGACACTGATCAGCTATTAAACACCTATCTGGATCAGGACCTGCAACAGCTGGTGGGCCCTCAGCAGCAGCTGGACTGTGGAGCGTTGCCAGCGGAGTCGCCTCGGCGGCAGGCGCTGTTAAGGCGCTGGTTGCAGCGACAGGGAGTCAGTGCAGGCGCAGCGCCGTTAGAGACGATTGAGCGAGAGCTGATAGGAGCTCAGCCTGATGCCCAGCCTCTGTTGCAACTGGGAAGTCGTGTTATTCGCCGTTACCGTGAACAGCTGTATTGTCTGACGGCTGTGCCCGTCAAGCCAGTTACGTTCAGTGGCCCACTTGAGATTGGTGAGGTTACGCTTGGCGATGGTGTCCTGACCGTGGCGGCTGGCGAGGGAGGGCTAACAACGCTGGCGTCCGTGCAGCTGGTCCGACGTCAGGGAGGAGAGCGTTTACAGCCTGCCGGTCGGGGTGGCCATTGCAGCCTGAAAAAGCTGCTGCAGGAAGCGGGAATAGCACCCTGGCAGCGGGCATCCTGGCCATTATTGATGGTCGGTGAGGAGGTTGTTGCGGTGCCTGGTGTCTGTATCTGTGAAAACTGGCAGAGCAGGGGGGTGGGTTTTACTGTTAACTGGGCACCTTTGTGATTGTCTGTTCAGTGCTCTTTTGCTATCCTGACGCCCCATCTCGAGTTCGTTTATCCTCGCATTTTAAACCACCAGAATACAGGTTCCGCATGACGCGTTATATCTTCGTCACAGGCGGTGTCGTGTCCTCTTTGGGCAAAGGCATTGCATCGGCTTCATTGGCTGCCATCCTCGAAGCAAGAGGCCTTAAAGTAACCATGCTGAAGCTGGATCCCTACATTAATGTGGATCCGGGGACCATGAGTCCATTCCAGCACGGCGAAGTTTTCGTCACGGAAGATGGCGCTGAAACTGACCTGGATCTGGGTCACTACGAGCGCTTTATCAACACCACCATGGCCAAGCGTAATAACTTTACCTCGGGCCGGGTTTATCAGCATGTGCTGCGCAAAGAGCGCCGTGGAGATTACCTGGGGGGGACGGTTCAGGTCATCCCGCATATCACCGATGAGATCAAGCGTCGTGTGATCGAAGGTGCTGGCGATGCTGATATTGCGCTGGTTGAGATCGGTGGCACGGTGGGTGATATTGAATCCCAGCCGTTCCTGGAAGCGATCCGTCAGCTTAAAGCTGAGCTGGGCTTCGCCCGTACGCTGTTTATGCACCTGACCCTGGTGCCATACATCGCGACCGCTGGTGAAACTAAAACCAAGCCATCTCAGCACTCTGTGAAAGAGCTGCGTTCTATCGGTATTCAGCCAGATATTCTGGTCTGTCGCTCCGAACGCCCGCTGCCGGACTCTTCCCGTCGTAAGCTGTCGTTGTTTACCAACGTAGAAGAGCGTGCCGTTATCTCGATGCCGGATGCTGACACGATCTACGATATTCCACAGATGCTGGCAGATCAGCAGCTGGACGATATCGTGGCTGAACGCTTCAACCTGACTGATGCACCGATCGCAGATCTGTCTGAATGGAATCGGGTTGCCGATGCGCACCTGAACCCTGAAGGCGAAGTCCGTATCGCCATGGTCGGTAAGTACATGGAGCTGCTCGATGCCTATAAATCGCTGATTGAAGCGATCTCCCATGCCGGTATCGCACTGCGCAAGAGAGTACGTATCGAGTACATCGACGCCGAACGTGTTGAAAGCGAAGGTGTTGATATTCTCAAAGGCATGAACGCTATTCTGGTACCGGGCGGCTTTGGTGAGCGTGGTGTCGAAGGCAAAATTGCAGCGGTGCAGTACGCCCGTGAGAAAAAAGTTCCATACCTGGGTATCTGTCTGGGTATGCAGGTTGCGGTGATTGAATTTGCGCGCAATGTGGCGGGCATCGAAGGGGCGACCTCCTCGGAATTCAACCCGGGCGCCGAGCATTCTGTGATCGGCCTGATCACCGAGTGGACGACTGCTGAAGGGGATGTTGAAACCCGTGGTGAGCAAGATGATCTGGGCGGCACCATGCGTCTGGGTGCACAGGTTTGCCACCTGGCAGAAGGGTCTACCTCGGCGACCGCCTACGGTGCAACCGAGATTACCGAACGCCACCGTCACCGTTTTGAGGTGAACAACAACTACGTTGCTCAGCTGGAAGCGGCAGGACTGCGTATTGCGGGCCGTTCGGTTGATGGCGAGCTGGTTGAAGTGGTCGAAGTGTCAGACCACCCATGGTTTGTGGCCTGTCAGTTCCACCCTGAATTCACCTCTGGCCCACGTGCAGGTCACGGTCTGTTCACCGGCTTTATTGATGCGGCGCTGAGCTACCAGGCGACTGCCCAGAATTCTTGATACACGTATTTTTGGAGTGAGCTAAATGGCAACTATTGCTGATATTAAAGCCCGCGAGGTGCTCGATTCTCGCGGTAACCCGACTGTTGAAGCTGATGTTATCCTGGCCTCCGGTGTGATGGGTTCTGCCTGTGCACCCTCAGGTGCCTCTACCGGTTCCCGCGAAGCGCTGGAACTGCGTGATGGTGATAAAGCACGCTACCTGGGTAAAGGCGTGCTCAAGGCAGTGGCAGCGGTAAACGGCTCAATCCGTGACGCTCTGCTGGGTATGGACGTGACTGACCAGCGTGCGCTGGATAACAAAATGCTGGCGCTGGATGGCACTGAAAACAAGGAAAACCTGGGCGCGAATGCGATCCTGGCGGTTTCTCTTGCTGCGGCTAAAGCAGCGGCTATCGAAAAAGGTATGCCACTGTACGCCCACATTGCTGAGCTGAATGGCACTGCAGGTCAGTTCTCCCTGCCGGTACCGATGATGAACATCATCAATGGTGGTGAGCACGCGGATAACAACGTTGATATCCAGGAATTCATGGTTCAGCCGGTTAACTTCACCAGCTTCTCTGAAGCTATGCGTTGTGGTGCTGAGATCTTCCATGCCCTCAAAGCGGTACTCAAAGGCCGTGGCCTGAGCACCTCTGTGGGTGATGAAGGTGGTTTCGCTCCGAACCTGGGTTCCAACGAAGAAGCGCTGGTTGTTATCAAGGAAGCGGTCGATAACGCCGGTTACGAGCTGGGTAAAGATGTGACCCTGGCGCTGGACTGTGCATCTTCCGAGTTTTATAAAGATGGCAAGTACGATCTGGCTGGCGAAGGTCAGGTATTCGATGCGGAAGGTTTTGGCGATTACCTGGCGAAACTGGCAGATACTTACCCGATCGTATCCATCGAAGATGGCATGGATGAGTCTGACTGGGATGGCTGGGCAAGTCTGACCCGCAAAATTGGTGACCGTGTACAGCTGGTCGGTGACGACCTGTTTGTGACCAACACTAAAATCCTGGCACGCGGTATCGAGCAGAGCATTGGTAACTCCATTCTGATCAAGTTCAACCAGATCGGCTCTCTGTCCGAAACACTGGATGCGATCAAAATGGCTAAAGATGCTGGCTTTACGGTCGTTATCTCTCATCGTTCCGGTGAAACTGAAGATACCACCATTGCTGATCTGGCAGTGGGCACCGCTGCAGGTCAGATCAAGACGGGCTCCCTGTGCCGTTCTGATCGCGTCGCCAAGTACAACCGTCTGCTGCGCATCCAGGAAGAACTGGCTGACAAGGCTGTTTACAACGGCCTGTCCGAGATTAAAGGTCAGGCGTAAGCCTGGCAGTGATAAAAAGGGGGCTTCGGCCCCCTTTTTTGCCTTCCGCCGTTGTACTAACGTAACAGAGCAGGGCCGGTTATGTATCGTTGGCTGATTGTGGTATTGCTCATTCTGTTGAGCGCATTACAGTATCGTCTCTGGCTGGGGGAGCCTAACCTGCGCCAGAACTGGCAGTTACAGGCGGAGGTTGAGCTGCAGTTGCTTGACAATGCGCGTCTGGGTGAACGCAATAAGCAACTGGAAGCAGAAGTGCTTGACCTGAAAAAAGGTGAGGCAGCGCTGGAAGAGCGCGCCCGAAACGACCTGGGGATGATCCGTAAAGGGGAGACCTTTTACCAGCTGGTGGACCCGCCAACGCGTGATTAACCAGGCTCAATTAGAATGATGGTCCAGGCTGGCCTGGCTGAGAGAATAGTACCCCGATGCAGTTTCCAACTGATTTTACCTACCTGCATGGTCAGCCTGTTGGCACGGCCGATATCCGCACCGAAGCTGAAGACTTTCAGGTGTTCGAACAGCTACCGTTCGAGCCCGATGGTGAAGGCGAACACTTTTTTGTCTACATTCGAAAAACCGGCGAGAACACCGACTGGGTAGCTCGAAAACTGGCGCGCTTTTGCCATACCACTCCCCGTGAAGTTGGCTACGCCGGTAAGAAAGACCGCCATGCGGTCACCGAGCAGTGGTTCAGTGTCAAAGTGCCGATCAAAAGTGAGGTTGACTGGACACTGTTTAACAGTGACACGATCCAGGTACTCAAGGCACTCCGTCACGGTAAAAAATTGCGACTGGGTGCTTTGCAGGGTAACCGCTTTAAACTGCGTCTGCGCAATGTCAGTAACCCGCAGGAACTGGCTGAGCGAATTGAGCAGGTTCGCAGTGGTGTGCCGAACTACTTTGGTGAACAGCGTTTTGGTTTTGACTGGGGTAACCTGAGCAAAGGGGTAGCGTTGATCAACGGTGAGCTGAAAGAGCGCCAGCGCCACAAAAAAGGCCTGTATATCTCAGCGGTCCGTTCCTGGTTCTTTAACTACCTGCTGTCACAGCGGATCACTCAGGGGCACTGGTTGCAGGTTCAGCCCGGTGATGCCCTGATGCTGGCGGGCAGTCACAGTTGCTTCAGTGCGGATAAGGAGCAAGACCTGACGGCATTGCAGACACGCCTTGAAACCATGGATTTGCATCTCACCGGTCCTCTGTGGGGGCGGGGTGAGCCTATGTCGGTGGGTGAATCCCGGCTTTGGGAGCAGATGCTGCTGGTACCCTGGCAAACCGTGCTGGAGGGGCTGGAAAACCTCGGTCTGAATCAGGAGCGCCGTGCATTACGTTTACTTCCCGCTGAACTTGCAGCGCACCAGGAGTCTGACTCACAATGGGTCATTGAGTTTGCTCTGCCCTCTGGTGCCTTTGCCACCAGTGTGTTGCGTGAGCTGTGTCAGGTAAATACACCAGAGCGTGAGCCCGAATCATGAAAATACTGCTTTCCAATGATGATGGTGTGTATGCTCCTGGGCTTGAAGCACTGGCACGGGCCTTGCGAAGTCTTGGCGAAATCCAGGTGGTGGCACCCGACCGTAATCGTAGTGGTGCCAGTAATTCGCTGACCCTGGATCGACCTCTGGAGCCGCATCACCACAGCAATGGCTTTATCAGTCTCAATGGTACGCCAACGGACTGTGTGCACATGGGAGCGGCGGGTGTCTTCGGGATGGCGCCTGACCTGGTCGTGTCGGGTATTAACGCCGGGGCGAATATGGGTGATGATGTCATCTATTCCGGCACGGTTGCGGCGGCGATGGAAGGGCGGCACCTTAAACTCCCACCCATCGCGGTGTCGCTGGCCAGCAGCCACCCGGATAACTATGTGACTGCTGCTGAGGTTATTAAAGAGCTGGTGCCCCGGTTGCACAGCCTGAATCTGGCGCCACGTACGGTATTGAATATTAATGTACCGGACTTGCCGCTGGAGCAGCTCAAAGGGGTACACGTGACCCGGCTGGGGCATCGTGAGCTGGCGGATAAGCCGGTAGCAGCAGCCGATCCACGTGGCAAAGTGAGGTACTGGTTGTCGGGTGTTGGTGCAATAGCTGACAGGGATCCGGGAACGGACTTTTTTGCAGTAGAGCAGGGGTTTGTGTCAATCACGCCACTGCAGATTGATATGACTCAGTACGCTGGTATGGATGCACTGGCGGGCTGGCTGGAGGACTGAACGTGAACAAGCTGCAGCTGCAGGGAATAGGCATGACATCGGCGCGCACCCGAGATCGCCTGGTGAACCGGCTGAAGGAACAGGGCATTGAGGATGAAGCGGTGCTGGCTGCAATACGCGCCACACCACGGCATATTTTTGTCGATGAGGCGCTGGCGCATCGCGCTTACGAAGACAGTGCTTTGCCAATTGGCTTCAACCAGACCATCTCACAACCCTACATTGTTGCCCGGATGACCGAGCTGCTACTGGCGGGTGGACCTTTGAAAAAAGTGCTCGAAGTGGGGACTGGTTCCGGGTTCCAGACGGCGGTGCTGGCACAGCTGGTGGATAAGCTGTGCAGTGTTGAGCGTATCCGGCCGTTGCAGGAAAAGGCTAAAGAGCGGCTACAGTTGCTGGAATTGCGCAATGTGTCCTGCCTGCATACCGATGGTGGTATGGGCTGGCCGGGCATGGCACCGTTTGATGGCATCCTGTCCGCCGCGGCACCTGAAGAGGTGCCGGAAGATTTACTGGCGCAGCTGGCCGTCGGTGGCCGCATGGTGATCCCTGTGGGGGGGCGTAATGGCCAGCAATTGAAGTTGATTCGGCGTACCTCGGAGTCGGTGTATGACACACAGATTATTGAGTCGGTTCATTTTGTCCCGCTGTTGAGCGGCACCATTCGTTAATTGCTTTGTTAAGAGAGTTTGATGGAAAACACGCGCAGTCTGGCCGCCTGGCTGGGATTATTGTTTAAGGGTCTTTTGATGGGCGCGGCAGATGCGGTCCCTGGTGTGTCTGGTGGCACCATTGCGTTTATGACCGGGATTTATGAGGAGCTGATAGACTCCTTGCGTCGCTGTGGTCCTCAATCATTACAGGTGTTATTTCGGCAGGGTCCCAGGGCTTTCTGGCAATTGATCAATGGCAACTTTCTATTGGTCTTGGTAAGTGGGGTCTTACTCAGCCTGGTGGGGGTCGCCCGTTCGGTGCTTTATCTGCTGGAAACTTACCCTGTGCAGCTGTGGGCGCTGTTTTTTGGTCTGATCCTGGCTTCAACAGTGGTGATTGTACGGATGATGCCGGGCTGGCAGCGAAACAGTGTGGCCTTTTTTCTGTTGGGTACACTGCTGGCGTTACTGGTGACTTCCCTGACGCCTATGGCGCTGGAGCTGACGCCGGTAACCGCGTTTATGGGGGGGATGATTGCTATCTGTGCGATGATCCTGCCGGGGGTATCGGGCAGTTTTATTCTGTTGTTACTGGGCTTATATGCCCCGGTGCTGGCTGCATTGAAAGGCTTTGAGTGGCAAGCACTCAGCTTTTTTGTTGCAGGCTGTGCTGTGGGCTTGATGGCGTTCTCCAGGGTACTACACTGGATGTTTGAACGCTTCCATGTACTGACGCTGGCGCTGCTGGCAGGTTTTATGCTGGGCTCATTGAATAAGGTCTGGCCGTGGAAGTATACGGTCGCCTATACCATTGACAGCAAAGGCCAGGAGGTGGCGCTGGTGCAGGATAATGTATTGCCCTGGAGTTACGCTGAGCTGCATGGTGAGCCAGCCTGCCTTGCCAGTGCTGTGTTACTGGCTGTTGTAGGGGCAGCAATGGTGCTTGCGCTGGAGCGGCGCTCGCAGCGGGGCTGATTCCAGGTGCTTGTTCGCAGCCTGTTGACAGGATTACTGATATTGCTGCTGACAGGTTGTGGCACAACTCAGCTGGCGCCGGTTGCTGAGCGCTCTCAGCGACCCCATAAAGGGGTTGCTCCTTCCCATTACCGGGTGCGCAAAGGTGACACCCTGTATTCCATTACCTGGCGTTACGGACTGGATGTTCGTAAAGTTGCCAGGCTCAATAATATAGATAATAAATATCGCATCTATCCGGGCCAACGCCTGCGGTTACGCGGCTCTGGGGTTAACACACCCAGTCGTTCAAAAAACACCCAGAAGAAAACTGCTTCTCAAAAGCCAAAAACCAGGGTAAAAAATAAAGCTACGGCGGCTTCCGGCCGAGCGTCTACACTGAAAAATCGTACGCCAGCGGTTGGGAACCAATCGACTACGCGGGCGACAAAGTCAGTTAAGACGGTAGCAAAAGCAGATTCACCTAATCTTAGTAGTACTTCGGGTAAGAAAAATTCTGCTATTGTAGGAAAGGTTCGTTGGCAGTGGCCATCGAACGGTAAGGTTATCGAAACGTTCAGTACGCGAGGCCGCATAAACAAAGGCATCAATATCGCAGGTCGCCTTGGTGATCGGGTATCAGCTGCTGCTTCAGGCGAAGTGGTTTATGTTGGAAGCGGGTTACTGGGTTACGGAAACCTGATCATAATCAACCACAACGGCCTCTATATGAGTGCCTATGCTCACAATAGTCGAGTCTTCGTCAAAGAACGGGACCGTGTGAGTCGTGGTGATAGGATCGCTGAAGTGGGTAGTAGTGGCACGGATCGTCACAAGCTCCACTTCGAGGTCCGGCGCGATGGTAAACCGGTTAATCCGATGAAGTATTTACCGCGACGCTAACATAATTAGAAACGGTACATGACGGGCAACGCTCCACCATCGAGTAAACGAAGGGGGGTTAACAATGGAAACTTTCGACAAGGACTACAACCAGGGCAACGCTGAAGAGACTTTAGAGCTTTCTACGCAGGCTTTGGCGCAACAGACGGAAAAGGCAGCAAAGGACTCTGCGCCAGCATTTCTTAACAGTGGCCGCGGACGCGGGAGTATGGCTCACAAGGATTTGATGAATGCCAAAACGCTCGATGCCACACAACTGTACCTGAACGAGATTGGTTTCTCGCCATTGCTCAGTGCTGAAGAAGAGGTCTATTACTCTCGTCGGGCACTGAAAGGTGATGACGCATCTCGACAGCGAATGATCGAAAGCAACCTGCGACTGGTGGTGAAAATTTCACGCCGTTATATCAATCGCGGGCTGACGCTGCTGGATCTGATTGAAGAGGGTAACCTCGGCTTGATTCGTGCGGTGGAGAAGTTCGATCCGGAGCGGGGTTTCCGCTTCTCTACCTACGCGACCTGGTGGATTCGTCAGACCATTGAGCGTGCCATCATGAATCAGACGCGGACCATCCGTCTGCCGATTCATGTGGTGAAAGAGCTGAATGTGTATCTGCGTGCCGCCCGTGAGCTGGCCCAGAAGCTGGACCATGAACCAACACCGGAAGAAATTGCGGCGGCGGTTGATAAGCCAGTTGAGACAGTCGAGCGGCTGTTGGGGCTGAACGAGCGTGTTAGCTCTGTTGATACGCCGGTGGGTAAAGACTCTGAAAAGTCGCTGCTCGACACCATTCCGGATCTGGACTCAGCCGACCCGGCTACGTTGCTACAAAGCAGTAATATCAGTGGCAACCTGGATGAATGGTTGGGGATGTTGCCGGATAAGCACTCCGAAGTGTTATGTCGTCGCTTTGGTTTGCGTGGTTATGAGATGAGTACGCTGGAAGATGTTGGCCGTGAGATTGGCCTGACTCGTGAGCGTGTACGTCAAATTCAGGTCGAAGCGTTGCGTAAGTTGCGTGAAATTATCGAGAAAAACGGTCTTAGCGGCGAAGATCTGTTACAGCTGTAACAGCCGCAGTGCTCTGCCAGGTGGTTGTGATAACCCCTGTTAACCGGCAGAGCACGAATATCAGACTGTAAGAAAGACCCGTTTGTCTGCGACGCCATCCCATTTGGCGGCGTCGGGAAGCGGGTCTTTTTGTTGGGTTATCCGAGGCCACTGTTCGGCCAGTTCTGCGTTGATCCGGGCAAAGTCCTGTTGATCAGCCGGTAGCTCATCTTCCTGAAATATCGCCTCGGCCGGGCATTCTGGCTCGCACAGGCCGCAATCGATGCACTCGTCCGGGTTTATGGCGAGAAAATTTTCCCCTTCATAGAAACAGTCAACTGGACAGGCGCTGACGCAATCGGTGTATTTACAGTGAATGCAGTTGTCTGCAACAACGTAAGCCATCGTGGGTGGAAGCCTCCTGATTAACCCCGGCTATTGGTTCGTACCGGGGTGGGTCGATCAAAGTTTCTCTTTCAGAGCGTACAGTGCATCCAGTGCCTGGCGTGGTGTCATCTCGTCCAGATTCAGTGCCTGCAATGCTTCAAGGGCCGGGCTGTGGGCTGGTGCAGCGAACAGATCCGGCTGGGCAGGGCTCGGGTGAGGCGTGCTGCTCTGCGGCGTACTTACAATGGGTAGCGGGAGTGCAGGGCTATCACCGCTAGCGCCGTGCTCTAGCTGGATCAGTTTCTGTTTGGCTTCCTGAATGACACTCTGAGGTACCCCGGCCAGCTGGGCAACCTGCAAGCCGTAACTCTGGCTGGCTGGGCCGTCCTGGACTTCGTGCATAAAGACGATATGGTCATTATGTTCAACGGCTGTCAGGTGGACGTTGAAAACTGGTTTATGCAGCTCTGGCAGGCCGGTCAGCTCAAAGTAATGGGTCGCAAACAAGGTGAAAGCGTTCACCTCCTGGGCCAGATAATCAGCTGCTGCCCAGGCCAGAGACAGGCCGTCAAAGGTACTGGTGCCACGACCGACTTCATCCATGAGCACCAGTGAGCGGTCAGTGGCATTGTTGAGGATATTAGCGGTTTCGGTCATCTCGACCATGAAAGTAGAGCGGCCGCCTGCCAGATCGTCGGAAGAGCCCATACGGGTGAAAATACGGTCGACCATGCCGATGGTCGCACTGTTAGCTGGTACGTAACTGCCGACGTGGGCCAGCAGGGTGATCAGTGCCGCCTGACGCATAAACGTCGATTTACCGCCCATGTTCGGGCCGGTAATCACCAGCATGCGGCGGCTGTGATCCAGCTGCAGGTTATTCGGCACAAACGGCTCGCTAAGGACGGATTCAACCACCGGATGACGTCCGGCCTGAATGTTCAGCTGGGGGTCTTCCACCAGGGTTGGTGCAACATAGTTGAGCAGGTCGGCGCGCTCGGCCAGGTTTGTCAGTACGTCCAGCTCGGCAGTGGCAGTGGCGCTATCCTGTAACGGCAGCAGGTGCTGAACCAGCATTTCGACCAGCTGTTCATACAGTGCTTTCTCTCGTGCCAGCGCCCGGCTTTTGGCCGACAGGGCTTTATCCTCAAAGGCTTTGAGTTCCGGGGTGATAAAGCGCTCATTATTTTTCAGGGTCTGGCGACGGATGTACTCAGCCGGGGCCTTGTCTGCTTGGCCTTTGGATATCTCGATAAAGTAGCCATGGACCCGGTTATAGCCCACTTTCAAGGTCGGGATACCGGTGCGTTCACGCTCACGGGTTTCCATATCGACCAGGTAAGCACCTGCATTTTCACTCAGGCCGCGCAGGTCATCCAGTTCACTGTCGTAGCCTTCCGCAATGACCCCGCCATCGCGGATCACCATGGGCGGATTGTCGGTGACGGCGTTGCTCAGCAGGGTTGCCAGATCATCAAAGGTACTGATCTGGCTGGCCAGTTCGGCGATACGTGGGGCATCGTGCTCCTGTAGCTGGGATTGCAGCTCAGGCAGAGTGAGTAAAGCGTTTTTCAGCCGTTCCAGATCACGCGGGCGGGCAGAGCGCAGGGCGACACGGGTCAGAATACGTTCAGTATCACCAACTTTACGCAGCGATGCGCCCATGTTTTCGTAGCGGTAATTTTCTTTCAGCCAGCGCAGGGCGCCCTGGCGTGCCAGCAATACATCACGGCTGCGCAATGGGCGGTTCAGCCAGCGACGCAGCAGACGACTGCCCATCGCTGTTTTGCATTTGTCGATGACGGCAGCCAGCGTATTCTCTTTACCGCCTGCCAGGTTTAGATCGATCTCCAGGTTGCGCCGGGTTGCGGCATCCAGCAGTACGCTTTCACTGCGTTGTTCGATCTGCAGGCGACGAATATGGGGCAGGTCGTTGCGCTGGGTATCGCGAGCGTACTGTAGCAGGCAGCCAGCAGCGCACAGTGCGGTTTTCAGATGATCGCAGCCAAAGCCGGTCAGATCCTGCACTTTAAATTGTTGGCACAGCTGGCGCTCGGCAGATTCCAGTTCGAAGTGCCAGGGCGCCTGAGCTCGCAGACCGGTATGCCCTTTGAGGGTTTCGTGCAGCAATGATTCTTCGTTATAGAGCAGTTCGGCAGGTTTGAGCCGTTCCAGTTCGCTGCGCAGGGCTTCTTCACCCTCAACGTCAGACAGGCTGAAACGGCCGCCGCTGATATCCATGATTGCCAGGCCGAAGGTGTCATTGTGTTGATGGATTGCTATCAGCAGGTTATCGCGACCCTCTTCCAGCAGCGCTTCATCACTGAGGGTGCCAGGGGTGACCACGCGAGCAACTTTTCGCTCCACCGGTCCTTTGCTGGTGGCTGGATCACCGACTTGCTCGCAGATGGCAACCGACTGCCCAGCTCGGACAATGCGTGCGATATAGCCTTCGGCAGCATGGTAAGGAATCCCTGCCATCGGGATTGGATTACCCCCGGCCTTGCCACGGGCGGTCAGGGAGATCTCCAGTAGTTCGGACGCTTTTTTCGCATCGTCATAAAACAGCTCGTAAAAGTCACCCATCCGATAGAACAGTAACTGGTCTGGATGGCTGGCTTTGATACGCAAATATTGCTGCATCATGGGGGTATGCTTCGTGGCGGTGGCCGGATTGGTCATGGTCTGAACTTCGCTTACCTGGATTGAAACTGCGCGTCGGCAGGGGTATTAATGAAGGGGCATTGTACGTGAATCATCAAGGTATGCGTACCAGTTGCCAGTGCAGTCTGGCTAAGGATGGAGTATGAAAGATCTTGCCCTGAAAACAGGTAATGCACTGCGTGAGCGCGGTCTTAAAGTAGCAACGGCTGAGTCCTGCACGGGGGGCTGGATTGCCCGCGAGCTGACGTCGGTCGCGGGCAGTTCGAACTGGTTTGATTGCGGCTTTGTCAGCTATTCAGATACCGCCAAACAGCGGATGCTGGGGGTTGAGGCGGAGTTGCTGGCCAGCCATGGTGCAGTGTCAGAGCCCGTCGTCAGTCAGATGGCCGAAGGTGCACTACACAACAGCGAAGCGGATATTGCTGTTGCGGTGTGTGGGCTGGCCGGGCCGGGTGGTGAGCCGGGCGATAAACCGGTGGGTACCATGTGGTTTGCCTGGGCGGTAGCCGGGCAGCCGACAGTGACCTGTCTGAGTTATTTCAGCGGTGAACGGGAAGCCGTGCGTGAGCAGGCCGTGCAGCAGGCACTAGACGGCATTATGGCGTACCTGCCTAAGTGACAGGGTGCTGATATGTATCCGACGATTCTGATGTCAGCAAGGGTTGCATTCGGGCGGTGAACTGACAATAATACTGTCCATACATACAGTATTTATTTTCACCAGAATTTCAGAAGGCACACCATGGATCAGAATCGTCAGAAAGCGCTGGATGCAGCGTTGTCACAGATTGAGCGTCAGTTCGGTAAAGGCGCGATTATGAAGATGGGCGATCAGCCGCGTGAGGCGATCCCTGCTGTGTCTACCGGCTCGCTGGGACTGGATATCGCATTGGGCATCGGCGGCTTGCCGTATGGTCGTATTGTCGAGATCTATGGCCCTGAATCGTCCGGTAAAACAACACTGACCTTGCAGGCAATCGCCGAAGCGCAGAAGCAGGGCAAGAGCTGCGCCTTTGTCGATGCTGAACACGCGCTGGACCCTATTTACGCCGAGAAGCTGGGGGTTAACGTTGATGACCTGCTGGTTTCTCAGCCGGATACCGGTGAGCAGGGGCTGGAAATTACCGATATGCTGGTCCGCTCTAATGCAGTGGATGTCATCGTTGTTGACTCCGTGGCGGCGCTTACGCCAAAAGCTGAGATCGAAGGTGATATGGGCGACTCCCATGTAGGTCTGCAGGCCCGCTTGATGTCCCAGGCGCTGCGTAAGCTGACTGGTAGCGTGAAAAATGCCGGTTGTCTGCTGATCTTTATCAACCAGATCCGGATGAAAATCGGGGTGATGTTTGGTAACCCTGAAACCACTACCGGTGGTAATGCACTGAAGTTTTATTCCTCTGTCCGGCTGGATATCCGTCGCATCGGTGCTGTGAAGCAGGGTGATGAAGTGGTGGGTAACGAAACCCGCGTTAAGGTCGTGAAAAACAAAGTCGCGCCCCCGTTCCGCCAGGCTGAATTTCAGATCATGTATGGTAAAGGGATCTACCATATGGGTGAGGTGATTGATCTGGGGGTGAAAGAGAAGCTGGTTGATAAAGCTGGCGCCTGGTATGCCTATAAGGGTGACAAAATAGGTCAGGGAAAGGCTAATGCCGCCAAGTATCTGGAGGAAAATCCAGAAGTTGCT
This sequence comes from uncultured Oceanospirillaceae bacterium, assembly GCA_913057435.1. Classification (GTDB taxonomy): domain Bacteria; phylum Pseudomonadota; class Gammaproteobacteria; order Pseudomonadales; family Balneatricaceae; genus Marinobacterium_C. The sequence continues at coordinate 5,285 of CAJXNY010000013.1, read as the reverse complement.
CAAGAAATTGAGGCAGAAATTCGTGCCCGCTTGCTGAGTGTAGAGGCACCGGTTAAAGATAACAAAACCGAAGATGAGTCACCGCTGGATCTGTAATTAAGGTATTGAGAACAGAAGAAAAAGGGAGCCCAGGCTCCCTTTTTGCGTTTTTATCAGGCGCAGATAGCCGTATTGGAGCACAGGAGTGAATATGAAATATGATAAATCCGCTGAGGCTGATCCGCAGTCTGCTATTCGTCATAAGGCGTTTCGCCTGCTGGCCCGGCGTGACTATAGTCTGAAGGAAATGCAGCAACGTTTTGAGCGTGAGTATGACTCGGCAGATGTGGCTGTGGTGCTGGAGTGGCTGGTGGTGGAGGGGTATCAGAGTGATCACCGCTTTTGTGCATCGCATGTACGCAACCGGATATCACAGTTGCAGGGGCTGAATAAAATCCGCTTTGATATGCGCCAGAAAGGTGTGGCAGATGACTTGCTGGTACAGGTGCTGGAAGAAGAAGCGCCCGACTGGTTTGAGCTGGCACGTGCCGCACGGTTACGGCGATTTCCCTGCCCGGATCGAGCCGACCGCAAGCTGGTGGCGAAAATAATGCGTCATCTGTTTCAGCGTGGCTTTGCGATGGATGAGGCTCGCTATGCGCTGGAGGCTGATCCTCAAGAAGAAGCCTGACTCGGTATTTTTTAATGTAGGAGCCGGGCTGACGATGCTTTGTTTCATCTCTGATCTGGCGGCTAATAACCTCTTCCATGTATGACTGATCTGATCAAAACCCCGCCGGACACCAGACGCGGCGGGCTCTATATTGAAACGTCCGCTTAAAAACAGTCGTACAAGTTTCATCCCCGATATATAATGTGCGCCATTTTTCGCGGCGTTCCGGTGGGGCGTCGGCAGGGGTCAGAACAACAGCGCGTAATGCGCTTCTTCAGAACGGATACGCTGACGGTTAGCCTATGAAATACATGACAAGTGCCGAAATACGCCAGGCCTTCCTGGATTACTATAATCAGCAGGGCCATGAGATCGTGGCCAGCAGTTCGCTGATTCCAGCTAACGATCCGACGTTGATGTTTACCAACGCCGGCATGGTGCAGTTCAAGGATGTTTTCCTGGGCACCGATAAGCGCAGCTATAGCCGTGCAACCAGTTCCCAGCGTTGCGTTCGCGCCGGTGGTAAACATAACGATCTGGAAAACGTTGGCTACACCGCGCGCCATCACACCTTCTTTGAAATGCTGGGTAACTTCAGTTTCGGTGATTACTTCAAGCCGGAAGCGATTCGCTTTGCCTGGACCTTTCTGACCAAGGTGCTGGGGCTGCCAGAAGAACGCCTGTGGATAACGGTGCATCACTCGGATGATGAAGCTGAACGTATCTGGAAAGAAGAGATTGGTGTGAGCCCGGAGCGTTTCTCCAAACTGGGTGAAGACAATTTCTGGTCAATGGGTGATACCGGTCCATGTGGCCCCTGTACTGAGATCTTCTTTGATCACGGTGCAGATGTCTGGGGTGGCCCTCCAGGCTCTCCTGAAGAAGATGGCGATCGCTACATCGAGATCTGGAACGTTGTATTTATGCAATACAACCGCAGCGCCGATGGTGAGCAGACTGATCTGCCGAAGCCGTCTGTGGATACCGGTATGGGTCTGGAGCGTATTGCGGCAGTCATGCAGGGTGTGCACTCCAACTACGAGATTGATCTGTTCCAGAGCCTGCTCAAAGCGGCGGCTGCCGCTGTCGGTACGACTGACCTGGGCAGCAAGTCCCTGCGCGTAATTGCGGACCATATTCGTTCCTGCGCATTCCTGATCATTGATGGGGTATTACCCTCCAATGAAGGGGCGGGTTATGTACTGCGCCGTATTATTCGTCGCGCGGTACGTCACGGCAACAAACTCGGTGCCAGTGGTGCCTTCTTCCACCAGCTGGTCGCTGCGCTGGCGGCAGAAATGGGTACCGCGTATCCAGAACTGGTAGAGCAGCAGGCGCAGATTGAGAAAGTGCTGCTTAAAGAAGAGCAGCAGTTCGCTAAAACTCTGGACCACGGGATCCGCCTGTTGCAGGAAAGCATCGATAATCTTGATGGTACTGTGATTCCAGGTGAGACGGTCTTCAAGCTGTACGATACTTACGGCTTCCCATCCGATCTGACAGCTGATGTTGCGCGTGAGCAAGAGTTGACGCTGGATATGGACGGCTTTGAGCGTGAAATGACAGCTCAGCGTGAACGTGCCCGTGCCGCGGGTAAGTTCTCGGTGGATTACAACGATGCAATCCGCCTCGATGGTCAGACCAGCTTCACGGGTTATGAGCAGCTGGCGGGTGAAGGCGCTAAAATCGTTGCCCTGCTCAGCAATGGTAGTGAAGTCGACGCACTGAATACGGGCGAAGGCGGCATTGTGGTGCTGGATGAGACGCCATTCTATGCTGAGTCGGGTGGTCAGGCCGGTGATAGTGGTGTGCTGGCGATGGCCGGTGCCGTCTTTGCGGTGGCTGACTGTACTAAAGAAGGCAAGAACCACCTGCACCACGGTGTGGTGAGTGAAGGCAGCCTGAAAGTGGGTGACCTCGTTGCGCCGCAGGTTGATGATGCACGCCGTCAGGCGATTGCTCTGAACCATTCGGCAACACACCTGCTGCATGAAGCGCTGCGTATTGTACTGGGCAGTCATGTACAGCAGAAAGGTTCACTGAATGATGCTGAACGTCTGCGCTTTGACTTCTCTCACTTTGAAGCGGTGACGGCGGAGCAGCTGGCTGAAGTCGAGCTGATTGTTAACGATCAGATCCGGGCGAATACGGATGTTGTTACCCGTGTGATGGATATCGACGCGGCCAGGGCCACCGGTGCTGCAGCTTTGTTCGGTGAAAAATACGACGAAACGGTTCGAGTGCTGTCGATGGGCGGTGAGTTCTCCGTTGAGCTGTGTGGTGGTACCCACGCTGCCCGTACCGGTGATATAGCCCTGCTCAAGGTAACGTCTGAAGGTGGTGTTGCATCGGGTGTACGCCGTATTGAGGCAGTCACCGGTGCCGGTGCCCTTGACTGGCTGAATGAAACAGACAACAAAGTTGGCCAGATCTCTGCGCTGGTTAAAGGCAACCGTGATTCAGTGGTTGAGAAGGTGCAGGCACTGTCTGACCGTAACCGTCAGCTGGAGAAAGAACTGGAACAGCTGAAAGTTAAGCTGGCAGCATCCCAGGGCTCTGATCTGATCAGTACAGCTGTTGATATCAAAGGTATCAAGGTGCTGGCGGCACAGCTGGAAGGCGTTGAGCCTAAGGCGCTGCGCGATACCATTGATCAGCTCAAGAACAAGCTGGGCAGTGGTGTGGTTGTGCTGGCTGCCACGGGTGACGACAAAATTTCGCTGGCTGCCGGTGTGACGAAAGATCTGGTTGGCAAAGTGAAGGCCGGTGATCTGATCCGTGACCTGACGGCAAAAATTGGCGGTAAAGGCGGCGGTCGTCCTGATTTTGCTCAGGGTGGCGGTACTGATCTGGCGGCATTGCCAGCAGCGCTGGAGTCGGTAACTTCACTGGTAGACGCGGCTCTTTGAGCTGCGTCCTGACGAGATGGACGCAACGATATGGCGTTATACGTACATAAATATGGCGGCACCTCCATCGGTACGGTCGAACGTATCGAAGCGGTTGCCGACAAGTTAAAGAAGTTTAAAGACGAAGGCCATGATCTGGTGGTGGTGTTGTCCGCGATGAGCGGTGAGACCAACCGCCTGATCGGGTTGGCGCAACAGATCAATAAGCAGCCCGATCCGCGTGAGATGGATGTACTGGTTTCGACCGGTGAACAGGTTACCATCGCGCTGCTTTGTATGGCGCTGGCTCGCCGTGGTTTGCCCGCGCGTTCTTACACGGGTGCTCAGGTGCGTATTACCACCGACAGTATGCATGGTAAGGCGCGTATCCAGGAAATAGACACCGAACGCATGCGCGCCGATTTAGACGCCGGTCGTATCGTGGTGGTGGCGGGTTTTCAGGGTGCGGATGCGACGGGCAATATCACGACGTTAGGGCGAGGTGGTTCTGATACCACCGGGGTTGCTCTGGCGGCGGCGCTGAACGCTGATGAGTGCCAGATCTATACCGATGTGGATGGTGTTTACACCACCGATCCACGGGTCGTGGATAGCGCACGTCGGCTGGAAACGATCACCTTTGAAGAGATGCTGGAGATGGCCAGCCTCGGCTCCAAAGTATTGCAGATTCGCTCTGTGGAGTTTGCGGGTAAGTACAAGGTGCCGTTGCGGGTGCTGTCCAGTTTTACGGACGGCCCAGGCACACTGATTACGACTGAGGATAATAACGCCGTGGAAAAACCGGTTATTTCTGGCATCGCCTTCAATCGCGATGAGGCTAAACTGACAATTCAGGGTGTACCCGATGTGCCAGGTGTGGCATCGCGTATTCTCGGGCCGATCAGTGCAGCCAACATTGAAGTAGATATGATCTTGCAGAATATTTCTGAAGATCAGAAAACTGACTTTACTTTCTCCGTTCACCGTAATGATTTCGCTAAAGCAGAAGGAATACTGCAGCAAATTATGGCTGAACTGGGGGCCCGGAGTGTGGTCGGAGATAACAAGATCGCCAAAGTTTCGATTGTTGGCGTTGGCATGCGCTCCCATGCGGGAGTGGCAAGCAAGATGTTTGATGCCCTGGCGAAAGAGGGTATTAACATTCAGATGATCTCGACATCAGAAATTAAAGTTTCGATTGTGATGGCGGAGAAGTATCTGGAACTGGCCGTGCGGGCACTGCATTCAGCGTTTGATCTGGATGCTTCAGACACGGTCAGCGAAGCCTGAAGGGCTGAACTATAGTTAGTTCAATGCAAAAAATAGCCGTCGGTGCGCCCGGTTTCGGGTGCCCGATTTTGCTGGTCACGAGTCGCTAAGAGCTTAACGGCCAGGCACGAAGGAATATCATAAGGAGATCCAACACAATGCTGATTTTAACCCGCCGCGTAGGCGAAACACTGATGGTTGGTGACGATGTCACCGTAACGGTACTGGGTGTCAAAGGTAACCAGGTACGTATTGGTGTGAATGCGCCTAAGGATGTTTCAGTACATCGCGAAGAGATTTATGAGCGTATTCAGCGTGAAAAAGCAGCGAATGCTGACGCTGGAGAGCCAGAAGAATAAAATACTTTTCTAAAAGCATTGCAATCTGATCTCAGATCATTAAGATACGTCTCCGTTGTCGCGGTGAGATGGCCGAGTGGCTGAAGGCGCGCCCCTGCTAAGGGCGTATATCGCAAG
>CAJXNY010000012.1 GCA_913057435.1 uncultured Oceanospirillaceae bacterium | reverse complement strand
ACACCTTTGCTCATGTAACCCACGCCAACGTTGCCGCCTCCCATAGCCTGACGGCCGCCAGGTCTCTTGGTGGCAACGCAGAGCTTGAGTATCACAGTGGTCTCGTCACCCTCCCCACGCTCCTGGATAATAATCTACTGGAAACAACCGGCACTACGCTGGCAGCGCCGGTTATCAATAGCAGTCCGTTTGCACTGAACCATGATACAACCCTGTTCGGTGAAACATCCTACAGCTACCGCGGGATGCAACTGGACATACTCAAAGATATTAATGGCGACGGTTATGATGAAATATTAGCGGGTTCATCTTTCTGGGCAGCCGATGGTACAACAGACACCAGATTCACCGGTAAGGTTGAAGTCGTTTCCGGCCAGGATTATAGCGTACTTAAAACCTTCGAAGGCAGCCAAACAGGGGACAGGATAGGCACAACGGTACGCGTAGTCGGCGACCTCGATAATGATGGCATCGAGGACTTCGCCTACGGAGAAAACGGAACGGGTCTAAAGGGGCGAGTAACGGTTATTTCCGGCGCCTCATTAACGCCACTATACAGCGTAGATGGCACCTCTGCGTATGAAGAAGCTAACGCTATAGCCCATGGAGTCGGCGATTTAAATAACGATGGCATAAATGATTTACTTATTACTGCAAACAACTACGCAGTATCCAGTACAGATTACAGAGCAGGAAAAATCTATGCTCGCTCCGGGGTTGATGGCAGCCTGTTATATACACTGGAAGGGAGTATCAAACTTAATAATCTGGGGAAAACAACCGCTTTTATCGGTGATATTAATAATGATGGCTATGATGACTTTGCTGCCAGCAAAACCGAACCAGACTACACAACTAATGTTCTGATTTATTCTGGTCAGGACGGGGCATTACTTCATACATTGAACGGCGAGCATGCATGGGACCGATTTGGTCAGAGCATCAGTAGCGCCGGGGACATCAATCATGATGGCCATAACGATTTTATCGTTACAGCACCCACCCACTCCAGCCCCTCCGATAGCCTTACCGGCCGAGTCTATTTATATTCAGGAAAAGATTTTAGTTTACTTAATACGCTAGATGGCCAACCGAATGAGCGCCTGGGTAGCTATGTACTTGGTCATACCGACATTAATGATGACGGGATTGATGACTTTGCTATCTCCAGCGACGGCGACAATACCCGTGGCGCACTGTATATAATATCCGGCCAGGATTTTTCCACGTTGCAGCTCTTCAGGGGTTCGACATACCAGGGCTATATGGGAAGCTCTGGGAGTCTTCGCGGTGATATCAATAATGATGGCTATATTGACCTGATTACTGGCGAGAACCTGACGGCAGCGGGGCTCGAAAACACACGCGCCATCCAGGTTTATCTGAGTGGCCCGGTTCAGGTTAGCTACACAGAAAGTGGACCTCCTGGCCTGCTGCATCCCCAGGTACTCTCAATTAATGATATTGACAGTGTCGGCTTTAATGGGGGCCAATTACGTGTAGAGATCACTCAGAACACCAACCCTGCGAAAGACACACTCTCTATTGAAAGTCAGGGTAACAATACAGGCCAAATCAGCCTCTCGAGCAATCAGGTCAGCTACGAAGGCGTTGTGATCGGAAACAGCAGTGGTGGCTCTAACGGCATACCTCTGATGATTGATTTCAATAGTCAGGCAAGCCCGGCTGCGATTGCAGCGCTGATTCAGACCCTGAGTTTCCAGAGCGCCCGTGAAGATTTTGATGACAACTCGGTAAGCATCAAAATTATCCTGACCGATAGTCGCGATGAAAGCAGTGAACCTTTACTCATCGATATTATTCCGGAAGGGCTAAATGATGCCCCCATAATATTACCAGGGCTCACTCATCAACTGGATACTATCAGCGAAAACATACCGACTACCCACAATCAGGGCACCCGCCTGGCTGATATTCTTGATTTTAACGCCCTGTCAGATCCAGACGGAACCCTGCCACAAAGCATTGCCGTCATCAGTGTCGATAATAGTTTCGGATTTTGGGAATTTTCTCACAATAATGGCCAGTCATGGACACCGTTTCACGATATCAGTGGCCACTGGTCAACAGCGACCAGGGCCTGGGTTCTATCGCTTGACAACGACCTGGACAAAACAGCCCTTATCCGCTTTATCCCTGATCGAGGCTTCTCCGGCACCGCTAGCCTGACGTTTCGTGCGAATGACCAGACAGATCCATTAACGTCAACCAGAGTGGACCTGAGCGATCCGGCAATGATAGGAGAAAACAGTCCTTTCTCGCTGGAAACGGGCGCGATTACCGTCACCGTTACAAGCATTAATGATGCACCCAGAATTCAAAGCGACCCATTCACCGCGACCCTGAATTCGGTTTTCACTGGCCCCGCAGATGAAAGGGCGGGGACAGCACTGACATCAGTCGGTGATCTAAACAATGATGGCACCCGTGACTTCCTGCTCAGTTCAACCCACGCCAGCACAGCCAAAAATTATTATGGCAAAGTCACGGCACTTTCCGGCACTGACTTCAGCCCTATTCCCCTCCTCCCGTTACAGGGTACGCACGTTCGTGAGTATTACGGTACAGCACTAACCGGAATGGGTGATCTGGATGGGGATGGCTATGCCGATTTTGCCCTGTCAGCAACAGGCGCCGACTCTGCCGGAATCAGAGACAGTGGCCGAATAGATATTATATCGGGCAAGACCGGCACGCTGATTCGTAGCCACCTGGGTGACTCTGCAGACCAAAAGCTAGGGCAGCAGCTCGTCAACATCGGTGATATTGATGATGATGGCATCAACGACCTGGTGACCAGCCCTGGTATCCGCACACCCGGAGGCCTGAACCAGATAGAACTTCGTTACTACTCTGGTGCTGATGGCAGCCTGATCCAGACGTTCCTGCACGCTGTGCCAGCTTTCACCTCACGCTCCAGCCTGATCAATGCCACAGATGTGAATAACGATGGCTATGATGATCTGCTACTGGGGATACCACAATCCTCTGGACACGATGGGGCAAGCGCAGCCCTGCTTATATCGGGAAAAAATGGCACCGTACTGGTCGAGATACCATCGACCGGTGCAACATCTCAGATGCAGCGAAGCATAAACCTTGCCGGTGATTACAACCATGATGGCACGATGGATTTCATGGTAAGTAATCGTGATGGAAGCAGCGCCTGGGTCACCATTCATTCCGGTGTCGATGGCAGCCCACTCCTCCATATCGAAGGGCCACCGTCACAGGATTTCGGCCAGATTCTGAGTAAAACCAGCGACATCAACGCCGATGGCTTTGATGATTACCTGATTGGGGCTACGACTTCGAGGGTGAAAGAAGACTACAAACGTGTCGGCATTTACTCAGGTAAAGACGGCACGCTAATGACCTACATCGACTCACCTTCAACCACGACATTTCTGAACCACACACTCACCTCTGCCGGTGACTTTAACCATGATGGGCTGGAAGACTTTTTGCTCAGCGATGGTCAGGGAGAGGTTAAACTCTACAGCCACAACATCCCTTCCCAGGCAACCACTGAAAACAGTCCGGCCATTCAGGTACATCCTGAGTCGGTTACGATTACCGATGACGACAGCCATTTCGGCGGCGGCAGATTACAGCTGAGTATCACAGACGCACAGCACGCCAGCCTCAGCCAGCTGGCGGTGCTTGATCAGGGCCCCATTACCGTTAACGGCAATACCGTTAGCCATAATGGCATTGTGGTGGGTACCCTTAGCGGTGGCACGACAGGCACACCATTACAGATCGCACTCAATACTCAGGCCACCCCGACCGTGACCGAGGCGCTGATACAGGCACTCAGTTTTGCTATCACCAGCGATGCGCCAACCGAAGGGATATACACCCTGCTGATTGAGCTGACCGACCCCGCTGGCGCGACCAGCCAGGCCTTGCCCGTACGAATATCTGTCAGCGCGGACAACGATGCGCCCCAGCTACAACATTTTAGTGGGGATGCTGTCAGCTACACCGTGGGGGGGCCCGCAACAGCGCTGGATACCGACATAGCTGCGCTACTCAGCGACCCGGACTCAACAGACTTTGAGGGTGGGGTGCTAACCGTCAGCCTGACCAATAATAGCAACGCCACTGACGACACCATTCAACTGCTCGACCAGACAGATATTCAGCGGGTTGGCAGCGAGGTCAGGCACGCCGGCATCAGCCTGGGCACACTGGCTGGCGGTGCCAGTGGCGTCCCATTAACGATCACCTTAAACAGCAATGCGACACCGACAAGCGTACAAGCGGTCATTCATGCCTTGCATTATCACAACACTGACCCAGTATCCGTGGATACTGCACAGCGCACGGTCACCGTTACCCTGAGTGACGGTGACGGCGCGACCTCAACGGCTGCACAGCTGACTATCGAGCTCGCCCGTTTGCCCATCCTGGATCTTGACAGTGCAAGTGCAGGCAGCGGCTACAGTACACACTTCACCGAGGCGGCTGCCCCTGTTGCCGTCGCTGCAACGGGCGCTATCACCGCCTCGGATGATGGCAGCTTCAGCCAACTTCAGATCACCCTGAGTAGCCACCCTGATGGCATCGCAGAGCAACTCAGCTCCAGCCTGGGCAGTGGCAGCCAGACGATCAATGGCGAAGCCATCACGATTACCCCTTATGACCCGGGCACCGGCAGACTCCTTGTCACCCTGGATAGCGCCAGCGCAACAACGATGGAGCAACTGATCGCCACGATCCACTATCAGAACACAGCCTTAAACCCCGATACACAAAGCCGCAGCATCAGCTTTATTGCCACCGACAATGACAGCCGGGTCAACATTGCCGTTGTCACTCACCTCAGCATTGATGACAACAACACCGAGCCGACACTCAGTGCGACGGCTCTCAACCCCCTGGTCACCGCACAACAGGATAGCCAGCCACTGTTTGAAAACGTCAGCATTGACACCATTGAGCCGGGCCAGACCCTGAGCGGTGTCACACTGGAGGTCGGCCAGCTGCAGGATCCCGGTGACGAATATCTGAAAATTGATAATCAGCTTTTTGACCTGAGCACTTCCAGCGGCCCTGTCATCACCACCCAGCACGGCTATAGCGTGCAGGTTACGGCAACGGCCAACCAGGCACTGATCAGCATCAGTACCGATTTCAGCAACAGCAGTCCCGCTGAGATGCAAACCCTGCTGGAAACCTTGCACTATCAGCACAGCGGCAACAGCCCCACAACCACCGCCGCACGCACCATCAGCCTGAGCACTCTGACCGACAGCGGCGGTGGCAGCGACACCAACAATGCACTAGCGATTAGCAGCGCCATCACTGTCACCGCCCATCAGCATCAGCATCAGCAACCGGATAGCGTCGACTCAAGTGACAACTGGCAGGATGGAGTGCAGATAACATACCCTGAAAATAGCGATAACAGCCTATACGAACTTGTGCTGGATACTGTCCCTGAAGGCCGTACTGAAGACCAGGCCAGCCTGAACCCGGACCATGCCGATATTCCAATCATTAAAAGTACCGAGGATATAAGCGCGCTGATCAACGTCGCCTTGCCTGCGGGTATCGGCATCCATACGCTCAGTAATAACAATCCCGGTAGCGAACGGTATTTATTACCGTTTGTGGAAACCCTGCTGGAAAACAAAGAGCAACCTGATAAAGCTGACATCATCCATGGCGTGCAGGACTTTTTACAAAGCCATGATTCAGAGACCCTCCAGGTTGGCCAGATTACACTGACGAGCACAAGCACTGTGCCCGGCGACTTGCCCATTATTATCCAGGGCCCCAGAGATCAGGAAGACGGCCACCGCAATACCGTCGCCCTGACAATTGATGCCAGCCAGCTACCTGCAAACAGCACTCTGCAACTGGACAACATCGATTTTGCCGTCGTGATTGGCCCGGCCATACTCAATGGTGGGCTGGGTGAAAACATTATTTATACTGGCAGCGGCAGTCAGAATATTCGCCTGGGCCCTGAGAATGACAAGCTGTATGGCGGGGATGACGACGATATCATCGGCTCTGACGGGGGCGACGATCAGATCTATGGCAACGGCGGCAATGATGTACTGTTTGGTGGGGACGGTGCCGATCAGCTACATGGCGGGCCAGGCTTTGACAGCGTTCGCTACGATGAGCCTCTAAGCCACTACACCGTCAACCAGCACCCAGGCCACATCAACATTCAGCACCAGGCCAATCTCGATGTCATGGACACCCTGGTAAATATCGAACAGATCCAGTTCAGCGACCAGACACTGACCGTTACTCACTCACAAAATCAGGCCATACTGGCAACCCTTTACACGAAAGCACTGCAACGCCAGCCCGAACCGGATGGTTTTAACTGGTGGGCAAATGCCATCGATCATGGCCAGTTGAGCGCGGGGGAAATGGCGCTGAGCTTTCTTCGTTCACCTGAATACCAGCAACAAAACGGCATACAGCTGGAACAGCTCAATATCGAACAGCAAATAGATACTTTGTATCAGGGCCTGCTGGGCCGTGAAGCAGATACCGATGGAAAAGCCTACTGGGTAGACGCTGCAGAAAAAGGCTTAAGCCTGACCAGAATCGCAGACTGCTTTATGCACAGTGAAGAACTCAGCGGACAATACCTCAACGCTGATCAGTGGAATTTTCTGACCTGAACCATACACCAGACCTAAAAAAAGGAGCCCCAATGGGGCTCCCAAACGACGTACCAGTCATTACCCGAAGGACACACGGGTATTGCGGTGATCAGTGACGGCCAGACTGTCTACACCCAGGCCATCACAGATTTTGCTACAACCTGCTTACATGCGCAGGCCACCGTCCATCTCGATAACACGGCCGGTGAAGAACTCATTTTCAATAATGTACTGCAGGGTGTGGGCCATCTCAGCCACTTCGCCCAGCCGACGCAATGGCACCGCGGACACCAGGCGCTCAATTGCTTCCGGTTTCATCTGTGCCGTCATATCTGTCGCGATCACACCCGGTGCAATACCGCCGGTGCGAATGCCGTGACGCGCCAGCTCACGGCCCCAGGCTACAACCATTGTGGCAACGGCCGCTTTGGTGGCGGAATAGTTGGTCTGGCCCATATTGCCAGCGCGGGCAACGGAAGAGATATTAACAATCACCCCGCCATTTCCCTGCACTGCCATAATCGCCGCCGCTTCACGGCCACACAGGAAGGAGCCCGTCTGGTTAACATCAACCACCGTCTGCCACTGATCCAGGCCCATTTTGCCAACCAGCTCGCCATCTTTAACTTTGATCAGCAAGCCATCGCGCATCAGGCCTGCATTGTTCACCAGCCCATTAAGCTGACCAAAGTCCGCTTTGATCTGAGCAAAGGTGTTTTCAACTGCTGCTTCATCAGTGATATTGCAGACATAGGCACGGGCTTCGCCACCCTGCTCTACACAACCACCGACCGCCTCTTCCAGTGATGCCGCATCCAGATCAATCAGTGCCAGCTTCGCCCCCTGAGATGCCAGATGCTCAGCCATCGCCCGGCCCAGACCACGACCACCACCGGTCACCACAAATACACTGTCTTTAATCTGCATAGGTTGCTCCCTGAAAACGGCATAACCGGCCAGATGGCGGCGCCGAGGAATAATTAACATTGACGTAAACGTAAACTTTGAACGCTATCCTAGCGCTATTTTTTTACCGAGTACAGGGTTTTCCCGTACCTGATGGTAGCCTTGAAGAAATCACTGCCCCCGGCTGATTCATCACCCGACTCCCTCTGCGTTGGTGCAATGCACGCGGATAAAGCAAGCCACTGGACACAACAAGTGCAAAGTTGTTAAAACTTGTAAACACAATGTAAATATCTCTTGCCTGCACCCCGCGCTAAAGGCTAGCGTTGGCGTATAACAAGAATAATCATTCGGGCTAACCCGAGCGCAGTGGACACTCCGCCATGCAAATCGATGCAAAGATTCTGGTAATTGATGATGAAGCTATCACCCGTGAGTGCCTGAGCAGTTATTTTGAAGCCGAGGGCTACCAGGTATTCTGTGCCGACACCGCTGAACAAGGCGAGGGAATACTCAGTAGTGAAGCCATTGATGTGGTGCTGCTGGATATCCGTCTGCCTGGCAAAGATGGCCTGACGCTGACCCGCGAATTACGCGTTCACAGCGAAGTTGGCATAATCCTGGTGACCGGTCGCCAGGATGACGTCGACCGGCTGATCGGACTGGAATGCGGTGCCGATGACTACGTCACCAAACCGTTCAGCCCCCGCGAAATACTGGCACGCAGTAAAAACCTGATCCGCCGGGTCCGCCATAGCACCTGCAAACCCACCGACGCGCTGCCGCAAACCCTGAAACAGTTTGATCGCTGGAAACTCAACATGGACCGCCGCCAGCTGCTGGACGAACGCCAGCAGGCCACCCAGCTAACCGAGGGTGAATTCAAACTGCTAACCTGCCTGATGGACAACAACAGCCAGGTGATGAGCCGGGAGCAGATTCTGGACAGTATCCGCAACCGCGAATGGGTACCCACCGATCGCACCGTTGATGTGCTGATTGGCCGCCTGCGACGTAAACTCAATGACGACCCGGCCAACCCCCGGCTGATCCTCACCGTTCATGGTGCAGGCTACCTGTTTACCCCGGTGCCGTTTGCGCTGTGAAACCACTCTTATTCATCAGCCTGCTGGGACTGCTGATCACCACCACCGCCCAGGCTGAACGCATCCTCAAAGCTTGCGGCCACCCCTTTTACCCGCCCGTGTCCTGGCATAGCCAGAGGGAACTGACCGGGCTGGCCCCGGCCGTTACCCGACAGATCTTCGCGGAGCTGGGCTATCAGGTACAACTCAGTGCCGACAGCAACTGGAAACGCTGCCTGCTGGAAGTTGAACAGGGCAATGCCGACATCGTGGTCGCTGCCTTTCGGACGCAACCGCGCGAGGCCTGGCTCTACTTCAGCCAGGTTCCCATTATTGCCGATCCCATCACCCTGTTCGTCAACACCCGCGTCCCTTTACGCTATGAAAGCCTCAATGATCTGAAAGGTAAAACCGTTGGTCTGTTGCTTGGCGACAGCTTTGGCGATGCTATCGACCGTTTTATTCAGCAGTACAACAGCATCGAATACGTTTCGCAGGGCAAACAGAATTTCGCCAAACTGGCGGTGGGCCGTATCGACTATATGCCGTTGGGGCAACTCAGTGGGGATTTGCAACGCACCCGGCTGGGCTTCAGTGAACAAGTACGGGCGCTGGATACCGTGATCACCACCGAGCACTATTATCTGGCGCTGGGTAGAGACAGCCAGCTGCAGCAGCACCTGCCCTACATCAACCAGCGTCTGCGCGAGATGCAGCAGGACGGCACCCTGGCACGTCTGACTCACCAGTATAGCCTGCGCTATCTGAACCAACCTGAGCAATGACCATGCCTGACTGGCTTTACACCCTGACCCGCTACGCCCGCCAGCACCCGCTGGGCTACCGTATGATGGTTTACATCAGCGCCTGCAGTTTTATCTTTATTCTCTGCTCCACCGCCCTGCAGCTGTCGCTGGACTACGGCCGTGAACTGCGGGTGATTGATCAGCAGGTGGAGCTGATCAACCGCAGTTACCTGGCCAGCCTGGCAAAAAGCCTGTGGGACCTGGACCAGGCGCAAGTAGAGCTGCAGTTGCTGGGCATCCAGACCCTGCCCGATGTCATCCATGTGCAGCTACTGAACACCCGCACCGGCAGCATCCTCAAACTTCCCACCCCAGCGCCGATGGATAGCCGTCAGCTCAGCGTACATCAGTTTGAGCTGATGCATGTTACGACCAGCCAACAGGCCCGTAACCTGGGACAGCTGCAGGTTAGTTTTGATCTGCAGGCCGTGGTACAGCGGGTCTGGCATACCGGCCTGAACAGCCTGCTCAATCAGGCGTTACTGGTACTACTGATCGTGGCGGTCATCCTGGTGATTGTGCAGCGTCAAATCACCCGGCATCTGGAGAGCATGGCCAACTACAGCCGGGAGATTGCAGCGGGTAAATTCGATCACCACTTGCAGCTTGACCGAACCAAACCCGACCAGCCCGATGAACTGGACCAGCTGGCGCTGGCCCTCAATGATATGCGCCAGGCGATCCAGCAGGATCGTGACCAGCTGCAGTTAATGGTCGAGCGTCGCACCGCCAGCCTGCGCCGAGCCCGTGACGCCGCTGAAGATGCCAACCGGGCCAAATCACAGTTTCTCTCCACCATGAGTCATGAGATCCGCACACCGATGAATGGCATGCTGGGGATGATTCAGCTACTCGAAGAGAGCGCACTGAATAGCACACAACAAGAGCAGCTACAGGTTTTACACAACGCCACCGACGGCCTGATCGATACCTTTGATCATGTGCTGCAATATGGGCGGCTGGAAGAAGGTGGCTGGGTGATCGATCAGCACGACTTCTCATTAAACAACCTGTTACATAGCCTGATTACCCTGATGACACCTGGCGCGGAGCAAAAACAGCTATGCCTGAGCCTTGAGCTGCCCAGCGCTCTGGCCAGGCACTACAACGGTGCGGAAGGCAGTCTGCGGCAGATTCTGACCAACCTGCTTAACAATGCCATCAAGTTTACCGACCAGGGCCAGATCAGCCTGAGCTGTCAGCTACTTAGCCACCACGATCAACAGCACCAGTTGCGCTTTGAAGTCCGAGACAGCGGCATCGGTATCGAGCCCGAACTGCAGCGGCACATCTTTGAACGCTTCACCCAGGCCGACGACAGCATAACCCGTCGCTTTGGTGGCACCGGGCTGGGGCTGGCGATCTGTCACCAGCTGGCCCAGGCTCTGGGTGGTCAGATTGGCGTCCAGAGCATACCTAACCAGGGCAGCCTGTTCTGGCTGGAGATTCCGCTGGCCATCGCCAGCACGACCCCACACTCACCCGACCTGGACAGCCCCCACGCCCAGCAGCCACTAAGCCTTCTGCTGGTTGAAGACGTCGCGCTCAACCAGCAAGTCATCCTCGGCCTG
The DNA here is from genome assembly GCA_913057435.1 of uncultured Oceanospirillaceae bacterium. Taxonomy (GTDB): domain Bacteria; phylum Pseudomonadota; class Gammaproteobacteria; order Pseudomonadales; family Balneatricaceae; genus Marinobacterium_C. The sequence goes on along the minus strand of CAJXNY010000012.1, from coordinate 99,645 downwards.
CTGGCCTCCGAGCCACACCAGATCAGTATTGCCAGCACCGGCCCTGATGCCTTGCAACAAAGTCAGAAGCAGCATTTCGATATTATCCTGATGGATATGCACCTGCCGGGGCTCAGCGGACTGGAGGTCAGCCAACAGATCCGTGCTGACAGCAACAACCCCAATCAGGACACCCCCATTATCGCCCTTACTGCCAGCGTGCGCGATGAAGACCGCCAACGCTACCAGCAAGCAGGCTTGCAAGACGTCGTAGCAAAGCCGGTGCGTAAGCCCGACTTACTGACCGCTCTGTGTACGTATAGCACCCACACGCCAGAACACAGCGCCCAGCCTGACTGCAATATTCTGGACGGCAATATTCTGAACAGTCATCGCCAGGCACTGGGCGATGCCAAAGTGCAGCAATTACTACGCAGCCTTGCCGAACTATTAAAAAGTGAGTGGCCAGCATTACAACAGGCGGTGAAAAAAGAGAATATTGACGTGATATCAGAGCAGGCCCACAGGCTGGCGGGCGCCTGTGAAATGCTGGGGTTTATACAGACAGGACAACAGCTGCGCATACTGGAGCAACAGACTGACACAGTGACACCTCAGCAGGAGGCCTCGCTGGACGAGACCATCACTCAGATTATCCAGCACATTCAACAACAAGATTTGTAGCAGAACGCTCCGCGGGCGTCACAGCACGAAACCACGACCCCGACGCGCATAGAACGCACTGCTACATATCAGCAACCCTAGCCGAACACCGCCTGCATCAACTGTTTGACCAGACCGTCCACCAGCATCATCACCTTATCCAGCAGGCGATCTACCAGGCTGCCTTCGGCAACAGATTGCGCCGCAATCAGCGGCACTTCGCGTACCACCGTATCGCCATTGCGCCAGCGGGCAACACCCACCACTTCGCCAGCACGCAGCGGCGCAGTGATCACCGGATTCAGCTGATACTCCGGCACCAGCTGTATACCATCGGTACGTCGAACCGTGGCAAAGACATCCTCGGCCACCGTCACGGCAATCTGCTTGCGATCCCCCATCCACACCCGTGCTGCCAGTAAGCTGCCGCCTTTTTTTGCCACCTGCTTGGTGGTGTAGAAACGGAAGCCAAAGTTCAGCAATTTACGGGTTTCCTGAATCCGGGCACCGGCACTACCCGTTCCCATCACCACACTGATCAGCCGCATGTCTTCGTTGACACCCGACGCCGCCAGGCTGTAACCCGCTTCAGAGGTGTAGCCGGTTTTACCGCCATCCACGTTCAGTGATTTATCCCACAGCAGACGGTTACGGTTGTTCTGTTCAATACCAGCCCAGCTGAAACTCTTCTCACTGTAGATCTTATAAACATCCGGGGTATCAGCGATCAACCGCTGCAACAACACCGCCATATCCAGCGGTGTTGTTGCAATACCCTCGCCATCCAGGCCATGGGCATTAACAAAATTAGAGTCAGCCATACCGATCTGCTGGGCCCAGCTGTTCATCAGACTGACAAACGCTTCTTCGCTGCCAGCGACATGTTCAGCCATTGCCACACAGGCATCATTACCGGACTGGATCATAATACCGCGCGTCAGATCGGCCACTGTGACCTTATCGCCCGGCTTGATAAACATCTTCGATGAGTCAGGGAATTTACGGGACCAGGCATTAGAGCTGATCATCACCTCATCGGTAAACTTCAGCCGCCCGGCCTGAATCTCCTGGCCGATCAGGTAGGCCGTCATCATTTTTGTCAGGCTGGCTGGTGCCATCCGGGTATCAGCGTTTTCGGCTGCAAGAATCTCACCCGAGCGATAGTCCATCAGCACATAGCCTTTGGCCGCGATCGCAGGAGGAGCAGGCACCACTATCTGGGCAGAAGAAAACGGGCTGGCAGCCAGAAGCGCACAGCCAATCAGAGCAAATTTGAGACGTCGTGTTATCAGCATGATGAGTTCACAGTTGAGGTAGCCAGGATACGATTGCAATAAAAATGACAACATACCTTCACATACCGTACTCCAAGCTGAACGGCCGTTTAAAACCAGCCTGCCTGTTAGTTATGCAAAAGAAAGTAGAGGTTTACAGCCTGAGAAAGGACATCTAAATCTTTAATAACATACATTCATTTACACACAAAACAAAAGAAACTAAATTTAACTAACAATCAACAAATTACTCTGAATAACAATCAACAATTTAAACAAACACTCATATTAATCAACAGAAAAACAACCAATCTATTAGTCGTACTAAGATATCGGGTATTGCTTGATAAAACACTCATGCATATATTCCTGTCTCCACCGAAACAACGGAGGGCTCTGATACTAGAAACAATTTTCTAAATTAATCAGAGCAGGATTTTTAATTACAGGAGTTACAATGAAAAATTTATTTAAAGCGGCTGTATTGATGGCTGCAGCAGGCACAATGTTCAGCACAACAGCGATGGCTGAAACAGTCACTATTCCAGTTGATGCTGAAATTGTAGAAGCTCTTACCCTGACAAAAACCAGAAATATGGATTTTGGTACCGCCACTAAACCAACAGGTTCTACCGGTACAGTTACTCTGAACCATGCCAACCTGGCAACGGGTGTGGGCACCACGACTTCAGGCTCTTCAAGCTCTGGTGAATTCACGGTAACAGGTACATCCAACGCTGTAACTATCACATTCCCTGGTTCTGTCACCATGTCAAACGGCACTCCAGCTCAAGATATGCTCGTTGACAGCTTTACCCATGACTACGATGGCACCAGTACTGTAGATACCATGCAAACAATCCGGGTTGGCGGGCAACTGCACCTGGCCGATGGTCAGGCATCTGGCCTTTACAGCGGCAGCATGGTTGTTACTGTAAACTACTAATTATCTCTTGATGATTAACTAAAGCCCGGTTATTTACATCCGGGCTTTTATTAATTAATGCGGTATCAAAACGAATATTTCGACCAAATCGTGCTTAATACAGCACTCTAGCCATAAATAAATTGAGCCCTACCATGAATGGATTAATGAATAAATCAGTAGCGCTATTTTTTTTAATACTTAGTTTAGCATCACCCCAGTCCTTTGCAGAACTGGAAGTGTTTCCCCATCGAATAGTCTTTGAACCAGGTAAAAGATCGGCCGAAGTTATACTTAAAAACACAGGTACGTCTACAGCCAGCTATCGGATGGGATGGAATGATATCGTATACGACTCGAACCTGAACGCTAAACAGATCGATGAAGATGAAGGCCTGCGAAAAACACCAGCAGCAAGCAGTATGATCCGCTTTGCACCCCGTCAGGTTGTTATTGCTCCAGGGGAAAGTCAGTCCGTCCGCATGCGGCTCCGACGTCCAAAAGACATTAGTTCAGGTGAATACCGCTCGCATTTCTTATTCCAGGAAGAAAGTGATGCCCTTCCTCGTAAAAAAGTAACCTCAGGTAGTGCAGTACAGGTCGTGCTCAAAGTCGGCATGACTATTCCACTGGTCGTGCGTATTGGTAAAGGACAACCAGAACTCGCGATCAAACATGCTCAGGTCCAGCCACCCACCTCTCGATACCCACATGGTTTGCTGGTAATGGAACTTGAACGTAGCGGTGATTATGGACTGTACATGGATACAACCTTAGCCTTTAAAGACAACGGTGACACAATTAACGCTATCCACGCCAAAGGCCGTGGCCTCTATACCGATACCAACCAGTATAAGGTGCGACTGGCACTGCGTGAGTCACCCGAGTCTGGCCAGCCACTGCAATTGACTCTGAGCTACGCGCAGCGCAATGGCGAAATCCGGGAAATTAACACTCCGCTTCAGATGCCTTGAGTTTTTGGCCAAAACACCCACGCTAACAGGTCAGCAGGTATGCTCCTCTGCTGACCTTCGCCAAGTTGCGCCAGACAGGACCCTCAACTCTGCCTTACCTTCGTTTGTATCTGTTCTGGCTATGCTGCCTGTTCACCACCACGCTTACCCTTCCTTCTACTGCGCTGGCAACGCCAGCCCTGGCTGAGGCACAACATAACCTGACCGATGTCGCTATCACTGAGGATCTTATTCTCAAGGTTAAGGCCAGCGGAAAAATTCTGACCGATGATATGTTGGCGTTTACCCGTAACCAGCAGTTATATATTCCGCTAACAGAACTGGCACAATTAATAGGTATGCCGGTAAAACTCAGCTACCCCCCTTTACTTCTTGAAGGCAACGCCTCGCCCATACAGCAAGCTTTCCGGCTGACCGCAAATAAATTCAAAGCACTGGAATACTCTGTACAGGGCGAACCTGTTCAGATATGGCCCGCGATAAACTGGCTGGAAGATATGCTGGAGGCCGAAGGAGAAGTATTCGTCAACGCCAATGTGGCAGAAAAAATCTGGCCCATCAGGCTTGAATATCAGGCCAGTCGCATGATGCTGGTTATTATCCCCCTGCGCCCCCTGCCTGAACTGGAACAACGGGAACGGCAAAAATACCGAAAACTTAAACTCCGCCCCCAACAACAAAAAAATAGCCTGATTGCCAACGTAGAGCCCTACGCACTGCACTCCCCCCCCCTGTTTGAGTGGCGCTATATCTACCAACAGGATAAAAAAAGCAGCAAGCTGGACCTGGTCGCCCGCCATGATCTGCTGAAACTGGGGCAACTCTGGCAGGCGACACTCAACGAACCGGCCGCCAGCGGACAACCAGTCTTCGAGCTGCAGCGCTGGCGTGCCCAGTACCTCGCCTCAGGAAAACACCTGCAGCCACTGCCAGGCGGCATACGCAAACTTGAAGTTGGCGATATCAATCTAGCTGGTTCCCGTGCGGTGGAGGGTGGTGAGCAGGGGCGAGGAATTTATATTTCTACATTCCCCGATGAGGAAGATATTTTTGAGACACAAAAAATTATCAACTCCGCACCTGCCGGCTGGGAAGCAGACATGTACAGCAATGGGCAACTGATCGACCATGCACGGGTTGATGACAGCGGCCAGTACCAGTTTGATCTGTTTCTAAACCCTGGCGTAAACAAAATTGATGTCCGCCTCTATGGCCCTTACGGTGAAAAAAAAACAGACCGCTTTACTTATAATCTGGGCAGCGAATACCTGCCACGAGGTAAATGGGGTGTGTCACTGGCAGCCATTCAGCCCGACTATTTTACGTTTAGACAACACAAAGCTAACGTCCAGGTAACCACCGAATACCGTATGGTACTGGGTTATGGTGCGGGCCCGAACATGAACACCAGGCTCTATTGGTACCGTACCCAGCAGGCACAGAACACCACCAGCACCAGTGCGATGTCCGACACCCTCGGCTGGAGTGCCGATGGATTTTTCAAGGGGACCTATTGGCGCTGGTTACAGTTATTCCAGGGCCGTACACAGTATTCAGATTTCCAGTTTCGTAAAGCCTTACCTGGCTGGAACTGGCAGGCAGGCTTTTCATACCACCCACAATGGCAGGGGTTTCGCGAAAGCAGCCAAGGCAATACAGCAACCGCGAACCTGCTCGGCGAACACCACTTCCGCTATAAAGAGATCAACTCAACGGCTGGCCTCAAATACCACTACAAAAAACAGTCAAACACTAACCAGCACACCGTTTCTTTATACCAGCGTTTTCGCCTACGTCACTGGAACCTGAGTACTAATCAGCAGTGTCGCTTCCAGGGCGAAAGAAGCTGCCGACTAGCCAACGTCCTTCGCTATGAAAAAAGTGGCACGATGCTCGGTGTGGAACACCATGGGCAATTTAAAACCGATTACACCCAGCACCAGTTTCAGCTGAAAAGTTTTATGTCCATGGACAAACTGATCAAGGCGAATCTGTTCACAGAACCACAACGCTACAGTTCAATGAAGCAGCCCCCTTCATGGCTATCGCAACTCCAGTTGAGCACGAATTACACCCGGACGTTAACCGAAGAGAACCAGCAGGCAAACTGGGGGGATAGCGCGGCACTGAACCTGATATGGAGCCACAATTTTCAGGGATTAAAAGCCAGTGCCTCATTGCAGTGGAATACCGAAAGTGGCCTCAACGGCTCACTCTCTCTGAATGGGCAGCTACTCCCAGCCCGTGGTGGCTACACTGCGCGGGCAATCCCTCTGAGGTATCCTGCCCGTATCAGAATGTTTAATGACAAAGATTATGATGGCAAACTCAGCACGGCTGATACAGCGATCAGCAATAGTCGTATGCGCCAACGTGGTAGCAGCACGCCCTTCTCAGATGAGGATGGGATTATCTGGACAAACCTGGTATCCAAAACACCACTGGAAGAAGATTTCCGAACACTGGACGACCCCTATCTGGTTGGCGTAAACCCAGCAACACCCTACAAAGCCAGAGAGGAACGAGTGTTAAAAATTGACTGGCCAATGATCGAAACAGGTGCCATTGAGGGCACCCTCAGTGACACACAGAAACAGCCACTGTCATCTTACAAACTGGTATTAATCAGCAAAGCGACGAACCGCCAGGTCGGTGAAATATTTACCGGTGCCGACGGTTTTTTTGTTTTCGAGTTTGTCCGGCCAGGCCCGTACCAGGTCTACATCGACTTTGGCGACAGCAAACAGCTGTTGAAGGACGTCTCCGTACTTGAGGAAGACCCATGGCCCATCCTGGAACTCACCCTGGACAGCTGATTGCACTTATTGCTTGAATCCAGCACGACCCCTGTTTAACACTGACACCCAGGCACGTTCAGGAACGCTTACACCTTGAGCAAATGCGTTTCCAGCGCCAGCTTCACTTCCGGCAACAGCAGGTTCTGCTGTGCCAGCAGCTGGGCAACCAGCTGACCCACCGCGGCACGGGTATCAGCGTCAGCACCCGCCAGCCATTGCGCTGTTGTCCGACAACAATGGTCAGCACTTTCTGCCTGCTCCAGCGGCAAGCCTAGTACTTTGAGGTGATCAAACAGATCGTCCTGGTCAATCAGGTCGGCAATCATCATGGTCGTTATCTCCAGATAACAGAAAACCGGCGCAGTTACCCGCGCCGGTTTCTGAAGGTACAGTCAATTGCGATTAAGGCAACTCGCTCTTAAGCCCTTTATAAACGCTCACACACATCAGAAGCAAGATCACCGTGAACGGCAAGCCCGTTGTTACCGCACCCGCCTGCAGTGCAGACAGTGCTTCAGCGCCGCCGCCAAACAGCAGTACACCGGCGATCAGACCCTGGATTGTGGCCCAGAATACCCGCTGGCTGACTGGCGCATCGGTTTTACCACCTGAGGTGATGCTGTCGATAACCAGTGAGCCGGAGTCAGATGAGGTGATAAAGAACACCAGTACCAGCAGTACTGCGATGCCCGACGTAATCTCAGACAGTGGCAGGTTAGCCAGCATCTGGTACATCGCCAGAGAAACATCACCCACACCTTTGGACAGCTCGCCAATACCCGCCTGCGCCTGATCCAGTGCAGTACCGCCAAAGGCAGCCATCCAGATAGCAGACAGGAAGGTTGGGATCACCAGCACAGCGGTCATGAACTCACGTACGGTACGGCCACGCGATACACGGGCAATAAACATACCGACGAACGGAGACCAGGAGATCCACCATGCCCAGTAGAACACCGTCCAGCCATGGAACCAGGTTTCGTCTTCACGACCGACCCAGTTACTCAGTGGCACAATATTTTTGGCATATGAACCCAGCACTTCGCCCAGGTTACCGAAGAACGCCATGATAGAACCGGCGATGATTACAAAAACCAGCAGTACCAGTGCAATCACCATGTTGATGTTACTCAACAGCTTCACACCACCATCCAGGCCGCGGACCACAGAGATCAGCGCAACAGCTGTTACCAGGATGATCACTGCCACCTGAGTCGCAATACCATTCTCGATGCCGAACAGGTAGTTCAGACCACCGGATGCCTGCTGTGCGCCCAGACCCAGCGATGTCGCCAGACCAAACATGGTCGCCAGCACCGCCATGATGTCGATCACGTGGCCAACCGGCCCCCAGACACGCTCACCAAACAGTGGGTAGAAGGCAGAACGCAGCGTCAGCGGCAGGCCTTTATTGTAGGTAAAGAAACACAGTGCCAGACCCACAACGCCATAGATTGCCCAGGGATGCAGGCCCCAATGGAACATGGTGGCACCCAGTGCTGCTGAGGCACCTTCAGGGGTGTTGGCAGCTGCATTGAGTGGCGTACCGTACCAGTTGGTGTAGTAAGCCACTGGCTCAGCCACACTCCAGAACATCAGACCAATACCCATCCCGGCTGCGAACAGCATGGAAAGCCAGGACATGGTACTGAAATCGGGTTTGGCATCAGCGCCACCCAGACGAATTTTACCAACCGGCAGAATAATTACAGCGATACAGAATAGAACGAAGATATTACCGCCGCCCATGATCAGCCAATCAAAGTTATTGATAGACCATGTACGTGCACCCACCAGCATTTCCTTCGACTCCGAAGGAAATAGCAGCGTAGCAAGAATGAACAACACAATGAGAACAGCACTGGTGCCAAAAACTGGATTATGTACATCCATGCCCAGTATTTTTACATTGTCTTGTCCCACCTGGTAATCGGTATCATAAGCATTTGATACCTTAGTATGATCGGTCATACAGCGATTCCTCGGGACTTGTTTTTATTTTAGAGAGCCAGCCATCAAGTGATGGGGCCCCCTAATACTACGAACTGACCAGGCGGCAATCTGCCTGTTAGCGACACTTACATTGCTATTGTAGACAACACTTGAAAATGCCTTCGTTTCCAGCCACACCGAGTGCATATATGCAGTGCAGCATAGTCGTTCAGGGCGCTACCATACGGCAGCAATGGTTAGAACACAAAAGACTTTTCGCGACCAAAGTCTCAGGTGATCACAACAACGCTCCCGTCGATAAAAACGCTGTACAGACCTGGAATGAAAAAAGGAAAAAATGAGGGGGATGGCGATCTCCCCTCATAAAAGGACAGATAACCGCTGACAACTCCTGTCAGCCGTTACATGTTGGGTGGGGTGAGAAAGGGCAAGAAGGCGATTCACACCCTTTCATCGTGCCGTGAAGCAGTTTCATCATAACCAGGCTGTGCCTGCAGGGCTGCTTGTAACCGACACAGGCTCCGCTGAATGCGACAGACTTTTCAAGCTGTCGTCTTCAGGACATTATTCGCAGAACACCGCATGGTTGCCGTTAAACCTGAACAGGCTGCCCCTCATAACAGACTCTGTTTTTACCCGACCACTTCGCAACATAAAGCTGCTGGTCAGCTTTTTTTAGTAGTCCATCACTACTCTGACCCTGGCCTGCACTGTCAGCCAGGCCCACACTGACCGTCAGCTGAAACGCACGGCCATCACTCAATAGCACATCCGATGCCGCTGTATTACGACACAGCTGCTGTAATATCGACAGCGCGTCATCCAGCTGCGTATCTGGCAACAGGCAGGCAAACTCCTCCCCACCAATCCGGCCGATGGTATCCTGGCTACGCAGGTTCTGCTGACAACCCCGGGCAAACACCTGCAGCGCCTGATCCCCTCCGGGATGGCCATAGCGATCATTGACCTTCTTAAAGTCATCAATATCTAATATGGCCAGCACAAAGCAGCTTCTGCTCTCAACATGCTGACTAAGCAAGTGGTAAAACGTCGCCCGGTTGACCAGCCCGGTGAGGTGGTCTGTGGCTGCCATCTGCTGTAACGCCTCGGTACGCTGCGCCACCCTCTGTTCCAGCAAATTTTTACCCTGTAGCAACGCCGCAGAATGACGCCGGTTTTGCACATAGAGCACCAGCATCACCAGAAGTGCGAGCAGCAACACCAATACAAAACTGAACAGGCTGACAGTTTCAACAAAATAGGTTTCATAAAAGGGCGTACGTTCGAACAGAATCTCAGTGCCCGCAGGCAGTTGAGCCTTTGAAATACCCGCCGTTTCCAGCGCGCGCGCATCAAACACAACCCGGGAATAAACACCCCGCGGCCGCAGTGGTACTGGCGCACCGTTGGCAATCAACTGCAAAGCCAGCGTCAATGTATCCTTGGCAGACTGTTCCGGGCTGACCATATTACCGCCCACAACCCCGGTACCCATATAAGTGCGGTAAAGTCCAAACACCGGCCCCGGCGCATAGGGGACCAGCTCCTGGAGCACCTCCCGGGGTATATAACGACTATCATCAGGAGCCTGAAAATAGACGGTGTACAGCACAACTGTGCCTTCAGGCAGTTGCGCCACTGCCTGTTTCAACTCAGCCAAGGGTAAGTCCAGCAGCTGCCGGACCTCCACCCCTGGGTAATAGTCTTCAAAGGCCTTCACCAGGGTTGCCGTGAAGGACTTTGCAATACTTGAGCTATCACCCACCAGGGCGATATTGCGGGCACCGGGGTACAGATGTTTGAGCAGTGCCACATTGCCTGGTAGCCAGTCCGGGTTCGTCACCTGTGCCGACACGGCAAGCTTTGAGCGGTCGGCCTTCAGGCTGGACACCAGCACATAAGGAACCTTACCAAATACATACTCCCCCTGACTTTCAATAAAGCGCTGGGCAAATCGAGACTCAATAATCACCGCATCTATCTTCAGGTCCAGATATTTAGCCTTCAGATAATCCGCACGAATTTGAAACGACACCTTCTGACCCAGACGCCGGTGATCAATAAACTCAAAAAAGAAATCGATATTCTCATTCAGACGCCTGCGCTCTGCGGTTAAACCGGCGATGAACCTTTGTGCATGAGGTAGCTCGGGGTCGTAAGACGAGAGGACAACAATGGTTTTAGAACCCGGCTCGGAAGTAGCCTGCGCCCCGGCACTGATGACTGAGTGGCATAAGATAGCCAGACTAATACAGATAAATCCGATAAACCGCAGCGAAAGTGATCTGATCACACCGTTATCCATCCATGCTAAACACGGCCACCCAGCTACCTTAAGAAAAATAACTGAAGCCGTTCCATTATGTTCTGCTTGCACAAAGACATTCTCTGACCCGATTACACTGTCATCGCGCTGCTGGCAACGATACCAGGCGCCAGATCAATCAGGCTGGCCCCGTTGGCGTTGCGTAACACACTCTGTTCTTACCCGAACTTTTAGCAAGGTACAGCTGCCGGTCGGCCTGCTGCAGCAGCGCATCACCATCGCGAGACTGATCATTGTTCTCAATCAGGCCGATACTGACGGTCTGCTGGATCTGCGTCCCATTATCCAGAGGTATGTTCCATGCAGCCACATCGTGACACAGCTGCTCCAGTATCTGTACTGCGCTATCAAGCTGAGTATCAGGCAGAATACAGGCAAACTCCTCCCCGCCAACACGACCAAGGCGGTCCTGCGGTCTGAGACTCTGCTGGCAGCACTGGGCAAAGGCCTGCAATGCTCTATCACCAACCGGATGGCCGTAACTATCATTAATTTTCTTGAAGAAATCGATATCCATCACCGCAACAACAAAGCAGCCCCGCGCTTCAACATGCTGATTCAGGGTACGGTAGAACGCCGCCCGGTTGGCCAGCCCCGTCAAATGATCCGTCATCGCCATCTGCTGTAACGCTTCAGTGCGCTGCTCCACCCGTAATTCCAGCATATTCTTATTCTGCAACAACGCCATTGAGTAACGTCGTTTTTGCAGGTAGAGCCCCAGTGTCACCACCAGTGCAATCAACATGACTAACATAAAACTGAACAGGCTGACGGTTTCGACAAAGTAGGTTTTATAGAACGGCGGCTGCTCAAATAACACTTCACTGCCCGGCGGTAACTGGTCTTTTGAAATCCCAGCCTTGCCCATCACGCGGGCATCCATCACCACACGGGAGTAGACACTTCTCGGCCGTAAAGGCAGTGCAGCGCCATTGGCAATCAACCGGAGAGCAGCGTTTAGCGTGTCTTTTGCCGACTGCTCAGGGCTTGCCATATTACCGCCAATCACGCCACTGCCAATGTAAGTCCGATAGAGCCCATACATCGGCACCGGGGTAACTGCCGCCAGATCATAGGCCACATCACGGGGAGTATAGCGAGCTCCGTTAGGGGCGCGGAAGTAGAGGGTATACAGCACGATGGTCCCCTCCGGTAGCTGAGACAGGGCCAGTTTGAGTTCATCCAGTGGCAAATCCGTCAACTGCTGAATGGTCAGCGCTGGAAAGGCCTTTTCAAACGCAGGCATCAGCTTTCCGACAATGTTTTTTGCCAACCCGGAACTCCCGCTGGCAATGACAATGCTCTTGGCATCCGGGTGCATATACTTCAACAGTGCCGCATTGCCTGGTAACCAGTCACCGTTGGTAACCTGGGTTGAAACCGCCAGCTTAGAGCGATCACCTTTGACGCCGGACATCAAAATATAAGGCACACTGCCAAACACATATTCGCCCTGGTTCTCGACGAATTTCTGTGCATAGCGGGACTCAATGATAACGGCATCAATTGTCCGGTCCGAGTACTTTGCCTTGAGGTAATCTGCCTGCATCTGTTCAGGCACCTTCTCACCCAGCCGACGCTGATCGATAAATTCAAAGAAGAAATCAATTTGCTCATTAAGCCGTTTGCGTTCAGCCGTCAGCCCGGCGATAAAGCTTTGTGTCCAGGGCAGTGCCTGGTCAAAAGACGCCAGTACAACAATGTTTTTAGGTTCAGCTGGCGGAGGTATGGACGCAAGTGCCGGAGGGACGATGAAACTACCTAGAGCGCTAAACATCATCAGGAAACGGGTTACGATAAAGCAGACACGGCACAATGCCGCAAAGGGGGATAAACTGGTCACGGTATCAACTCAATCCTTGCTAACCACAAACATGCGCCAGCCAAACAGCAATAAAGGCCTTTACATATTGCGGTGTCCTGCCGCTGCAAACACAGACGGGTAACTAAGAAAACGCATTACACAATTAGCGCGTATGAGACCAGAGAATAGCAATCGACGCAATGCACGCCCATAAAAACCCCAAGCCAGACTTCACAATACAGACAAAAAAACCAGCGGCACACAAGGCGACGCTGGCTGTAGACAACAACCTTCATTATCACAAGGAAATTAACGCACCACACCCTCTTCGATCAGCAAGTCCAGAACCGCCTGAGCCTGTTCAGCAGGACTTTCTTTCTTCAGTACTTTACCGCCACCGCCAGAGGCTTTGGCTGTGGCCGCTTTAAAGCGATCGGCAGCCGTTTTGGCTTTCACCACTTTCAGACGCTTCGGTTTTTTCCGAGCGGGCGATTCCTCCCAGCCACTACGCACAACATCGTCACCACCCGCCACCGGCATATCGTTAATCCCGGCCCGCTGGCCCGGACCAAAGGCACTCTGGCGTGGTTCAGCAGCAGCATTATCCACCGAGGCTACAAACGGCAGGCGGACTTTAATCGCCCGACGTTGACCACGCGGAAGTGCCTGCAGCACCTCCGCCACACCATCATTCACCTCACCAATTTCAGCGATGCGACTGACCAGCGGCCAGCCCAGTTTTTCCGCCAGCAGAAACGGCAGCATACCGGAGGCTTCGCCACTCTCTGCCCGAACACCGGTCAGCAGAATATCGGGGGCATGGGTCGCCAGATAATCACAGAGCACCGGCACCGCATCACCACGGTCACCCTGCTTGAGCAGGGTCATTTTTGGCAGGCCCATGCCCAGGTAGCTGCGCATAACGGTTTTGTCACCGCTACCGACATGGAGCATTTCCAGTTGATCGTCACTGAGGGTTAGCCCCAGCTCGACGGCGCGGGCATCCTGTTCAGCCCGGCGCGCACGGCCGGACTTCGGGTGCTGACCAACGGAGATCAGGCTGGTGACTTTCAAACTCTTCGCACTCAGATCAGGCTGCATCTTCTGCCCCTCCCTGCTGACGGCTTTCGACCAGGCGGATCAGCTCAGCCAGAATCTGCTGGCTATCACCGATCACACTCAGATCAGCCCGTTTCACCATGTCACAACCGGCATCGCTGTTGATCGCCACCACCTTGTCGCACTGGCCAATCCCCTGCATATGCTGAATCGCACCGGAGATACCCACCGCCACATAGACACGCGCGGTCACCCAGGTGCCGGTGGCACCCACCTGACGGTGACGTGGCATAAAGCCATCATCCACCGCCACACGGCTGGCACCTTCGGTCGCCCGTAGAGTCTCTGCCGCCTGGTGGAACTGATCCCAGTCATGGATACCGTTACCGGCGGACAGAATAAATTCAGCCTCGCCCAGCGGCACCTGGCTCGGGTCAACATCCACGGCACCGCAGTCTTCAATGCGTGACAGGCTCGCGGGTACGCTGGCCAGCTCGATAACCACCGCTTCATGGCGGGTCTCATCAATCTGATCGGCACACTCTTCGCCCAGCAACAGCAGCCGTGGTGTTTCACGGCTGATATCAATGCGCTGGCTGCCACCGCGACACAGGCTGGTGAACGCATCCACCTGCCAGGCCTGGGTGGCCGGGCGCTCGCCCAGCCGGGCTGCCAGTCGGCAACCCAGTTCCTGACCACCGGCAATGCTGTCCGGGAACAGCCAGTATTCCGGGTCCAGCTCACGCTCCACCGCTTCCAGCGCCGTTACACGCTGTTCCGGGCTGTAGCCATCGTACTGCTCACCGCGGAACTGAATCAGACGGTCCACACCGGCCTTATCAAAGCCCTCTTCTTTACTGTCGCCAAAGGTCACGGCGACAACAGCGCCCTTGCCTTCAGTGGCGGCAACCAGTTTATGGCCCTGGCCCAGTACATCCTTATCGTGGCCGGTCAGACGACCGCCCACCATATCCAGCACCGCCACCACGTAGAAGTCCGGGGACTCCACGGTGACCAGCGGCAGCTGAACTTCAACAGCCGCTTTAGCACCACGGCGCTGACCACCCTGCGGGCCGCTTTCGCCCAGCTGGATCGCCAGCCGGTCAATACGCTTGATGCCGTTGGGGCCGATAAAGCCAACCCCGTGCGGGTTCTTGCGCAGCAGCCCGCTTGGGCCGCGCACATCACCCACCGGGTGCCCGCTCGTAGAAAAAAGGGCCTCACCATGGAGAGGATGCAGCCGGTTACGGGCGATCCACTCGGTACGTGGGTCTCTTCTGATCAAATCACTCATCAGTGCACCTCCTCGATCAGGCTTTCGACCACAATCTCAGCGATATCCTTGATTTCAGGTCGCGGTTCAACCACCCCTTCCAGCATCGCCGTACACTGCTGACAGCCTACGGCCACCAGTTCAGCACCGGTCGCGACGGCATCTTCCATACGCATATCGGCAATACGACGTTCACCCGGAATATCAGTGATCGGCGCGCCACCACCACCGCCACAACAGCGGGAGCGGAAACCGGAGCGTTCCATTTCAGCCAGTTCAATACCCAGCTCGGCCAGCAGCTCACGCGGCGAGTCATACTCACCGTTGTAGCGACCCAGGTAACAAGGGTCGTGATAGGTCACGGTGCCACCTTTGTACATGTCCAGTTTCAGCGCACTGGCTTTCACCAGCTCGTTGATAAAGGTGGTGTGGTGGAACACCTCGTATTCAGGTGCCTGACCGTCCGGGTAGAAATCCTTGTACTCGTTTTTCAGTACATGGAAAGCATGGGGGTCGGTGGTCACAATACGGTTGAACCTGTATTTGCTCAGCGTTTCGATATTGCGTTTTGCCAGGCTCTGGAAGGTCGCATCATCACCCAGACGACGGGCGACGTCACCGGAGTCACGCTCTTCATCACCCAGTACCGCAAAGTCGACGTTAGCGGCTTTGAGCAGCTTGACGAAGGCCCGCAGAATACGCTGGCTGCGCATATCAAAGGCACCATCGCTGACCCAGAACAGCACATCCACGTCTTTCACATCGGCCATCACCCGCAGGTTCTGATCCGCTGCCCAGTTCATCCGGCTAGCTGGCGCAAACCCGTTCGGATTATCGGTGGCGATCAGGTTTTCCAGCGTTTCAGCACCCTTGTTCGGGGTATCGCCCTTCTCCAGAGTCAGGAAACGACGCATATCAACGATCGCATCCACATGCTCGATCACCATCGGGCACTCTTCTACACAGGCACGACAGGTGGTGCAGGACCACAGCGTTTCCGGGCTCACCAGCCCTTCAGTGATCACCTGAGTCGGGCCACCTTTGGCGTTGCCGACATCTTTACCAGGGTAGGCACTACCGGCATAGTTGGCATCGCTGCCACCGGCCAGACCCACCACCATATCCTGAATCAGTTTTTTCGGGTTCAGTGGCTGACCTGCCGCAAAGGCCGGACACACCGCTTCACAACGGCCACACTGCACACAGGCATCGAAGCCCAGCAGCTGGTTCCATTTGAAATCCGAAGGCTTGGATACACCAAGGATCTTCGCGGTCAGGTTGACCGGCTTCAGCCCCGTTGAACGACCGCCGCCAAAGCGCTCAGCACGGCGATGGAACGCCAGATGCAGCGCACCGGCGAAGGCGTGCTTCATCGGCCCGCCCCAGCCCATGCCGAACAGCAGTTCGCCCAGGCCCAGCACAATACCGGCCATCAACACCAGCGCCAGTACCCAGCCACCGAAATTAACAGGTAGCAGACCCGCCGCAGGCAAGGTCACGATAAAGAACGTAGCAGCGAAGCTCAGCAGGCTTTTTGGCAACCGCATCCAGGCGCCTTTCGACAGCCGTGATGGCGGGTTCTGGCGACGCTTGTACACAAACACCGCACCGATGAACATCAGCGCCGTTGATGCCAGCAGCGCCCAGGCCAGCAGGCTGTTATCCAGCCCGACCAGATGCACCAGAATAATCAGCACCATGGACAGGACAAAACCACCCGCCGTGGCAACGTGGGTGTTCGACATGTACTTGTCGCGTTCAACGACATGGTGCAGATCCACCATATAGCGACGCGGAACGGCCATCAGACCGGCAATAATATTGACCGACTCGGGCTGACCAGCACGCCACAGGCTGATACGACGCAACGCGCCGATCGCCAGCAGGGCCAGTGCCACAGAAATCAGAACAGGGAGTAATCCGTCGAGGATCATAGTCTGCCCTCTTGCAAAAGGCGGCGGCCGAAGCCGCCGGAATTAGATCGCGGGTAAAGGATGCCGTGCGACAGCTGGCAGGACGCCAGCTGCGGCGGCGGGTCTTTACAGGTCTTTACACAGACGCAGGGCGTCGTACAGTGCGGCGTGGACGTTACGCTGAGAGACACAGTCCCCCAGACGCCACAGGATCATGCCATCACCACCGTCAGCCAGCACGGGCTGAGGTGCCGCAGCGAACAGGGTCTCGTTATCAATCTGACCCTTGTTGCGTGATTCTGCTTTGAGTGCGTAGTACAGCTCGTCATTGGCACGGGTACCGTTCTCGATGACGATCTGATCCACAACGCGCTCTTCCTGAGCGGCGGTGTATTCGTTTTCCAGTACCGCCACCAGCTTGTCGCCTTCACGGTAGACTTTTTCCAGCAGCAGATCAGAGGTCATGATCACCTCTTTCTCATACAGGCTGCGGTAGTAAGTCGGGAACGTGGTGCCACCAATGCCGACACCCGGTTTGATATCATCCGTCACCAGCTCAACCAGCGAGCCTTTAGACGCCAGATAATCAGCGGCAGACATACCGGAGAATTCACAGATGGTGTCGTAGATCAGCACGTTTTTGCCTGGCTCTACGGTGCCATTGAGAATATCCCAGCTGGAAACAACCAGCCCTTCTTCCGCGCCCCAGGCCGGATTCTGCTCCACGAACGGACGACCACCGGTGGCCAGTACACAGACATCGGGCTTGAATTCACGGATCAGATCAGCATCGGCTGCCGTACCCAGACGAATATCCACACCCAGACGTTCCAGCTCCATGGCCAGCCAGCGCGTGATACCCGCCATCTGATCACGCTGCGGGGCTTTGGCCGCAATAGCCACCTGGCCACCCAGCTCGTCGCCGCGTTCAATCAGGGTGACTTTGTGGCCACGTTCAGCCGCCACTCGGGCAGATTCCATGCCACCAGGGCCACCACCCACCACCACCACGTTGCGGATCGGGCCATCGGTTTTCTCGATGATATGCGGCAAGCCCATGTACTCACGGGAGGTCGCAGCATTCTGAATACACAGCACATCCAGACCCATGTACTGACGGTCGATACAGTAGTTGGCACCGACACACTGGCGGATCTGATCCACCTGGTTCATCTTGATCTTGGCGATGATATGCGGGTCAGCGATGTGGGCACGGGTCATGCCGACAAAGTCCACGTAACCGGCTTCCAGAATACGCTGGGCCTGGTTCGGGTCTTTGATGTTCTGAGCGTGGATAACGGGCACATCCACGACTTCTTTGATACCCGCTGCCAGATGCAGGAACGGCTCTGGCGGGTAGCTCATGTTCGGAATAACGTTGGCCAGGGTGTTGTGCGTGTCACAACCGGAACCCACGACACCAAAGTAATCCAGCAGTCCGGTGGCGTTGTAGTACGTCGCGATCTCTTTCATATCATCGTGGTTCAGACCATCGGGATGGAACTCATCCCCGGTGATACGCATACCCACGGCAAAATCACGGCCGACTTCTTCACGTACGGCTTTGAGTACTTCCATACCAAAGCGCATACGGTTCTCGAAGGTACCGCCCCACTGATCGGTACGTTTGTTAACACGTGGCGACCAGAACTGATCGATCATGTGCTGATGTACCGCAGACAGCTCTACGCCATCCAGGCCACCTTCTTTGGCACGGCGCGCCGCCTGAGCGAAATCACCGATAATGCGCCAGATCTCTTCTTCTTCAATCACTTTACAGGTAGCACGGTGAACCGGCTCACGGATACCGGATGGCGACATCAGGTTCGGCCAGTTCTCACCATCCCAGCGGGAGCGACGCCCCATGTGGGTGATCTGAATCATGATCTTGCCGCCATGCTTATGCACGGCATCAGCCAGATTCTGGAAGTGCTCGATAATGCGATCGGTAGACAGGTTAACTGAACTCCACCAGCTCTGCGGGCTGTCGATCGACACCACGCTGGAACCACCACAGATACAGAGGCCACAGCCACCTTTGGCTTTTTCTTCGTAGTACTTAACGTAGCGGTCCGTCGTCATACCGCCGTCGGTGGCATACACCTCGGCGTGCGCGGTACTGACCACACGGTTACGGATGGTCAGTTTATTGATCTTCAGCGGCTGAAACAGAGCATCGAACTGAGACATGGAGCAACCCACCTTCTCTTGTCAGGTATCCCCGGCGGCGATCAGATTCTCACCCTTGATCAGCGCCGACGATCGATTCTTGTTGTAAGTCACGGCCAGCCAGCTGGCCGTGCTATAGGGGGTATCGCGAGGGTCAGAGCAACGCTTATAAAGGCGTTACATCGAAGTAACCCACATCACAGCCATCTTCAGCTGCACACTGGGTCTGCTCTGCTTTAGTCCGTACTGCCAGGCCCTGGCTTTCAGCAATCTGATCCAGCGCACCGGCAAACCAGCCCGTGAACATGTAATCAACTTTGCGGTTTACTTTGCCGTACTGGTAAACAAAGGCAGAATTTTCCAGACGAACACGGGCCGTACCTTTTTCAATATCCAGCGCTTCAGTGATGAAGAAACCCCAGCCACGCTGGGACAGACGTTTGAGGTAGTGATGCCAGATTTCAGCACCGGAGATACCGTGTTCTTCAGCTTCTTTTTCACACCAGTAGTACGCTGATTTATAGCCTGCTTTGTACAGCACTTCAGCGTAACGCTCGGCACCCAGCTCTTCTTCAATACCCATGTGGTTATTGACGAAGAAGTGACGCGGCACATACAACATTGGCAGCGCGTCAGTGGTCCATACGCCGGTTTCGTTATCAACCTGGATCGGCATTTCCGGAGCGTGTGAAGAGGCTGTATTCAAAGACATGGGGCGTTTCCTCAAAAATATTTCTTATTGTTCAGATAAGTTACGTATTCGTAATACCGGGATCGCCAGCAAGCTGGTTCCTACGATCGACGAAGCGCCGAGCAGGAGCGAGCGTACTCGCGATAAGATCAAGCCCGCTGATCAGTCGTTTTCGTTCCAGACATCCGCCAGCAGCGTTACCCAGTTCTCACCCATGATCTTGCGTACCTGAGTCTCCGAGAAACCACGGCGCAGCAGCGCTTCGGTCAGGTTCGGGAACTCACCTACGGTACGGATGCCTTCAGGGTTAACAATCTTGCCGAAACGGGTCAGACGACGGGCGTAGCCTTTGTCGTGGGTCAGGTATTCGAAGAAGTCCTGATCCTGGCCCTGAGTAAAATCAGTACCGATGCCAATCGCGTCTTCACCAACGATGTTGTAAACGTATTCGATCGCTTCAACGTAATCGTCGATCGTCGAGTTGATGCCGTTTTTCAGGAACGGAGCAAACATGGTCACGCCGACGAAACCGCCGTGATCCGCAATGAATTTCAGTTCTTCATCGGACTTGTTACGCGGGTGGTCTTTCAGGCCGGATGGCAGGCAGTGGGAGTAAGCAACACGCTTCTTCGACTCCAGGATCACCTCTTCCGAGGTTTTCGCGCCCACGTGGGACAGATCACAGAGCACGCCGACACGGTTCATTTCGGCAACGATCTCACGGCCGAAACCCGACAGGCCGCCATCACGCTCGTAACAACCGGTGCCCACCAGGTTCTGGGTGTTGTAGCACATCTGCACAATGCCCACGCCCAGATCTTTAAACACCTGCACGTAGCCCAGCTGATCTTCATAGGCATTGGCATTCTGGAAGCCCATCATCACACCGGTTTTGCCTTCGGCCTTGGCACGACGAATATCCGCCGTGGTGTGAACCTTGAGCATCAGATCGCTGCTCTGCTCGATCAACTGGTTCATCTCAACCACGTTGTTCACGGTATTCTGGAAGTTCTCCCAGAAAGACACGGTGCAGTTAGCCGCCGTCAGGCCGCCTTTAGCCATATCTTCAAACAGTTCGCGGTTCCATTTGGCACAGATCAGGCCATCGATCACGATGGCGTCCTGGTGCAGTTCGGCTGGGTTCATTGACTCACCTGCTCTTATCGCCGTAGCGGCTATTGTTATTGGCGGGATCGATCTGGCTCACCGGCACAGATCCACCTCGGGTAAACAGCGAATGCCAACGGGCAAAAATTCGACTGCCTACCGAATGCTTTTCAGTCTATCTGTCGGGTGTTTTTGCAACTCACCAGAAACGACATTGACCGTACCAATACCGGCAGGGCACTCGCCGGAAGGGCTGCACTGACGTGGGATTGCGCCAGGCGGGCCAAATTTGGACGCCAACAGCCAAGTGTCCTGAATGCGACACCCCGGCCGCGCTGACAGGCGGGCTAATTTTTACCAGGGCCAAATAAACAATACAAAAAACATTACAACTAATCGGGTTATTAGCGTGGCAAAGCCTGGTTTTTGAACCATAGTTATTGCATTACACCAGCAGGCACACGGACGCCCCCTGTTGCTCCGGTGCCGAGCGCTGCAACAGCCCTCATGTTATCCGTCTTATCAATATCGCTGACGAATACGTTCTGAGCGACAGATACGCTTTGCCTTACATACCTTGATGGGAAGATCTGGCTGTAGTCACCAGGAGGATCGACTTGATGATTATGCAATACCCCCACACCGAACCTGACCGCAGCGGTCGCCTTTCGGTAGCAAGTATTTCACGTTTTCTCATCACTCTCGTATTGATACTGATAACAAGCTATACCCACACCGTACTCGCCAGCCCTGATGCCGATAAATGGGTTCACCCCACCCGCTCCATCCTGCAGGCAAGCCCCGAGAAACTACCGTTCTACCCCTCACGCGCCTCAACCGGCGACAGCACTCTGACTGAATCCATGTTTGATGTGTCGGAAACCTGCCAGGGCTGCCACCAGGAGATCTACCATCAGTGGAAAGATTCCGTCATGGCCCAGGCCTGGCGCGACCCGATCTATAAAGCCCTGCTCAAACGCGCCAGTGCTGCCACCGATGGCAAACTGGATAACTTCTGCGTCGGTTGCCACAGCCCGATCGGCATGACCACCGGCCAGACCACACCGGGCCAGCCGTTGGAAGCCGTTGATGTGCCGGGGGTTAACTGCGAGACCTGTCACAATATCTCCGATATTTCCGGCCGGGATAACGGTGCCTATGTACTGACACCGGATCAGAACACACCGTCGAAAAAATACGGTCCTCGCCAGGATGCCGAATCGCCCTACCACGCCAGCTCCTACTCCTCGCTCCACACCCGTTCTGAATTCTGCTCCGCCTGCCACAATGTCACCCACCCATTTAACGGCACGCCGATTGAGCGCACCTACGATGAATGGAGCGAAAGCGCCTATAACGAAGAAGGCATCCAGTGCCAGGACTGCCATATGACACCGGGCCCAGGCGTACAACAGAACCCAGGAAAATCAGCCCTGATGGGCAAAGAACGCGGCAAGGTGTTCTCGCATTATTTCACCGGCGGCAATGTCACCCTGCACAACTACTTTAACCAGCCAGAGATGGCTGAACGAGCCCGCGCGATGCTGCGCTCAGCAGCGAAAATGGACTTTATTGAGGCACCCAAAAGCATCACTGGCGGCCAGATGGCAACCATCACCCTGAAGGTCCGAAATACCGGCGCAGGCCATAAACTACCGACCGGCTTTCCTGAAGGGCGCGAAGTCTGGGTGGATTTTCAGGTGAGCGATAGCCAGGGCAATACGATATTTCGCTCCGGGGCTGTTAAGGATGGTCACACCGAGCCAGGCACCCAGAACTTCAAAGTCACCCTGGGCGATAAAAACGGCAATGTGGTGGATCTGAATGTCTGGGAAGTTGATCGGGTGTTATCGGATAACCGCATCCTGCCCAAAGGCTACGCTCTGGTGAAATACCGGTTTATGGTGCCCACCGATGTTCAGGGGCCATTATCGCTAAACGCCAACCTTAACTACTGGCCTTTCTCGCAGAAACTGGTTGATGAATTGCTCGGCGAAGGCAAGATGAAAGTGGAGATCGTTACCATGACCACCGCACAGCACAGCTTAAAGCTGCAGTCTCGTTCTGCATTTACATTGCATCCGCAAAAAACCAGCACAGAGTAAAACCACCACACAGCAAAACGGCGCTCAATGAGCGCCGTTTTCTCGGACTGGGCTAGAAGCCTGATTAACTCAGGGCAACCGAGCCATAGCTAGGTTCAAACTGCGCTTTACTCAGCGCTTCCGCTGACACCTGCTTGTTACGCTGTGCTGCCGGGTCATTAGCGGCATCAGCCTGCGTACCTATTATCAACGCAGGTTCGCTTGCTCGATGGCTCTGCACACCCCGACGCTCATCGCGTGGTGGCATACCCAGATAAGCGCGGTAGCATTTACTAAAATGCGGCGTAGACACAAAACCACAGGCTGCAGCCACTTCGATGATCGACATCGAGGTCTGGCGCAACAGCTGGCGGGCGCGCATCAGGCGCAACTTAAGGTAGTAGCGCGACGGCGAACAGCCCAGATGCTTCTGAAACAGCCGCTCCAGCTGACGACGGGAGATATCCACGTAATTGGCCAGCTCATCCAGATTAATCGGCTCTTCCAGGTTGTTTTCCATCAACGCCACCAGATCGATCAGCTTGGGCTGCGTCGTCCCCAAGGTATGACGCAACGGTACGCGCTGATAATCCTGCTCGGTACGAATACGATCACAGATAAACATCTCCGAGATCGCTGCCGCCAGCTCACCTCCATGCTGCTGACGGATCAGCCCCAGCATCATATCCATCGGGACAATGCCGCCTGAGCTGGTCAGCCGCTGCGGGCTGATATTAAACAGCCGATTAGTGTTGATAACCTTGGGAAAGGCTTCGTGTAACGATGCCTGACATTCCCAATGGGCACTGCACTCATGACCATCCAGCAAACCAGCAACGGCCAGTACATAAGGCCCGGTACAAACGCCGCCCAGGCTGGTGCCTTTACGGTCCTGTGACTGTAACCAGCGCACCTCCTGCTGGGTATAATTGCGGGTGATATTGACACCACCCACCACAATCACCACATCCAGTTGTTTGGCATCACTGCAGCTGAAATCCGGGGTGATTGTCAGGCCATCACTGGCAGACACAGGTTCCCCTTTTTCACTGAGTGTAAACCAGTCATACAATTCTTTACCCGACAGCTGGTTAGCCATCCGCAAAGGCTCAATGGCTGCTGCCAGAGAGATCATGGTGAAGTTGTTGATTAGCAAAAAACCGATACGACGGATCGAGCCAAGCTCCTTGGTTGAAGCTTTGTTGTTATTTTGTATCATCTGCAGGGCTCCCGCAGTTGCTGCTGCCGCAAAACGGCATTTGTAATTGTTATTCTCAGGCTTACCGCAATCAGGCAATGCAGGGGCCGCCCTCACTCGGACACCCAACACGGCATAGTTCTATTCTGATACGGCCTGAACCAGCAGGCATGGGCAGACGCATCTGACCCAACGGCTAAGTTAACCGTTTTTGAACAGTAACGAAATGGAAGGGAATTCACGTAGCCCCCCATTACACGCCGTAAAACTGTTCTCAACAGTAACAAAAATGTCGGCTAGCAGCACTCAGAAACTCTTCAATTATTTCTTATATTTCAATAAGTTAATTATATTGAATGAGGATTATTTATCGGGAAAAACCCTGATTGATTAATGTTCAACCCATATCAATGGCGACACCGACTGTCGCGAATAGACACGCCGCAGTCGCTTTACTCACAACGCAGTGTTACTAAGTAACAAAATGTCTTTTTCAGACCGCTATATGCCTTTTTTAGGCAACTCGCCTGCCTCGCTCACCGATACCGTTGTCCGGTCAAGATCAGAACTATAAAAAACAGCATCAAGGAGCAACGTTATGTGCAGCACGCATTCCAACCGCGGCGTAGTTTACAAAGGTGCCGGCAAGGTCGGTGTTGAGTCGATCCCATACCCGGAACTGGCAATCGGCAACCGTAAGTGCGATCACGGTGTCATCCTGAAAGTTATCACCACCAACATCTGTGGTAGTGATCAGCACATGGTCCGTGGCCGCACCACCGCCGAAGAAGGTCTGGTTCTGGGCCATGAAATCACCGGCGTTATCCTGGAAACCGGCCGTGATGTTGAGTTCCTGAAAGTGGGCGACATCGTATCTGTCCCGTTCAACATCGCCTGTGGTCGCTGCCGTAACTGTAAAGAAGGCCTGACCGGTATCTGCCTGAGCGTAAACCCGGCCCGCCCAGGCGCAGCATACGGTTACGTTGACATGGGTGGCTGGGTGGGCGGCCAGGCGGAATACGTCATGGTGCCTTACGCTGACTTCAACCTGCTGAAATTCCCGGATTCTGATCAGGCGATGGAGAAAATCCGCGACCTGACCCTGCTGTCTGACATTTTCCCAACCGGCTTCCATGGCTGTGTAACGGCAGGCGTTGGCCCGGGTTCCACGGTTTACATCGCTGGCGCTGGCCCGGTTGGCCTGGCCGCTGCTGTTTCTGCTCAGCTGCTGGGTGCCGCCTGCGTGATCGTTGGCGATATGATCAGCGACCGCCTGGAACAGGCGCGCAGCTTCGGCTGTGAAACCATCGACTTGCGTGAAGACGGCGATATGGCCGACAAGCTGGAAGTGATTCTGGGCGAACGTGAAGTTGACGCTTTCGTTGACTGTGTTGGCTTTGAAGCCCACGGCTGTGGTTGTAACCACGGTAAAGAAGCACCCGCAACCGTACTGAACTCTGCCATGCAGATGACCCGCGCGGGCGGCCAGATCGGCATTCCAGGCCTGTACGTAACTGAAGACCCAGGCGCAGCGGATGAAGCGGCCAAACAGGGTGCCCTGAGCATGCGCTTTGGTCTGGGCTGGGCGAAATCCCACTCTTTCCACACCGGCCAGTGCCCGGTAATGAAATACCACCGTGCGCTGATGCAGGCGATCCTGTTCGACAAAGTAGACATCGCCAAAGCCGTTAACGTGCAGATGATCTCACTGGACAACGCCCCGGCTGGCTACGCCGACTTCGACGGTGGTGCCGCGAAGAAATACGTTATTGACCCGCACGGATCTGTTTCCGCTGCCTGATCACACCTGATTGACCGTGCAGGCTCACCCTCAGGGCTCTGCCTGCACGCCTCAGTCTGCGTGACCAAGCCACGCCCTCGGGCGTGGCTTTTTGCTGCTACCGCTTGCAGGACACTGCGATGACCACACTGATCGACAGCCACAACCACCCGCACCAGGCCCGCTACAGCCGGGGCTTCGCACTGGTGCTCATCTCCGCCATCAGCTACGGCACCCAACCGTTCTTTGCCGCCTATGGTTTTGCCGCCGGAGCAGACCCGGTCGGCCTGCTGCTCAGCCGTTTTGTACTGGCCAGCCTGATGCTGGGTGGCTGGCTCTGGCTGCGCCGCACCCCGCTGCCCCCCCTGTCGCAGGCAGGGCCCGCTCTGCTGGTCGGCGTTGGCTATGCCGGTGCCGGGCTGGGCTATTACAGCGCCAGCCAGAGCAGCTCCGTTAGCCTGGCGGTAATCCTGATGTTCTCGTTTCCCGCCTTTGTGATTCTGTTTTCACTGCTGTTTTTACGCACCCCCACCACACCAACCCGGCTACTGGCACTGGTACTGGCACTCGGTGGTGTCGCACTGGCCAGTGGGCTTGAGTTACAAGGTGATATTCACGGCATCGGCTGGGCACTGTTTGCGGCTCTCAGCTATGGCGCAGCCATTCTCTATGGCACCCATAAACTGCCCCGTGAAGGCTCGCTAACCTCTGCCGCGCTGATCATGCTCGGCTGCACCCTCACATTTTCCGTCGCCGCCCTGTGGCAGACTCCCAGCCTGCCCCACACAGCCCAGGGCTGGACCGCCATCGCCGGACTGGCACTGTTCGCCACTATTCTGCCCGTTGCCGCCTTTATCAGTGGTGCTGCCAGCATCGGCGCTTCCGATGCGTCCACCCTGTCCACCCTGGAGCCGGTCGTCGCCGTTACCGTTGCTATCAGTGTCCTGGGGGAAAACCTGAGCACACCGATGCTGCTCGGCGGCGCACTGGTAATCAGCGCCTCGATTTTGCTGGCACGCGCCCGCTGACCACCACAAAAACCTCATTCCATAGGGGTATGTGCTTATTTCAACACATGACTAACCCTATGATTTGGCTGAAGATATTTTCTACTTCAGACAGCAGAAGATGGATGCAAAAAAGCGCCAGGCCCGATACTATCAAGGCACGATAATAACAACGATCAGCACCTTGCTGACATCTGCTTTGAAAGGTTCGACACCATGAGTGAACAGTCGGAACAGCGCCAGTTCAGCACCGCGTTGCGCGATGCCAACAGCCCGTTTTTGCCCAGCCAGCACCGGCCCGACCGGCCGATCCGGGTTGGCTTCGTATTGCTGGAGCATTTTTCCATGATGGCCTTCACCGCCGCCGTTGATGCGCTGGTAACCGCCAACCTGGTCAACACCGCGCCACTGTTCAGCGTCAGCACCTATGGCATGGGCACTACAGCCGTGCGCAGTGATCTGGGCATCGATATTTCCAGCAACAGCACCCTGGACAGGCTCAGCCTGGAAGGCCCCAGCGCAGTGGATATTCTACTGGTGTGTGGCGGCTTTCGTTGCGCGCTGGGTGAGTTTCGCAACCTCAGCCAGTGCCTGAAAACTGCTGCCCGCCACGAAAAAATCATCGGTGGCCTGTGGAATGGTGCCATCCCGCTGGCGCATGCCGGGCTGCTGGACAACCAGCCCTGCGCCTTGCACCCGGATAACCATGCGTTTTTGCAGGAACACTTTCCCCGCACCCAGCTGTCGGACCAGGCCATGGTGGTCGAACCTGCCCGCCTCACCAGCGCAGGCCCCAACAGCGCGCTGGCAATGATGCTGGCCCTGATCGAACAGCTGCAGGGCGCGGATATCGTTCGCGCCATCCGCGAAATACTCAGCTGCGACCGGGCCAACGAAAGCAGCGATCCCAGCCTGGTACAGCCCCAGGATGACCCCAACCTGCCGGAACCGCTACGTAACCTGCTGCAACTGATGCGCAGCAACATCGAAGAACCACTCAACGTAGACGAACTGGCCAGTTGTGTCGGCCTGTCCCGACGCCGCATTGAGCGACTGTTCCAGACCCACCTGGACGCTTCACCTTCACGTTACTATCTGGAACTGCGCATCACCCAGGCCCGCCGCCTGCTGCTCCAGGGCAACGATTCTATCGCCACCATCGCTGCAGCCTGTGGCTTTCTCAGCTCCACCCACTTCAGCCACTGCTTCAAAGACTACTTTGGTGCCTCCCCCAGCCAGGCACGGCTAAAACACCGGGAAACACGCTGAACCGTTCATCATTCATGGAGACTTGTGATGAAAAACCTGCCGATGGACCTGTTACGCACCTTCACCACCATCAGTGACCTGGGCGGATTTACTCAGGCTGGCGAAGTACTGGGCCGCTCCCAGCCTGCCATCAGCTTGCAGGTAAAACGGCTGGAAGAGATGCTCGACACCCAGCTCTTTAACCGCGCCAGTGGTATGGCCCCCACCGAAGAGGGCCAGATGTTATATGGCTATGCGCGTAAAATTCTGGAACTCAACGACGCCGCCGTCGCCCGGCTGACCATCCCCTCGGTCAGCGGAGCCGTAAGACTCGGCCTACCCAACGACTTTGAAGTTTCTTTTTTACCCACCACCCTGTCCAAATTCGCTAACGCTTACCCGGACATCACCCTGGATGTACAAACCGATCTGAGTAGCACCCTGCGCGAAGACTTCACCAAAGGTGGCTATGATCTGGTGATGTCGATGGATGAATACCCGACGGAAAACTTCCGTGACGACGACTGCATCGTCGAGCCCCTCTCCTGGGTCTGCGGCCCCGGTTTCGAGCTGCCCGTAAACCAGCCCATCCCGTTAGTGCTTTACCCCAAAGGTTGCATCTACCGCCACCACATCATCCAGGCCCTGAACAAAGCCCACATCCCCTGGCGCGTGCTCTACAGCACCTCCAGCCTGCTGGGCCTGCTCTCCGCCATCGAAGCGGGCCTGGGCGTCAGCGCACTGGCCATCAACACCGCCCCCGTCGCCCTGTCCGAACACGGCAAAGCCCTGAGCCTGCCCCACCTTGGCCAGGTCACCATCGGTTTCAACTATGACCACAACAACCTCGACCCCGCCGCCGCCCTGCTACTGGACTACCTCAAACGCGGCCTCCTCGACGCCCACCAGAACCATGGATTCAACATATAACCCCGCCCCGGCACAACCTCCCCGCGAGAGCCCATTGTAAATTACCCGTCGGCAAAGCCTGATCGTAACCTGAACGCTATGCATTACCACGCAGAGCGTGGGAACGAGAAACGAGAAAGTCACGCCAGACCAGACAGCAAAACACCGCAGTTACCTGCGGTGCCCTGACCCTGAAACCAGTTACTCAATCAACCCCGGTAGCCACAAACTCAACTCCGGAATAAACGTCACCACAAACACCATCGGCAGATGGCCCAGCAGCAAAAACTTCATCGTCGGCCCGATATACACATTCAGCGGCAATCGGGTCACCCCCCCGGCCATATACAGCAACGGCGCACAAGGCGGCGAGATATTCCCCAGCCCCAGATTGGTCCCAACAATGGCCGCAAAGTGGATCGGATCGATACCAATCTTCTGCACCACCGGCATCAGAATAATCGCCGCCAGTACGCCACCCGACACATCATCCACAATCATGCCCATAATCAGCAGCAACAGATTGATGATCAGCAACAGCACAATTTTGTTGTCCGAGATGCTCAGCAACAGATCGGCAAACTGATTAGGAATCTGCGCCAGAATCATCCCTCGGCTCATAATAAACAGAAAGAACAGCACCATGATCACCGAGCCGGTCAGAATCGCCGCCTCTTTACTGGCATGGAACAGCGCCCCCATGGTCATCGAGCGGTACACCACCAGACCCACCAGCAAGGTGTACACCAGCGCCACAGCTCCAGCTTCCGTCGGCGTAGCGATGCCGCTGTAAATCCCCCCCAGGATGATAAACGGCATAATGATTGCGAGCGTCGCTTTACGCCCTGTCAGCCAGATCTCTTTACCCACTTCAACCAGCGGTAACGCCGGTGACACCCGGATGCTGCTGTTTTTGCGCAGGAACAGGAAGTTCAGCGCGCAATACACCAGCGCCAGCAAAATCCCCGGAATCATCGTCGCCAGAAACACCTTGGCTACGGACTGACGAGTCGCGATAGCAAAGACAATCATCGGGATGCTCGGTGGAATCATCAACGCCAGCACCGATGAAACCGCTACCAGCGCGGTGGCATGGCCTGGCGGGTAGCCCTCTTTGATCATGCGCGGCACCATGATTCGACCAATCGCCGCGATGGCCGCCGAAGCACTGCCAGAAATCGCACCAAACATGGCACAACTGAGTACAGTCACCGCCCCCAGCCCGCCTTTTGTGCGACCCACAAAAGCATTTACAAAATTAAGCAGCCGCTCGGAGATTCCAGAGGTGCCCATTAAGGTGCCCGCCAGCACAAACAGTGGCAGTGCCAGCAATGAGAACGAGCTGACCTGGGCATAACCGTAGGCAGCATGAAAAGAAATATCAGTATCGCTGAGCCCGCCATACAGCAGCGCCCCGATACCAAATGAGAAGCCCACCGGGACTTCCAGCAACAGCAACACAATCACCAACGCAATGGTAATAAAGAAAATAGTCATGGCCGTCCCTTTTACTTCTTGTTATGGGCCATCATCAGATCGCGCCACTGGGCGATAATCTGCAGGCAGTAGTAAAAGCCCATCAGGGCAAAACCGGTCACCATGCTGAAATCCCAGAGTGATTTCGGCCAGCGCATATACAGGCTCTTGCGCCCCAGTTTTAAATTGAACTGGGCAAACTCCCAGGCGTAGTAAGCAAAAATGCAGACCGCCACCAGACAGGCAACAGTGCCCAGCAGCCGAATACTACGGATTACCTGAGGGCTCTTGATCAGCAGAGCAACAACGCCACCGGAGATATGCTCCTGTTCACGGGTGGCATAGACCATACCCATGAAATAAGCCCAGACCGCGAGCATCGGGGCCAGTTCTTCAATACCTAAAAAGGGTGACTCAAGGCCATAGCGCATCACCACCTGACCGGCCATCAGCAGCCCAAGCATGATGCTGGACATCACCATTGTCGTCGCAATCAGCTGACTCAAACGGTGCTCAACTTTGAAGAACAGGGATTTTTCTGCGTAAGGCAGTAAAGGCACCGGGCCGACCGGTGGCGGCCCCACCAGATGGTCTGGATGAGAGTATTCAATCGTCATGGTTCCACTCCTCACATAACGCACAGCCTGCAGGAAAAGCCAGCACTGGCGTTATAACCGACGGTAGATGAATGCCGGGATGACGCTGCCACCCCGGCAGGCTGAATTAAAGACCTGCGGTCTTTTTCAGATCATCCATTACCGGCTTGCCCAGCAGTTTTTCCATGATCGGCCATTCGACATCCATCACGGTTTTCTTATAAGCCGCCGCCTGGGCCGGATCCTGTTCCAGCACCTGGATACCCGCAGCGCGGATCTTATCCAGCCAGCCATCGGAGAAGGCTTCAGCATTATCCCAGGCCCAGTTGGTGGCATGGTCTGCCGCCTGGCGTACCCACTTCCGTTCCTGACCACTCAGGCCCGCCAGCCACTGTTTACTGGCGATCCAGAAGGTTGGTTCAAAGGATTCACGGGTGTATACGTATGCCTGCAGCACATCACGGAACAGCAGCACTTCGTACGGTGGAGAAAACGCACGGCCATCAATGGCCCCGGTTTGCAGTGCGGTATGCACCTCAGAAAACGCCATCGGGACTACGGAAAAACCCAGCGCACTGTAGCGGTCGATGGCCATCGGGTAATTTGGCACGCGAATTTTGAAGCCTTTGGCGTCCTCTGGGATCTTCGTCGGAATATCCACGCCTTTACGTACCACATAGCCCGTAAAGTCGGTTGGCAAGGTGCCCAGCAACTCTACGTACAAACCGCCGTAGACCTCCTTGAACAGCGCATCCATCTTGCTGCCAGGGCCATACACTGTGCGGGCACTTGGCCAGTCGCTGGCAACGTAACCCAGGTTGGCGATATCCAGCCGAGGGTCCAGCTCGGAGTTACTCCAGGCCATGGTCATCGGGATGGCCCCCTGCATCACCTGCTCGGTAATGGTGGACCAGTCGCCCAGGTCACCCCCTGGATGGTATTCAATCTTCACCTTGCCGCCCGACAGCTCGTCCAGCTTGCGCATGAACTCTTCGGATACCGAGTTGAAGATATGATCGGTTGGCATAACGTGGGCCAGAATATGACCGCGCTCTGCAGCCTGAACCATGGATGGCATTGTGGCCGTTACCATGGCTGCAGCGATTGCCGTCGCAGCCAGTGCTTTTTTGAAGGTTTTGCGTAATGGGATCATTAGAACTTTCCGTAATTATTGTTGTTAATGGCGTCGTGATCTTTCTTAGCGCTATCGCCGGGCATATCGCCTATGCCACCGGTGATCTCTGCCCCCGGCACAGCGGGAAGCAGAGTGAGTTACGGCCATCTGGTCGTCAGGCTAGTGACAACAAACCCAAAGGTACAGCTAGCGCGCAACCCTTGTTTCGCCACCACAGGGGTAGCGATAAAACAGTGATTAACCCTTGACGATGTTGTGCTCAGGGCCAAATGGGAATTTGGTAATATTTTCAGCACCGTCTTCGCTGACCACCAGAATGTCATGCTCACGGTAACCACCGGCACCCGCCAGCCCTTCGGGCAACATCAACATCGGCTCCATGGAGATCACCATGCCAGGCTCAATAACGGTGTCGATATCTTCACGCAGCTCCAGCCCCGCTTCACGGCCATAGTAGTGACTCAAGGTGCCGAATGAGTGGCCGTAGCCGAAGGTACGGTATTGCAGCACGTCGTGTTTCGCGAAGATCTCGTTCAGCTCATTAGCGATATCACAGCAACGGGCGCCAGGCTTGATCAGCTCCAGACCACGGCGGTGAACTTCACAGTTGATCTCCCACAGTTGCAGATGGCGGTCGGAGGCGTATTCAGCAAACAGGGTGCGTTCCAACGCCGTGTAGTAACCGGAAATCATCGGGAAGGTATTCAGGCTAAGGATGTCACCGGCCTGTACTCTACGGCTGGTAACCGGATTATGGGCACCATCAGTATTAATCCCCGACTGGAACCAGACCCAGGTGTCCATCAGTTCGCTATCAGGAAAGGTTTTGGCGATCTCACGCACCATCGCCTGAGTACCGGCCAGCGATACTTCAAACTCAGGCACACCAACACCGATCGCTTCATGGATGGCAGCACCACCCACATCCGCGACCCGGGCACCCTGTTTAATCAGCGCGATTTCTTCCTCGGATTTGATCATCCGCAGTTTCATGGTCGCCACGCCGATATCCGAGAAATTACTCTGCGGCAGAACAGCTTTCATTTTGTTCAGATTCTGCAGTGGCATATGATCGTATTCGATCGCCACATTGCCGCCGTCTCTGATCAGCTCTTTCACCGCAAAGAAGAAGTTATCTTTCTTCCAGTCGGTGTACACCACGTTGTCGCCCAGCCGGTTACGACGGTAAGGCTGGCCACCGTCGATGTTGGCACTAAGGGTGGTGAATTTATCCTGCGTTACCACCAGGCCGTAGTCTCGACCAAACCGGCAGTACACAAAGTCACTGTAGTAATTGATATTGTGATAGGAGGTAAACAGCACCGCATCTACACTGTTTTCCGCCATATATGCCCGCAGTTTCGCCAGACGGGACTGCATCTCTGCATCAGAGAAAGTCGGCCGCACTTTGTCGCCATTTGGGATCATCAGTGTTTGTGGCATATCCATATCAGTATCCTCATTATTATTGTGCTGATTCAATCGTGAAACTGGAAACAACCGTGGCGGCCGCTGCACCGTTGTTTTCCAGCTGCAATCGATCCTATCCCTGAGCGAGGCATAACAAAAATCAATAGTTTCAATGTGATCATTTGCAATGCAAATGCCATGGTGCGAAGTACAGGTGTGTTGAAATGGGTGGCTTTTAGATCATATCTCGCGGAGATTTCACGCCAGAACAGGTTTGTCTCGCACGTAAGAGTGGCCTGAAACAATATATTGCATACGAAACATCAAATTAGAATGATGAACTGAATCGACTGAAATACGGGGCCATTTACTCTGATGAGTTTGATGTGCAGTGCAACAGAGGTCGTTATTTAAGAGAGGAAGCGCTGTTATTAATGTAAGGAAAACGTGAGGTTAAAAACAGGATACAACTCGTTTAACCGCCATTAGAAAAGCAGCTAAACGAGTTATTAAATACAGTGCTCAATGCAGCCGGTGTGGCGACGTCTCACTGACCTGACTGATAAAATCAACATCACTGCCATCCGCACCCAGCACTCTCACCAGCGTCGGCCGACCGTCCCGGTCCAGTTCCAGCAAGCCGATGCCACTGCCATTGTGCAGCCGTTTATCATCGCTGCCCTGGGGTTTACGGGCGTTGAGTTTCATCCGCCGACGGCGAGTGAAAAAGTTAAGCGGTGACTTGCTGCCAAACAGTGCAATATTGACCCGATCAAACAGATTCAACAGCGTATGTGGGAACTCATTTTTCAACCCACTGCAGGTGATCTGCCAGATCGACGGGCTGCTTTTACGGCTGCGGATACGAATATCGTAGGCAAAAGAGTAATGCACATCGCCGGACAGCACGACAAAGTTCTGAGGGGTGCGAGCGTGCTGGAAGATGTTCAGAATGACATTGGCAGAGCCTGGATGGGCCATCCAGTTCTCGGCATCCACCATCAGCGCCTGACCAAACCAGGTAAAGATCCGCTGGACGATCTCGATCAGTTTGACCCCATAAATCGGTGCTGGAGAAACGATGATCACAGCTGGCTGATTGAGCAGCTCCTGTTGTAGCTCAGACAATGCTTCCCAGTCCATCAAACCTGAGGGCCTGCCGGCGCTGCTTTCTGAACGCCAGCGACGGGTACGGGTATCCAGCACCACCATTTTGGGCTGAGTGTCCAAACTGTAATGCCACTGTTCAAACCCTAACAAATGGTCGATCACTGCAGCCTGGCCCGCATCATCCGGCTGCTGGAAAAACCCCAGCATCTGCGCCATGAAATCATCGTCGAAGCGGTCAGGTGCGTTACCCCAGCCCTGGCAAAGCCAGTAGCCGATAAGGGTATTACCGATAATCCGTTTTGAGAACGGATGGCCATAGGCCGTCTCCTCCCAGCCTCGTGTCAGGTTCCAGTCATCGGTGACATCATGATCATCAAAAATCATGTAGGTGGGCAGATGCGCCAGCAGCCGCTGAACCTGAGGCAGGCCGTCGACAAAGTGACGGATGCTGTTCTGTTCTTCTATATAGGTGTCGAGCTGGCTGTCGGGCACCTGCTCTTTGCTCAGTTCAAGGCTTAAGCCGTCCCACAGCTGTGGCGACCAGACCAGCAGATACATGGCCAGCACTTCTGCCAGGGTGATCAGGTGATTGTCCGCGCTGTCACTGGTAAAAATCGGCTTGCGCGCCCCGCCAAACACCCGGTCAACCATTGCCGCGCTGGCGCTGTCAGCGGGCAACAGTTCATCACGGTGGTAGTAGCATTTTGTGCTGGCAAAAAGCCCGGCACTATTGCTGACCTCAGCCCCTTCCAGCTGTTCCGGCAAGAGTCCCAGCCGTTCGATTACCTGGTGAATCGCCCCTAACATCGGTCCGGCGACATCATCGGCATAGATCTGATCACCGGACATCATCAATAGTGCGGGGCGTTGCTCGGCACTGCGGCCCTCAGCCTCAGTCAGGACAGCGTCCGCCCGCACCAGCGCATCATCACTGGGGTAATGGGGCTTACGGCAAGAGCCGTGCAGCACCGAATTAAGCTGCATTTTGCACACCAGCGACGGTGATGGCTCGCCGTCATACACCAGCCAGGGCATCAGTTCGGCCAGGCCCTGTTCACCGGTGTCAGTTTGCAGGCGCAGATCATAGTGCAGGGTTTTCGCCTGGGGTAGCGGCGTATTGAACGACAGATCGATCAGGCTGACAAAAGCTCGCTCTCCTACCTTAACCGTGGTGCAGCAATCATCGTCCAGTGGCTGATCCAGCAAAATCTGGTGACCCTCACGCAGAGTGAAGCGCAACGTCAGAGGGCGACTGCTGACCAGCCAGAACACGGCCTGCTGAGGAGTCAGTTTACGCAAAATTGGCCCAGCCAGAATGGCAGGCAGTGAATCAGAAGAAGTGTTCGCTGAGGGTTGTAACACGGGCGCTCCCTGTCGGGTCTTACGGCTGACCGTTCTGGATAATAGGAATGGAGGCAGTCTGAAGCGCTGTACTGAATACGGGATGAATCAGCACAGCCATTTCGCCTGCTTACTGGTCGATCAGTGCATCCAGCGGATAACCACGGAACGGCTTGCTCTCCACCAGCACCACATGGCTGCTGATGTTAACCATACCGGGGATCACATCCAGCAGGCGATCGTTAATCTCGTTATAGCGCAGCATATCTGGCGCTACGACTTTGAGGTACATATCAAACATGCCGCTGACGGTATAGCACTCGACCACTTCAGGAATCGCCTCGGCTTTGGCCTGAAAGGCCCGGAAGGCATCGGTGCTCTGATCCTTGAGGCTCACGGTAGCGATTACCGTCACACTGCGGCATAGCTTCGCCATATTAACCACCCCCAGATACGGCCCGATCAGCCCTTCCTGTTCCAGCTTACGCACCCGGTTCAGGCAGGAGCTGGGCGACAGGCCAACCCGCTCTGCCAGTTGCTGGTTAGTG
Organism: uncultured Oceanospirillaceae bacterium; assembly: GCA_913057435.1. Classification (GTDB taxonomy): domain Bacteria; phylum Pseudomonadota; class Gammaproteobacteria; order Pseudomonadales; family Balneatricaceae; genus Marinobacterium_C. The sequence continues at coordinate 62,895 of CAJXNY010000012.1, read as the reverse complement.
ATACGTGCTTCGCGCTGCAGTATCGAAAGAATATTTCGGTTTATCCGATCAAGTTGCATTAGCTGGTCCGATAGGAGGTCAGATCCCACAGAAAACGTGGATGATATTCGGCCAATTTCGCCAATTACTAATATAATCAGTGGCTATTCGCCCGAAAGGCTAGTTTGAACGCTTCAGAAACAGCAGGCAAGCAAATACGAATAATATTCTGCATAGACTGATTTTATACGTATTTTCTGAGCAATCAGGCCGTAAATTAAACAGCTCATTTGGCGATTTCCCCACTAAACTTCCCTAACAAGACCAAAGCACCCACACCTGCCAGAGCGTTATTAAACGCCGCCACTCAGGTGAACATAATAAAGAGAGACGCCCTATGCTGCTGATTCGCCCTTGCCAGATGCGGGACCTGGATGACCTGATGGAGATATCCCATGCCGTAGGCGACGGGATGACTTCAATGCCTGCCTGTGAGAATGCCTGGCGTGAAAAGCTGGCGGCTTCGACCCGTGCTTTCTCGGAAGCAGGTAAAGACGATGTTGTCAGCACCTGGTTTATGGTGATGGAAGATCACGACACCGGCAAAGTAGTCGGCACCACAGCAATCTACACCGGCATTGGACTGAACAAACCGTTCTATTCTTACAAGATTTCCACGCTGGTCAGCAGCAGTTATGATCTGGACACGACCCGTCAGGCAAAAGTGCTGAGCATGGTAAATGACTACACCGGTGCCACCGAGATCGGCTCGCTGTTTCTGCTGCCAACGTACCGTAAACCCGGTCTGGGCCAGTTTCTGTCCCGCGCCCGTTATATGACCCTGGCGGACTTCCCCCACCGCTTTGGCGAAACGGTAATGGCCGAACTGCGTGGCTGGCAGGATAGCGAAGGCCGCTCACCGCTGTGGGATAACCTGGCCAGCAAATTCTTCGGCATTGATTTTCAGCAAGCGGTCAACACCACGGCGCTCAAAGGCACCCAGTTTATCTCTGACCTGATGCCTAAATATCCGATCTATATCGACCTGCTGCCTCAGGCGGCCCGCGATGTGATTGGCAAACCCCACGACTCCTCAGCACCGGCATTGAATATGCTGAAAAAAGAAGGCTTCCAGTTTAACGGTTATGTTGATCTGTTCGATGGCGGCCCTTCCGTTCAGGCCGCCGCCCAGGAGATCCATACCGTACGCGACAGCCATACGGCTGAATGTGTAATCAGCGAGACGATCGCTGATGATGCGCCCCTGCACATGGTCAGCAACGGCCAGCTGGAGAACTACTGCGTCGCTCTGGTGCCTGCGCAACTTAACGGTGAAGGTCAGCTGCTGATCAGTCGCAAAACAGCGGATGCATTGCAGATCATCGAAGGAGGCCGCAGCCGCTTTATCGAATTTCGCCCGGCACAGGCGCATACCGCGCAGTCACACCAGGCCAGCGCTGCCTGACAACCATCAACGATAGCACCCGATTTCTTGCTCTGTTGTTCACGCTTATTCCCCCGCTTGCACAGCGGGGATTTTTTGCGAAAAGTCAGGCAATGCAGAACGCATTGCCCAGAATAGCTCAGGGTGTTGCCAGAGGCTTACTTCAGCTCCGGGCTGATCTGGTCGATCAGTTCCTGCTCGCCGGCCTGCAGGTAAACCTGCTCCTGCAAATCAACCGCCCACTCTTCTTTAGCAGCAATTTTTCCCAGCATCGCAACCGCTAACGCTTTTACGATAGTGACTTCAGACCAGATCGCGCCATTCAGACACCGCCAGTGATCATTATCACGACGCTTAGGGAAATCAATCTGCTCCTGGCAGGTATCACAAAACATTGCACAGCGATCAAAATCCGGCTCGTTTGGTACCGGCGGAATCTCAAAGATACTCAGCGGCACCCCACTGTCACCACACATCTCACACTGCGCGCCACAGCGGCGTACCAGATCTTTACCGAACAGCGACAGCTCCTGCTTACGCGCCTGGTGTTTATCACGTCCTTTAGCCATGAAAGGGTTGGCTCCTGGATAGTTACAAAGGGCGCAGCTTAGCGCAGAAAGGCGAATAATGCAGGGGGTATCAATCTTTGCATCAAGCAACACGCCTGGAGCAGCAGGCGCACATCTGATTGATGCACGCCGGTTACATTATCGACCGACAACTGCTCTTGTTTTGTACAGTACCTGATTTTTCAAAAAAGCGATCAACGCCCGTTTATCTGCCTCAGCCAGCGCATTAAACTGCTCCCGCGATGCAGCACTTTCCCCACCATGGAAATCAATCGCCTCTGCCAACGTAGTGGCCCGGCCATCATGTAAATAAGGTGCCGTAGAACCCACACCCCATAACTCTTTGGTTAAGAATGTCGATTCACCCGTCCCTGCTTCGTCGACAGACTCCGCCAGACCAGAGCCCATATCATGACGTTTCAGATCACCAAACAACCGCACGATAGCACCACCGCTCGCCGTTTTTTCAAAGTTCCCCAGCCGGGTTACTGTCCCGTTTTGGTGCTCAATGATATTGTCCGGCAGGTCCTCAGTTAAGTCGAAACGTATCGAGTTTTGTGGATCAATACCTTCAGCTAATGGGTCCTGACCCGCTGGAAAGGTTTTATCACGATAATCCGGGTGGCGGCTTGGTTCGCTAAAAACCGGGTCGTTAAGCGTCAGTTGTGACCGATGACAGCTTTCACAGCCCGTATCAATAAAAACACTCTCGCCTCGCTTTATTCGACGCTGCTCTCTCACAGAGAGCCGTTTAATCAGGCCCAGCTTTGACAGCTCTTCTTTTGTGGTGGGACGAGGCTGGGCGGCCTGGTAAATCACCATGGCAGTGATATCACCCACACTCAGCTCATTAACCACACCGTCTCCATCCCCATCAACACCCTCACCGGTAATCTCGACCGGCTGCATGCCCAGCTCGTTGTGGCTGGCATCACGGACGAAGGCACGAATGTTGGTCGTAATACCTTTCCACTCGACGGGTTTGACCAACAGGTCCGGGTCAATACCGGTTACCTCAGAGGCCTCCAGACTGCCATCTGGATATGCTGTTAATAAACCAAAATCAACACCCTTAGCGACCAGTGGCAAGCTGACTGTCTGGCCACTTGATTGAGCCTGTGCAATCGCAGCAACTCGAACATCCTCAAGCTCAGCACTCATTTCTTCCGCCAGCCGCTGTAGTGCACCGATACCGAAGATATGCGGTGTTTGCCGGTTAATAAAATCTGAGATCTGGCCCGTGTGCTTAGGATCGCGAATATTATTCATTACCGCGCGCCCAGCCCCATCACCAAAAGGTGTGCTGTGGCACACGTTACAACTTTGCGCATTTGGCCCAGTCACCCGTCGGGGGATATGAGAAGCCCACTGATTGTCTGCATCCAGATCCGCGCGGGGAACCAGCGAAAACCGCTGGCCGTTACCAACATTTGCGCCGACCCCATCACGGGCGGAAAATCGATGTTCAAATAATCTATCGCCGACGTCAAAAGCTGCTTCAAATGCCTGAGCCTGCCCCCCTTCATCAATCATTTCATTTAGCTGGTATTGGCTGATATGTAGCGGCTTCTTTTTCATCTCATTAGCGGAAAGCGACAAACTCCCCAGCAAACCCAGCGCGGTACACCCAACGCAAACCAACTGTAATGAGGATTTCAATAAACGGTTATTTTTCATCGCATTATTCCCTTAGTGATCAGAAATCAGTCAAGCGCATGACTTCCAGCATGAACGACCAGGTTAGCACTCTATTTACGTGGGATTTTTTCCCACCTGCAAAACCAGGATATGTGGGATTTTTTCCCATGTAAAGTTTTTAGACATAATTTCCTCAGACAAAGCACTGCTCATCCGATGCAAGATGGCTGAATCAGCAGCGCTGGCACAAGGCGATAAGGGCTAAGTCGAGTAGCAAATCGTCGTCAAGGGGTATCAGTCAGGCTGGACGCCAGATGAAAACAACAGTGGCCATTGCTCAACAACAGAGGTCATGGTCGAGCAGGTAAGGAATTCCGGGCGTGTAGATGAAACTCAGCGGGTCAGGATGGCTTATTAACGGTACCGCAAGCCCTTCCAGCAGCGTCGCAATGGCCTTGCCACTATCATCACCGCCTCGTTAAACGGCTGCAGATACAGCATCGCTAATGTCTGTTCATCCGGCTCTACTCGTTGACGGATGCCAAAACGCAACGGCTTACCTGGCTCAGAACGGTGCAAACTCCCCCCCAGCCAGTCCCACACCGCCAGCACGGCACCAAAATTGGTATCAAAGTGACGGACATCCGTGGAGTGATGAATCTGATGCTGGGCCGGTGAAATAAGAATACGTTCCAGCCAGGGCCAGTAGTGGATGGGAACATGGGAGTGGCGCAGATTGGAACCGGCAACATTAAAGGTAAACACGATCACACTGACACCCAGCACGGTGTACAGATCCACCTGGCTGGCGAAGAAGAACTTGAACAGGCCGATACTCAGCCCCTGTACAACCACGCTGCGCAGAGAGAACAGCAGCCCTTCAACCGGGTGAGTACGTAATACAGTGAGCGGTGTCAGCACCCGTGCCGAATGGTGCATTTTGTGAAACGCCCACAGCACTGGCCAGCGGTGCAGCAGCCGGTGCAGGTAATAACGGGCAAAGTCATCAAGCAGAAAAAACCACAGGGTAAAACCGGTGACGACCACCCAGTCAGGCAGCAGCGCACCCGCTGCCGGTGGCAGGCCGTAATGATCGAACAGCTGGAAGTAAAGCCAGGTCGCCACCGCCAGCTGGCCGAGTAACAGCGGTGAGGCAAGCAGAAACAGTGCCCGGTTGATCAGCACAATGGCGTAATCAGCCCGGGCCGAGGCGGATAGCCAGATATCGCGGCTCAGCATTGAGGTCAGGGCGACTTTCAGTGTTTTGCCCTGCCAGCGTAACCAGACCAGTCCGATGACCAGCGCCAGTGCGACATAGCCAAGAAACAGCCGCTTACGCGGGCTGATGAACGTCTCGATCAGACCATTGAGGTAATCACTGCCAAATGTGCTGAGGAAACTGTCCACCGGTTATCGACCTCTCTAGGGACGCTCGCGGAGCGAGGTGCTACAGGTGCAGCACAACTATTTATATACGCAAAAAGCCAGCCGGTTACCCGGCTGGCTTTTCATCCCTGATAGCCCGACCACCGTGTTAACGATGGCTTGAGCCCATCAATGATCAGTCGTTTTCAGCGCTGGCCGCTTCCGCGCCCAGTTTTTCGATCAGATCAGTCATGCCCGCCAGTACGTCTTTATTACGTGCTTCAACGCCAAACTCATCAACCATCAGCTTCTGAACTTTCAGCAGCTGCAACATGTATTCAGACATGGAGACAGATGCAGACTGTACGTAACCGCCATTGGCATCAATACCGGTTACCTGGGTGTTCCCCAGCAGTACCGGACCAAAACCGATCAGCCGGTTCAGCTGTACACCGGTCGCGCCCATATCTTTACCGCTCATCTGCAACGCCATGGCGAAGCCTTTCAGCTCACCCCAATGTTTGCCGTAGGTACGGTACAGCTTGCTGACATCACCATCGTTTTCCAGCATCGCCGTGATCATCTCCAGATCTTTGTAAGCGGAACCGGCGTATTTGAACACCGCTTCAGCGATCACTTTTTCCCAGTTATCGGCGATTGTTTTCGCATAACCTTTGAGCTCACTGCGCTGCGCATTGGTCAGCGCTTCACCGTTGGCGTCGGCCAGCAGCTGACGACCATCAACAAACGCTTTCGTGATGGTGTGCAGGTAAGCTGTTTTGCCGCCCTTATCAAAGCCCGCTGCGTAATACGCGTGGGCAAAGGCCATTTCGTTATACAGGCTAACCTTGCCATCACCATTCGCATCGGCCAGCGTCAGCGCGTCAGGCTTGTTCTTGGCAATGCTATGCACCTGTTTAGCCGTCAGCGTCAGGGTGTGAGCCGGGGTACCGAAGTAACCAAAGGCTTCATCCCAGACGTGCTCTTTGCCCGTGTAAGCGGCACCCGCTTTGTACGGCTTGCTGTTCGGTTTAACATCAGCGCCCAGCTTCTCATCCAGGTAGTGATCCACCGCCTGATTGTAGAACACTGCACCCATGGTGAATTTGGAGATCAGCTGGGCGTAATCCAGACCGTTTACCGCATCGTAGCCTTTGTCAGCAGATGAGGCTTTGTCGATCATAAACGCCAGTACTTCAGCACCGGTCATATTGCCCGGCCAGCTGGTTACGGCACCTTTATACGCTTTACCTGCCAGGTTTTTCTTTTTGGACAGCTGATCGACGTTCTGCTGTACCAGCACGAACGTGCCTTTTGACGTCGGCGCAAGAATCTCACGACCGGCATCCTTACCGTCAAAGTACGCCATCATCTGCGCTTTAAGTGCAGCATTCGGCTGTCCATTGCCCTGCTTGGCCAGTTTTTTCAGTGAGGTGTGCAGCACCTGGCGGGCCATCTGACCGCTATAAGAAACAGAGTGTGCTGCTGTTCCTTTGTAATCTTTTACCGTTACCGGGAAATCTGCATACACATCCGCTGCCTGCGCAGCAACACCCGTAGAGCCCATCGCAGCAATGGCCAGCGCCATGACAATCTTTTTCAGCTTCACAAGAAAAACCTATAGCTTGTAAGGGTTATATGCCGAGTCGGGTCGTTGACGACCGCCCTCGCATCTGACAGGCATGTAAATTAGCACAGGCTTAGCACAAATACTATTGATATGGATTCGCATTTATATCAACGATCTCTTATCTACCTCCGATCCACCAGGACACCCCTGCTCAGCCAGAAAAACACAGCTTAAGGTTCAGGAAGCCGCTAAAAACAGGGTGACTTTCAGTAATATCCTTTTAGAATCAGAGGACTTATCGATCACGGACGATATCTATGCCCAGCCGCCGTACCTTTTTGCTTGCCCTGTCATCACTGGCCCTGCCTGGCTGTACAACACAACAGGTTCTACAAGCATCACGCACCGCTCTTCAGCAAAGCTCGCTTGAGGATGCTGCACTGTCGGTTGCCCGCAATAGAGCCCACAGCTGGGTAAACAACCCCACTGTGCTACAGCAGGACCTCAAACAGGTTAAACGCTTTGCTAACCGGTTTATTACCGATGTTATCAGTGTGTGGGGGCAGGAGAACGCCCGCAGTTCAGATACCGATAGCTGGGTGAAATACACCGATAATTACCAGAGCCGTGGCATTATCGATTTCCGCAAAGGCACCGTACGGGTTGAAAGCCTGATACCCGGCCAGCTGAAACAGGCGATTATCAGTACCCTGCTCTCACCCGATGACCCGAATGGCGTCGATCTTTTTTCGGCAAAGCCGATCAAACCCGGTGCCGAGCCCTTCCTTTATGAACAGGTTCTGGACCAGGACGGTAAAGCAATCCGCTGGAACTGGCGGGCCACTCATTTTGCCGACCACCTGATCAAAACGGCTAAACAAAGCCGCCAGGTGACCCTCAATAATGGCCGCAAGCGCACCGAGAGCTGGGTTGAGTTTCCACTGGTCAGCAACCATGGAAAGCGCCGTCAGGGCAAGTATGGTGCACTGGTGGATCAACACAGTCGTAAATACCACCAGGACACCGCACTGGTATACGCCATTATTGAAACCGAAAGTCACTTTAACCCCTTCGCTGTCAGCTGGGTGCCTGCCTATGGTCTGATGCAGATCGTGCCACGCACTGCGGGCCGTGACAGCTGGAAGCTGATCCATGGTGGCGCGGGCACACCCAGCCGAAATTACCTGTTTAACCCGAGCAATAACATCCGCATGGGCTGTGCTTATCTGTACATCCTGCAAAGCCGCTATCTGGCTGGGGTTAACCATCCTGTGAGCAAGGAATATTGCATGATCGCGGCCTACAATGGTGGCGCTGGCAATGTGCTGCGCTGTTTTTCCAGGGACAGAAACAAAGCATTCCGGCTGATCAACCAGTCAAGCCCGGATCAGGTCTACCTGCGTCTGCGCAGCAAAATGCCGAAAGAAAGCCAGGACTACCTGAAAAAGGTAAATCTGGCTAAAAAACGCTACCGTTAAGGCCAGCCTCTCCCCCCGTAGCGCCACAAACAGGCTCAAGGAATGTTGTAGCGTTACTACAGAAGTTTTAGCCACTTATCCCAATGCCGTTTATCTCACAGTGTTTGCACGAGCATAGAAACATCGTCAAACAAAAACATAACTCATTGATTTAAATTGATTTTAGTTAATCCCTATGTTCTAGCGCCCAGGCATTACAAGATGTAAAACGATTTGGTAGTGATATCCAACCATTAGCATTTAGTAGAAACCTGTCTGAAAAAACGCCCTGCTACTTCATACCAGGCGCCAATCTGGCGTATACTCCGCGGCGCTAATGTAATTCCTTAGGCATGAGGTCTGCTGTAGTACGCACCTGCGGGACGCCATTACATCAGGCCTGTGGCTATCCAGCTGGATATATCAGGGGAAAAAATGACGACTAATAATCCAACAATTGTCTACACGCTGACCGATGAAGCACCTTCACTGGCAACTGCCTCTCTGCTTCCTATCGTTCGAACTTTCATTAAAGCTGCAGACATCAATGTTGCCATCAGCGACATCTCTGTTGCGGCACGTATTCTGGCAACATTCCCTGAAAATCTGACAGAAGATCAGAAAATGGCCGATACCCTGGCCGAGCTGGGTGAACTGACCCTGCAGCCAGATGCAAACATCGTCAAACTACCGAACATCTCTGCGTCTATTCCACAGCTCAAAGCAGCCATTGCTGAACTGCAGGGCCAGGGCTACGACATCCCGAACTACCCGGATGAAGCAGACAGCGCTGAAACACAAGACATTCAGGCGCGCTACTCCAAAATTCTGGGTAGTGCAGTAAATCCGGTTCTGCGTCAGGGCAACTCTGACCGCCGTGCACCTAAAGCCGTAAAAGCTTACGCACGCAAAAACCCGCACTCCATGGGTGCCTGGAGCCAGACCTCTCAGTCCCACGCTGATTACATGCGTGAAGGCGATTTCTTCTCCAGTGAACAGTCCATTACCATGGCTGATGCCGGTGACGTTCGCATCGAGTTCGTCGGTAAAGACGGCGCAGTCGCCGTTAAGAAAGAACTGAGCCTGGAAAAAGGCGAAGTACTGGACGGCATGTTCATGAGCTGCAAGGCGCTGCGCGCGTTCTTCGAGAAGACTCTGAACGACTGTAAAGACAGCGGTGTGATGTGGTCCCTGCACGTTAAAGCGACCATGATGAAAGTTTCCCACCCGATCGTTTTTGGCCACGCGGTAAGCGTGTTTTACAAAGATGCGTTCGAGAAGCACGCTGAGCTGTTTGAAAAACTGGGCGTAAACCCGAACAACGGTCTGGGTTCCGTACTGGATAAAATCAAGTCACTGCCTGAATCCAAGCAGGACCTGATTCTGGAAGACCTCCACGCTTGCTACGAGAACCGCCCAGAAATGGCAATGGTTGATTCCGTACGTGGCATCACCAACCTGCATGTACCATCTGACGTAATCGTCGATGCGTCCATGCCTGCGATGATCCGTAATTCCGGTAAAATGTGGGGCCAGGACGGCAAGCTGAAAGATGCTAAAGCCGTAATGCCAGAAAGCACTTACGCACGCATCTACCAGGAAATGATCAACTTCTGTAAAACCAACGGTGCATTCGACCCAACTACAATGGGTACCGTACCAAACGTTGGCCTGATGGCGCAGAAAGCTGAAGAGTACGGCTCCCACGATAAAACATTCGAGCTGGAAGCAGACGGTACCATGCGCATTGTCGATGCTGCTGGCAACATACTGATGCAGCACGATGTTGAGAAAGGCGACATCTGGCGTGCCTGTCAGACCAAAGACGCGCCTGTTCGCGACTGGGTTAAACTGGCCGTTTCCCGTGCCCGTAACTCTGATACTCCAGCTATCTTCTGGCTGGACGAAGAGCGCGCACACGACAATCAGCTGCGTCTGAAAGTCGAAGAATGCCTGAAAGAGTACGATCTGGAAGGTCTGGATATTCGCATCATGTCTTACGATGCGGCAATCCGCTTCTCCATGGAACGTATGTTCCGCGGTAAAGACACCATCTCCGTATCCGGTAACGTACTGCGTGATTACCTGACCGACCTGTTCCCAATCATGGAACTGGGCACGTCTGCGAAAATGCTGTCCATCGTGCCAATGCTGAACGGCGGTGGCATGTACGAAACAGGTGCTGGCGGTTCTGCACCTAAGCACGTACAGCAGCTGGTTGAAGAAAACCACTTGCGTTGGGATTCCCTGGGTGAGTTCCTGGCCATTGCGGTATCTCTGGAAGAGCTGGGTCTGAAGAACGACAACAGCAAAGCCAAGATCCTGGCAGCAACGCTGGATGAAGCAACCGGCAAACTGCTGGACAACGGTAAATCCCCAAGCCGTAAGACAGGCGAACTGGACAACCGTGGTTCCCACTTCTACCTGGCCATGTACTGGGCACAGGCTGTGGCAGCACAGACTGAAGATGCAGGGCTGGCCGCTCAGTTCTCTAAGCTGGCGACAACTCTGGCTGAAAATGAAGCAACCATCGTTGCTGAGCTGAATGCAGAACAGGGTAAACCTGCTGACATCGGTGGTTACTACCACGCCGATGCTGAGAAAGTTAAAGCTGTGATGCGCCCAAGCGCTACGCTGAACGCTGCACTGAAAGCTGCCAAGCAGTAATTATTACAGCACTCAGCATTAGCTGATCAAAAAACCCGCAACTGGAAACAGTTGCGGGTTTTTTTATGCCTGAGTGTTAGCCAAAGATGCCAAATTCCGACTTAAGTCGGGAAATTACCTATTAAATGCACCACTTACGTATAGTTTAGAACGTACTCAGAAGTTAGTTACTGTACTATGAAAGTCTTAGTAGATCTGAATAGATCTGGTAATCTCAGTGGGAATAAGTGTCCCGCGACCAGGCAAACCATACCACGGCGATAACGCCCGTACCTTGCCGACAAGACACACCCCATCATGCGACCCGCCATCCACCCATGATGGATGTGAATAATAAGAAAGGAGCTCTTACTTAATGAATGCTGTGCTCAACCGCCTGACGATCAAATACAAACTGGGCCTGCTTGGCGTAGTCATGGTTATGGGCATGCTCTTTATCATGACCGTTGCCGCCTGGAACCTGCGCACAAACCTTCTTGAAGACCGCTACCTGAAAACCCAGGACCTGGTTGAAACCGCGACGGATGTTATCGGTTATTTTCATCAGCAAGCCCAACTAGGCCGGATGACCGACAGCGAGGCGCAAAAGCAGGCATTAAATTCAATAAAAGCGATGCATTATCAGGGTGGTGGCTATTTCTGGATCAATGATCGCAATTATATTATGCGCTACCACCCCACCGAGAAGTTAATCGGTCAGAATATTCGGCATATTAAAGACCCGAACGGTGTTGCACTGTTTGTTAAAATGGTTGAACTGACAGCAACCCAGTCAGGTGGCTTTGTTAACTATCAGTGGGCAAAACCAGGCTTCAGCCAACCTGTCGACAAAGTGTCCTACGTAAAATCTTTCCCAAAATGGAACTGGGTCATTGGTACCGGCATCTATCTGGACGATGTTGATGAAATTTTCTGGCAAGACGTCAAGCAACTCAGTGGTCTGGCCATGTTTGGCTTTATTCTTATCTCCTGGGTATCACTGGCGATCTCCAAAAACATCTACCAGCCACTGAACAGTATGAGCCAGGTGATGCAGAAGATGAATGACACCCATGACCTCACGCTGACCCTGGATACGCGAAATAAAGATGAACTGGGCGACATCATCAATGTATTTAACAAGATGATCAGCCACTTTCGCGATGTGCTGGGTGAGGTATCAACCTCTTCCAATCAGCTGACGAGCGAATCTGAAAAACTGTCTGCTGTCACCCTGAAAACCACAGAAGGGATCACCCGGCAGCAAGCGGATATAAGCCAGGTAAACTCAGCATCCATTGAGATGAACCATGCCACAGTAGAAGTTGCCAGCAATGCTCAGAACACTCTGAGCGCCAGCCAGACAGCCTCTGCTGAAATGACCCTGTGTGTTGAAACGCTAAATAACAACATCGTCACCATCAGCCGACTCGGTGAGCAGATCGAATCTTCCGCCCATCAGACCGAGCAGTTAAAAGAAGCCAGTCACAGTATCGGCAATATCGTTGCTGTTATCCGAGAGATCGCTGACCAGACCAACCTGCTGGCATTGAACGCCGCGATAGAAGCTGCACGTGCCGGTGAACAAGGCCGTGGCTTTGCTGTTGTTGCCGATGAAGTACGTACACTCGCTGCCCGTACTCAAGATGCCACACACAACGTAGAAACCGTGATTGATAAACTGCAATCCGGCGTTGAGAACACCGTTAAAGATATGAACGCCTGCCAGCGTATGGCTGCTAACAGCGTATCTCAGGCGCAAGAAGCTGGCACCTCAATTACCAAGATGCAGACGGATATCAAACAGATTGCCGAGATGAACTCTGCCATTGGCAGCGCGGCAGATGAACAAACCAACACCACTCAAGAGCTGCAACAGACTCTGGCTCAGATTCGCGATATTTCGACCCAGAATGCCGATGGCTCGCGCTATACGGCAAATGCAAGCGATGAGTTAGCCCGACTGGCGCTGAACCTCAATCGCCTGATCACGCAGTTCAAAGTATAAACTTCGGACGGTGACCGCCCGGAGACTCTACTCCGGGCAATCACAACTCACAGCGAATTACTCAGCCAGTAACTCACTCACCCGCGCCTGAATCTCTTCATAACGCTGTTGCTCACAAATCCCGAAACCACTGAGCTGTCGTACTTTATTACGACTAAACACCGGCACCGTAATTCCAGCCAGAAAACGACTGCACAACGCAACAGAGAGCGCCCCCTCTACTTTGCCCGACAACCTTGCTGATAACTCAGCTAAAAGCTGGCGTAAACGGTCGTTCCCTGGCCAGGGCATCAGCTCCGAACGGGACAACACAGCAGTACGCCCGGCACAAACCGAACAGTGACCACACTGCTGCGGCGCCTGACGATCATCAAAATAACCCGACAGATTCTGACTAAGACAGCGGTCCAGCTCAAAGAAGCGCACCAGTGCCGCGATCCGGTTAATCTCACTGTGTTCTTTCTCAACGAAATAGCTATGTAACTGGGCCGCCAGAGCCGGTTCAGCCAGCGCTTCTACATCCACGCTGTAAACATCCGTCATTCGTTTGGACTCAATGGCAATACAGCCCAGCTGTTGCAGATACTCCAGCGCCTTCATCACCCGGGCCCTGTCTGCTCCATAGCCGTGGTACAACGCCTCAAAATCAGGCTCACCCCAGACCCGCTTAAACTGACTGTGCTGAAACACCGACGCCAGAAACGCCTGACGCTCACCCTCAAAGCGCGCTAATACCTCGGCCTGAGGCTGTACAAATTTATAGCGAATCTCGGCGAAATAACTGAATAATGGCTGGATAACGCCCTGCATCTCCAGCTGCACCAGTAATGTTTTCAACGGTAACTGGCGTACATTGGTATCGTTCGACAACGACAGCAACTGCACCTCCCAGCGCCCGGCAACCTGCTCGGCCCGAATATGCTCAAGCACCGCTTCAACACCCGCTAACTCAGGGGTATCACCGTAAACAAAATTTTCCAGCACATTCATGCCGTCCAGGTTTGCCAGCGTGATACAGCGCGATCCATCCCCGTCACGCCCTGCCCGGCCGATCTCCTGACTGTAGTTTTCAATCGACTTGGGCAGATCATAGTGAATAACGAAACGGATATTGGACTTATCAATGCCCATACCAAAGGCAATGGTAGCAACCACTATCGCCTCATGCCCGGCCATAAAGTCCGACTGAATCCGCTGCCGGGATTCATCCGGCAGCCCGGCATGATAGGCCACTGCCCGAAAACCACGTTCACAGAGCCTTGCAGCGACCTGCTCAGCGGTGTGTTGCAGGGTGACATAGACAATACCGGCCCCCTCCAGACCCACAAGCTGCTGCATTAAGACATCATCACGCCCGGCGGCACTGACCGGCACCACATCAAGTTCAAGATTGGGCCGATAGAAACCCGTCTGCACAATATGCGCATCCGTAATAGCAAACTTACGCGCCATATCACGTTTGACCTTGCGCGTCGCCGTCGCCGTCAGTAACAGGACCAGCGGAATATTCAGGCTATCCCGATAGGCCGGTAACTTGAGGTAATCTGGTCGGAAATTATGCCCCCATTCAGAAATACAGTGCGCCTCATCCACCACCAGCATGGACACCGGTACCTGCTCGATAAACCGGCGGAAGCGCTCATTTTTAAACCGCTCCACCGACACCATCAGGATTTTTAACTGGCCACTACGTACATCGGCCATAACCTTGCGCATATCCTCCGGCGTCAGGGTCGAGTCAATGCTGGCGGCGGGGATTCCTTTCTTTGCCAGAAAAGCCAGCTGGTCCTTAATCAGTGCCAACAGAGGGGACACCACCAGCGTAAGATGAGGCAGCTGCAGCGCAGTCAGCTGATAGCACAGGGATTTACCCGAACCGGTGGGGAAAATTGCCAGCGTGGACTCACCCGATAGCAGCTGAGTCACGGCCTGCTGCTGCCCAGGCCGAAACTGATCAAAGCCGAAGCGCTGTTTTAGTACATCCTTAACATCAATGTCCATATTGAATACCCGAACGTTGTACGCCCACCACAGGCGTAAGAATCTGAGTACAGCCGAAGCCCGATAAGAATGCACAATACGTATTAGAAACAGAAGAATACGGCAATGTCAGAACACCTGGGCCAGGCCCATTATCAACCAATAAAGTGAGGTACGAAGCGTGAAAGATCCTGGGTGATCATAGAGCGGTCTTCGCGAACGGAAATACCCGCTGGTTGATCATCCACCAGCCAGGAACCGATCAGCGTATAGTTATCACCAAACCTTGGCAACTGATGAAAGGCCTGGACGATGTAGCCTTCGTCGCCATAGGGACCATCAGCCTGTTCGATCACCCGTCCCTGATGCACAATCTGAATATTTGCCCCTTCACGGGAGTAGATCGGCTTACGTACAAAGTGAGTCAGGCCAGCCGCCGCCGGATCATTTTCAAAATACGCAGGCAACAGGTTTGGATGATCGGGAAAATACTGCCATAACAGCGCAAGCAGTGACTTATTAGACAGCACGGTTTTCCAGATCGGCTCAAGAAAACGCACTCCACAACCAGCAAGATTCTGACCATAGCCCTCGCGTTGCATAAATTCCCAGGGATAGAGCTTGAATAGCCAGCTGATTGGTCGCCCGTCCATATCAACAAACCGCTGCCGATCATTCAGGCCGATATCTTCGATATAAACGAAGCGGGTGCGAATACCCGCTTGCTCGGCACAGTCTTGCAGATACTGCACCGTACCCCGATCTTCGACCGTATCCTGACAGCAGGCCATATGCAGATAGTGCCCAGGCATTGACTGTTTTAACTGTCGAAAGCGGGCAATCAGGCGTTCCTGCAAGCTATTGAACTGATCACTGCAGCGCGGCAGCTGGCCAGCCTCAACCTGCTGCTCCAGCCACAACCACTGCCAGAAACCGGTTTCATAGAGGCTGGTCGGAGTATCCGCATTATTTTCCAGCAACTTGGCCGGGCCCTGGCCGTCATAGACAAAGTCCAGTCGACTGTAGAGGCTGGGTTCTCGCTCATACCAGCTACGGGCGATCAAATCCCAGAAAGGCTCTGGAATCTGGCAGCGCCGTAGTAGCTGCTCGTCACGCACAACTCGACCCACTACCTCCAGACACATCTGATGAATCTCAGCCGTAGGCGCTTCGAGATCATCCTCGATCTGATCTAAAGAAAACTGATAACAGGTAGATTCATCCCAGTAAGGCTCGCCATACATTGTATGGAAATTAAAGCCATAATCCGCCGCCAGCGCACGCCAGCCTGCACGTTCAGTAATCCTCCGACGCAGCATCAGCCACCCGAAGACCGGCTGGATACCGTACGGCCAAAGCCCCCACGCCCCAGCACCCGGCCTGAGCCTTTCAGTCGCTTCAGTGCTTTAGGGCTAACCTGGACTCGCGTCTGACTGTATTTGCCGAAAACCTGGCCACCGGCCCCCACCCACTTGCCATAGAGTGATGAGCTACGATTTCGGCTACTGGCCAGGGGCTTAGGGCGATCAAAGTCCCACTCGCCGCTGTTACTACCGCGCTGCCCTAACATAAAACCAGACATCACCGGCATAAAAGCAGTCCGGCCCGGCAGAAAGCCGCCCTGTTGAGTAAAACAGCGATCATCGCCGAATTCAGACTCACAGTCCCGCCGATATTGATAACGCGGTGCTGTACGCTGCCATTCATTTTTAGCATTACGATAGGCTGTATCACACTGCGCTTGCGACAGCGTATTGCCCTGAACACAGTCAGCCACGTTTTTATAGATCGTCGCAGCTTGCTCGCCGCAGCCACTCAA
This sequence comes from uncultured Oceanospirillaceae bacterium, assembly GCA_913057435.1. Classification (GTDB taxonomy): domain Bacteria; phylum Pseudomonadota; class Gammaproteobacteria; order Pseudomonadales; family Balneatricaceae; genus Marinobacterium_C. Next base: position 46,420 of record CAJXNY010000012.1, on the reverse strand, counting down.
TGCTGCAGCACCACTCACAACAACACCAGCCCGAAGCGACAGACGTAGAATGTGCCACTTACGGTTACTGGACGTATTACCCATAACCGTAAGCCTGACGCTGGCAGAACGCTTCATAACCATGCTATCAATAGCTCAGAGAGGCAGCATTCAGTATCCCGATAGCAACAGAAGTGCCACCTAACACAACACCCGCAGGCCATTCGTTATCCTGAATCCGCTGGCTGATTAAAGGCAGGAACAGATGCACCACTCGATAAGCGATCAACTGAGCCACCAGTGCAATCACCGCCCAGACAGCAAAATCCAGCACCGAGATAGAACTGACTGCCGCACTGCCAAGCGCAATAGAGAAGCCGATCACAGCCCCTACTAGCGCACAGGCTGCGGCACCGTTTTGCTGCTTAACCAGCGCCCATTCATCGTAGGGCGTCACCTTTGTATACACCACCTTGAACAGCAACAGTGCAACCAGTGAAAAGCTAAAGTAGAGAACAAAATTAACCAATCCATCGAGCAGGAAATCGAGTGATTCCATGAAAGTATCCTGAAAATATGAAGAGTTGCCATCGCCGGGCAGTAACCTCCCCGATTTATAATACTAAGGAGAGCTTTAATCAATAGTCATACGAAAACACCGCTGGTTACCCAGCAAACCGAACCAGCAAGAAGAAACACCCCCACGCATAAAATATTCCCTGTTAAAAACCCAATAGTTGACCACCACAGCTCCACTGCGTTTTCTCACCGATAAGCCAGCATTGAAAATACACATACTATCTATACGGAATTCAAATTGCTCAATAGATAAGCAAACCTCTATGCTGCTCGGGTCTTATAAGAATATGAACAGGGATGATAATAATGATAATTAAACGTTCAACACTCTTGCGTAATACCCTCCGCACCGCTGCTATCTGCGCATTAAGTGCCAGTACACTGGTCAGCGCACAGACACTTCACCGAGGGATCGGTGGTGAACCTGGCACGCTCGACCCCAACCATGTCTCCGGTAACTGGGAAGATTTCGTCGTTGGCGATCTGTTTATGGGGCTGGTTACCCAGGATATGCACGGCAAAACGATCGCCGGGATGGCCAAAGACTGGACCATCAGTGAAGATGGCACCGTCTATACCTTTAACCTGCGCAAAGACACCGGCTGGTCAGACGGCAAGGCCGTGACCGCGCAGGATTTCGTATTTGGTATCCAGCGGATACTCAACCCCGCCACAGCAGCTAAATACGCCTATGTGCTCTATCCGATACTGAACGCCGAAGCCATTAATAAAGGTGAGCAGAAAGACCTGTCCAGCCTGGGCGTCAAAGCACTGGACGAACACACCCTGCAAATCACGCTGAAAGCCCAGACACCTTATTTCCTTGACCAGCTCACGCACTACACCGCCTACCCGCTGCCCCAGCATGTAGTCGAGAAGTATGGAAACAGCTGGGTTAAAGCCGGCAAAATGGTTTCCAATGGCGCTTATCAGCTAGCCGAATGGTTACCACAAACGCATATCAAAGCCCGTAAAAACCCGGCATTTTTCGACGCCATTAATGTCACAATCGACAATGTCACCTACTACCCAACGGAAGACCGCGCGGCAGCGTTAAAACGCTTCCGTGCTGGCGAGCTGGATCTGAACTACGAGTTTCCGGTCGACCAGTTCAACTGGCTGAAAAAGAACATGGCGATTGAAACCCGCGTCAGCCCACAGCTGGGCACCTATTATTACCCACTGAATATGCGTAGTCCGAAACTGCAGGATGTACGTGTCCGTAAAGCACTCAGCATGGCCATCAACCGTGAAATAATCACCGACAAAGTGCTTAAAACCGGCGAAATACCAGCCTACAGTTTTGTACCGCCTGGCCTTGGCCGCTACAAGGCTCAGGAACTGAGTTTTAAAGGCCTGCCCTATGGCACCGCTGTCAAACAGGCCCAGGCATTGATGGAACAGGCGGGCTATTCCAAGGACAATCCGCTCGCACTGCAACTGCGCTATAACACCCACGACGCACATAAAAAAATCGCCGTGGCCGTGGCAGCCATGTGGAAGAAAATCTACGTTAAAACCGAGCTGACCAACGCCGAAGTTGCCGTCCATTACAACGAACTCAAAGAGTCCAACTTTGAAGTCGCCCGCGCGGGCTGGCTGGCTGATTACCCTGATGCACAGAACTTTCTCAGCCTGCTGGAGCCAACCCCGAACAATTACGGTGGTTATAACAACGCCCAGTACAACCAGCTGATGGACAAAGCCGCCGTTACCCTGGACCCGGTAACCCGTGCTGACTATATGCAACAGGCCGAGCGTATCGCCATGGATGAATACGCCACCATCCCAATCTACTACTACGTAAACCTGAACCTGGTCAGTGAAAAAGTGAAAGGCTGGCAGCCTAACCTGCTGGACAGCCACCGCACCCGCTGGATGAGCCTGGCCGACTAAGCCCTCACTCTGCACCCTCCCCCCAACCAGTGGCCGATAACGGCCGCTGGATTTTTCACTCAGGTACTGACTTATGTCTGGTTATGCCCTGCGACGCCTGCTGCAATCGATTCCGACGCTGCTGGTTGTTATCACCCTGTCGTTCTTCCTCATGCGACTGGCCCCTGGAGGCCCCTTCGATGGCGAACGAAAACTGCCGCCAGAGATCGAAGCAAACCTGCTGGCCGCCTATAACATGGACCAGCCACTCTATCTGCAATATTTCGATTACCTGGCCGGACTGCTGGTGGGCGACTTTGGCCCATCCTTTAAATACAAAGACTTCTCCGTAACCGAGCTGATCTGGTCCGGCTTCCCCATCAGTTTTGAGCTGGGCATGTGGGCCATGCTGATCGGACTAGTGTTTGGCATCGGCTTTGGTTGCTATGCTGCCCTGCGCCAGAACACCCCTGGCGACTATCTGGTCATGAGCACGGCCATGGCAGGTATTGCCATTCCTAACTTTGTGATGGCCCCCATCCTGACGCTGGTTTTTGGCGTCATGCTGGGCTGGCTTCCCGCCGGAGGCTGGAATGACGGCGCGTGGCAAAATAAGGTGCTGCCCATTCTGGCGCTAGCGTTGCCCCAGATCGCCTATATCGCCCGGATGACTCGAGGCAGCATGATCGAAGTAATGGGGGCACAGTTTATTCGTACGGCCCGCGCCAAAGGGATCAGCGAGCGTAAAGTCGTTACCCGTCACGCACTGAAATCAGCCCTGCTGCCCGTCATCTCTTACCTGGGTCCTGCCACGGCTGGTGTGATTACCGGCTCGGTGGTGATCGAGCAGATTTTCGGCATCCCGGGTATTGGCCGGTATTTCGTCCAGGCCGCCTTAAACCGTGACTACACCCTCGTTATGGGCACCGTCGTTTTTTACGGTGGCCTGATCATCCTGTTTAACCTGCTGGTCGATCTGATTTATGCCTGGCTGGACCCACAGATCCGTTACGAATGAGGCTGATACCATGAGCAACGCAACTTTTGCGGCACAGGGCGACAGCCTGATGCAAGACGCCCTGCGCCGCCTGTTTCTGAACCGCGCCACCCTGGTCAGCAGTCTGCTGCTCACCCTGATGGCCATAAGCTGTTTCTTTGGCCCGCTGTTTTTCAACACCGAACTGGACGAAGTCTTCTGGGATTTTATGGGCACCCCCCCTGGTGAAGGAGGCCACTGGTTTGGTACTGACACCAATGGTCGCGACCTGTTATTGCGCAGCCTCTACGGCGGCCAGATTTCACTCACCGTCGCACTGATCGCCACCCTGGTCAGCCTGATCATAGGCGTCAGCTATGGTGCGATATCCGGCTATATGGGTGGCCGGGTAGATAACCTGATGATGCGCTTTGTCGACATCCTCTACTCGATGCCGTTTATGTTCCTGGTCATCCTGATGATGGTGGTGTTTGGCCGCTCCATCCTGCTGATCTATATCGCCATCGGCGCGGTCGAGTGGCTGGATATGGCCCGCATCGTAAGAGGGCAAACCCTGACCCTGAAACGTAAAGAGTTTATCGAAGCCGCCCATGCATTGGGTGTATCCGACCGCCAGATTATCCTGCGGCACATTATTCCCAATGCACTGGGGCCGGTAATCGTCTATGTGACACTGACAGTGCCCAAAGTGATCCTGCTGGAAAGCTTCCTCTCCTTCCTGGGGCTGGGCGTACAGGAACCCATGACCAGCTGGGGAGTACTGATCAGCGAAGGCACCGCCAATATGGAAGGCGCGCCCTGGCAGCTGTTTTTCCCGGCGGCCATGCTGGCCATCACTCTGTTCTGCCTCAACTTTATTGGCGACGGTTTGCGCGATGCGCTGGACCCGAAATCCCGCTGACTCAGGAGCGACGTTATGACTGCACATATTTCTGCCAAAGCGCCCGCCCTGCCCATTCTGACCATTGATGACCTGCATATTGACTTCGTCCTGCACACCGGGACAGTGCAGGCTGTCAGGGGCATCAGTTTTGAGCTGTACAAGGGTGAAACCCTGGCCCTGGTGGGCGAGTCCGGATCGGGCAAATCGATCACCGCCCAGGCCATTCTCCAGCTATTGCCTGAACCGGTGCGCTACACCAAAGGCAGCATTGAGTACCAACAGCAGCAACTGATCGGCGCCCCGACGGCAGCCATTCGCAAAGTACGTGGCAATCGGATCGCCATGATTTTTCAAGAACCGATGAGCTCACTCAATCCGCTGCAGCACATTGGGCACCAGGTTGCCGAAGTTCTGATTGAACACAAAGGCATAAACCGGCAACAGGCCGCCGCCAGGGTACTGGAACTGTTCCAGCTGGTTGAAATCCCCGACCCACAGCGTCGGCTAAAATCCTACCCCCATGAACTCTCCGGCGGCCAGCGCCAGCGGGTCATGATCGCCATGGCGCTGGCCTGCGAACCCGATATTCTGATCGCCGACGAGCCAACCACCGCGCTGGATGTCACCATTCAGGCGCAGATTATGGCGCTACTGAAAAACCTGCAGCAGAAGTTCGGTATGGCCATTCTGTTTATCACCCACGATCTGGGCGTCGTCCATCAGTTTGCTGACAGGGTCTGCGTCATGCGCAAAGGCCAGCTGGTTGAACACGGCATAACCAAGGCTGTCTTTAGCCGACCACAGCACCCCTATACCTGTGAATTACTGGATTCAGAACCCAGCGGCAGCAAACCTGCAGTCAGTCAGGATGCACCGGTCGTACTGGATGCAAAAAATGTACAGGTGAACTTCCCGATTCGGGCGGGCTTTCTGGGCCGGGTCGTTGATCAGTTTCGTGCCGTCGATACTATCAGCCTGACATTACGCCAGGGTCAGACAATGGGCATCGTAGGTGAATCAGGCTCAGGTAAATCCACCCTGGGCAAAGCCCTGCTCAAACTGCTGGATGGCCATGGTGACATTCACTTCGACGGGATACAGATCGATGGACTGGAGCCACTGGCGATGCGGCCACTGCGGCGAAAAATGCAGGTCGTGTTTCAGGACCCCTTCGGCTCACTGTCACCACGAATGACCATCGGCGAAATCATTGCCGAGGGTCTTAAGGTACATGAACCCTTATTAAGTCCTCGTCAGCGTGACGAAGCGGTCTGTGCCGTTTTGGAAGAAGTTGCCATTGCCCCATCATCACGAAACCGCTATCCACATGAATTCTCCGGTGGTCAGCGCCAGCGGATCGCCATCGCTCGCGCCATGGTACTCAAGCCGAGGTTTATGCTGCTGGACGAACCAACCTCTGCGCTGGACCGTTCAGTGCAGATCAGAGTGATCGAGCTGCTACGCCGGCTACAGGACAAATACGGGCTGACCTACCTGTTTATCAGTCATGATCTGGCCGTCGTCCGCGCCCTTGCAGACCATGTCATGGTTATGCGCAGCGGTAAGGTTGTTGAACAGGGGCCCACCGAACAGATTTTCAGTTACCCCCAGCAGGAATACACCCGTGAGCTGATTACTGCTGCATGCCCACTGGGCAATGCGGCACAACGAGCCCACAGCTCAGCGTAGTTATTAAGCCTGAACGCACTCGGGTGCGTTCAGGCCCTCGCCTCACCAGCACATACCGTCATTACGACCTGTTTGTTAACGGTTCACCACTCACAAGAGCAGGAGTTTTCCTGCTCCCTGTTAATGCACTCTCAACGTTGAGTCAAACAGCATGAAAACATGCCAGGCATCGCTGGCAGATAAAAACTACCTGCCAATTAATATTGAGCCACGCACTCAGGATTGCAGACCGGTGCTCGACTGACGCTTATTCCACTCAATACATTCAGCCAAAGTGACACCACTCCCTCCAAAAATATCCAGTGCACTGCCGATCGTCAGATCTACAGCACCGCCTGATAACTGATCCACTAACTTCAGATCATCAAGCGAACGTGCGCCGCCAGCATAGGTCACGGGAATTGAGCATGCGCTCCCAAGCAGCTTCACTAACGCCTCATCTATCCCGCCCTGCAGGCCTTCAACATCCGCTGCATGAATAAGAAACTCAGCGCAATGACTACTCAGTTCCTGTAAGGAGTCAGGAGTGACAGCCAGTTCGGTAACGGTTTGCCAGCGGTTCGTCGCAATCTGCCAACCCGCTTCCGTTCTTCTGCAGCTCAGATCCAGAATCAGCCGTTCAGTACCCGTAATGGCCTTGATCTTTTCCAGCCGTTCCCAGCTGAACTGACCACCTTCAAACAACCATGACGTTACAATCACATGGGAGGCACCGGCTTCAAGAAACTCAGCGGCATTGGTGTCATTCACACCCCCACCAAATTGCAGCCCCTGTGGCCAGGCTGCCAGCGCGCTCAACGCCTGTTCTTTATTACCCGGGCCCAGTGCAATGACATGGCCACCGGTCAGGTTATGCTGACGGTACAAATTTGCGTAATAGGCAGCATCGTAATTGCTGACAAAATTGGTATCGGCTCCCTGATCATTCAGGCTACCCCCCACAATCTGTTTCACCTGCCCCTGGTGCAGATCAATACACGGACGAAACTGAGTCAAAACAAGGCTCCCGGCCAGTCACTGGAATGAAAGATTGTAACAGATTCAACATACTAACGAATTCTCACGCGGGATATTGCCGTGGTTCAATCTGCAATGCTACGCCAAATTTATCCCGCACTGATTGCTGAATATCAGCCGCCAGCGTCAACAACTGCTCGCGATCACCACCACCCAGATTAACCAGCACCAAGGCCTGCTTGTCATACACGCCGACAGAACCCGCGTTGTAGCCTTTCCAGCCGGCCTGATCAATCAGCCAGCCAGCTGCCAGCTTGTAAAGACCGGGCTGGTCTGCAAACGCCACCAGCGCCGGGAACTTCGCTTTAAGTGCTCCATACTGTGACTGGGGAATAATCGGATTTTCAAAAAAGCTGCCTGCATTGCCTACCGTCGCCGGATCAGGCAGCTTGCTACTGCGAATGTCGCAGATAGCACTGAATACTTGCTGAGGGGCTGGTTCGTTTATACCCTGGCGGGCCAGGTAGTCAGCCACACCACCGTATGACAATTCAGGGGCAGCCGTTGTGCTCAAAGCAAACCGCACCGACCAGATTACAAATCGGCCCGCATCCTCGCCTTTGAAACGACTCCAGCGGTAGCCAAAATCACACTGACTGCGCTCAAGCGTGACCCGTTGCTGCTGCTCTCTGTCCCAGGCCGTCAACGAAACAAAACAGTCTTTCAGTTCAGCCCCGTACGCACCAATATTCTGAATGGGTGCGGCGCCCACGGTCCCCGGAATCAGCGCCATATTTTCCAGGCCGAACCAGCCCTGTTCTAACGTGTACTCAACCAGCGAATGCCACCCCTGGGCAGCAGCGACTTCAATGATGACTTGCTCACCCTGCTGTGCGACGCATTCGATACCTGAATTCGCCAACTGAATCACCAGTCCGGGTACCCACGCAGACAAAATCAGGTTACTGCCACCACCCAGCAATAACACTGGCCAGCCATTAGTGTCCGCCAGAGCCAGCAGCTCAATCAGCTGCGGCAGCGTTTTCGGCCGGGAGAAACGTTCAGCCGTAGCTTCAAAACCCAGCGTATTCAATCCCGTCAGAGAATAGTTTTCAAACAGTGTCACAAACGCGCCTCAATCTCACGCAACAGACCATCCGTCGCGGCTTCAATCATATCAAGGACCTGCTCAAAGCCCTGTTCCCCGCCCTGATAAGGGTCAGGCACCTCGGTATCGGGCCGCCCGGCAAAATCCATTAGCAAACCCAGACAGCCCTGATAATTCTCCGGGGCAATCCGCCTGAGATCGGCAATATTCTGACGATCCATCGGCAAAACATAATCATATTCCTGAAAATCTTCCCGGATAACCTTGCGCCCACGTAATGAGGTAAGGTCCACGCCCCGCCGAGCCGCGGCCACTGTTGCCCTGGCATCCGGGGCTTCATCAACATGGTATGAAGCGGTACCGGCAGAATCCACCTCGATCCGCTCGCTCAGACCGGCCTGCATAATTTTCTGCAAAAAAACTCCATGAGCAGTCGGCGAACGGCAAATATTGCCAAGGCAAACAAACAGCACTTTTATCTTCTTTGTACTCAACGGATTAACCTCGAAAACGCTTTTGCAGCAGACGGTAAATTCAATAATTTTGCCAGTATAAATGAAACCAGCCGCAGAGGTCGCATGCTCAAAGCATAAGAACAAAGCATCTTATTTCAGCCCCCGCACCAACAACACAAGCACCAGAAGCCAGCCGGACGGTAACGCCTGAAGGCCACAGCCGCTGCTGATAACTGACGTTTTGACAGCGTCAACGTTGACTAAAAACTAGCAGCTTAAGGCCTCGCCACACACCCAAGAGCAGAAGAGAACAAACCCGCCATTCACCAATTGTACCTCAGCATAATTTTAAGTCTGGCCCCATCTGCGCACCAATTCTGCGTCTACGTGGCACCACGCATCCCCCCTACACTGACCCTGAGCTGACCGCAGACCACTGCCTCAGCCGCTCACAATGTTTGACGCAGGAAAAAAATAACAATGTCCAGCATACAAAAAAGCCTGCCTTTTGCCGGTGGTCGCTTCCAGAAAAAAATTGAAAGCCTGATGCCAGGTTTTTTGCTCTGTTTCGTCGTCGGCATGGCAGCCAAATTTGTCTCCGAGCACTACGGCGGCCCGACTATTCTCTATGCACTTTTGATGGGAATGTCACTGAACTACCTTTCTCTCGAAGGCAAGTGTGTCGAGGGCATCCAGTTCGCTGCCAAAGCTGTACTACGCTTCGGCATCGCCATGCTAGGGGCTCGCATCACCTTCGAACAGCTAATGAGTCTGGGGGTTACACCCATCGCCATCGTGCTGGTTGGCGTGCCAACCACTATTCTTTTTGGCTTCCTGTGCGGTAAGTGGCTCAAGCTTGGCAGCTCCCAGAGCATTTTGTCCGGCTGTTCGGTGGGCATCTGTGGCGCTTCAGCAGCACTGGCTGTTTCCGCCGTACTACCACAGGATAAGAACTCAGAAAGGAATCTGATTTTCACCGTTATTGGGGTAACAGCACTCAGTACTGTCGCCATGATTGCCTACCCACTGCTGGTATCTGGCCTGGGCCTGACAGCGTCTGAAAGCGGTATTTTCCTCGGTGCAACCATTCACGACGTGGCTCAGGTTGTCGGTGCCGGTTACATGATCTCCGAAGATGTCGGCGATGTAGCAACGTTCACCAAGCTATTGCGCGTCGCCGCTCTGGTGCCTGTCGTAGTCGCCATCTCCATCTTTGTGGCTCGCAAGGGCCTGGCTACAAAACAGGAAGGCGCCTCCCTGCCCCTGCCAGGGTTTCTGATCGCCTTTGTCGTAATCGTTGCCATCAACAGCACCGGCTATGTACCTGAAGCTGTCACCACCGGTATGACCGAACTCTCGCGCTGGTGTCTGGTGATCGCCATGGTTGGCCTGGGCATGAAAGCCTCTTTCAAAGAACTGGCAAGCGTCGGCTGGCCGCCAATCATCCTGTTGGTCTCAGAAACTGTATTTCTGGCGGTACTGGTAGCAATCTGGCTGTTCCTGGCCCGCTAAGCAGCCTGTAATTAAAACAGACGCGGCAAGCTAATCAACGGGAGTGATGCTGCCAGGCATCGCGTCTGAGGCTGCTTACCCCCGAGTTAAACAGATAGAACCCAAGGGCTGTTATAACAGCCCTTTGCTTTGTCTGTACCGTCGAACAACAGCCACATAATGACACCGGCTACAATCCCCAGGCTGCTCGACTTATGCTGCAAGTCACCCACCATCACCCTCTTCACTAACGACCCACCCAGGGTTGGAACAAAAATTGCTGTTTACTCGATTAATGCCCAGGGAACGGCAATAGCGGACCGCATAATCAGGGAGTAACCATGCAACTGACAATTGACGAACGTAGCGCACTGACAAAACGCACCACACTCAACCACAGCCAGTTACAACAGCGTGCAGAAAACGGGGGCTTTGCAGCCTCGCTGGATGAGCTGGCACGCGCCGATGCCGCCAGCACACAAAAAGTGGGTGAAGACTGGTGGTTTGCCAAACTGATGGCCCCGGTGATTAATCAGGTCCCACCTGCTGAAGAATACGACCTGGCCAAAGCCGAGAATGAAGCACGCCACACGCTGAAAATGCGCCCCAATAGCGACACACTGATGACGCAGTACTACGAAGAAATTTTCGACGAACTCTGGGCCGTCGCATACGATAAATTGCTGAAAGAAAATCCAGAGCCTACACCGATGCAAGTCGCGGCACTGCGTGAGCAGGTTGAAGCCCAGGCAACCATCATGGCACAGGCAAAAGTCGACCAGGCTATTGCCAACTGGGAAGCTGGCATTCACAGTGACCTTGACGAACTGACTGCAGACAGTGATGCCCTGGAACAATTTGAAGCACAGTTCGAGGCCTCGAAAAGGAGTGCAGATAACACCGACGAAGGCGATGCTAAAAAGACAGAAGCTGAAAACCCCTTCCACCATACCCAGCGCCTGCTGGAAGAAATCCAGCAGTCGGTAACAGACAAAGTCGAGTGGAAACAGACACAAGCAGCACTGGCATCTACATCGGTGTAACGTCCTCCAAAGCGGCGGGGCAATGTTCGCCCAGCCCAAGGCAACCAAGCCGGCCCCCCGCATGAATAGACGCATTCCCCTGGCGCCTGAACCTGCCGGTATTAAGCCCCACTGGAACCACACGTCAAAAACGTCTGGCGCTAGCCCCATACAAGCTGCCTTCTTTATAGTGCGATTCTGGCTTAATTCCGGTTATTCAGGAGTCGTTGATGACCACACTCAGTACGCCCGCACAGTCCATCGAACATACCTGGCAAACCCCAAGCCCGCACTGGGGCACAGGGGTTGATCCACGTAGTAGTGAAAATGGCCTGTTTACGCTGTTCTATGCCAGCCTGGAGCGTGCCTCCCACTACAGCTGGCTTAATGCCGGACGTACCCTGATTGATAAGACCTACCTCAGCATCCTGTGTCAGACACGCCAAACCAGCATGCAAGGCATTCAGCCAACCGAACTGGCCAACCGGCTGGATCAGTTTATTCGCAGCGAGCTGGTGCCCCGCTGGCAGATGCTGGATGAGCTAAACCATGAAGCACGCCACCAGCTGGCGCTTGAGTTACTCGAGCAAGCCAACAACACGCTGTTCGCAGGCCACCCAGCAGGGCAAAGCACCAGCAGCCAGATTCTGTTCTACCTCTGCCCGCAGCTACCGTTTTTCTTCTTGCCAGCCGAAGCAGACATGCCCTACCCGACATGGCATAACCAGTGCCGCAGCCAGCTTGCCCAACAACTGCCTCAGCTGACCACACCGCCGGGTACAGCCGCCTATGGCGACAGCAAAGCCCAGGTTTTTACCCGTAAACGGCTGCAACAGGGCGACTGGTGGCAGCGCTGGCTGTTTATGCAGCGCACCTGACCCCTCACCGCTCTGATCAGACCTATTACTGATCAGAGCCCCCCACCTTCCAGGCAACCATCCGGTTATTCAGCATCATCGGCGCATAAAGCGTATCCCCAAACACACCGATATCAGCAAGCCCGGCTGGCAGGCTCAAAGACTTCACCCGCTGCTGGTCATAAAGCGCAAACAGATTACCACTGATCCAGTCACTCACATAGAGAGTGTCATTGACTGCTACCACCCCATCGAGATTGCCCAGCTGGTAACCGGTTGGCAGTGCAGTAAGCGCCTGAGTACGAATATCCATCTGATACAGGCTGCCTGGCGTCCCAGTAGTAAAGTCCGGGTTTAACGGATAACCCCAGCCCGCCACCAGCAGCTTGCCTTTGTGCCACAGCACGCCATTGGGGTGCGGCAATTGATCAGAGCTGAACCAGCGCGCCATGCGGCCATCGCTGATCCGATACAACCCACCACCGAGCAAGTCAGAAATATAGAGTGTGCCATCAGGTGCCGCGCCAATATCATTCAGCATGGTTGCATCAGGGGCCTGCAACTGGCCGATCATCTCTCCTGTCTGCACATCAATAATATGAACCTGCTGCACATCCGCAACATATAACCGCTTCCCCACAATGGCCATGCCTTTGGGGGCATCCAGCCCTGTCACCCAGAACTGCTCCTGCATTTCGCCTTCCCGGCTCACCCGGCTTATATAGCCCTTGCCATTAAGCTCCAGTGGCTTGCCGTTGATATTACTGATGTACAGATAATTGCTGGCCGGATCAGCCACCACAGACTCAGGCTGGTGCAGCCCTTCCAGGGTCCAGAGTTTTTGTGCCGGTTCACCAGACGCGTTTACACTTGCGCTCACCAGTGCCATGGCTGCTAACAACACCACCACGGGAGCGCCATGCTGCATGATTTTCTTTGTGTTATTCAGATCAAAGGGGGACATATCGAATTCCTTTTGTTAAGCCCGCCCAAGAATAATAATATGATCTTAATACTCAATATTTTTATAAACAGGTATCATAAATTGATACCTGAACTCGATAAAAGGATTAGCGTATGGAAGGCCAGCGCCAGCGCTCCAGCCTGTTTGCCGCTTTAAAGCAGGTATTAAAAACGCAGGGAATTCAGTACAAACACCTGGCGGTGATGATGGGCCTGTCTGAGCCCACCGTAAAACGCATGTTCCAGGAACAGGACTGCAAACTCAGCCGCCTGATCGAAATCTGCGACCATATCGGCCTCAGCATGAGCGAGCTGGTAGAGCTTGACCCCTCAGCAGTCGCCGATATCTCTCAGTTGCCGCTGGAGACAGAAGCCCAGCTGGCAGGAAACCCAGGGCTGATATCATTCTTCATGCTGCTGATAAGCCAGTTCAGTGTGGCCGAGATCACCCAGCACAATCAGCTGGATGACAGTGATGCCTACCGTTACCTGCGCCAGCTGGAAAAACTGTCCCTGATCCGGCTGGGGCCAGAAAACCAGGTCCACTTCCTGATTGCCAGGCCTGTTCGCTGGCGCCTGGGTGGCCCGCTGCACAAGATCCTGATTGAGGTTAACAAAGGCTTCATCCATGAAGTAATAAACAGCCACATGAGCACCGGCACTCCGTTCTATTCGACCAGCCGCCAGCTCAGCCAGCAGAGTATTGAACGCCTGACCGCCGAGGTCGATGCCCTCTACCTCAGCTTTCAGAAGCAGGCAACACTGGATCAGCTTCACTACGCCAGAGCGCGGCTGACGCCATTCAAACTGGTCACCGCCATGGCCCCCTTTAACCTGCGCAAATATTTCTCTGTGCCCAGATTTACTGAGCCATCAGGCAAGCCTTAAGCCGCACAACCCAGCACATCAGGACAGTAACCTATCCGCAGTTTTAATTAGACCAAAGTCTATAATTCTTTCCTGAAAGCCCGTACAATTCCCCCTGTTATGTTGCACTGCAGCGACATAACAGAACCAGCCTATAAAAATAGCCATAACCTGGTTTCGGACGAACGAGTTAGACTCTGAGCAGGACGGTCTTTGACACGCCCCGGTGACTGGCGTGCACAGCAACATCCCCCTGTAACGACTCCCCTCGATACTGCGTGTTTTGCCTCCCCGTACCCACGGGAGTGCCTGGCGTTCGTCCGCCTGAAGGATCACCAGACTTGCATGGAATGCAGCGAAGTTAGCCTGGGACGCCCGGATTCAGCGCCCCGCAACAAGTAAGGTTATGCACACCATGTCTACCCCCCTGGTACTGGTACTCAACTGCGGCAGCTCCTCCATCAAGTTTGCCATCATCAACCCGCAAACTGGCGATGAGATTCTCACCGGCCTGGCAGAACGGCTGTTCAGCAACGATGCGCAGCTGATCTTCAAACACAACGGCGACAAAACCGTGATGGCTAAGCCTGATGCGGGCCATAGCGCTGCGCTGCATGCCGTGGTTGAGTTTATTCAGCAACAGCCAGGCCTGGCTGAACAAATCAAGGCCGTCGGCCATCGTGTTGTCCACGGCGGTGAGCACTTCCGTGGTTCAGTACTGATCACCGATGAGGTGATGCGCTATATCGACGACTGTAACCACCTGGCCCCGCTGCACAACCCGGCCAACCTGTCAGGCATCGACATCGCCCGTAAAGTTTTTCCGCAGCTGCCCCACACCGCGGTATTCGATACTGCATTCCACCAGTCCATGCCCGCCAAAGCCTTTATCTACCCGCTGCCCTACGAACTGTATATCCACCATGGTGTGCGCCGTTATGGCTTCCATGGCACCAGCTACCGCTATGTATCTGAACAGGCAGCGCAGGATCTGAACCTGCCGCTGGACAACAGCGCCATGGTCATCGCCCACCTGGGTAACGGTGCCAGCGTCACAGCTGTGCTTGATGGTAAAAGTGTTGAGACCTCCATGGGCATGACCCCTAACGAAGGGATTGTTCATGGCACCCGCTCGGGCAGTATCGACCCCAGCATCCATGAATACCTGGCGGACCGGCTGGAACTGAGCATCCAGCAGGTCAACGATATTTTGTGGAAACAGAGTGGCTTGCTGGGCATCTCCGGCATCAGCAACGACTGCCGCACCATCGAAGACGCCGCTGCCCGTGACCACGAACGTTCCAAACTGGCACTGGAGATCTACAGCTACCGGCTGGCGCGGATGATCGCCTCGCTAGTGCCTGCGCTGGGTCGACTGGACGGGGTGATTTTCACCGGCGGTATCGGCGAAAACTCCGAACTGATCCGCGCCGATGTGATCCGCCAGCTGGGCTTCCTTGGCCTGCAGCTGGACGAGGGTCGCAACACAGCCACCATTCGTGGCGCGCGCGGTCCGATCACCACGGATAACAGTCCCGTTACCGCCCTGGTAATCCCGACCAATGAAGAACTGATGATCGCTCAGGATGCCGCCCACTTTATTGATCAGCCAACCCTCGCTACAACAGGCGCAGCCGCATGACCCAGGCACTGATGATTGTACCGGCCGGGATCGGCGCAGGTCTGACTACCGCCGTACTGGGCCTGTTCCATGCGATGGACCGCCAGGGGATCAAGGTTCACTTTTTCAAGCCCATTGGCCAGCCTGTCGCCGGTGACAGCTGCGCCGACCGCACGGTGGCCCTGTTGCAGCCTGCCTGCAAGCAGCCCATTGGCCAGCCAATTCCGATCCGTGAAGCCGAACACCTGGTCAGCGACGGCCGCGGTGATGAGCTGCTGGAAGAAATTGTCGCCCGCTATGAACAGTCTCGCCCCGCCGATGGTGAAGTGGTGGTCATTGAAGGCATGGTGCCCACTGACAACCAGCCCTACGCAACACGCATCAATAAAGAGATTGCCAAAGCGCTGGACGCTCAGGTGGTACTGGTTGCGGCACCCGGTGCCGACAGCACCGAAGCCTTTGAAGACCATATCGACATCACCGCCCGCGCCTATGGCGGCCTCCACCATAAACGGATGATCGGCTGCCTGCTGAACAAGCTGGACGCGCCACTGGATAACCGTGGCAAGCTGCAACCCGAGCTAAGCGACAAAGACGGTGACCGGCGCAGCCTGAGCGAAAGCCAGATCAGCGAGCATTGCACCATTTTTGGTGAACAATTTCCGATTCTGGGGATGATCCCCTGGCGCAGCGCCCTGAATGCACCACGGATCAGCGATATCGCCAGCTGGCTGGACGCCACTATTCTTAATGAAGGCGAAATGCACAGCCGCCGTGCACACCGGGTTACTCTGTGCGCCCGCACGGTTGCTAACGCGGTTGAAGCACTGACCCCCGGCACTCTGGTGGTGACCCCTGGCGATCGTGATGACATTATCCTGGCCACCAGCCTTGCCGCGCTGAACGGCGTTGAACTGGCCGGGATGATTCTGACCGGTGATCTAACCCCGGACCGCCGAATTATGGCGCTGTGCGAGGGCGCTAAAACCGCAGGCCTGCCGATCATCAGCGTAGCGGGCAACAGCTGGCAGACCGCCATGGATCTGCAGCGCATGGACAACGAAACCCCACTGGATGACCCGGCCCGGCTGGAACGGATCAAAGAGACCACCGCCCGCTTTATCGATCCACTGTGGCTACAAAGTTATGTCGACAGCGACTACCAGCGTCGCCTGTCCCCACCGGCCTTCCGCTATGCACTAATCGAACGCGCTCGCAAAGCACAGAAAATCATTGTGCTGCCGGAAGGTGATGAACCGCGTACCGTTAAAGCCGCTGCGATTTGCGCCAAACGTGGCATCGCCCGCTGCGCCCTGCTGGGCAACCCGGACGAAATCCACCGTGTGGCACAGAACCAGGGCGTGGAGCTGGGGGATGGCATCGAAATCTTCGACCCTGAACAGGTCCGTAAAGACTACATCGCCCGGATGGTTGAGCTGCGCAAACACAAAGGCATGACTGAAATCATCGCGCAGGAACAGCTGGCCGACAACGTTATGCTTGGCACCCTGATGCTGGAGATGGGCCATGTCGACGGCCTGGTCAGCGGTGCGGTCCACACCACCGCCAATACCATTCGTCCACCGTTGCAGCTGATCAAAACCGCACCGGGCACTAACCTGGTGTCTTCGGTGTTCTTTATGTGTCTGCCGGACCAGGTACTGGTATACGGCGACTGCGCCATTAATCCCGACCCCAACGCCGAGCAACTGGCGGATATCGCTATTCAGTCTGCTGACTCAGCCACCGCCTTTGGCATCCCGCCACGGGTGGCGATGATCAGCTACTCCACCGGCCTGTCGGGCCAGGGGTCGGATGTCGACAAAGTCCGCGAAGCCACCCGGATCGCCCAGCAGAAACGCCCCGATCTGCTGATCGACGGACCACTGCAATACGACGCTGCGATCATGGAAAGCGTAGCCCGCTCCAAAGCCCCCGACAGCGCGGTGGCAGGCCAGGCCACGGTGTTTGTGTTCCCGGATCTCAACACCGGCAACACCACCTACAAAGCGGTGCAGCGTTCAGCCGATGTAATCAGCATCGGGCCGATGCTGCAGGGCATGCGCAAACCGGTGAATGACCTGTCCCGTGGCGCACTGGTGGACGACATCGTGTTCACCATCGCCCTGACGGCCATTCAGGCAGACAACAGCCCAGCCTGACCGGCGCACGGCTGGCCAGGGGTGAATAAATTTGCTCCTGCCCGGCCACACACTGCGGTAGAATCCCCCGCCTGATTGTTTGTAAACACACTACCGGAGAGCCCCATGGCCAAAGCCCTTGCCCGCCACATTCTTGTCAAAACCAGTGCTGAAGCTGAGTCACTGAAAAAGCAGCTGGCCAAAGGCGCTGATTTTGGTCATCTGGCCAAAAAGCACTCAACCTGTAACTCACGTAAACGCGGGGGTGATCTGGGCGAGGTGAAACCTGGCCAGCTGGTGAAAGCGATTGATACGGTGGTTTTCCGCAAAAAAGAACTGGTGGTACATGGGCCGATTAAAACCCAGTTTGGCTACCACCTGGTGGAAGTGATCTATCGCAGCTGACGCCAGGCGCACGGGCCGCTGACCCACCCGTAGCACAAAAACTAAAACGCCAGCCCCGAACCGGGCTGGCGTTTTAGTAACCGTTATCACGACAACGCTGTTCAGTCGAACAGGAAGTTCGCGATCAGCTCTTTACCACCTTCCGTGGCAAAGGACTCCGGGTGGAACTGAATGCCGTGAATCGGGTATTCCTTATGCTGCACCCCCATCACTTCAAACTCACCGCCCTGGCGAATCCGCGGCAGATCATCAAAATCAGCCACGCCAATATCATCGCCCACTACCGCCGTCAGGCGCAGACAGTCCGGGAAACTTTGTGCTTCTGCCATCAGTGAATGGTAACGCATGACTTCAAGCTGATCCGGGATATTACGGAACATCCCTGTGCTGTCATGGCTGATCGGACTGATTTTGCCGTGCATCGGCAGGTGCGCTTTCACCACCTTGCCACCAAACACATGGACAATACCCTGCATCCCCAGGCACACGCCCAGTAGCGGGATTTTTGGCCCGAACTCACGGATCACCTGGGCACAGACACCAAAATAGCTGTCATCATCCGGCGAGCCCGGGCCTGGCGAAATAATAATCCGGTCCGGCTGTTCCTGCTCCAGCTCCGCCAGAGTGACTTCATCGTTGCGTTTAACGATGATTTCAAACTGAGCCAGATTACCGCGATTCTGCTCAGCGGTGAGGATTTCACCGATGAACTGATAGAGGTTGTAGGTGAAGGAATCGTAGTTATCGATAATATAAACTTTCATGATGGCGACTCCTTATGCATCAGCCTGATCAGCGGGGGCGAACAGATCCAGCACTTTCTTGGTGCCAGCAAACTTGCGGCGAATCTCTTCATACTCATCCGCCGGATTCGAGTCGTACACATTGCCACCGCAGGTCTGCACATAGGCCTCTTCACCGTTGGCGAACAGGGTACGAATTGGAATCGCGAAAGTGCAGTCACCATTAAACGAGAAATGTCCGACTGCGCCGCCGTAAGGGCCACGGCCATCAGGCTCCATCTCGTTGATCACTTTCATCGCTTCGATTTTCGGCGCTCCGGTGAGCGTACCAGCGGGGAAGTTACTCGCCAGTGCTGAGAACATATCTTCTTTATCGGCGATGATACCCACGATCTCGCTGGAGATGTGCTGCACATGACTGAACCGCTTAATGTCCATCAGGCTACGTACTTTCACCGTACCAAACTGCGCCACCCGGCCAATGTCGTTTCGGTGCAGATCAACGATCATATTGTGCTCGGCGATCTCTTTCGGGTCGTTCAGCAGCGCACGGGCCAGGTCACGGTCTTCGGTTTCATCAACACCCCGGCGGGCCGTGCCAGCAAGCGGGAAGGTTTCCATCTCACCCTGACGCAGACGGAACAGCAGCTCGGGGCTGGCACCGATCAGCTTCTGCTCAGCAAACTTGACGTAGTACATCTGTGGCGACGGGTTAATTTCGCGCAGTTTTTCATACACATTGATAGTGTCACCTTCCAGTTTGAAGCGCTTTTTAAAGCCCACTTCGGTCTGGAAAATCTTACCGTCGATAATGTCCTGTTTTACCTTCATCACCGCCGCTTCATGCGCTTCGCGGCTCATGGTGTCGCCCAGCGAGTGGATCGTCAGCGGGCCATTCTCAACCGCTGGTTCAGCAATCAGCTGCTCCACCAGCGCGAGGCGGCTGTCGGTGTAATAGAAGTAGATAACCTCGCCGGTCATCTTGTCGAGAATCAGGCCATCTTTAAACAGACCAAAGCGAAAGGCATCAAACATCTCGCTGTCTTGCAGGCTCAGGCTGGGCTCGAAGTAGTTCATCGCATCGTAACCCAGGTAACCGGTCAGGCCCCCGGCGTACTTACGGGAGATAATGTTCTGCGGCACGATATCGCGCAGCAGGTAATAAGGGTTGTCACTCTCGTAATGCGCCTTGCTGCCATCACGCTGCTCAATCGTCAGCTGGCGACCATTGGCATAAAACAGCTGCTCAGGGTCAAAGCCGATAATGGAGTGACGGGCAATGTGACTGTCTTCACCCAGTGATTCCAGATAGAAGCAGTTGTCGTAACGTTTCTCGATCTTTTTGAACAGACCAAAGAAATCACAGTTATCAGTAATAGTGACGTAATGCGGCTTGCGCGGCAGCGATATGGGTTCAGGCGTACGATACATAGGGCGCTTTTAACTCTTCTCTTTCAAGGCACGGGAGCCACGGGTAACCGTTGCGATACCAACACCCAGGGTTTCGGCAATCTGCCGCTGTGGCACACCGGCCTTCAGCAGCTTGAATATCTGTAACCGCTTACTGATTTCCCCCAGCTCGGAGGGCGTCAGCAGCCCCTCCAGCGCCTGGTTCAGCTGCTCACGGCTATCAACAGCCAGCAGATGATCAAGCAACTCGTCGAGGTATTCAGGTTCATTATCATCACATGTATTCATGTACTAGTACACTATCACAAATAGATTGAAGTTCAATACACCCGGTCAACCGGATCAGCTTAATCTCGCGTTGCCAGTATAACGCGCCCATGATCATCCTCTCACCCTCAGATATCAACATTGAAAATTGAACCCTTAGCCCGTCCCAGACTCTTACCCTCAGACTTGATGAAAACTGTGTTTCAGAGGTATGTCTTATGTATCAGGCCATTCAATGTGACCAGCATGATTACCTTGAAATCTGCTGTATGCGTCATTACCCGGTAAAACTGGAATTAGTCGACGGCCGCGTACTCAATGCTCGCCCCGTTACCACCCGTACACTGGCCGATAAAACCGAGTGGCT
Organism: uncultured Oceanospirillaceae bacterium; assembly: GCA_913057435.1. Classification (GTDB taxonomy): domain Bacteria; phylum Pseudomonadota; class Gammaproteobacteria; order Pseudomonadales; family Balneatricaceae; genus Marinobacterium_C. The sequence goes on along the minus strand of CAJXNY010000012.1, from coordinate 25,744 downwards.
GGATGTAGAGCTGCTGGACGGCCCTATCCCTACAGCCAATATCCGGCTTGATCAGCTGTCATCGATTACCCCGGACCGGGCCTGCAAAGCCGAATTTGGTAAGGTGAAATTTGGTACAGCAGAGCACAGTCAGGCGAATTAAACCGCCGCTTAGCTGAGTTTCGCTGCCGTCTTAGCCATCCAGACCCATTGTGTGGATAATACGCCCACCGATAGTGAGGTCTGATTAAGATGACAATTGAACAAACTCTGCAGACGCGTGCGGGCTCCAAATGTGAGCTGTGCACGGCTGACGCAAACCTGAGTGTTTTTGAAGTCCCTCCAGTAGACGACGCTGGCGCTGACAAATGCGTGCTGCTGTGTGACACCTGTAAAACTCAGGTACAGAACCCGGCTGATGCAGATGCCAACCACTGGCGCTGCCTGAACGACAGCATGTGGAACCCGGAAGCCGCTGTGCAGGTTGTGGCATGGCGTCAGCTGACAGCGCTGCAGGCAAACGGCGAAAGCTGGGCGCAGGATATGCTGGATATGCTGTACCTGGAAGACGACGTTAAAGTCTGGGCTGAGTCTGGCGCTGGCAGCAGCGACGATGAAGACGAGGTTCCAGCCTTCGACAGCAACGGCGCACAGCTGGCTGCTGGCGACACTGTTACCCTGATCAAAGATCTGCAGGTTAAAGGCGGCGGTTTTACTGCCAAGCGCGGTACAGCCGTACGCGGTATCTCCCTGACCGGTAACCCGGAGCAGATCGAAGGCCGCGTAAATGGCGTTCGCATCGTCCTGCTGACCAAGTTCCTGAAAAAAGCCTGATGCTTTTTGCGTGATGGCCTGCGCCATCACTGAACTCAAAGCCACAGCGGCTGTCACAGTGCTGCGGCTTTTCCATGTCTGAGACTACATTGCCTCAACCATCCCACACCGCTACCATTCCCTTCTTTTTAAAGTACTTTTTCTCTGGAGTTATCATGCACGCAGCGCATTATCTGGCCCTCAGTGGCCTCTCGCTGAACAGCCCGGACAACGCCGACACTCAGGCCGCAACGATGCTGACACACAGCGCAACACTGCCTGAGACGCTGAGCAGCCTTTACCAGTTCCAGGTGCCGGAGCTGGGCGAAGGCGGCGCCTGCTCATTATTCGGCGTACTGGATGACACACCTTACGATCGGGCCGAGATTCTCGGTGGCGTCAACGCTGCAAACAGCCAGCTGCTGGCCGACCTCCAGGCAGCCGTTGATCTCATTGCCGAACAGACCGGCGCTGACTGGCTGGGTATCTATAGCCGCCAGACCAATGCTGCCGGTGAGGAAGTACTGGTCAAAATGGCCTACATGGGCGCGCCCAGCCGAGCGGAATTCCCACTGACCGCTGAATTTGCGGCGTTGTCCAACAACAGCACCGTAGGCCTGAGCGGAAAAGGCCGGATGATTCAGAGCGTTAATGCGTACCGGGCTGAAGGTGGCGAATACTACACCTGCGACCCAAAAGTACAGGCCGAGTTATGTATTCCGCTGTTTGATGCCCAGGACACCGTGATTGGTATCATCGATGCAGAAGCGTTCAGTGAGCATTTCTTTGATGAATCACGCCTTACCGCCTTTACCGCACTGGCGATATGGAGCCAGCAACGCCTGAGCGCAGGCTGACCACAGACCCTCTCTCATCGCGCAAGATCAAACCTGAGGGCAGGATTTTCTGCCCCCTTTTCACCACCGACGACAAACACCCATACGCAAGCCGCCCTCGCCCCTCACTGACAACACCTCTGCCTGCCAGCGACGACTAATGACATCAATTGGTATGACCAATTTAACAAATAAAAAATAAAATCATCCCAACTGACAACATCCGCTAAAAATGACTGTTTTTTACTAACAAAACAGATCCATACCGATTCCGAACACAAAACATTGGTCTGACCAATTACCAAAAATACAAAAACCCTGCTGACCTTCTATTTCAGTTCTGGTAGCATGCCGCCGTCTGACTGGCTGAGTACCACTTTAGTACTAACCAGAAAACAGGCTCTACTAACAACAATAGAGATTGCCATGAGCGTTGAACTACAAGCCCTGCTGGCCGCAGCCCCGATTCTGCTGGCCGCCATTCTGCTGTTAGGATTGCAATGGTCTGCCCGCGTTGCGATGCCCGTTGTCTATCTGGCAACGTCTGCCATTGCCCTGCTGGCCTGGGAAGTCTCCCTGAACCGGATACTGGCCTCGTCGCTGCAAGGATTGCTGATCACCCTCTCCGTCCTCTGGATTATTTTCGGCGCAATTTTGCTGCTCAACACCCTGAAACACTCAGGTGCGATTACCCGAATTCGGGCCGGTTTCACTAACATCAGCCCCGACCGCCGTGTGCAGGTCATTATCATTGCCTGGCTGTTTGGTTCATTCATCGAAGGCGCATCTGGCTTTGGCACCCCGGCGGCGATTGCTGCCCCACTGCTGGTTGCGATTGGCTTCCCGGCTATGGCTGCTGTGGTCATGGGCATGATGATCCAGAGCACCCCGGTCTCTTTCGGTGCCGTTGGCACGCCGATTATCATCGGGGTTCAGAATGGCCTCGACAAAGCGGGCCTGAGCACGCAGCTGGCCGACGCAGGCTCCAGCTGGGCCCAGCTCCTGCAGCTGATCACGTCTGAAGTCGCACTGATCCACGGCATGGTGGGCACACTGGTTCCACTGTTCATGGTGATGATGCTGACCCGCTTCTTCGGCAAGAACCGTTCCTGGACTGAAGGCCTGAGCATCCTGCCATTCGCGATCTTCGCTGGCCTGGCCTTCACCGTACCGTACATGGCAACCGGCCTGCTGCTGGGGCCTGAGTTCCCATCCCTGCTCGGCGGCCTGATTGGTCTGGCAATCGTGACCTTTGCGGCGCGTCGTGGCTTCCTGATACCAAAAGACAGCTGGGACTTTGCCCCGGCAGACCAGTGGCCTGCGGCCTGGATTGGTACGCTGGAAATGAAAATTGACGAACTGAGTAACAAATCGCCAATCAGCGGCCCGCTGGCCTGGGCACCTTACGTGCTGGTCGCCCTGCTTCTGGTTGCGACCCGTGTCAGCCCGGAATTCAAAGCACTGGTGAAATCAGTGTCCCTGAGCTTCAGTAACCTGCTGGGCGAACAGGGCATCAATGCCGGTTTTGCCCCGCTGTATCTGCCTGGTGGTATTCTGGCGGTCGTGGTTCTGCTGACATTTTTCCTGCACCGGATGAAGTTTACGGAGCTTAAAGCAGCCGTATGCGAGTCCAGCCGGACGACGCTGGGTGCAGGTTTCGTACTAATTTTCACCATCCCGATGGTCCGTATTCTGATCAACTCCGGTGTTAACGCTCAGGATCTGGCCAGCATGCCGGTTGCCATGGCAGCCTACGTAGTGCAGGTATTTGGCGATGTGTACCCGATGTTTGCCGCTGCGATTGGTGCCCTGGGTGCCTTTATCGCGGGCAGTAACACCGTGTCCAACATGATGCTGAGCCAGTTCCAGTATGGTGTTGCCCAGAACCTTGCGGTGTCCGGTGCGCTGCTGGTTGCCTTACAGGCGGTCGGTGCAGCGGCGGGTAATATGATTGCCATCCACAACGTGGTTGCCGCGTCTGCCACCGTGGGCCTGTTTGGCCGTGAAGGCGCAGTACTGCGAAAAACCATCCTGCCAACCCTTTACTACATCACCCTGACCGGCATTCTGGGCATGGTGGCGCTGTATATACTGGGCATATCTGATCCGCTAGCGGGTTAAACCATCAGATAAGCACTAAAAAGCCCCGCCTGCGTAAGCAGGCGGGGCTTTTTTCTGTGTCCGGTCAGGCAGTTAACGGCCTTCTACTGCTCGATAGCCATGCGTAGTTCACCCACTGTCCCCATAGATTAAGAGCTTGAGCCATACAACTGAGTTGGCGATAATCGACGCCTCGTATTAACACCCTCAGGGTTAACCCATGGATGCACCGAGTATTATCCTTGTAGAAGATGATCTGAAACTCAGCCAGTTACTGGCTCAGTATCTGCAAAAGCAAGGTTTTAACCTCTCAACCTGCAATGAGGGCCAGCTTGCCCCCCAGGCCATTATTGAACAACAGCCGGACCTTGTCGTACTGGACCTTATGCTGCCAGGTATGGACGGACTCAGTATCTGTCGGGAAGTACGCAATCATTATCAGGGGAAAATTCTGGTACTGACCGCCAGTGATGATGATATGGACCAGGTGGCCGCGCTGGAGATGGGGGCCGATGACTTTGTCACCAAACCGTTACAGCCCCGCGTACTGCTGGCCCGAATCCGAATGCTGCTACGCCGGGCCGAACCACAAGCCAGCCATACACAGGACAGCAGCCCAGAGAGTGGCCGCTTTCGTCAGTACGGCAACCTGTTGCTGGACAGTTCAACCCGTGTCTGTACCCTGAGCAGCGAACTGGTGAACCTGACCCCCAGTGAATTTGATCTGATCTGGTTGCTGGCCAACCACCCGGATGAAATCCTGTCACGCGATGCGCTGGTCAAAGCTACCCGTGGCATTGATTACGACGGTATTGACCGGACTATTGATAATAAGATTGTCAGCCTGCGAAAGAAGCTGCTGGATAACCCGGCCCACCCCCGGCGACTGATTACGGTGCGCGGTAAAGGCTATCTGTTTGTGCCCGATAGCTGGTGACAACCTGCACACAATTCTGTGCAACTCAGCATTAAAAAAGCCAGTCAGCTTCCGCTGACTGGCTTGTTAGATCAGAACGCCTGTATTCAGATCATTTCAAGCGCGACAGCCGTTGCTTCACCACCACCAATACACAGCGATGCAACACCTTTACTCAGGCCACGTTGCTTCAGCGCGTACAGCAGAGTTACCAGGATACGCGAACCGCTGGAACCGATTGGGTGGCCCAGCGCACAGGCACCGCCATGCACGTTCACTTTATCCATATCCAGCCCCAGCTCCTGCTGTGCCAGCATCGTTACCACGGCAAAAGCTTCGTTAATCTCGTACAGATCAACGTCTTCCTTACTCCAGCCCGCCTTGGCCAGTACTTTCTCCACGGCACCAATAGGCGCAATGGTGAATTCTGCAGGCAGCTGAGCGTGAGTAGAGGTTGCTGTAATACGGGCCAACGGCTGCAGGCCACGCTTAGTCGCCTCAGACTCACGCATCAATACCAGTGCAGAACCACCATCAGAGATCGAGCTGGAATTCGCTGCGGTGATGGTGCCGTCTTTAGCAAATGCCGGGCGCAGGCCACGGATTTTATCCACCCGCGCATTACCAGGCTGCTCATCCGTATCAACAACGGTATCGCCTTTACGGCCACTGATCGTTACCGGTGCGATTTCATCTTTGAACGCACCCGATTCGATTGCGCTCAGCGCTTTGTTCAATGAGCCAATCGCAAAATCATCCATCGCTTCACGGGTGATCTTGTAATCATCCGCTGACTTCTGCGCAAAAGCCCCCATCAGGCCGCCTTCGTAAGCATCTTCCAGGCCGTCAAAAAACATATGATCCAGCACCTGCTGGTGACCAATACGCATACCTTCACGTGCTTTGGGCAGCATGTATGGCGACTGGCTCATGTTTTCCATGCCGCCCGCAACCATGATATCCACCTGGCCGGCCATGATCTGATCGGCCGCCATCATCACCGCCTTCATGCCAGAACCACACATTTTATTGATGGTGGTCGCACCGACAGAGACCGGAATACCGGCACCAATGGATGCCTGACGCGCAGGTGCCTGACCCAGACCGGCTGGCAGTACACAGCCCATAATCACTTCATCAACATCGGCAGCAGGAACATTACCCCGCGCCAGCGCTTCTTTGATCGCTGTCGCACACAACTGCGGCGCACGTACAGAGCTGAGAGCGCCCATCATGCCGCCCATCGGGGTCCGCGCAGCACTTACAATTACCACTGAATCCGTCATTTCTCAGATCTCCTTTACGTAAACGTCAAATACTAAGTATAAAGAAAGGCGCAGCCCGACAACAGACTGCACCCCAGGGTTTTTACTTATTTCCAGTATGGCTGACCTATACAATTCACTATCAGCACACCGCTGGAAACAGCCAGTCAGGAACCGAAGTTACGTTTGATCACCTTGTTGATCTCACCCACGATACCGTTACGGAACGCCAGTACACAGACAACAAAGATCACACCCATAATGATGGAGACATAGTTACCCATCTCACCACCGGACAGGTAGTTCTGGATCGCAACCACCGCACCGGCACCCAGCAGCGGGCCAAAGATTGTCCCCATACCACCGAGCAGTGTCATCAGTACCACCTCACCAGACATGTGCCAGTGCACATCGGTCAGGGACGCCAGCTGGAATACCAGGGTTTTAGTCGACCCGGCCAGACCTGCCAGTGCAGAGGAGATAATGAACGCAACCCACTTATAGTCATTCACGTTGTAGCCCAGTGAAATAGCGCGTGGCTCATTTTCACGGATCGCTTTAAGTACCTGACCAAACGGCGAGTGGATCGTACGGTGAATCATCCAGAAACCAAAGATGAAGATCGCCAGTACGAAGTAGTACATCGACATGTTGTCAGCCAGATCGATAATACCGAACAGATGACCACGGGGCACACCCTGCATACCATCTTCACCACCGGTAAACGGTGCCTGCAGATAGAAGAAGAATGCCAGCTGTGACAGCGCCAGGGTAACCATCGCAAAGTAAATACCTTCACGCTTTACCGCCAGCTTGCCATAAAACGCGCCCAGCAGGCCCGCACAGATGGTGCCACAGATAATACCGATTTCAGGGGTAACGCCGGTATGCATCATCAGGTAACCGGTGACATAGCCCCCAGTGCCCAGGAAAGCCGCATGACCGAATGACAGCAGGCCTACAAAGCCCAGTAACAGGTTAAACGCACAGGCAAACAGAGCAAAACACAGTACTTTCATCAGAAAGACAGGGTATAACGCCGCAGGTGCAATCAGCGCAAAGATAAACAGCGCCAGATAGAGTTTATTTATTTTCATTATTATGTCCTCCTCAGGCTTCTTTGCCGAACAGGCCGGCTGGTTTCACCAGCAGAACCACAACCATCACCAGAAAGATTATCGTGGTAGATGCTTCTGGATAGAAATACTTGGTCAGACCTTCGACAACGCCCATCCCCAGACCGGTGATAATTGCACCGCCGATTGAGCCCATCCCACCGATAACCACGATGGCAAATACCACAATCAGAATATTGGAACCCATTTCCGGGCTAACAGCGTACACCGGTGCCGCAATAACCCCGGCAAAACCTGCCAGTGCTACACCAAAGCCGAAAGTAATCGTCACGATCAGCGGCACGTTGATACCGAATGCCTGCATCATCTGCGGGTTTTCAGTACCGGCACGCAAGTAAGCACCCAGTTTGGTTTTCTCAATTGCCCACCATGTACTAATACAGACCGTCAGGGACGCCACAATAATCCATGCACGGTAATTAGGCAGATACATAAATGGCAGACGGGTACCGCCCTTCAGCGACTCAGGAATCGCGTAAGACAGTCCGGAAGAACCATAGGTCTGAGTGAAAATACCCTGCAGGATCAGCGCCAGACCAAAGGTCAGCAGCAGGCTGTACAGGTGATCTTCATTTGCGATAGGGCGTAACAGAAAACGCTCCATCAACACCCCGATAATACCCACGGCCAGCGGCACCAGAATCAGTGCAGCCCAGTAGTTGATGCCGAAGTACTGCAGCGCCATCCAGGCGAAGAACGCGCCCAGCATGTAAATAGCGCCCTGGGCAAAGTTGATAATCCGCAGCAAACCGAAAATAATTGCCAGCCCCAGGCTGAGCAACGCATAGAAAGAGCCATTGATCAGCCCGACGAGCAGCTGACCGGACAGGCCGAATAAATTAATACCAAGAAATGTAGCCATAACACACCACCAGAAAATCCGCACAGTCACTCTGGGAATCAGAGTGAAACCAGCAGGCCGTACAGTGTCTACGCACTGCTGATACCTGCCAGCGAGTTAAAACAGAGCGCGACACCGCGCTCTGGTTTAAAAGTTATGACTTACTTGAAGTCACACTGAGACAGCATTGGTGCGAACGCCTGATCACCAGGGATGGTTTTCTCGATCGCAAAGATATCGTCTTCACCTTTACGCTCGGAGGCATTTTTGATTCGTACCAGGTACATGTCGTGCACCATTCGACCATCGTTACGCAGTGTTGCATTACGTGCGAAGAAATCGTTTGGCTTGTGCTCTTTCATGTATTTCATAACGGTTTCGGAATCATCCGTACCGGTGGCTTTAACAGCGTTCAGGTAATGCATAGTCATGGAGTATGCACCGGCCTGGCCCATCGCTGGGATTTTGTCATGGCGCTGACGGAAACGTTTAGTCCAGGCACGGGTCTGGTCATCCATATCCCAGTAGAAACCCGTTGTCAGTTTCATACCGCTGGCAATCGCAGGATCCAGTGCTTTAGCGTTGGCAGTAAATACCAGCAGACCTGCTACATCGACCATTTCGGTCAGACCAAACTCAGCAGCCGTTTTCAGGGAGTTAACAAAGTCAGAACCGGCGTTTGCCAGTGCCACTACGTCAGCACCGGAAGACTGTGCCTGCAGTACGTAAGAAGAGAAGTCTGTTGTGCCCAGTGGCGCACGAACATTACCGACAACTTCACCGCCGTTGCTCTTGATAACGCCAGTCGCTACTTTTTCCAGTGCGTGACCGAACGCGTAGTCAGCGGTGATAAAGAACCATTTTTTCTTACCGGCCTGTACCATCGGCTTCACAGTACCGTTAGCCAGTGCAGCGACGTTGTACGTCCAGTGTGCGTTATACGGTGAACATGATTTGGTGGTAAACGCATTGGAGGCAGAAGTAGAGATCAACGCCAGTTTTTTAGCATCAGTCAGTACTTTAGTCACCGCGCCGGTTACCGCAGAAGATACCAGCCCGGTCACTACATCGACCTGCTGGCTTTCAACCCACTCACGCGCTTTGGCAGAACCCACATCGGGTTTGTTCTGATCATCGGCGCTAACGATTTCGATTTTCTTGCCCAGTACCGTACCGCCAAAGTCTTCAACGGCCATTTCAACGGCAGCAACACAACCCTTACCACAGATATCCGCGTAAACACCGCCCATATCCGCCAATACACCAATTTTAACTTTATCGTCGGACAAAGCAGCCTGCGCACCAGTGGACACCAGCGCAGCGGACATAGCTACAGACATCAGAGTTTTAGTCATTGCGTTCATCGTTATTCTCCTGACAAATCATTATTATTTTTTTTCTAGCGCAGAGTTCGATAGAGCGTCGGGCCACATTAGCCCGGCGGGTAATACCCGACTCCATCCAGACACGCCGGGAACTCTCATCCAGTGTACAGTTCCCGGATTATTGCCATGAGCTGTTAAACACCCAGATAGGTATTCAGCATCTCAGATTTCGCTTCCAGTTCATTCGCATGAACTTCTTCCACAATGTGGCCATGCTCCATCACGTAGTGACGGTCAGCAATGGGCGCAGCAAAGCGGAAATTCTGCTCCACCAGCAGAATGGTAAGGCCGCGTTCTTTCAACATCAGCAGTACCTCAGCCAGCTTGCGAACAATGACCGGAGCCAGGCCCTCGGTAATCTCATCAAGCAGCAGAATATTGGCACCGGTGCGCAGAATACGCGCCATGGCCAGCATCTGCTGTTCACCACCAGACAAACGTGTTCCCTGACTGGTACGACGCTCGTAGAGGTTAGGAAATATCTCGTAAATCTCTTCCAGCGACATACCATCACTGCGCACCGCTGGTGGCAGCATCAGGTTTTCTTCCACGTTCAGGCTGGAGAAAATCGCCCGTTCTTCCGGACAGAAACCCACACCCAGATGGGCAATTTTATGCGCCGGCGTGTGGATGGTTTCATTACCGTTGATCACGATCTGGCCGGTACGTCGACCCACCATATTCATGATGGAACGCAGCGTGGTGCTACGGCCTGACCCGTTGCGCCCCAGCAACGTAACCAGTTCACCCTGGTTCACCGACATGTCGATGCCATGCAGAATGTGGGATTCACCGTAAAAAGCATGAAGATCTACAATGCGGATTTTTTCATCACCACCCATCATACGTCGGCCTCCTCTGCTGCAACGGCCTTGGCTTTGTCTGAAGAATCAATAACTTCCTCATCTTCAGATACACCCATGTACGCTTCACGTACTCGAGGATCTGCCGATACGGTCTGGTAATCACCTTCAGTCAGAATCGCACCGCGCTGCAATACCGTAATCTTGTCTGCCAGTTTGGAAACCACGTGCAGGTTATGCTCCACCATCAGAATGGTGCGGCCAACCGACACTTTTTTGATCAGGTCCGCCACCAGATCAATATCTTCGTGGCCCATGCCCTGAGTTGGCTCATCGAGCAACATCAGTTCAGGTTCCAGCGCCAGCGTCGTCGCAATTTCCAGTGCACGTTTACGACCGTACGGCAGATCCACAGTCACCGTATCGGCATACTCCTGCAGCCCCACAGACTCCAGCAGCTCCATGGCGCGATCATTCAGGCCGTCGAGAATTTTTTCACTTTTCCAGAAGTGAAAACTGTTGCCCTCTGTGCGCTGCAAGGAGACGCGAACATTTTCCAGCACCGACAAGTGAGGAAACACAGCCGAGATCTGAAACGAACGGATCACACCCATACGTGCGATTGCCGCCGGTTCCATCGCCGTGATGTCAGTGCCGTTGTACAAAATCTTGCCCGTTGTCGGCGTGAGAAATTTTGTCAGCAGGTTGAAAACCGTGGTTTTACCCGCACCGTTTGGCCCAATCAGGGCGTGAATCGTACCGCGTTCGATGTTCAGATTAACGTCTTCAACCGCAGTGAAACCTTTAAAATCTTTACGTAAATCAATAGTTTGTAGAACGTAGTCAGCACTCATGCTCAACCGAAGCCTCTCGTTCTTATTTTTATGTAACGGGGCATCTGCCCTGGCCCATCCTCGGCGCTGCCAGCACCGGGGACGCTTTGAAATTAGCAATTTCCCTTACTGGAAGCCAAGTACTACCTTAGTCTAATACCCGTTTTTTTTGTCGGTTTTTGGCGTTTTAATTTAACAAAATCAACTAGTTACAATAAGTACAGTCCCTAATAACAATGTTTTTAAGGTTTAATTACAATGTTTACGTTTACGTAAACTTCCATTAATATCGATTTCAACAGTGATTACAGAGCAGTTTTTGTAGCACTCGAACAGTGACAGGTAGCACAGTGAAAAAAACAACCTATTCCATCAGTGATCTTGCCGCCGAGTTTGACCTTACCACTCGCAGCATCCGGTTTTACGAAGATCAGGGCCTGCTCTCGCCAGAACGGCGTGGACAGACACGCGTCTACAGCCGGCAGGACCGGGTACGGCTCAAACTGATCATGCGCGGCAAGCGACTGGGCTTTTCACTGGCGCAGGTTCGCGAACTGTTCGCCCTCTGGGACGAAACAGCCAGCGGCAGCGAGAAGCAGTTACGCCTGTTACTGGACAAGATCGCCGAAAAACAAGCTGAGCTTGAACAGCAACTCAACGACATTGCCATGGTGCAGCTGGAACTCGACAGCGCCAAAGCGAAATGTATGGATGCGCTGAACGAGCTATCAACCGAACAACAAAAATAAACGAGCGCTACCGAACAGCCACAGCCTGTACCGGCATGTGGTTAGCGGCGGCCTCCGAGCGAAAGGGTGACACCGATGATTTCTCAATATTCCGAGCTGAACTTTGGTCTGGGCGAAACACTGGATATGCTGCGCGAACAGGTCAACGCCTTCGCAGCTGCAGAGATCGCCCCACGTGCAGAAGCGATCGACCAGGAAAATGAATTCCCGAATGATCTGTGGCGTAAATTCGGTGATATGGGTCTGTTGGGTATCACCGTTGCAGAAGAGTATGGCGGTGTCGGCATGGGCTACCTGGCCCACGTGATCGCCATGGAAGAGATCAGCCGCGCCTCCGCGTCTGTTGGCCTGTCTTACGGTGCGCATTCCAACCTGTGTGTAAACCAGATTCACCGTAACGGTAACGAAGAGCAGAAACGCAAGTACCTGCCAAAACTGCTCAGCGGTGAGCATATCGGCGCGCTGGCGATGTCTGAGCCCAATGCCGGTTCCGATGTGGTGTCCATGAAGCTGAGCGCCCGTGACAACGGTGATCACTACCTGCTCAACGGCAACAAGATGTGGATCACCAACGGTCCAGATGCCAACACCTACGTTATTTACGCAAAAACTGACATCAGCGCTGGCCCTCGTGGCATCACCGCCTTCATCGTTGAGCGTGATTACCCTGGCTTCTCCCGTCACCAGAAACTGGACAAGCTGGGTATGCGCGGCTCCAACACCTGTGAGCTGGTGTTCCAGGATTGCCCGGTTCCTAAAGAAAACATCCTCGGCGAACTCAACGGCGGCGTTAAAGTACTGATGAGCGGTCTGGACTACGAGCGTCTGGTACTGGCCGGTGGCCCAATCGGTATTATGCAGGCTGCCATGGACATCGTGGTGCCGTACGTACGTGACCGTCAGCAGTTTGGTCAGCCAATCGGTGAGTTTGAGCTGGTACAGGGCAAACTGGCAGACATGTACACCCAGATGAATGCTGCCCGCTCTTACACCTACATGGCGGCCCAGGCTGCGATGCGCGGCGAAACCAGCCGTAAGGATTGCGCCGGTGTCATCCTCTACACCGCTGAAGTCGCCACCAAAATGGCACTGGACGCCATCCAGCTGCTGGGCGGTAACGGCTACATCAACGAATTCCCGACAGGTCGACTGCTGCGTGATGCCAAATTGTACGAGATCGGTGCAGGCACCTCCGAGATCCGCCGCATGCTGATCGGCCGCGAGCTGTTCCTGAACAAATAAGGGCCTTATTACTAAAGGCTACCTATATAAAGGAAGGACGAATGTCCTTCCTCCCTTCTGAATTCAGAAACAGCCCGACGAGGTTTTCCGCATGACTGTTTTGAATAGCAAAGTAAATGCCCGCTCGGACGAGTTCCGCGCCAACTACGATTCCATGGCCGAAGCCGTTGCCGACCTGCGCGATAAAGTAAATACGATCGAGCAAGGCGGCGGTGCCAAATATCAGGAACGTCACCTGGCGCGCGGCAAACTGCTGCCCCGTGACCGTATCAACGTATTGCTGGATGAAGGCTCCGCGTTTATGGAGCTGTCCCAGCTGGCGGCGTATCAGGTCTATGACGATGTGATCCCGGCCGCAGGCATCATTGCCGGTGTGGGCCGCGTGTCCGGCGTTGAATGTATGATCATCGCCAACGACCCGACCGTAAAAGGCGGCACCTACTTCCCGCTGACGGTGAAAAAACACCTGCGCGCTCAGGAAATTGCCGAGCAGAATAATCTGGCCTGTGTTTACCTGGTCGACTCCGGCGGCGCCAACCTGCCCCAGCAGGACGACGTATTCCCAGACCGCGACCACTTTGGCCGTATCTTCTTTAACCAGGCCCGCATGTCTTCCAAAGGCATCCCACAGATCGCCGTGGTAATGGGCCTGTGTACTGCCGGGGGGGCTTATGTACCGGCCATGGCAGATGAGTCAATCATCGTTAAAGAACAGGGCACCATCTTCCTGGCGGGTCCTCCGCTGGTAAAAGCTGCCACCGGTGAAGTCGTGACCGCCGAAGATCTGGGTGGTGCCGATGTGCACTGTCGTACCTCCGGGGTTGCCGACCACTATGCCGAGAGCGACACCCATGCGCTGCAGATTGCCCGCACCTGTGTCTCCAATCTGAACCGTCGTAAAGAAGTGGATCTGGCGATTAAAGCGCCGACTGACCCGCTCTACCCGGCAGATGAGATCTACGGCATCGTCGGCACCGATCTGAAAAAGCCCTTTGATGTGCGCGAAATTATCGCCCGTATCGTCGATGGTTCTGAATTCGACGAATTCAAAAAACTGTACGGCACCACTCTGGTAACCGGCTTTGCCCACGTCCACGGCTACCCGGTCGGCATTGTTGCCAACAACGGTATCCTGTTCGGCGAGTCCGCTCAGAAAGGCGCGCACTTTATCGAGCTGTGCTGTCAGCGAAAAATCCCGCTGCTGTTCCTGCAGAACATCACCGGCTTCATGGTTGGCCAGAAATACGAATCCGAAGGGATCGCCAAGCACGGTGCCAAAATGGTGAACGCCGTGGCCTGTGCCGATGTGCCAAAACTCACCGTACTGATCGGCGGCTCCTTTGGTGCTGGTAACTACGGCATGTGTGGCCGTGCTTACAGCCCGAACTTCCTCTGGATGTGGCCAAACTCCCGTATCTCGGTGATGGGTGGCGAACAGGCCGCTGGCGTAATGGCTACGGTGAAGCGCGACAATATGGACCGCACCGGCGACAGCTGGAGCAGTGAAGAAGAAGCCGCCTTCAAGCAGCCAATCATCGACACTTACGAGCACCAGGGCCATCCGTACTACGCCTCTGCCCGCCTGTGGGATGACGGCGTTATCGATCCGGCGCAGACCCGCGACGTGATCGGCATGGGCCTGTCCGCTGCGCTGAACAAGCCGGTCGGTGAAACCAAATTTGGCGTATTCCGCATGTAACGGAGGTTTTCCGATGAGTAATTCCTTTGTACTGCTGAATAGACTGCCCCAGGGCGTGGCCGAACTGGTCATCAACCGCCCTGAGGTCCACAACGCCTTTGATGACGATGTGATCGCCCAGCTGATCCATCAGCTGCAAGCCGTCAACGAAGACCCATCCGTACGGGTGCTGGTACTGCGTTCTAACGGTAAAAACTTCTCCGCCGGGGCTGACCTGGCCTGGATGAAGCGGATGGCGAAAAACAGCCACCAGGACAACATCGAAGACGCTGGCAAGCTGGCGCTGCTGATGAAAGAACTGAACGACCTGAGCAAGCCAACCATCGGCCTTGTGCAGGGCGCTGCCTACGGCGGTGCTGTGGGTCTGGCCGCCTGCTGCGATATCGTGATCGCCGCAGAATCAAGCCAGTTCTGTCTGTCTGAGGTCAAAATCGGCCTGATTCCTGCGGTGATCAGCCCTTACGTGGTCCGTGCGATCGGCGAGCGCCAGTCCCGTCGTTACTTCATGACCGCCGAGCTGTTCAGCGCTCGCGAGGCGCAGCAATACGGCCTGGTACACGAAGTTGTTGCAGCACCTGAGTTACTGGACGACGCCTGCCGTCGTTTTGTTAACCAGCTGCGCCGCAACAGCCCGCAGGCGATGAATGCCGCCAAAGCGCTGATCTTCGCGGTCAGCAGCAAGGTGATCGATCAGGATGTGATCGACGACACCGCCCGCCGTATCGCTGACATTCGTGTCAGTGACGAAGGCCAGGAAGGACTGGGCTCCTTCCTCGAAAAGCGTAAACCGAACTGGATTCAGGAGTGAGCGGCATGTTTAACAAAATTCTGATTGCAAACCGTGGCGAGATCGCTTGCCGCGTTATACAGACCGCCCATCGCATGGGTATCAAATGTGTTGCCGTCTACTCCGAAGCAGACCGTAACGCCCGCCACGTAGCCATGGCTGATGAAGCCTTCCTGCTCGGTCCTGCGCCCAGCAGCGAGAGCTACCTGCGCGCCGACAAGATCATCGAGATCTGCAAACAGTCCGGTGCCCAGGCGGTTCACCCAGGTTACGGCTTCCTGTCCGAAAATACCGGCTTCGCTGAAGCGCTGGAAGCAAACGGCATCACCTTTATCGGCCCACCATCGTCGGCGATTGCCGCGATGGGTTCCAAATCCGCCGCTAAAGAAATCATGTCCCACGCCAGTGTACCGCTGGTGCCAGGCTACCATGGCGATGATCAGGACCCTGCCCTGCTGCGTGTCGAAGCTGAAAAATGTGGCTTCCCGCTGCTGCTTAAAGCCGTTGCCGGTGGTGGTGGTAAAGGCATGCGCGTTGTCGAACAGATGTCCGAGTTCGACGAAGCCCTGACCTCCGCCTGCCGTGAAGCGAAAAACGCCTTCGGCAACCCGGATATGCTGATCGAGAAATACCTGACCCAGCCACGCCACGTGGAAATTCAGGTGTTCTGTGATCAGGATGGCAACGGGGTTTACCTGGCCGAACGCGACTGTTCCGTCCAGCGTCGTCACCAGAAAGTGATTGAAGAAGCACCGGCACCTGGCCTGCCTGACGAAATTCGTGTCGCCATGGGTGAAGCCGCTGTGCGTGCTGCCCAGGCGATTGATTACGTCGGTGCCGGTACGGTTGAGTTCCTGTATGACGTAGACGGCTCTTTCTACTTTATGGAAATGAACACCCGTCTGCAGGTAGAGCACCCGGTTACCGAGCTGATCACCGGCCAGGATCTGGTTGAATGGCAGCTGCGCATCGCCCACGGTGAAGGCCTGCCATTGCAGCAGGATCAGATCCGCATCAGCGGTCACGCGCTGGAAGCACGTATCTACGCTGAAGACCCGGACAACGACTTCCTGCCAGCAACAGGCACCCTGCGCTACCTGCGCACGCCGGAAGAAAACGCCCATGTGCGTGTCGACACCGGTGTGGTTGAAGGTGACGAAGTATCGGTGTACTACGACCCGATGATCGCCAAGCTGATCGTCTGGGATGATAACCGCGACCGCGCTATCGCCCGCATGGTTACCGCGCTGGAGGATTACCGGATCGGTGGCCTGAAAACCAACACCCGTTTCCTGCGCCACCTGGCCAACGCTCAGCCGTTCAAAGATGAAGATCTGGACACCGGCTTTATCGAGAAGCACCGCGAACTGCTGTTCCCGGCCAACAACATCGATACCCAGCGTAACCTGGCCATCACCGCCGCTTACCTGCTGGAAAGCCAGAAAGCGGCGGCCTTTGTTGCCGGTGACCCGTACTCCCCGTTCAGCCGTCAGAACAGCTGGCGCATGAACAGCCAGTACGCACGGCCAATGACCCTGATCCACGGTGACGACAGCCACGATCTGCGCATACTGGAACAGCAGGATCATTACCAGATCAGCGTCGACGGTGCCGATTATCAGGTCAGCGCCAGCCTCAATGACGATGCGCTGCAGGTCATGATCAACGGCCACCGCCTGACCGTTCACCTGTTCCAGCACAACGACAGCATCACCCTGTTCCATGAAGGTGAGCAGTTCAGCTGCGAGCTGCATTGCGAACGTTTTGACGGCGGCGATGAAAGCAGCGAAGGCTCTCTCACCGCACCGATGAACGGTGCCATGGTTGCTGTACTGGTGGAAGCCGGTCAGAAAGTTGCCGCCGGTGAAACCCTGGTGGTGATGGAAGCGATGAAGATGGAGCACAGCATCAAAGCACCGTGCGATGGTACGGTATCCGACATCTACTTCGCCGAAGGTGATCTGGTCAGCGAAGGCGCTCAGCTGATCGCCGTGACCCCGGATGAGGAGGCCTGATCATGGCCCTGCCTGAACATGTGCGGGTGGTTGAAGTCGGCCCCCGCGATGGTCTGCAGAACGAGCCGGGGGATATCATCCCCACGGCTACCAAGGTCAGCCTGGTTCACCAGCTGGCCGACGCAGGCCTGAGTCATATCGAAGCCGCCTCTTTTGTGTCACCCAAATGGGTGCCACAAATGGGCGATGCCGCCGCCGTGATGACCGGCATCCAGAAACGCAGCGGTGTGTACTACGCCGCCCTCACCCCTAATCTGCGCGGCGCTCAGGCGGCGGTAGAAACAGGCCAGGTGGACGAGATGGCAGTATTCTCCGCTGCCTCCGAGGCGTTTACCCAGAAGAACATCAACTGTTCGATCGCCGAGTCACTGGAACGCTTCACGCCCATCATCGAACTGGCCCGCGCCAATAACATTCGGGTGCGCGGCTATGTTTCCACCGTCGTGGGTTGCCCCTACGCCGGTGATATTCAGCCTGAACAGGTCGCCGTGGTTGCACGCGAACTGCTGGACCGGGGCTGTTACGAAGTCTCCCTGGGTGACACCGTCGGTGTTGGCACGCCACATCGGGTAAAAGCGATGCTGGCAGCGGTCAACAAACAGGTGCCCATGGATAAACTGGCAGCGCATTTCCACGACACTTACGGTCAGGCGCTAGCCAATCTGTATGCCGTAGTGGAAGAAGGCCTGGCCGTGATCGACAGCTCCGTCGCAGGCCTGGGCGGCTGTCCTTATGCCAATGGCGCCTCCGGTAACGTCGCCACTGAAGATGTGGTGTACATGCTGCACGGGCTGGGTATTCACACCGGTATTGATCTGGCGCAACTGGTAAAAACCAGTCACTGGATCACAGATCAACTGGGCCGCCGTAACGGCTCTAAAGTCGCACTGGCAATGGGTTGTGAAGGCGTCTGATTAAAGGTATATCCTTATGTACAGAGGGCAGTCTGCCTGCCCTCACCTCGCGTAATAAAAACAACAAGACGAGGCAACAACAATGAAATCTCAGCCGGACCATATCACCGCGCTTGATCTGCCGATTCCTGAACGGGATCAGCTGACACCAGAGTTCCAGAAGTACTTTGCCATCTGCGATGAGAAGCTCGGCATGGTGCCCAATGTGCTCAAAGCCTACAGCCAGAACCAGGCTCAGCTTGACGCATTTTCCCGCCTTTATAACGAACTGATGTTTGGCGAAAGCAATATCAGTACGCTTGAAAAAGAGATGATCGCCGTGGTGGTGTCATCTGAAAACAACTGTTACTACTGCCAGGTTGCCCATGGCGCTGCCGTGCGTGACCTCGCTGGCGAGCCAAAGCTGGGCGAACTGATGGTGATGAACTACCGCGTTGCGGACCTTTCCGAGCGTCACCGTGCCATGCTCGACTTTGCCCACAAACTGACTGAATCCCCGGCCAAAATCGAAGAAGCAGACCGCCAGTGTCTGCGCGATGCCGGGTTTGTGGATCAGGATATCTGGGATATCGCCAACATAGCCGGTTTCTACAATATGACCAATCGGGTTGCCAGCGCCGTGGATATGCAACCAAACCCTGAATACCACAGTCTCTGCCGCTGAGGTATCCGGTGTGTTCCAACGGTGGGAATGCGTTTTTCTACGTGGCTGCAACAGGAAAAGCGCATTCTGGACGGCACAACCAATAACTATAACGATGTGAACATGGGGTTTAACGAATGCATAAACAGCTCCCGAGCTACACCAGTGGCACCTGCGACAAACCACTGATCGGCATGACCATTGGCGATATGTTTGATACGACCGTCGCCCGGTTTCCGAACCACGATGCACTGATCGTCTGTCATCAGGAGATCCGCCTGACCTGGTCCCAGCTGAAAGACAAAGTCGATCAGGCCGCCCGTGCCTTTCTGGCGATCGGTGTTCAGCGCGGTGACCGCGTAGGTGTCTGGTCCCCCAACCGCGCCGAGTGGACAATTACTCAGTTCGCCACCGCCAAAATCGGTGCCATCCTGGTCAACGTAAACCCGGCTTACCGTCTGCACGAGCTGGAGTACGCCCTCAACCAGTCCGAGATGCGCTTCCTGGTCACCGCTGACCATTTCAAAAGCTCGCAGTACACCCAGATGCTGCTGGAGCTGGCACCGGAACTGAAAATGAGCGCCGAAGGCAAGCTCAAATCGATGAAGCTGCCCCACCTGCAAGGTGTGATCAACCTGGACAGCGCAAAACATCCCGGCATGTACCGCTGGGCTGACTTTATGGACATGGCCGAACTGGTGCCTGCTCAGGACATGACCGACCTGCAGGAAACGCTGCAGTTCGACGACGCCATCAACATCCAGTACACCTCTGGCACCACCGGTTTCCCGAAAGGCACCACCCTGTCGCACCACAACATCCTCAACAACGGCTACTTCGTTGCTGAAAGCATGAACTTCACCGAGAACGACCGGCTGGTAATCCCGGTGCCGCTCTACCACTGCTTCGGCATGGTCATGGGCAACCTGGGCTGTATGACCCACGGTGCGGCGATGATCTACGCCGATGAAGGCTTCGATACCAAATCCGTCCTCAAAGCCGTGGCAGAAGAACGCGCCACCGCCCTGTACGGCGTACCAACGATGTTTATCGCCGAACTGGAAGACCCGGACTTCGATCAGTACGACCTCTCCAGCCTGCGCACCGGCATCATGGCAGGCTCCATCTGCCCGGCTGAAGTAATGAAAGCGGTTAACTCCCGCATGCACATGAAAGAAGTGCAGATCGCCTACGGCATGACCGAAACCAGCCCGGTATCTACCCAGACCTCCGCCAGCGACCCGTTCGACAAGCAGGTAACCACCGTGGGCCGCACCCAGCCCCACCTGGAAACCAAAATCGTTGACCCGGCCAGCGGCCGCATTCTGCCCCGTGGCGAGATCGGCGAACTGTGTACCCGTGGCTATTCAGTGATGATCAAATACTGGAACAACGACGAAGCCACCGCCAAAGCCGTTGACGCGGCAGGCTGGATGCACACCGAAGATCTGGCCATCATGGACGACGAAGGCTACATCCAGATCGTTGGCCGTATCAAAGACATGGTGATCCGTGGCGGCGAAAACGTCTATCCAAAAGAGATCGAAGAGTTCCTGTACACCCACCCTGCCGTGATTGAAGTGCAGGTAACCGGTGTACCGGACAAGAAATACGGCGAAGAACTGATCGCCTGGGTGAAAACCAACCCCGATGCAGAACAGGCCACCGAAGAAGACCTGCGCAACTTCTGCAGAGGCAAGATCACCCACTTCAAAATCCCACGCTACTTCAAGTTTGTGGAAGAATTCCCGATGACCGTGACCGGGAAAATCCAGAAATTCAAGATGCGTGAGATCTCCATTGAAGAACTGGGATTAGACGATATCTGAGTCAGATAGCGGGTAATTAATCCGCTATTGCACTGAACATAACAACGGCCACATCAGTGGCCGTTTTCTATTCTCGGGTGGTGGGGCCAGTCAGCCGCCGATCATCACATTAAAAGCCCCTAGAACAATCGTCCCTCCATGGGCAGTCGCATCCCCCACCCTGGCGGCAGGCATTCCACCGATCATAACGGTCGCAGAGCCTTTGACTATCGTATCTGGAGGCCCCACGCACATCAGCATATCTCCCACTCTAGCGGCAGGCAGCTTATCAATAAGCACAGCAGGAGCACCCGGGCCAATAACAGACCCACCAACGTGAGGGATAGGAGGCACACCAGGGGTTATCATTGGGCATTGATGAAAATCGGTTAGTCGTGCAGCAGGTGGCATAGCGTATTCTCCTTAATCTGCTGATCAGTTAATCATTACCATAGCACCCTTAAGGGTCAGTTCGGCTCCACCTTGTACAGATGCAGTCGCAGCACCTTGCGCTGAATATTCCACCTTAGCTTTATGCGCAATATTCATGGCCGACGTGACAAGATTCCCTGCAGGGGCCTCTATTTTCACACCTGAATTCCCTTTAATAGACACAGACTGATCAGCCTCAATCGTTATATCTTTTGGGCTTTTAAGTGAAATACCTGATTCTGACATCAGCACGACATTTTTATTTTGATCTTGCATTCTTATTGTTTGACTACTGTCATCCAGCGTAATTTCATTTCCATTTGGCGTAATCACAGTAACTGCTTTATTTTCATCGTCGAAAAGAATACGTAACTCGCTTCTTGAGACAATGGAAGCATCCTGATCAATAGCGTCGCTATTACTATCCTTCACATCACTAGTCATTTCTTATCCTTTTTATCCGTCAGTAGAAAAATAGAGTTCGTACAGCATTGACAGCCATTAATTAGCCACTAAAACAAAGAAAAGCGTGTAATTAAAGAGACATGGGCCAATATACGCTCAACGCCAGAAGGGAATCCAGATTTCAGTTAAAAAAGATGCAGGATAGCTTGAACACTCCACCCGCTGCGCTCCCACGCAGACCGTGGGAACAAAAAATATAGAATAGCTATACCGATTGAGCCTTCTCAATCTGCTCAATCCAGGCAACCAGCGCACAACGCAGATCAGCCGTTAACACGGCCACCGTCTCCTCGCCCTGCTCTTCATACACCGGCTCGATATCAGTGTTTGCTGGCCCAACATCCAGCACATAGGCGTTCATCGACATCTCCCAGCCACGACTGCGCCCCGCCATCACATCATCAATACTCTGCAATACCGTATTCGCCCAGCCAGGCGCGTGCTGGATATCCATAACAAGGCACGCAGCGATACGATCATGACCCTCATTCCCAGGGGTTTTACCGGCCCAATCGGGTTCCATCATATTACTGCCTGCCATTATTCAGCCTCATTTATCCCGATCAACGTAAGGGAAATGCCGTGTTAATTCTGCCATCTTTCAGTGTTGCAAACGCAATACTAAAACGCAAACCAGCATCATTGCCAACGCAGTAACCTGCACCACCCTTCGCAGGCCGGTTCAGACCACAGCTTGCCCAGCCTGGCGCACCTGCAGGGCACGCCTGCGGGTTTTCATAGGCATGGAGTATGGACTTCATCACCTCATCCTGGCTGCAGTTGTCAGGAAAAATGGTGGAGAACTTGGATGGATTATCGCCACTGGGATTGTTGAGCGTAACCGTGCCTCCATAAATCCCACTAGCATTGGGCTTCTCGATTACGACAAAGCTTGCCACCGTTGCCGGGTCTTCACCACCTGGGCGAGAATGAAAACCCTTGGCCCTGTTCTTTTTTATCTCGCCACAAAAAACATGATCAACGTTCAGCGGCGGCACCGTATCCGACCAGTGTGGGCTTGCCGGGCAATCCACCTCTGCTGCTGCCAGGTTGAGATTAGAAAAAAGAACACCTGAGAGCAGCAACGTACAGGTTGAAATTTTGCGGATGGATGACAGCATTGGGTAAATTCCTTTTCTACTAATAAATTGATTATAAATATGATTTATTATCATCACAGGTATAAAACCCTGTAATTAACCGTCGAGGGTAGGCTATTTTCAGGTGATATTAAAAGGAGGTCTATTACACGTTATTACAAGAATAATGGATCAGGGTAAACGTTTAAAATCAAGGTGACTTTAGCCATCCGTTTTCATTAACGTCAAACTCAGCTACTGAGGCCGTCAGCCAGCTGAGCTTGGCGTTATATCTTTAGTTAAGCACGCTAATAAGATAACTAGCTATTTCTGGACCTAGAGCGTCATGAAATTCAGCACGATCAAACCCGTCTGGATCTTCTGCTACGGCACCCAGCTCTCTTTTTAGTACGTCTGGCACCGGGGTTATGAACGAATAGTGCCCTGCATTTGATACCGTCCGATAAGTGAGATTTTTCTTGTTCTGATAATGTTTGGCTATTACTTCTGAATGATACGGCTCCGTCAGCACTCCATCTTTCTCTGCCCTCAGAAGAAGTGCCGGTATATCAACCTGTGCAAGAGCGCCTTCTGATTTAAATAATATGCCCACGGGGGCCATCATCACAATCGCCTTAACTCGCTTGTCAGCCTGGTTGCTAATCTTCACGAGCTTAACCAGGCTCTCTGTTCCCATATTACAAAAGGGCTCGTCTAACTGAAGATCATTTTTACACAGTTCAGCAATCATACCGGCATCTGCAACGCCGCCAGCCGTTGCTAATGCGGTATACCCACCTGCGGAATGCCCTACAACGGCTATTTTTTTATTATCGATACTTGCAGATAACTTTGGATGCGACAGTAAACTATCTATAGCAGCTTTGATATGTTTCGGTCTATTTGCCCAGTTTCTAACGGTGCCCTCGGCTGTATTATCTTTGTAATTATTTTTCGGATGCAATGGCATGCCCACAATAAAACCCTGTTGAACAAGATTGAATGCGATGCTTCTATATCCTAAATCAGAACCACCAGAGCCATGGGAAATGATGGCGACAGGGAACATTCCATCGGCAATTTTCCCATACATTGAAAGTTCCATATCGAAAGGCCCAAAGCTGATATTTTCAGCCGGATCACGCGTTGGGTAAACAACGGCCATGGGGAAACGCTCATCAGTTTCTTGCGATATAACGTCTATTTTACGGAAACCTACATCGAAGGCATCATCCGCCGCAGAAAGAAAAGAACTCTGCAAAATAACGGCAAAAACAAATACTATTTTTAACATTTTCACTCCCAATTTAAAATAGAACTCCCTGTTAAGTTACAGACCAACGTAAACCTGAGCCGTCAGTCGCGCACCTTATTTACTAAACTGTTTTGAGCTAAAAATATCGCGATATTGGCTATCAGATTGAACAGTTTACTATATGCAAAGCACAGTAACATAAGAAGCCCTTGGAGGGCCATTAGTGATACTATAGGCTTGTTATCATCAACTACTTAGTGAACCATGAAGAATTGTAACCAATGCGGTAAATGCTGTATCAAATACGGCGATGGTGACTTAGCCGCCACTCAGGAAGAAATTGACCTTTGGGAGCTATTTAATCCTGACATATTCGAGTTTGTCAGAAACAATGAAATATGGTTCGATCCGAAGTCAGGCGAAAGACTCAAACAATGCCCATTTCTCGATATTTCCCCAAAAAAAACACCTAAAGAGCCAAACAAATACACATGCAGTATCTATTTAGATAGACCTGAAGACTGCCGCCATTACCCGAGCTTAATCGATGAAATGGTTCGAGATGAATGTGAAATGATAGAAATAATCGATTTAGAAAATCCTAAAAAAGCACAGAAAAAACTCGATATATTGATGATAGATAGCCGACCGTCTAGTTTTTCATAGCCTGAGGTGGCGATTTTATATAACGCCGCGTTAAGCGAACAAAAGTAGTTGGCTATACTTTTTTAGACACGAACAAAAGCCAACAGTTTTTGTTCCGTTTAAACGCCTTGTTAGCATTTTACACCCGTAGCTCCATGGGTTGAAAGCCAATACCATCTTTTTCACCAGCTTCGCCAACAACCTTGAAGCCAAACTTTTTATAAATTGGGACGGCAAACAATGAAGATCTTAAAGTATAAATTTCAGCTATACACTTTGTTATTGCATGACTCCACAAACACCTAGAAATCCCTTTTCCTTGGTAGGATTCAGAAACAAATAGGTGGTACAAATGGCTATTACCTTTTAACGCTAAATAGCCCACAACTTCACCTTGAACTTCGTAAACAAAATTCAGATATTCATCACTTTGAATTCTACTTAGAAAAGCTTCAGTAGTAAGTGTTTCAGCGAACCAATTTGGCAACTCCATTTCACAACTTTCCAAGTAAAAATGAGAAAGTGATGAAACGAGAGAGCATATATTTGATACATCATACTTATTTGCGACTCGAATACTCATAAATCCACCTGAATGCTAACGAGGCTGTCGGATTAGCAGCAGAGGACGATAAACCCTCACCAACTTACATTCTGACAAGCCTTCATTCCATTTTGCCACTGGCACCAGCCAGTTAAGCCTTGTTTTTCAAACAGTCTATATCAATGCTATACGCCGCGACATACGCTTTTTGCACCATCTTTCAGCATCAGTGTTTATACTGACCCTGCGTCGCTATTTTCTCGATATTATGCACCATGCAGTACATCAACCACTGAGCATTAACCTTCTGTTTGCCACGCAGTGTGAACCGTTTGAGTCCCTTATTGGTTTCGATATTTCCGAACACCGGTTCTACCGTTCCCAGGCGTTGGCTGTAAATATGCCGTCCCATCGGGCTGTCGATCTTGTCTTTCATTCTTTCCATATAGCTACGCTCGGCCGGTTTTTCTGTCAGGTTGAACTGTACCTGACGTGCGGACTGCTGGTGACGTTTTCGCATGCATTGTCCGCGTAGCGGGCAGGATCGACAATCTTTGAGA